>JBFMAB010000090.1:0-41084 GCA_040755835.1 Myxococcota bacterium
AGCCCGGCGCTCCGGGCGGGGCAGGGACGCCGGGCCCCGCCGGCGCCATCGCCGGGATCGCTGGAGACGACGCGGGCCGGCCGGGCGGCGCGCCTGCAGGCCGAGGCGCACCGGGTGGAGCGGCGATCGGCACGCGCGCGGGCGCCGTCTGCTGCACCGGCGCCACCGGCGGCGCGGTGATCGACGGCAGCTTCGGCCCGGCGGGCGTCACCTGCGGCAGGTTCGGCTTCACCCCGGTCACGGTCTGAGGCGTGATCTGCGGCACCGGCCGGCCGACCGGCTGGGGCTGGGCCGGCGCGATCCGCGGCGCCCCCGGCGGCTTGCCCGAGCGATTGTCCGGTGGGTTCGACATGACCTTCGGTTTCCTCTCGACTAGCGCGCGACCGCGGGGAGGTCCCGGTGCTTGGCCAGCGTGACGTTCCTGTTGTCGCTCATCGACTTCTGGATGTCCGCCTCCGACAGGCCCGACGAGAGGCTGATGGTGGTGGAGGTCCGCTGGCCGGTCTCCTGGTCCGTCGCCGACACGTTCACGATGCCGTTCGAGTCGATCTCGAACGTCACCTCGATCTTCACGTCGCCGCGGTAGCCAATGCGGAAGCCCGAGAACTCGAACTCGCCGAGCAGCTCGCACTCGTCCGCGCGGTTCGCCTCGCCCTGGTAGACGCGGATCTTCACCTTGTCCTGGCCGTCGCGGCTGGTGGTGAAGGTCTTCGACTTCTCGATGGGGATCGGCGTGTTCTTCTCGATGATCTTCTCGGTGAAGCCGCCCACCGTGCCGATGCGCAGGGACAGCGGCGTCACGTCGACGAGGAACGTCTCGGTGGACTGGTCGACCAGCGCGTGCGCCTGCAGCGCCGCGCCGAGCGACACCACCTGGTCCGGGTCGACGCCCTCCATGGCCACCTTCTGGAAGTAGTGCTGCACCGAGTTGCGGATGATCGGCAGCCGCGTCGGGCCGCCGACGAGGATCACCGCGTCCACATCGGCCGCCGTCATGCGCGCGCTCTGCAGCGCCTCGTCGCACACCTTGAAGGTGCGCTGCACGAGGTCCATCACCATGCGGTTGAAGGCGTCCTGGGTGAGCGTCTGCGTGAGATCGAGCACCGCGCCCGACGCGTCCTGGCAGATGCCCGGGCAGTGAATGGTGGCGACGCCCGCCTGGCCCACGTCGATCTTCGCCCGCTCGGCCGCGTCCTTGAGCATCTGCAGGCAGTACTTGTTCTGCCGCAGGTCGAGCCGCGTGCGCTGGAGGAAGTCGTCCGCCAGCCAGTTCATGATCCGGTCGTCGAAGTCGTCGCCGCCGAGGTACGTGTCACCGGCCGTCGACAGCACCTCGAACACGTCCTTGCCGATCTCGAGGATCGACACGTCGAACGTCCCGCCGCCGAGGTCGTACACCACGACCCGTTGGTTCACGTCGCGGCCGAAGCCATACGCGAGCGCCGCCGCCGTCGGCTCGTTCAGGATGCGCAGGACCTCGAGCCCGGCGATGCGGCCCGCGTCCTTCGTCGCCTGCCGCTGGTTGTCGTTGAAGTAGGCGGGCACCGTGATGACCGCCTTCTTCACCGGCTGCCCGAGGTAGCCCTCGGCCACCGCCTTCAGCTCCTTCAGCACCAGCGCCGAGATCTCCGACAGCGAGAACGTTCGCCCGCGCACCTGGATGCGCACCGAGTTGTTCGGGCCCTCGACGATCTTGTACGGCATGACCGCCTGGGCCTTCTTCACCTCGTCGGAGAAGAAGAACCGGCCGATCAACCGCTTCGCCGAGTACACCGTGTTGTCGGCGTTGGTGATGATGTTCTTCTTCGCCGCGTTCCCGACCAGCACCGAGCCGTCGTCCAGGAAGGAGACGACCGAGGCGTGCGTCAACTCGCCCCATTCGTTCGGGATCACCGTGGGTTGACCGTCGATGACGACTGAGACGCACGAGTACGACGTGCCCAGGTCGATACCTACCGCGATGTCAGCCATGCGCGCCGAATGTACCCCGATTCCCCCTCGTTGGGTGAGAACGCGCCGCTCCGTTCCCGGGAACGCCCTCGCCAGCCGGCCTGTTGAGGGTGCAGGATCGTCTCGTTAGGAGAAGTGCCATGTCGTCGCTGCTCGCCATCGTCACCTCGGACGCCGCGCTCGTTCGCTGCGAGTTGGATCGCGTCCGCCCGCTCGTCACCCTCGATGCGCCGGGGCTCGTCGCGGGGGTGGGGGCGTACCAGGACGACCTGGTGCTCCAGCGCCGCTACGGCGTCGGCGCCGCGGCCGAGCTGTGGGAAGTGCCCCTGTCCGAGATGGTGCTGCTCCACGCCGGGCCCCTGCCGGTGGACCTCGCCCCCGAGGACAACGCCCAGCCCTTCCGCTTCCGCCAGTGGCTCTTCGCCCACGTCGGCGAGGTCGACCGCGCTGACGCGGTGCGTGATCGCCTCTTCGAGCAGCTGCCGGAGTACCTCCAGTCGGCGGTGCGCGGCGGCACGCTGTCCGAGGTGATCTTCGCGCAGTTCCTCGCGGAGCTGCGCTCGGTGGGCCGCACGGAGGATCCGACGCTCGACGGGCCGATGGCCGCGAGCCTGCTCAAGAAGGCCGCGCGAGCGGTCGAGCAGGCGTCGGGCGAGGTGGGCGGGACCTCGAAGGCGAAGCTGGCGTTGGTGGCGACGAACGGCCGGGTGCTGGTGGCCGCGCGCCGGGGCCAGCAGGCGCTGGCGTACCGGCTGCTCGAAGGCCGCGCCGAGTGCGCGCGCTGCGGCATCGCCGCTGACGCGAAGGAGTCGGAGGCGGCCGTGCGCGATCACCGCCGCCGTCGCTCCGTGGTGCTGGCGTCCAGCCCCACCGCGGGGGACGGCTGGGGGTCGGTGCCGGATGGCGGCGTGCTGTCCGTCGACCGCCGGCTGTCGCTGCAGGTCGGCTGAGCTTCGTCAGGGGGCGCCGAAGAAGCTCGCGTCGAGCACCTGCACCAACAGGTTGGCCGACGCGTGGAACAGCGCGGCGCCCACCACCGAGCCCGAGCGCTCCCGCATCCACCCGAAGAGGAGCGCGGGGAAGAAGACCGCGAGCCGCCACACCTGGAGAATCGCCAGGTGGCCCAGCGCGAAGAGGAGCGCCGTCACCCAGAAGGCAGGCCCGAGCCGCGCCCCGAGAAACACCCGGCCCTGTGGCCAGGCGTCGCGCAGGCGCGTCTGGAGGAAGCCCCGGTAGAAGAACTCCTCGGGCAACGCGACGACGAAGATCTGGTCGATGACCCACTCCCCGAAGCGGTCCGGCAGGCGGAAGTGAAAGTGCGGCGTTCCGACGTACGGCGTGAGCGACCGCACCCACTCGGTGGGCAGCAGGGGAAACAGCCACGCGAAGGCCACGTAGCCCAGCACGAAGACGGGGAAGACGACCGCGCTCACCGCGAGGAACTGCCGCACGTCGCGCCCGAGCTGCCGGGTGGACAGCCCGAAGTCGCGGTAGTCCTCGCCGCGCCGATCCATCGACAGCAGCGGCAGGTAGAGGAACCCGACGGTGGCCACCACCTTCGCGACGCCCGTCACCGTCAGGTAGGTGATGACGATCGCCGCGAAGCACAGCGCCCACAGCGAGACGGCCTCGGCGGCGGCGCCGCGCGGCAGCCACGCGGGCCTCAGAGCAGCTTGAGCCGCTGCCACAGCCCCTCCGGCGACCAGAAGGTGAGGATCACCTGGGCCGCGTCGATGCGGGCGCCCTCGACGAGGCGGTGTGGCTCGTGCGCTCTCAGCGCCTGGCCGTGCAGCTTCGTGCCGTTCGACGAGCCCGCGTCCTCCACCTCCCACCCGGTCGCCGTCTGCGACAGGACGAGGTGGCGCGAGGAAAGGGTGCCGTCGTTGATGACGAGGTCGCAGCCCGGATCCCGGCCCAGCACCAGCCGCGGCTTGCCCTCGAGCGCGAGCGCGAGCGCCTCGGCGCCGGCGGGCTTCGAGGGATCGGTGATGGCCGCGAACTGCATGGTGCGCTTCTGCGGCGGCTTCCAGGTCCCCGGCTCCCACAACAACCACGCGTGCGGGTGCGCCGCGCGGAAGGCGTCGAGCCCCTTCGACGCGAACTGCGCGCGGAGCGTCGACAGGAGCAGGCTCTTCACGTCTTCGCGTCCTGGAGCTTCCTGGCCAACCCGGCGTGCCGCTGGTGCAGCTGCAGGTTCAGGGGATCGAGCTTGAGCGCTGCGTCGCACGCGTCGAGCGCCTCCTTGAGCTGGTTGCGCGCCTCGTAGGCCTTCGACGCCAGGTACTTCACGTGCGCGGAGCCCGCCGCCGACGGGTGCTCGACCAGGAAGTCCTGGCGCAGGCGCTCGAGATCCAACGGCCCGAGCCCGCCGAGCAGGCACTTGGCGACGCCGCGGTAGTTGCCGCGGTTGGCGTCGTAGCGCGCGCGCGGCCCGGGGGCGCCCAGGACGTCGAGGGCGGTGCGCACGCGGGCGATCGCCGCCTCGAGCTGCGCCCGCTGCGGCCCGTTCGCGCGGCTCTTCAGGCCCTCGAGATCCTTCAACGACGCCTCGCCCTTCGCGCGGATCTCCCCGATGTCGGCCTCGGGATCGGCGTCCAGCACCACGTAGTGGTCGCCGTTCACGCGGTCGCGGTAGGTCAGGAGCACCGAGTCCATCGAGCGCACGTGCGGCGGCGGCTGCTCGACGCGCGGCTGCACCGGGAGCCCCGTCACCAGCCGGGCGATCGCCTCGCGCAGGGGCGGGGTGAGCTCGACGAACTGCAGGCCGAAGCCGGGCGACATGCCCCACGCCTTCGCCTGGTCCGCCGGCACGTGCCGCACCACTTCGCCCAGGAGTCCGAGATTGCCTTCGCTGGGGATGACGATCTTGAGGCGCGTGAAGACGGGGGGCAGCGCGCCGGAGGTGGACAGGAACATGCCGCCCCTGGAGATGTCGGTGCACTCGAGCTCGCCCAGCGACCTCCCGTCGAGCAGCGACACCTGTGCCTTGAAGCGCGCCGCGTGCCGGGGCTGCGGCTGCCCGGCCGGCACCGGCGACACCGAGGCCATCGGCGGCGGCGTGAAGATGGGCGCCGTCTCGCCCATGCTCTTGAGCGCCGCGTCCAGCGCCAGCCCGAACTCGCGCGCCGTCTGGAAGCGCTCCTTCGGATCCTTCGACATCGCCTTCATGATCGTGTCGCTCCACGCGCGCGGCACGTTCTGGTTCACCTCGTGGGGCGGCCGAGGGTTCTGCGAGCGGTGCGCGACCAGCAGGTCGGTGAGGCCGCGCTGCGGGAACGGCAGGCGCCCGGTCGCGAGCAGCCACGCGATGCAGCCCAGCGAGTAGATGTCGCTGCGCCCGTCGACCGGCGTGGAGTTCGCCTGCTCGGGGCTCATGAACTCCGGCGTTCCGACGATGAGCCCCGCCGCCGTCTGGCGCGCGGCGTTGGGGTGGTCGAGCAGCTTCGCGAGGCCGAAGTCGAGCACCTTGACGAAGTTCTCCGTCTTCCCGCGCTTGATGAGGAAGATGTTCTCGGGCTTCAGGTCGCGGTGGATGATGCCGGCGTCGTGCGCCGCCTGCAGCGCCTCGCACACCTGCATGAGGATCGGGATCGCCGTCCGCGCCGGCACCGGCTGCGTGAGCAGGTAGTTCAGCGGCTGCCCCTCGAGGTACTCCATCACGAGGTAGTAGCGGTTCGGCGGAACCACGTTCATGTCGAAGATGTTGACGATGTTCTCGTGCCCGATGAGGTTGACCGCGCGCGCCTCGGCGTAGAAGCGCGCGACCAGGCTCTCGTCGTTCGCGAGGCGATCCATCAGCACCTTGATCGCGACCCGGCTGCCGATGAACTGGTGTTCGCCGAGGTACACGGTCCCCATGCCGCCGCGCCCGATGACCCGGGTGATCTTGAACGAGCCAAGCGTGGTCCCAACCAGCGGGTCGGTCGGCGGCGGCATGGATGTTGGGGAATCTACCGCCACCGTCAGTCGCGGTGCACCTTTCCAGTGTGCGTGGTTCTAGACCCGCTGTAACCGCTTGACGAAGGCCCGCGCGCCGAGGGTGTTGAGGACGTCGCCTTTGCGGGCCCATCCGCGGCGCGCGGCGGCGATGGCGAAGGGCAGGTGCGAGGACAGCTCGGCGACCGAGTGGGCGTCGGTGGAGACGACGAGCTTGAGCCCCCGCTGGAGCGCCTGCCGGACGTACTCGGGCGCGAGGTCCATGCGGTCCGGGCAGCCGTTGACCTCGATGACGATCCCCTTCTTCGCGGCCTTGTCGAGGATCTCCTCCATGCGAAGCGGCGCCGGCTCACGCCTGAGGAGCAGCCGGCCGGTCGGGTGACCCCAGATCATGAGGTGCGGGTTGTCGAAGGCGTTCAGCACCCGCTTCGTCATCCCGTCCTCGTCCAGGCCGTAGCGCTGGTGGATGGAGCCGATGACGACGTCCAGCTTCTCGAGCAGCGAGTCGGGGTAGTCCAGCGAGCCGTCCTCGAGGATGTCGCTCTCCACGCCCTTGAGCAGGGTGATGCCCTTCACCGTGTCGTTGACGCGGTCGATCTCGTCCCACTGGGCCTTGAGGCGTTCGACGGTGAGGCCGCCGGCGTAGCCCGACGTCTGCGAGTGCTCGGTGACGGTCAGGTAGCTCAGGCCGAGCGCCTTCGCGGCGCGGGCCATGGCCTCCAGCGAGTCGCGGCCGTCGCTCCAGGTGGTGTGCGCGTGCACGTTCCCGGCGATGTCGGCGGCGGTGATCAGGTCGTCCGGCAACTCGTGCGCGAGCGCCGCCTCGATCTCGCCCCAATCCTCGCGCAGCTCCGGCGGCACGTACTGCATGCCGAGCAGCGCGTAGAGGTCCTTCTCCTCCGTGATGGGTACCTTCTCCTCGGCGGCCTCATGGCGGGCGGTGCCCTTCTCCTGCTTCTGGCCGGCGGCGGCGCCCAGGCGGTGCACGCCCCACTCGCTGATCGTGTAGCCCTTCTCCTGCGCGATCCCCCGCAGGTGGATGTGGTGCGCCTTCGAGCCGGTGAAGTGGTGGAGTGCCGCCGCGAAGTCCTCGTCGGGCAGCACCCGGAGGTCCACCTGCAGATCGAGCTCCTTCAGGCGCACCGACGACTTCGATTCCCCCGACGCGATCACCTCGGCGACCTGCGGGTGGGCCTCGAAGTGCGCGAACACCTTCGCCGCGTCCTTCGCGCTGGCGATGAGGTCGACGTCGGCGACCGTCTCGCGCATGCGGCGCACCGAGCCCCCGAGGCTGGCGCGCTGGACGCCCGGCGCGGCCTTCACCCACTCGAGCAGTTGGTGGGCCAGCGGGAGGACATCACCCAGGCGCTTGCGCGCTCCGGCCGACTGCTGCCGCCGCGCGAGCGCGATGTTGGCGAGCAGCTTCTCCTCGGACTTGAGCCCGAAGCCCTTCAGGCCACGCACCCGCTGCTGCTGGCAGGCCTTCTCGAGGTCGTCGATGCTGCCGACGCCGAGTTGCTCGAAGAGCGCCTTCGCCTTCTTCGGCCCGAGCTCCGGCACGTCGAGCAGCTCCAGGATGCGAGGTGGGTACGCCTTCTTGAGCGCCTCGAGCGCCTCCATGCGGCCGGTGGTGACGAGCTCGGCGATCTTCTGGCCGATGGACTCGCCGATGCCGGGCAGGTCCGTCAGCCTGCCCTGCGCGACCAGCTGCGCGAGGTCGTCGGACAAGCCGGCGATGCGGTCCGCGGCGATGTCGTACGCCCGCGTCTTGAAGGCGTTCTCTCCCTCGAGCTGCAGGTACGCGCTCATGTCGCGCAGGGCCTTCACCACCGAGCTTTTGTCGACGGGCGTCATGGGAGAACGTTAGATAGCGACAGCGCGGCCCGTTGTGCAGGAGGGTGCGCACTGACGCATGAGCGCCGACGAGAGAGTGACGCTGGGCCCGGCCACCCTGTCCGAGGGGGAGATGAGGGGGTACGCGGTCGGCAAGCGGAATGTGTTGATCGTCCGCCACGGAGGGACGATCCGGGCCATGGACGACTGGTGCAACCACGCCGGCTGTCTGTTGTCGGGCGGCCGGGTCGAGGGCGCCACCGTCGTCTGCCCGTGCCACGAGGTGGGCTTCGACCTGGTGACGGGAAAGAACGCCACCTCGCCGGGCGTCTGCGGCGACCAGCACATGTTCCGCTGCGAGGAGGAGGACGGCCAGGTGGTCGTCTACGGCTTCCCCGATCACCCGCTGCCTCCGCCCGACGAGGAGTAGCCCGTGCCGCACGACGGACCGCACCAGCACCCGCACCACCACCACCCCGGCGCCGACCCGGTGTCGCAGCACCGGCATGAGGGCGTCGCCAGCGTGGCGTGCTTCGTCATCACCTGCTCGGACACGCGCGACGCGAGGACGGACGAGGGCGGGGCGCTGGTGCGCGCGAAGTTGGAGGGCGCGGGCCACAGCGTCGTCGGCGCGGACCTCGTGAAGGACGAGGTCGCGGCGATCCAGGCGGCGATCGAGCACGCACGGGAGCACGGCGCGCGGGCGATCATCCTCACCGGCGGCACGGGGCTCTCTCCGCGGGACGTGGCGCTCGAGGCGGTGACGCCGCTTCTGGACAAGACGATCCCCGGCTTCGGGGAGCTGTTCCGCATGCTGTCGTTCCAGCTGATCGGCAGCGCGGCGATGCTGTCGCGGGCGGCGGCGGGCGTGAGCCGCGGCGCGGTGGTGTTCGCACTGCCCGGGTCGCCGAAGGCGGTGGAGCTGGCGATGGATCGGCTCATTCTCCCCGAGCTCGGCCACCTGGTGAGGCAGCTCCTTCGCTGATGGTGAAGGCGGCGCTCAGCCCGGCGAAGGCCGCGGCGCTCAAGCCGCTGCTGGACGCCTTCGTCGAGTCGCGGCCGTGGGCCGACCGCGTGCGCGCCGATCCGGTCGAGTTTCCCCACCGCTACCGCGATCCCCGGGACGTGGAGGTGGTGGCGCTCGTCTCCGCGTCGCTCGCGTACGGCCGCGCAGAGCTCTTCAAGCCGAAGCTGGCGTGGCTCTTCGAGCGCCTGGGCCCGCGTCCCGCGAAGGCGGTGGCCGGACTCACGGTGCGCGACGCGAAGGCGCTCCTCGACGGCTTCGTTTACCGCTTCAACCTGCCGGCGGATCTCGGGGTGCTGCTCATGGGCATCGGCCGGGCGCTCGAGCGCCACGGCTCGCTCGAAGGGCACTTTCTGGCGGCGCTCGATTCGGCGGGCACGTGGCAGGGCGCGCTGGCGGGCTTCGCGGCGGGCATCCGCTCCGGTGCGCCCGAGAAGGAGCTCGTCCGGCGGCTCGGGCCCACGCGCGGGCTGCACCACCTGCTGCCGTCGGCGGCGGCGGGCGCGGCGAAGCGGCTCAACCTGTACCTGCGGTGGATGGTGCGCGGGCCGGACCCGATCGACTTCGGCATCTGGAAGCGCGTCTCGCCGGCGCTGCTGGTGATGCCGCTCGACACGCACGTCATGCGGTTGAGCCGCTGGCTGGGCCTCACCACGCGCGCGAACATCGGCTGGACGGCCGCGGAGGAGATCACCGCGTCGCTGCGGCTCCTCGACGCGGCCGATCCGGTCCGCTACGACTTCGCGCTGTGCCACTACGGCATGTCCGGCGCGTGTCCGGCGCGGCCGGTGCGGGAGAACTGCGTTTCGTGTCCGCTCCGCGGCGTCTGCCGGGTCGGCCGTCGGCTCCGTGCGTAGACCCCGGCGATTCGACCGACGCTCGGCGCGTACGGCATGAAGTTCGAATCGTCGACGTCGTAGACCTGCACGACGCGCCGGTAGAACTCCTGGGGCTCGAAGTCGAAGGCGTGGGCGGTGTCGCGGGTGAGCGAGGCGACGTGCGGGCTCAACCGCCCGTTCCACGCCTCGACGCCGCACACGAAGTCGCGGAACGTCTCGTCGCCCGCGGTGACGTGCGTGAAGTTGCCGACCGGCGCGTCGACGGAGAGGAAGACGTGTTTGAGCGCGCGCTCCACGGCGAGACGACCGCGCTCGGTCCGGAGCAGGTGCGCCGCCGCGCTCAGGACGAACGGCGCGTCCTCCGGCGAGTGGCCGACCGCGTGGAACGGCGAGTCGCAGGAGTACGACCCGGCTCCTCGTCAGCTGCCCAGGCGGAAGATGCTCTTCACGCGGCTCAGCACGCCGACCGGATCGCGGTCGGCCTCGGTGCTCTTCCCGTCGGCGGTCGCCTTGTCCAACTCGGCTCGACGCCTCGCCAGCACCTCGGCCAGCTCCTGGGCGCGGTGCGGGTGCTGCGCGAAGTGCTCCGCGAACGCGTCCCGGCCCAGCTCCAGGACGACGCAGTCCTCGGTCGCCACCACCGTCGCCGCGCGCGGCGCACCGGTGAGCAGGCTCATCTCGCCGAAGGTGTCGCCGGGGCCCAGCGTCGCGACGTCCGTCGGCGAGGCCGCCACGCGCACCGCCAGTCTGCCGGACACCACCACGTAGAACGTCGATCCCTCCCGGCCCTCGGTGACGACCTCCTCGCCGGCGCCGAAGCGGCGCTCCTTCGCGGCGCGGGCGATCGCGGCCAGCTCCTCGGGCGGGAACGGGCGGAACAGCTCGAGGCTGGCCAGCAGCGCCTCGGCGGGCGGGCGCTCCTGCGCGCCGGGCTGCCGGAGGTGCACCACGCGCTGCGGGAAGGGGATCTCGATGCCGTCGCGGCCGAAGCGGTACCAGAGCTGGCTCAAGACCTGGTCGCGCGCCACCGGCACCTGCGAGTAGTCCTTCACGTAGAAGCGGACCAGGTACGTCACCGCGGAGTCGCCGAACTCCCGCACCGCGACCAGCGGCGGCGGCTCGTTCAGCACCAGCGGGGCCTCGCGCAACGTCTCCAGCACTTCGCGCTTCACGAAGTTGGGGGCCGCCGCGTACGCCGTGCCGATCGTCAGGTCGATCGCCACCGGCTGCCCGCCGCGCGAGAGGTTGACGAGGTGCTCCTTGGCGATGACGTTGTTGGGCAGGGTGATCGCCTCGGAGCGGAACGTCTCGATGCGCGTCGAGCGCCACGACACCTGCAGCACGCGCCCCTCGTGATCGCCGACGCGGATGAAGTCACCCACCTCGAACGGCCGCTCGAGCTGCAGCGAGAGGCCGGCGAAGAGGTTGCCCAGCGTGTCCTGCAGCGCGAGGCCGAGCACCAGCGACAGCACCGCGGACGTGCCGATCAGCGTCGTCACGTCGAGCTTCAGCTCGGTCTTCAGCACCGGGATGGTGACGAGCACGTAGAGGACGAAGTCGGCGACGTCGCGGTGGATCTTCGCGGTCGGCTTCGTCCGGAAGCGCCGCACCACCCACAGCGAGCCGGCCACCAGCAGCCGCGCGGTGCCGTACGAGAACGCCAGCATCCACAGCACGCGGAGCCACACGTTCCACTCGCGCGACAGCAGGTCCTCGAGCCAGAACGCGTTGAGGCGGAGGAAGACGAAGGCGGCGAGCCACGGCGCCGCGCCGCCGGCGTCCCGCCGGAGCTGCTCTTCCTTCGGGCTGGCGCGCCCGGCGAGCGCCAGGGAGAGGCCCACGAGGCCGAAGACGAGCGCGAGGTTCCCCTGCAGGAAGGACTTCATGGGCGCCGCGCGTGTACTCCCTGCCTGCGTGAGCGGCAACCGCGGCCGACACCTCCTCGTCGACCTCGTCCGTCAAGGGGGAGGCGCCGGTCGAGTAGGAGATGCGCCGCCGCCGTCGAGGCTGTAGAAGCACGCGGCCATGGCGCTTCGCGACGTGAGGGGACAGGACCGGGCCATCGGGGCGCTCAACGCCGCGCTCGCGTCGAAGAATGTGCATCACGCCTGGCTGTTCCACGGCCCCGAGGGCGTAGGCAAGGAGCTCGCCGCGGTCGGCCTCGCGCAGGCGCTCACCTGTCCCGAGAAGCCGTACGAAGGCTGCGGCGCCTGCTCGAGCTGCGCGCGGGTGGGCCAGCGCAACCACCCCGACGTCACCTGGGTGATGCCCGAGGACGAGCTGGTGCGCCGGGGGCTCGCCGGCCGCAGCGACTTCCCGGCCACGCCGTCGCGCGACATCCGCATCGAGCAGGTGCGCAAGCTGCAGGAGCGCCTCGCCTTCCGCGCGCTCGAGGCGCCGCACAAGGTGGCGCTGCTCGTCACCGCGCACGCGATGAACCCCAACGCGCAGAACGCGCTCCTCAAGACGCTGGAGGAGCCGCCGCGCGACACGGTCCTCGTCCTCGTCTCCAGCGCGCCCGACAAGCTCTTGCCCACCATTCGCAGCCGGTGCGCGAAGGCGCCCTTCGGCCCGCTGCCCGAAGCCTTTCTCGCCGAGCGCGTGAAAGCCGAGCGCACGTGCGACGACGCCACCGCGTCGATGATCGCCGCCATGGCCGGCGGCAGCCTGTCGCGCGCGCTCAGCTTCGATCCCGAGACGCTCGCCGAGCGTAGGTCGATCATCGAGCGCTTCGAGGCGCTGTCCCCCAAGGACGCGCGCGGCTGGCTCGAGCTCGCCGAGACACTGGGCGAGGATCGGGTGACGGCCGAGGCGGCGCTCGAGGTGCTGCAGGTCTGGCTGCGCGACGTCGCCGCCGCGCAGGTCGGTGCCGGGCGGCTGGTGAACGCCGACGTCGCCCAGCTCGCGCAGGTGGCCGCCACGAAGGTGTCGCCGGCGGGCGTGCAGCGCCGCGCGGTGCTGCTCGACGAGGCCCGCAACGCGATCAGCCAGCGCAACGGCTCGGTGCGGCTCCAGCTCGAGCGCATGTTCATCGAGATGTTCGGCTGACCCGCCATGGCGACGCCCGGACGGCGCTTCCCGTCGCCGTGGAAGATCGCCGTGCTGTCCGGCCTGTACTTCGCGCAGGGCCTGCCATTCGGCTTCCAGTCCACCGCGCTCGGGCTGTACCTCACGGAGCTCGGGCTCTCGATGAAGGCGGTGTCCTTCTCCCGCGCGCTGGCGCTGCCGTGGGCGCTCAAGGCGCTGTGGGCACCGCTCGTCGACCGCTATGGGAGCGCGCGCTTCGGTCGGCGCAAGTCGTGGATCGTCCCCACGCAGCTGCTGCTCGGGGTCGCCTGCTTCGCCGCGGGCTTCGTGCCGCCGCGGGAGCACCTCGCGCTTTTGCTCGCGCTGGTGCTGGCGATGAACCTTCTCGCCGCGACGCAGGACATCGCGGTGGACGGGCTGGCGGTCGATCTCCTCGAGCCGAGTGAATTGGGCGCGGGCAACGCCGCGCAGGTGGTCGGCTACAAGGTGGGCATGCTGACCGGCGGCGGCCTGCTGGTCGCGGCGTCGGCGTACCTCGGCGGCTGGCGCGGGCTGTTCTTCGCCATGGGTGGGCTGTGCCTCGCGGTGATGACGATGGTGCTGCTGACGCGCGAGCCCGGCGGCGGGGCGCAGGCGCTCGCCTCGCACGTCACCTGGCGGAACCTGTTCGGCCGCGTGCGCGAGGTGACGAAGGCGCCGGGCGCCGGCTGGTTGCTGGTGGCCGTCGCGACGTACAAGCTGGGCGAGTCGCTCGCCGACGCGATGTTCGGGCCCTTCCTGGTGCGGGTGCACGGCGTCGAGACCGAGACAGTCGCGCTGTGGATCGGCAGCTGGGGAACGCTCGCGTCGCTGGCGGGCTCGGCGATGGGCGGGCTGCTCGCGACGCGCCTCAAGCTGGTGCGGGCGGTGCAGGTCGCGGCGATGCTGCGCGTGGCGCCGCTCTTCGCGCAGTGGCTGCTGGTGGCGGGGCTGCTCGCGCCGACGAAGGCCGGCGTCATCGCGCTCACCTGCGCCGAGCACTTCTTCGGCGGCATCCTCACCACCACGATGTTCGCGCTGATGATGTCGCAGGTGGATCGCCGCATCGGCGCGACGCACTACACGGTGCTGGCCAGCGTCGAGGTGTGGGGCAAGGCGCCGGCGGGCGTGCTGTCGGGTGTCTTCGTGGACGCGTTCGGCTTCCCGCCGGTCTTCCTCGCGTCGGTGGTGCTGTCGGCGGCGTACGTCCTGGTGCTGAGGCCGCTGGAGCGCGCCCTCCGCGCGCCAGCCCCCGATGCCAGCGGGGGCCCGGTCGGGGGCTGAGGCCGCGCCCGTGCTTCGGAAACTCTCCTTCGTCGTCGTTGCCGGTCTCGCGCGACGTCGCCTCGGCCCTGAGCGGGCGCCGTCGAATCCGGTGGCGCTCGCGAGGCGCCCTGCTAGAGCGCGCCACTCATGCGCACCAGCTTCGTCGCAGCGCTCCTGCTGAATGGGCTCGCGGTCGCGGGTGAGCCCGTCGTCGCCGCGGGTGACCAGGCGCGGCAGAGCGGCATGTCCGCGCCCGCGGCCGAGGCGCCGAAGGGCGAGACGGTGGTGGTGGGCGATCGCGTCTGGGGCGACGCCGCGCCCGTCGGCCCGTACCAGCAGCCGAAGTGGACCGATCGCCGCCGCTTCCCGACGACGCGCGTCTTCGTCGCCCCGCCCGGCACCTTCACCTTCGAGTACTGGATGGAGACGAAGGTGCCGCTCAACGGCGACGACGTGCGCTTTCGCTCCCTCTTCGAGGTGACGCTGGCGCTGCCATGGCGGTTGCAGCTCGATCTCTACCTGCGCACCGAGCAGAAGGGCACCGGGCCGATGTACGTGGAGAGCGAGCGCGTCGAGCTGCGCTGGGCCCTCGCCGACTGGGGCGTCATCCCCGGCAACCCGACGCTGTACCTCGAGTGGATCCGCCCGACGTCCGGCCCGATGAAGGGCGAGGTGAAGCTGCTGCTCGGCGGGGGCCTCACCGACCGCCTGTACTGGGGCCTCAACCTCTTCTTCGAGCGCGAGCTGTGGGGCGACGACCAGACGAACGAGTACGGGCTGACGGGCGGCCTGTCGTACTCGCTGCTCGAGAACGTGCTCGGCGTCGGCGCGGAGCTGCGCGTCGAGCTCGTCGACAACCGGAACAGCCGCCCCGCGCCCGTCGAGCTGGAGTTCCTCGCCGGCCCATCGCTCTCGTGGCGCCCGCTGCCGCAGGCGAACGTGCTGCTCGTGTGGCTCGTCGGCCCCGGCTTCGAACGACCCGACGCTTCGTCTGGCTTCGCCGCGCGCGGTGTCATGCAGCCCACCGTCATCGCTGGTTGGAGGTTCTAAGAAACATGTCTGCTCCCGAGAGTCCCAACGCCCCGCCACCGGTCTTCGGCGAACCCACGCCGCTCGGCCTCCTCGGCCTCGCGATCGGCTGCGCGTCGCTCATCCCCATCGCGTTCGGCTGGTTCCCGTCGGACCCCGCGAAGCTGCCGATGATGTTCAAGACGGCGGCGTGGTTTTGCCTTTTGTTCGGCGCGGGCGGGCAGCTCCTCGCCGGCGTGATGTCGCTGGCGAACAAGAACACGCTGGGCGGCACGCTCCTGACGACCTTCTCGTTCAACTGGGTCATCAATTGGTGGGTGCTCGACGAGGCGGCCGCGGGCCGCGCGGCCGATCCGTCGGTGACCTTCGCCGTCGACGTCGCCTTCATCGTCATCTTCGTCGTGCTGACCTACGCGTTCGGCTACTTTTCGAAGCTCCTCTTCTTCTTCCTCCTCGACATCGACGCGCTGTACCTCCTCCGCATCGCGAAGCACTTCGCGCCGGGCGCCGCGGGGCCGCTGAACCTGGGCATCGGGATCGCGACCGTCGCGCTGATGGGCCTGGCGCTCTACATCTCCTTCGTCCTGCTGGTGAATCCGGTGGCCGGGCGGGCGGTGTTCCCCACGTCGGGACCGATGTTCAAGCCCGGGGCCGCGCGGTAAGGAGCCGCCCATGCAAGTCGCCAGTGTGAAGCAGGTGTTGGCCGGCCAGGTGCCGGTGGACTCGAAGGTCGAATTGCGCGGCTGGGTGCGTACGCGGCGGGACTCGAAGGCGGGGATCAGCTTCGTGCACCTGTCCGACGGCAGCTGCCAGGACCCGCTGCAGATCGTCGCGCCCAACACGCTCGCCAACTACCAGGATCAGGTGCTGCGCCTCACCGCCGGCTGCTCGCTCATCGCGCGCGGCACGCTCGTGAAGAGCCAGGGCAAGGGGCAGGCCTTCGAGGTTCAGGCCGACGAGGTGCAGGTGCTGGGAATGGTGGACGATCCCGAGACGTACCCGATCCAGCCGAAGCAGCACTCGCTGGAGTACCTGCGCGAGCAGGCGCACCTGCGCCCGCGCACCAACACCTTCGGCGCGATCGCCCGCGTGCGGCACGCGGCCGCCTTCGCGATCCACCGCTTCTTCACCGAGGAAGGCTTCTTCTGGGTCAACACGCCGATCATCACCGCGTCCGACGCCGAGGGCGCCGGGCAGATGTTCCGCGTGTCGACGCTGGACCTCGCCAACCTGCCGCGCACCGACGCAGGCGAGGTGGACACGTCGAAGGACTTCTTCGGGCGCGACACCTTCCTCACCGTGTCCGGTCAGCTGAACGTCGAGGCGTACTGCCTCGCGCTGTCCAAGGTCTACACGTTCGGTCCGACCTTCCGCGCCGAGAACTCGAACACCACGCGGCACCTCGCCGAGTTCTGGATGATCGAGCCGGAGATCGCCTTCGCGGACCTGAACGCCGACGCGGACCTCGCCGAGCGCTTCCTGAAGTACGTCTTCAAGGCTGTGCTGGCCGAGCGCGCCGACGATATGAAGTTCTTCGAGGACCGCGTGCAGAAGGGCGTCATCGCGCGGCTCGAGAAGTTCATCGACTCGTCCTTCGAGCGCATCGACTACACGCAGGCGATCGAGATCCTGAAGAGGTCGGGGAAGAAGTTCGAGTACGCGGTCGAGTGGGGCAAGGACCTGCAGACCGAGCATGAGCGCTACCTCACCGAGGAGCACGTCGGCCGCCCGGTGGTGGTGATGAACTACCCGGAAGGCATCAAGGCCTTCTACATGCGGATGAACGACGACGGGAGGACGGTCGCCGCGATGGACGTTCTCGCGCCCGGCATCGGGGAGATCATCGGCGGCAGCCAGCGCGAGGAGCGCCTCGACATGCTGGACGCGCGCATGAAGAAGCTGGGCCTCGAGCCATCGCACTACTGGTGGTACCGCGACCTGCGGCGCTACGGCTCGGTGCCGCACGCCGGCTTCGGGCTCGGCTTCGAGCGGCTCCTCGTCTACATCTGCGGGCTCGCCAACATCCGCGACGCGATCCCGTACCCGCGCGTGCCGGGCTGGGCGCAGTTCTAAGCGTTGGGCAAGAGGCGCGGCAGGCCCAGCGCGATGAGCACCGCCAGCACCACGGAGAGCCCGGCGACTGCCAGGTTCAGCGCGTTCAGCTTCGACGCGATGGTCGAGGCGAGCGTCTCGTCGATGGTCGTCGACAGCTCGTCGCGCACGACGAGCAGGTCCACGCCGCCGGCCTTCGCGTCCTGGGTGCGGAAGCGGGCGAGGGTGATGGCCTCGATGCGCGTCACCGCCGCGGCGATCAGCTTCCGCGCCATCCACGCGCGGACGCCCGTCTTCTCCGCGCGCTCCGACAGCACCGCGTTGACGGCGCCCCGCAGCTTCGTCTCCGCGTCGCGCAGCGGCACGCGCTCCAGCGTGCGGCCGATGGCGCCCGCGCGCTCGCCCTGCGTGCTGTCCTCGGTGACTCCCAGCTTCGCGAACAGGACACCCAGCACCCGCTTGCCCAGAGCGAGCTTCTGGAGGCCGTGCAACAGGCCCCGCATCACCGCGTTCTTTACCGC
Source organism: Myxococcota bacterium (assembly GCA_040755835.1). Taxonomy (GTDB): domain Bacteria; phylum Myxococcota; class Myxococcia; order Myxococcales; family Myxococcaceae; genus JADLDB01. Next base: position 17,496 of record JBFMAB010000090.1, read on the forward strand.
GAGGATGCCGGTGACGATGGCGAGCGCGACCAGCACCAGCGCCGCCGCGATCCCGCCGCGCACCCACGAGCCCTGGGCGACGTACGCAACGGTGGCGATCGTCACCACCACGCCCAGCAGCACCATGCCGACCACCGTGCGCAGCAGCGCCTTGAGCGCCGCGCCGATGACGGGACCGAACACCTTGAGGAGCGCACCGACGGCAGGGCCGAGGTCAGGCATGTCGCGAACTTAGCGGCGCCTGCCGGGCACCGTGATGGATTTCACACGTGGTGACACTCACGCGGTTGTGACTCAATTGATCGTCGCGATGAGGCGGCAGCGACCGGACGTCCGCCGGCTGTACCAGGCCCACGCGCGCCAGGTGTGGCGGACGATCGCGCGGCTCGGCGTGCCCGCCGCGGCGGTGGAGGACGCGGTCCAGGACGTCTTCCTCACGGCGCACCAGAAGGCGGCGGACTTCGATGGGCGCGCTTCGCCGTCGACGTGGCTCATCGGCATCGCGGTGCGGGTGGCCGCGAACGTGCGTCGCTCCGGCAAGCGGCGGGCGCTGGCGGTCGTGCCATCGTCTTCGGACGGCGCGCCCACGCCGCACGAGCAGCTCGAGCGGCGCCGCGATCTCGAGGCGCTCGACGCGACGCTGTCGAAGCTGGCGCCCGAGCAGCGGGAGGTCGTGGTGCTCATGGACCTCGAACACCTCTCTGCGCCAGAGGTCGCGGAGGTGCTCGGGGTGAACGTGAACACCGTCTATTCGAGGTTGCGCCTGGGACGAGCCGCGCTCAGCCGTGCCCTGAAGGGCGAGGAGGTGGCATCATGAGTGAAAGTGGAGAGCTTTCGACGGAGGCTCGGGCCTTCATCGCGGAGCATTCGCAGACTGGTGAGCCGACCGCCCAGGAGCTCGCTCGCGTTTGGGAGCGGATCGACGGCGCTACGGCGCCGGTGAAGGCCGCGCGCAGACTCCCCGTTCCCGCCGAGTGGCTCGCCGTGGCCGCGGTGCTGATCGCGCTCCTCGCGGCCCGAGGCGTCTTCGTGCTGGTGCACGATCAGGGCGGGCCGAAGCTGCGCGTGCTCGAGGCGTACCGCGCCGGCGACATCGACGGGGCGCTCCAGCGCGCGAAGACGGAATGCCGTGGAGATGAGTGCGCGGGTCTCGAGGCCAAGCTGGCGAAGGCCGCGAGCCTGTCGAGCCGCATCGGTGCGCTCACGCCGGAGGAGCGGGCCGAGCTGGGCGCGTTGGACGAAGCGCTCGCGCCTGGGGGTACGAGCGCGATCGCGCTGAAGCTGCGCGCGCCAGCGCCGCCGCCGGTCTCCCCCCGGGACCTGGACGGTCTGGTCGATGAAGCCCGGGAACTCATCCAGTCGAAGAGCTACGACGCGGCCGTGGCCCGTCTCGAGCAGTGCGTGCGCCTGGACCCCGGTCACGCCGCGTGCCTCCGCATGCTCGGTTCGACGTATGCGAGGATCGCCTCCCGCGATGGGGACGCGGAGAAGATGGAGAGAGCGCGCACGGCGTACCAGCGGTTCCTCGAGGTCGCGCCACCCGACGACGTCCACGTCCCGAAGGTGCGGCAGATCCTCGAGGCCGCGCCGGACGAGGCGCCCGCACCCAGTGATTCGCCAACGCCTTTCGTGGACTGGGACACGACGGGAGCTGGCGGCCAACGAAGCGGGGATGGCTCCGTGGTGGTCGTCGTCGGCGGCACCGGCGTCGTCGAGACGTCCGAGAACATCCGGCGGGTGGCGATCGGAGACGGCTCGGTGGCCGACGTCAGCGTCACGGGACCGAGGAAGTTGACCGTCACGGGCGTGGCGGAAGGTGAGACGACTCTGCTGGTGTGGCTCTCCTCCGGAGCGAGGAGGGTCTGGCTCGTCCAGGTCCACCCGAAGTAGCGGGCCAGCGGCTTTGCGCGCGGGACAAACCGGCCCGCGTGTGGTGAAAACCCGCGCGCCGTGAGTGACGAGCTGGAAGACGCGCTGCAGGAGTTGGACGCGGGCGGAGAGCGGCCCGTGTACCTGCTCGCGGGCGAGGAATTTCTCGTCCGCAAGGCCGCCGAGAAGCTGATCGCGAAGCTGGTGCCCGGCGGCAACGCGGATCTGAACCTCGTCACCATGGACGCGGCGACGCCGAAGGAGGCGGCCGCGGAGCTGGCCACGCTGCCGATGTTCGGCGGGCGCAAGGTCGTCTTCCTGCGCGATCCCGAGTTCCTCGCGCCGAAGAAGGGCCGCGTCGACGCGCTGGGCAAGGCCCGCGAGGCGTGGAAGGCCAACCGCAAGAAGGAAGCCGCGCGCCGCGTCCTCTCGCTGGCCGCGCGGGCCGGGTGGGGGCCGGGCGATCTCGATCCCGAGGCCGCCGGCGCGCCGAAGGCCGACGACTGGGACCGCGAGCTCGGGGTGCAGCTCGCCGACGTCGACGTGTCCTTCCTTCAGGAGGTCGCCGCCTTCTGCCGCGACGAAGGCATCACCGCGCCGTCGGGTGACGACACGCAGCTCGACGACTGGCTCGCCGGCAAGCCCGCCAGGGGCCAGGTGCTGGTCATCGCCGCCACGCAGGTCGAGGCGAAGAGCCCCTTCGTCAAGCTGGCGAAGGACGTCGACGGCTACTTCGAGTTCAAGGTCGCCGCGAAGCTGGACAAGCTCGATCTCTCGCAGTTCGTCGCCGAGACGCTCGCGCCGTACTCGAAGAAGCTGGGCGCCGGCGCGATGGAGGCGCTCAAGGACCGCGTGGGCGGCAACTTCCGTCTGCTGCAGTCCGAGCTGGTGAAGCTGGCGCTCTACTCGGCGACCAACACCATCACGGTGAAGGACGTGGAGCTGCTCGTCGGGCAGGCGCGCGAGGACGAGTTCTTCGCGCTGTCGGACGCGGTGCAGAAGCGGAACTTCGAGGCGGCGCTCAAGTATGTCGAGGAGGCGGTGGCGCAGGGCAGCCACCCGCTGATGCTGCTCGGCTCGCTCGCCGGCATCGTCCGCCGCATGCTGGCTGCCTACGAGCAGATGCAGGAGCTGTCCGGCGGGAAGCCCCCGCGCAACTACAACGACTTCCAGGCCCGCCTGTGGCCGTCCATCGAGGCGAAGGCGAAGGCCACGAAGACGAAGGCGCCGCACCCGTACGCCGCGTTCATGGGCATGCAGGCCGCCGCCCACTTCGGCCGTCAGGAGCTCTTGCGTGGGCTCGTCGCCTGTGCAGAGGCCGACCTGGCGCTGAAGCTGGGCGGCGACGAGCTGGTCCTCGAGCGGCTGCTGTGGACGCTGTGCGGCAAGGCGGCCGCCTGGGACTCGCAGATGCACTTCATTCGCCGAGAGCAGGAGCGCTGACACCATGGCCAAACGCACCCTCGTCACCTGCGCTTTGCCGTACGCCAACGGCCCGGTGCACCTCGGCCACCTGGTCGAGCACATCCAGACGGACATCTACGTGCGCTTCCTCCGCAGCCGCGGGGACGACGTGGTGTTCCTCTGCGCCGACGACACGCATGGCGCGCCGATCGAGCTGAACGCGCTCAAGCAGGGCGTCACGCCCGAGGTCTTCGTCGCGAAGTGGGCCGTCGAGCACCAGGCGGACTTCGCCGACTTCGGCATCAGCTTCGATCACTACGGCTCGACCAACTCGCCCGAGAACAAGTACTACGCCGAGCTGATCTACGGCCGCGCGAAGGACGCCGGCAGCATCGTCCGCAAGGACGTCGAGCAGCCGTACGACGAGAAATCGAAGCGCTGGCTGTCGGATCGCTTCATCCGCGGCACGTGCCCCAACTGCGGCTCACCCGACCAGTACGGCGACGCGTGCGAGAAGTGCAACGCGACGTACACGCCGCGGGAATTGAAGGACGCGCGCTCGTCGATCTCCGGCGAGCCGCTCACCTGGAAGAAGTCGAGCCACCTGTTCTTCGCGCTGTCGAAGCACGAGGCCTTCCTGCGCGCGCAGCTCGCGAAGCCCGGCTTCACGCACCCGGGCCCGGCCTCGCAGCTCGGGCAGTTCTTCGACAAGGGCCTCGCCGACTGGGACATCACCCGGGACGGGCCGTACTTCGGGTTCCAGATCCCCGGCGAGGACGACAAGTACTTCTACGTCTGGCTCGACGCGCCCATCGGGTACATCGCCTCGTGCGAGCAGTGGGCGAAGAAGACGGGCAAGGTGAAGGACGCGCTCGCGTACTGGGACGAGTCGAGCGACGCGCGCATCGTGCACGTCATCGGGAAGGACATCGTCTACTTCCACTGCCTCTTCTGGCCGGCGGTGCTGCACGTCGCGAAGCTGAAGCTTCCCGAGCACGTGCACATCCACGGGCACCTGACGGTGAACGGCGAGAAGATGTCGAAGTCGCGCGGCACGTTCATCAACGCGCGCCCGTACCTCGACGTCCTCGATCCCAACTACCTGCGCTTCTACTACGCGTCGCTGCTGGGCTCGGGGCCCGAGGACCTCGACTTCAACCTCACCGAGTTCCGCCAGCGGGTGAACGCCGAATTGGTGAACAACCTGGGCAACCTGGCGAACCGCACGCTGTCCCTGCTCGCGCGCCCGGAGCTCGGGAAGCGACTCGCGCCGGCCAGGGCCGAGCTGGGGCAGGGGCTGGTCGAGAAGGCGCTCGAGCGCGTGCCGGAGATCGCGCGAGCCTTCGAGTCCTTCGAGCACCGCACCGCGGTGAAGGCGATCCTCGAGGTGGGCTACGCCGCGAACCAGTTCCTCACCCAGCATGAGCCGTGGAAGGCGATCAAGGACGACGTCGAGAAGGCGCGCGCCGCGCTCTCGGAGGCGGCCGAGATCGTCTACCTGTTGACCGCGCTGATCGATCCGATCGTCCCGCAGCTCGCCGACAAGCTGGCCGCGCAGCTGAACCGACCGAAGCTTTCGTTCGCGCAGCTCGCGAACGCGAAGTACCCGCTGCTCGATCGCTCGGTGGCGATCGGCGAACCGTCGCCGCTCATCGGCCGGCTCGAGGAGGCGGTGGTGGCGAAGCTGATCGCCCCGCCACCGGGAGCCGCCGCGAAGGCCGAGAAGGCAGCGCCCGCGAAGAAGGACAAGGCCGAGAAGAAGGCGCCCGCCAAGCCGCCCTCGGAGATCGAGTACGACGACTTCGCGAAGGTGCAGCTCAAGGCCGGCAAGGTGCTGGCCGCCGAGAAGGTGGAGAAGGCCGACAAGCTGCTCAAGCTGACCATCGATCTCGGCGAGGGGGCGCCGCGCACCATCGTCTCCGGCATCGCCGAGGCCTACGCGCCCGAGGCGGTGACCGGGAAGAACGTGGTGGTGGTGGCGAACCTGAAGCCCCGCCCGCTGCGCGGCATCGAGTCGCGGGGGATGATCCTCACCGCCGGCAGGGGCGGGAAGGACCTGGTGCTCCTCGACCCGGGCGACGTGCCCCCGGGCAGCGACGTGAAGTGATCCCGATGAGCATCGACTTTCGAGCCGAGCGAGACCTCGCCCTCTTGACGCTGGAGCGGGAGCAGAGCGCCCCCGCGCGGGCCGAGGCGGCCGAGGCGCTCTGCGAGCTCGCGGCCGAGGTGCCACGGGAGCTGCGCGGCGAGTTCGCTCCGGCCGTGGTGCGGCTCTTGTCGGACAAGCAGGTCGAGGTGCGCTGCGCCGGGCTCGCGCTGTGCGTCGAGGCCGTGTCCGCCGAGGAGGCGGTCGAGATCCTCACGCGGCACGTCGCCGATCCGCAGCCGCGGGTGCGCGTGGAGGCGGTGGGCCGCCTCGCCGACCTCGCGCGGCCCGACCTGCGCGGCGTGCTGGCGGCCGCGCTGCAGGACGAGGCGCCGCAGGTCCGCTTCGAGGCCGCGCGCGGGATGGTGGCGCTCAAGCACTCTGCGGGCCTCGACGTGCTGCTCGACGCGCTCGACGATCCCGATCTGCGCTTCCGGGCCGCGGCGGCGCTGGCCCGCCTCGGCAACAAGGACGCCGTGCCGCGCCTCAAGCGCGCGTTCCACGCCTGGCTCATCCCCGCGTTCGATCGCACGCAGCTGGCCGGCGCGCTCGCGTCGCTCGGCGAGGCCGAGGGCGTGGCGCACCTCTTCAAACGCGCGTCGAAGACCTGGTCGATGGACCGCGCCATGGCCATCGAGCTGCTCGGCGAGGTGAAGGCGGCCGGCGCGAAGGAGCGGCTGCTGGAGATCCTCCGTGACCCGAAGGACGAGGGCCGGGGCGCCGCGGCGCGCGGGCTGGGGCGCCTGGGCGACGTGACGCTGGAGCCCGAGCTGCTCGCGGCGCTCGCCGACGACACGCTCACCGACGACCTGCGGCTCGACCTCGCGGAGGCGCTGCTGCTGCTCGGCGGCGAGGCCGGACGCGCGAAGGCGAGCGCGCTGGTGCTGAAGGATCCCGACGCCCGCGCCGAGCTCGCGGCGATGCTGCGGGAGACGACGGTCCAGCCATGATCCTCATCGACGCGCACTGCCACCTCGAGCCGAAGGAGTTCCCGGTCACCGCCGACGTCGTCGCGCGCGCCCGCGAGGCCGGCGTGGTGCACGCGGTGGTGGTGGGCCTCCTGCAGAAGCCCGGCGACTTCGGCTACGCGCTCGAGGCCGCCCGCGCGCACCCCGACTTTCTCACGCCCACCATGGGCATCCACCCGCACGACGCTGCCGCCGCGACGCCCGCCGACTGGGACACGCTGGAGCAGCTGGCGGCGCTGCCCGAGGTGTGCGCCGTCGGCGAGGCCGGCCTCGACTACTACTACGATCACTCGCCGCGCGACGTGCAGGCCGAGTCGCTGCGCCGCCAGTGCCAGCTCGCGAAGGCGCTCGGCAAACCGCTGATCGTCCACGTGCGCGACGCCCACGAGGAGTGCGCGGCGATCCTCGAGGCGGAAGGCGTCCGCAGCGGGATGATCCACTGCTTCACCGGCGACACCGCCGCGGCGCGCCGCTACCTCGACCTCGGCTTCCACCTGAGCATCTCGGGCGTCGTCACGTACAAGAAGACCGAGCCGCTGCAGGCCGCCGTGCAGTTCGCGCCGCTCGACCGGCTGATGGTGGAGACCGACAGCCCGTACCTCTCGCCCGTGCCACATCGCGGGAAGTGGCCCAATGAGCCGCGGTGGGTCGCGGAGACGGCGAAGAAGGTGGCCGCGCTGAAAGGGTTGGAGGCGGATGAGGTCGCACTGACGTGCGCGAGGAACACCGCGCACCTGCTCCGGCTCGAGCGCGTGGTCTTCCCCTCGCCCTGATCCTCTCCCCGAACGGGGAAGGGAGAACGTCGTGCACCAGGCGGCGCTCCCTCAGGCGGCCTGCGTGCCCGGAAGCTTCCGCGCCACCAGCTCGAGGTCGCGGTCGGTGTTGGGCATGTCCGTCAAGAGCGCTTCCGGATCGAACTGGAAGTCCGCCTGGGGCAGGGCGAAGAGCGGGGCGATCGCGTCGTCGCCCTTCTTGTCGGCGAGGGCGGCGAACACCACGCGACCGCGCTCGAGCTGCAGGTAGCCCTCGTGGGTGCCGGAGCGGACCGACAGCCGGCCCGACTTGCGGCCGGCGCCGAGCAGCCTGGCCAGCTCCGCGGCGTTGAGCTCGTCGAAGTTCCCGCGCACCACGTGGCCGAGGCCCCCGTGGTCGATGCGATCGACGTAGGCGCCGCGAATGGTGGACGCCGCGTCGTCCGGTTGCAGCGGCACCGGCACGAAGCCCGTCACGCCCGACTGGACGATCCGCTCGCGGCTCGCGGGGTCCGTCGGGTCGCCCAGCACCAGCACCGGCACCGACGCGCTCTCGGGCCGCGCGCGGACGAACTGCGTCAGCGCCACGATGTCGCCGACGCCGTAGCTGAGGCCCACGACGATCGTGTCCGCCTCGTTCGCCAGCACCGCATCGATGATGCCGTCCAACTTGAGGACCGTCTGCACCACCAGGCCCGCGCGGGTGAGCGCGTCGACGAGGTCGGTGCGCACGCCCTCGTCGGGATCGGCGATGAAGACCTGCCGCCCGTCGTTCTCCACGCGCTGGCGCAAGAGGTCGCCCGACTGCAGCACGTCGAGCGCGTCCACCACCACCGGGTCGAACAGCACGCCGGCCTGCGACCGCAGGTAGTCGAGCGCCTCGCCCTTCGGCATCACGCGCCCGAACGGGTTGAACGGGTTTCGGGTGAGATCGAAAAACGCGTCCACCACCGAGATGACGCGCGCGCCCGGCGTGATCTCCTCGCCCTTCACGCCCTGTGGTACGCCCGAGCCGTCGTACGTCTCGTACAGCTGCGCGAGGATCGCGTTGACGCCGCCCGGCAGGTGCACCGTCTCGAAGAGCTTGATGGGCGCGCGCACGTAGCGCCTGGCCTCGCTCTTCAGCTCGGCCTTCGTCGCCAGCGCCGGCAGCGTGTAGTGCCGGTCGGCGCGCTTGCCCAGATCGTGGAGGTACGACGCGATGGAGATGTGCGCGACCTCGCGCGGCTGCACGCCCATTCGGCGGGCGATGAGCGCCGACTGCCGCGCCACCTGCGCCGAGTGGCCGCGGAAATCCTTTCGCGGCAGCTCCAGCAGCCCGACGAGGATGTTGAGCGTCTCGACGAAGTCGTTCTCGCCGACCGTGCCGCGCACCGCGCCGAGCGCCTCGCGCAGCTGCGTGGGGTTGATGCGCGACGAGCTCTTCCCCGAGCCCGAGATGCTGGTGCGACTGGAGACGTCGCCGATCGCCGCGACGCGCGAGTCGCTACTGCCCTCGTAGGCGCCGCTGATCTTCTTCACGTCCTGCGTGAGGCCCTGGACGCCGCCGCCCGACTCGAGCGCAGCGAAGGCCGTCGGGTCGCCGTAGTAGTGCTTCTTGATGCCCGCCTGGATCGCGCTGCGCACGCCGATGAAGGCGAACACCTCGTTCATCTCGGTGACGAGGGCGATCTCCTTCACCAGGGCCTCGTTCTGCGGCTCGGCCATGACGATGGAGAGAATCTTCCGCTCCGGATCGAGCGCGATCGGCAGGAAGTCCTGGTTCTCCGCCATGCGCACCGGCACCTTGTCCAGCACCTCCGGCGCGATGCGGGCCTTCGCCAGCTTTTCGGCCGAGACGAAGCGCGTCTTGAATTCGGCGGCGAGAAACTTCAGGAGCGCCGTTTCCTGCAACAGCCCGAGGTCGACCAGGCAGTCCCCGAGCCGGTGACCGGTGATCTTCTGGTGACTGAGCGCGTGCTCGACCGCTTCGGCCGACACGAGGCCGGCTTCGATCAGCCGCTCACCGAGACGCTTCGCCATGGGGCAAGGCGGACTTTAGCCTTCGGACGGGCCCGCGGTGGAGTTCCCGCCCCCGAGGAGCTGGCTGAAGGGCTTGAAGGCGAGGCCGTCCGGCAGGGCTTCGCGCTTCGGAGCCTCGGGCCTCGCCTCGGAGGCGGGCGCGCGGTGCTCGACCTTCGGGCCTTTGGGCTTTCGCTCGGGCCGGGCCGGCGCGCCGCCCAGCTTCTGGGCGATGCGATCATCGATGTAGCGCTCGAGGTGGGTCAAAAGCACGTCCAGCGCCTGGGCCACCTGCGGGTGGTCGAGGAGCTTGAGCAGCCGCTGCCGGGCGGCCTTGTGCCCGCCGCCGGTCTCATCGCCCTTTGCCCGATCGGCCTTCTCCGGTTTGCCGGGCTTCTCCGCCTTCTCGGAGGGGGGCGCAGCAGTGTACGCGAACTCGGCCGCGTCGATGGGCTCGGGATCGAGGCGCTCGAGCCGCTCGATGATGATCTGCGGGTGGCCGTGGAAGTGGCCCACCTTGCCCTGCAGCAGCAGGTAGTCGCCCGGCGCGAACGCGGACTCGGCGGCGTCGACGTTGTCGAAGACGCGCGCGTCCACCTCGCCGGTGCGGTCGACCAGGCCGATCACCAGGTACGGCTTGCCGGCGCGGCTGGCGTGGCGCTCCTTGCGGGTCGCCTTGAAGACGGTGTGGATCGACTCCCCGACCTTCAGGTCCTTCGCGTAGATTTTTCGGATCTGCTCTTCGCCGGAGGGCTGGGTTGAATTCGCGGCTTCGTTTTCGGTCTGGCTCACGGCGTGGCACACTACCCGCGATTCCCGCGACTTTCGACAGGACGAAGACATGACCAGCCTCGTACTGATCCCGCTGCTGCTGCTGTCCGCCGATGAGCCCCGCTGGAAGCTGGCGGCCGAGGACGACGGCATCAAGGTGTACGGGCGCGAGCGCGAAGGCAGCGAGGTGCGCGAGATGCGCGCGATCGGCCTCATCGACGCCACGCCGCAGGAGGTCTGGAAGGTCCTGCGCGATCTCGAGGCCTACACGAAGACGATGCCGTACACCGAGGAGGCGAAGGTGCTGAAGAGGAGCGAGGGCGACAAGGAGACGCTCTTCTACAGCTGCCTCAACACGCCGCTCGTCTCGCGCCGCGACTACATCATCAAGCTGGTGGACGAGTCCGACTGGAAGGACGGGAAGGGCTTCCTCAAGGTGACGTGGACGGCGGTCAACGACCAGGACGCGCTCAAGCCGGTGCGGGAGGACGTCGTCCGGGTGCGCGTCAACGACGGCTACTGGCTGCTCGAGCCGCGCGAGGACGGGAGGAAGACCTTCGCGACGTACTACGTGTACACCTCGCCGGGCGGTTCGATCCCCAACTGGATCGCCAACAAGGCGAACGGCATCGCGGTGCCGAAGGTGTTCTCGGCGATCAAGAAGGCCGTGCAGGACCAGCGCGCCGCGGCCGCCGGCAGCAAGTAGCTCCTCGCGTCAGTGCGGCTTGCGCCGCGAGTACGCGTTCATCGTCACCTTGATCATCAGCCCGGCGACGATGAACGCGACCACGACGCCGGCGATCCGCCTGGGCCACTCGGCGCTGTTCAAGAGCACCAGCGCGATGGTGCCGCCGACGACGCCGATCAGCGTCCACGCGAACCACGTGCCGACCCACACCTGCTCGCCTGAGCGCTGGGCGTTGACCAACAGGGGAATGGTGTTGGCCTTGCGCCACTTCGTGTGGCCTTCCTCGAGGATCTCGTCGTCGGGGTCGATGAGCCCGAGCAGCCACGCCTTCTCCACCTGGCCGAAGGACTCGTACTCGAGCTCGCCTTCCTTGCTGCGCACCCGGTATTTCATGGCGCTCCCCGTCCGCTCCTCACGCGTCCAACTCGTTGCAGATCTGCTCGGCCACGCGGATCCCGTCGAGGCCTGACGACACGATGCCCCCAGCGTACCCGCAGCCCTCTCCCGCCGGGTAGAGACCCTTCACCGACACCGACTGCAGCGCTTCGTTCCGCGTGATGCGCACCGGCGAGCTCGTGCGCGCCTCGATGCCGATCAGCGTGCCCTGGCCCGACGCGAAGCCCTTCATGCGCCGGTCGAACGTCTTGAGCGCCTGCTTGAGCGACGCCGTCAGCCACGAGGGGAACAACCGGTTCAGGTCCGCCTGCGCGAGCCCCGGCCGGTAGGTGGTGCCCGACGGCGGCTTCGACAGCTTCCCCGCGAGGTAGTCGGGGATGGACTGGGACGGCGCGAAGAAGCGCCCGCCGCCCAGCTCGTACGCCTTCTTCTCCCAGTGGCGCTGGAAGGCGAGCCCGGCGAGCGGCCCGGTGAACCCCTCGCGCGCGAAGTCCTCCACCGAGACACTCACCACGACGCCGGCGTTGGCGTACTTCGCGTTGCGCCGCGAGTTCGACATGCCGTTGGTGCACTGCAGCCCTTCCTCGGTGGGCGTGGGCACCACGATGCCGCCGGGGCACATGCAGAACGAGTAGACGCCGCGCACGTCGCCGTCGACCGCCAGGTTCTCGGCCAGCTTGTAGTCGGCCGGCGGGAGGCGCGCGTCCTGGGCCACCTTCTCGCCGTACTGGATGGCGTTGATCATCGCCTGCGGGTGCTCGGCGCGGAAGCCGAGCGCGAAAGGCTTGGCCTCGACGTGCACCCGGCCGTCCGCGGCGAAGCGCTCGTACAGCTCGCGCGCCGAGTTGCCCGGCGCCAGCACCACGCGGTCCGTGTGCAGCTCCGTCCCATCGGCCAGCTTCACGCCCGCCACGTGGCCGTCGCGGTACAGCAGATCCTCGACGCGCGCGTTGAAGTGCACCTCGACGCCGAGCTCGATCAGATCCTTGCGCATCGCCTCCACGGCGAAGGGCAGCAGGTCCGAGCCGATGTGCGGCTTGCCGTCGACGAGGATCTGTTGCGGCGCCCCGTACTTCGCGAAGGTGGAGATCACCTTGCGCACCAGCGGGTGGTTGATGCGCGTGGACAGCTTGCCGTCGGTGTACGCGCCGGCGCCGCCCTCGCCGAAGTTCATGTTGCTCTCGGGCAGGAGTGTGCCGTCGCGCATCAGCTTCGCGACGTCCTTCCGGCGCTCGATGACGTCCTTGCCGCGCTCGAGCAGCACCGACCTCACACCGCGCTCCGCGAGCGCCAACGCGCAGAACAGGCCCGCCGGCCCCATGCCCACGATGATCGGCCGCTGCTCGGGCGGCCGCTTCACCGGCGCGGCCGGCGGCGGATCCGGCTCCACCTCGCTCACGTCCGGAGGCAGCGAGGCGGGCGGCTTGCCGGCCAGCTCCACCTCGAGCGTGTAGATGTACCGTGGGTGATTCTTCTTGCGCGCGTCCAGCACCTGCCGCACCACGCGCACCTGCGCCAGCGCCGACGGCGCCACCTTCAGCTTCTCGGCGGCCTTCGCCGGGAGCGCTGTCTGCGGCTCGTCGAGCCACAGCGGCACGTTGTTCACCCGCAACCGCATCGTGCCGCGCTCCTACCCGGCCTTGGCTCGCCGGGCCAGCCCCCCGAAAAGACTCGGAGTCGCTAACCTCTTGGAAAGACTGTGAGGTGCGTGCACCCCTTCGCACTGGAGGCGCGTCCGGTGCCCTCGACTGCGTATGTCACTTCGCACCCAGCGTCCTTGAAAACCTGTTAATTCATTGAAAGAACGAGCCTTTTCCCGTTCGGTCCGCTGGCACAGGGGGTGAACAGCAGCCGCGCGCCGGGTGTCGTCGCCTGGCTGAACGGAGGGAGAGACCGTGAGTACCGACAAGAAGGGCACGAAGATCCTGGCGCGGACGTTCTTTGCGCAGCTGCGTGCTGGCGGCTACACTCCGAACCAAATCCTGGATATCGCCACGGAGCTCATCGATCTCGTGACGAACGACCTGAAGGAAGCAGAGCAGGCTCGCGCGTCCGAGGGTGCTACGCCGGAGAACCGGCTCAGCGCGTGATGAAGGACCCCACGGGGCGCTGGAAGACATCGGACTGGCTCCGGGGTCTTCAGCCCTCGAGGGGAGCAGGTGGCAAGCGGAGGCGGCCTGGCGCCGCAGACGCGTATGGAACCCGGCCTCACGCCGGGTTTTGTTTTTTCAGCGGCTGATGCCCTGGCGCCGCTCGCGCTGGCGCACGAAGGCCGCGTTGGCGCACACCACCAACAGCCCCAGCGTCATCGCCGAGAAGACCTGGCTCTCGGTCCAGGTGACGGTCCAGCCCCACAGTCCGGCCGCCGCCAGCGCGAGCAGCACGTCGACCCACGCCGGCTTCCTGGCCTCGTGCATCAGCGCGCCGCCGCAGAAGGTGAGCGGCACCCCGACCGTCACCTGCCGCTCGATGGACGGGACGTTGGCGAAGATCGTGTCGGCGTTGTGCACCAGCACCGCGGCGAAGATCACCACCGTCCCGATCGCCAGCACCAACACGCCGGCCGCCGCGATGTCCTTGGTGAGCCTTGCCTTCTCGTCGAACTGTTGGATCGCGAGATCGACCAGCTGCTCGAGCGCGGAGTTCAGCATCTCCGCGAAGAGGATGATGAGGACGCAGAAGATCAGCGTCACCTTCTCGGCCAGCCCCAGCGGGATGCCGCTGCCCACCAGCCCCACCAGGATCCCCGCGATGATGTGCATGCGCATGTTGCGCTGGTGCACGACGGTGTGAATGAGCCCCGACCACGCATAGAGCACCGACCGGTAGAAGCTGGTCGGCTTCGTCTTCGGCTGGAACGGCGGTGGGGGCGGCATCGCTGCCTGCCAAGGTACGCCGCTTGCGCCGCGGCCACAATTTCGACCACCGCTGCGGCCCCGCGAGCTGGGGTGTGGGCGCGGAGCGCGCGCAGCGGCGTCGGCAGGACGTGCCGGAGCGCTACGGCGGCGGGGAGTGCGCCTTCGTCTCTTCCCGGAGACGTCGGAGCGCGGCGGCTTGAGTTCCCCGAGCGAGCCCGCGCGGTGGCGGCTGCCCTGTCGCTGACCAGCGCTGGCGCGCGGGTGCCGCTGATGGTCCGCTTCGGCGTGGGGCCGTGGAAGGAGGCGAGCGCCTCGACGAGACGCTGCGGCGCGCGGGCGACGCGCTCTCCGCCGCCGAGGCCGCCGGCCGGAACCGCGTCACCGTTGGTGGGTGAGCCCGCGTCAGCTTCCCGCGCGGAGGCCGAGGCCGACGTCATCCTCCGCCGTGAGGAGACCGCGGCCACCCGAAGCCTCGCGCAGACCGCGAAGGTGCTGGCGGAGAACCCGCTGCTGGTCCGTCTGAAGGAGCTCGAGGCGTACCAGGAGCTCACAGGCAAGGTGGGTCAGGTGCACCTCGTGCTGGGTGAGGGCGCACTGCAGAAGCTGCAGATCAAGGCGTGAAGCGAAAGGGGGGGCCTCCACCGCGGGGCTCCCCTCTTCGTGACTGCCGCCTCAGGGGCCGCCATCCGTCGCGACGGGCTTCGGGTTGCGCCACCCGTCGCACAGGGCCCTCTCCGCGCTGGGCGCCGGCGCGTCCAACGGGTGCACCACCGTGAGGCGGTCGTCGTCCCCACCCGCGCCACGCGGGCTGGCCCCGCGCGTGCAGGACAGGAGCAGCAGGACGCCGATGAGTTCGCCGAGTCGCATGGATTTTCAACACTCACGTGTGCGCGCGCGGGTCACAAGACGAGCCCTGGACGATTCCAGGACAGCCGCCGCGCTCCAGTGGAGCACCCCGCGCCACGCTGACGGCTGGGGACACAGCGACGGCGCCGCCGAGAGACGAAACGGCGCGGCCTGCCGTCAGGGATGTCAGACTGCCGAGAGATGATGGTCATCACCGCACGAGGAGCCCCTGCATGAGCGAACGCACCACCGTCGTTCGGATGAGCGACCTGGCCCCGCGGCGCGCGGAGCTGGGTAACGAGGGAACGCGCGTCGGCGCGCCGAGCAACGACGCCGGGCCGCCGGGGATCCTCTTCGACACCGTCGCGCCGGAGCTGGCGGAGCAGCTTTTGCGCTACCCCGAGCCGGGCGTGGCGCTCTTCGTGGTCGGGCCTCGCGGCGTCATCGGCCACTCGTGGTCGGCCACCACCGACGACTACCGGACGGTGTGCCTGGGCCGGCACTCATTCTGCAACTTCTCCCTGACGGAGAACATGTTTGTGTCTCTGCGCCACCTGCTGCTCGTCGTGGGGCGCCGCATCGATCCGTGGCGCGCGCGGGTGATCGATCTCTCCACGGAGTGGGGCTTCTCCGACGAGGCGGGGCGTCAGCACCGGAGCGTCGCCTTCGAGCGCCTGGCGGTGCTCGGCGTGCCCGGCCACTGGATCTACGCCTTCGAGACCGGCGGGCCACTGCCGTGGAACCCGAAGTCCTTCATGCCGTACGACACGCTGCCGCCGCGCGCGTACCAGTCGGCCAACAGCGACGAGCGAGCGCGGGTGCGCCGGCCGCGCGCCGTGGAGTCGTCGCAGGTGACCAGCTTCCCGGGCCCTGTGTCCTTCACCAGCCGCGAACTGGTGGCGCCGGGTGAGGCGCCGGTGGGGGCGCTCGTGGTGCGCGGGCCGACCGGCGCGGCGCGGCTGCCGGTGGGCCTGCGGGCGCTCGAGCGCGGCGTGCTGGTGGGGCGCGACCCACGCTGCGGTAGGCTGGGCTTCACGCTGCCGGACTCGGTGTCGCGCGTGCACGCGCTGGTGCTGGCGCTCGATGGCGAGGTGTTCATCGCCGACACCGGCAGCTCCAACGGCGTGTGGGAATCGGGCCACGCGGTGCGCATCGCCCCGATGTTGTCGGGCGGCGTATTTCACCTGGGCGCGGACGCCGAGGTGCAGTGGACCGCCGCGCATTGACGCGGCGTTCATGGGCCTCTCGTCCTTCGTCGAGGTGTCGAGGTGTGGACGGTCCGCACCCGCGGGAAGCAGTCGGGCCCCAGGCCGGCGCGTCCCGGCGCAGCGCCGCACCGGCAGCCGTCGAACCAGAGAGAGCGCGGTGCGTCGAGGCGGTGCCGCCGTGCATTTCATGCCCCTGGGGATTTCGTGCGCGCCACCGCTGCGCTATGGCGATGCGCCATGCGACGCCTCGTCACCGCGCTCGTCCTCGCCGCGCGCCTCGCCTGGGCGCAGTCGCCGTCGCCGGAGCTCGTACACGACTGTGGCCTCGAGCCGCCCGGCTCGGTGCCGTATGTCCCCGTGCCGACCAAGCCGTGGGAGCCGCTCATCACCGCGGATACGCCGGCGACGGTGCGCCGGGTGGACGCGACGCCGCGCATCGGTGGCGTGCCGACCGCCGGGTTCCGCGGGCAGGGCGCGCTGGCAGGTAAGACGGTGTACCTGAGCCCCGGCCACGGCTTCACGTGGACGGACATCAGCGGCACGTTCTACTGGCGCACGCAGCGCGGCAACACGAACCAGATCGTCGAGGATCTGGTCTCGACCGAGACGCTGCACCAGTGGCTGGTGCCGATGCTGCTCAACGCCGGCGCCAACGTCGTGTCGGTGCGCGAAGCCGACCTGAACCCCAACATGGTGATCGTCGACAACGGCGACCCCGGCTACGTCGAGAGTGGAACCGGGTTCCAGGACTCGACGCTCCCCGGCTGGGGGCAGACGACGTTTCCCATGACGGGCGGCACGCTGCCGTTCTCCACCGGCGGCAACCGGCTGATGAACGCGGCTGCCACGGCGACGGCGAGCGCCACGTACACACTGAACGTGCCCGAGGCTGGCTACTACAACGTCTACGTCTCGTACTCGCAGTTCACCGCGCGCGTGACGGACGCGCACTACGTGGTGAAGCACGCGGGCGGCGATGCGCACTTCCGCGTCAACCAGCAGCGGCACGGCGGCACCTGGGTGCTGTTGGGGCGCTTCTACTTCCGCGCGGGGCCGGCGCAGGTCGTGGTGCTGAACGACTCCGCGAGCGGCACGGGCAACGTGTCGCTCGACGCCGTGCGCCTGGGCGGCGGCATGGGGCTCACCAACCGCAGCACCGGCAGCCCGCAGCCGTCGGGCCGCCCGCGCTACGAGGAGTCCGCCCGCTACCACACGCAGTTCGCCGGCGCTCCGCAGAGCGTCTGGGCGCCGTCGGACAACTCGCCCGGCGCGGACCGCACCAACGACGTCGGCACGCGCAGCCGCTTCACCGCGTGGGCGCACGAGCCGGGCGAGGACGCCGTGTACGTCGCGTGGCACACCAACGCCTTCAACGGCTCGGCCGTCGGGACCAACACGTACGTCTACGGCCCCAACCCGCCCGACGGCACGTACCAGTTCACCGGCGTCGCCGGCAGCGATCGCCTCGCGCAGCTCATCCACGGCGAGTTGGTGGGCGACATCAAGGCGTCGTCCGGCTGGAACCGGCCGACGTGGACCGATCGCGGCGTCGACTCCGCGTACTTCGGTGAGCTGAACCCGTCCAACAACCCGGAGACGCCCGCGGTGCTGCTGGAGGTGGCCTTTCACGACGCGGCCGCCGACGCGGCGCACCTGAAGGAGCCGGCCTTCCGCTACCTCGCGGCCCGCGCGATCGCCCAGGGCATCATCAAATACTTCGCCGAGAAGGACGGCGTGGCGGCGCGGCTGCCGCCGGAACCTCCGACGGGCGTGTCGGCCGTGAACGTGGGCGTCGGCCAGGCGCTGGTGAAGTGGAAGGCGCCGGCCACCGACTCGCAGGGCGTGCGCGGCGACGCGGCGACGGGCTACCGGCTGTACGCGAGCGACGACGGCCTCGCGTGGGACGATGGCGTGCCGGTGTCGGGCACCAGCGCGATGGTGACGGTGCCGGTCGATCGAGCGCGCTACTTCCGCGTCACGGGCACCAACGCCGGCGGCGAGTCCTTCCCGTCCGCCGTGGTGGGCGTGCGCACGCCGGTCGCCGGCAAGCCGCGCGTGCTGGTGATCAACGGCTTCGATCGCCTCGAGGCCGCGCAGGGTGAATTGGAGGCCTTCGCCTCGCAGTACGGCCTGGGCACGGTCCTGCGCATCAACCTGTGGCGGATGAACGACGGCTCCTACGCGCGCGTGTACGGCGCGGCGCTCGACGCCAACCAGGTGGGCTTCGACAGCGCGGACGCGGACGCAGTGACGGCGGGCGACGTGCAGGCGTCCGACTACGGCGTCATCGGCTGGTTCGCGGGGCGCGGCAAGGCGCTCGGCGCGGCGCCCTCGACGATGGAGGAGGCGTGGCTGTCCGCCGCGGCGGCCGGGGGATCGCGCCTCTTCCTCAGCGGCGACGCGACGCAGCGCCCGTCCTTCCTCACCGCGCTCTTCTCGGCGACCGCGCCGGGCGGCACCGGCAGCCTGTCGGTGACGGGCCAGGACGCGCTGATGGGGCTGACGCTGGGCCTCGACGACGGAAAGAGCGGCGCCTACGCGACCGGCTCGCCGCCGGCGCTGGCCGCGTCGGGCGGTGCGGCGCTGCTGGCGAGCTACTCGGGCGGCGCTGGCGCGGCGGTCGGCGTGCCGCGGCAGTCCGTCGCCTTCGGCTTTCCGTTCGAGACGATCGTCGGCGACGCGCAGCGGACCGAGGTGCTGCGGCGCGTGCTGGCGTACCTCGAGCCGCCCACGGTGGATGGCGGCGTGCCCCCGTCGGACGGCGGCGTGGAGCTGGACGCCGGCATGGGCGGCGGAAACGGCGGCGGTGACGTCGATGCGGGCACGGGCGGCGGCGGAGGAGCGGGCGGCGGTGGAGGGACGGGCGGCGGCGGGGGAGACCGCGACGGCGGCGTGGAGCCCCTCGAGCCGGTGCTGGGCTTCGTGGGCGGTGGCTGCTCGGCGGCGCCGGGCGGGCTGCTCGCCGTGGCGGCGGCGCTTGGGGCGCTGCTCCGGAGGCGGCCCGGCGCACCTTGACTTCGCCTTGCGCACTCGCACAAGGTGCCGTGTCTCAAAGGGGAAGGTCGCAGTGAGTTCTGAAGTGAATGCGCACACCGCCCCTGTCTCCCGTCCCGACGACTGGCCTCACGATGGCCCCATCGACCTGCGCGTGCACGATCTCCCGCACGCCTCGTCCACGACGGAGTGGTGGTACGTCAACACGCACCTGAAGACGCCGGCGGGCCGGGACTTCTCGCTGTTCGCGGCCTTCTTCCGGGTGTTGACGAAGAAGCACCCCGACGGGCGCGCCGAGTACGCGCACTCGCTGACGTGGGCGTTGTCCGACGTCGAGAACCAGGACTACGTGCCGTGCAGCCTCGTCGACGCGGCGGCGCCGAAGCTGGGCCTCGAGAAGGTGAAGCGCGGACAGGCATCGAAGGACGAGCGCCTCAACCGCGCGGTCACCGAGGTGCTCGAGCGCGGCCTCGTCCCGCGACCCGATCGCTTCTTCCCGGGCGAGGTGACGGTGGCGATGGATCGCCTCGCGCTCGACTTCGCCGGCTGCCGCTTCGAGAAGCGCGCCGACGGCCGCTACGCCCTGCGCGTCGTCACCGACGATCTCCACCACGGCCGCGTCGAGGCCGAGCTGACGCTCACCCTGCAGAAACCGCCGATTCGCCACGGCGACGAGGGCGTCGTGCGCGGAGTGCACGGCGAGGACATGTTCTACGTCTTCGTCCCGCGCTGCGGCGTCGAAGGCCACCTGCTGCTCGACGGCGCGCGCCACGAGCTGTCGGGTCAAGGCTGGTACGACCACGAGTTCGGCTGCCCTCCGCCGCAGAAGGCGCAGGCCGCGCAGACGGACCAGGGCGTCGTGGCGTGGAACTGGGTGTCGGCGCAGTTGGACGACGGCACCGACGTCAGTGTGTACGACCTCGTGCGCGCGGAGTCGGGCGTGAGCGCGGGCCGCTGGGCCGTGCTGTCGGATCCAAAGGGCCGCCGCTACGCCTTCCAGGACTTCTCGCTGACGCCGACGGGCAGCTGGCGCAGCACGCGCACCTTCGAGTCGTACCCGACGCGCTGGGCGCTGGAGATCCCCGAGGCGAAGCTGTCGCTCGAGGTGTCGGCGGCCTTCGCCGACCAGGAGCTCGTCACCGTCATCTCGAAGCCCGCGTTCTGGGAAGGCCGCTGCCAGGTGCAGGGGAGGTTGGCCGGTCAGCCAGTGAAGGGCCTCGGCTTCGTCGAGCGCTCGGGCTTCGGCGAGGCGGAGACGCTGGACGACTTCTTCAAGGCGGTGGGCCGCGCGGTGCGCGAGTCGGTGCGCGAGCACTACCCGCTGGAGCTCACCCGCGAGCATGCGAACAAGCTCGTGTCGGCGCCCGGCCGCGAGGACGTGGTGGACGGCGTCGATCTCCCGCAGCTCGCGCGCACGCTGATCGCGCCGGTGCGGCAGATCACCGACCGCGGCGGCAAGGCCTGGCGCTCGTACGCGGCGCTCGCGTGCTGCGACGTCGTGCTCGGCGACTCGCGGAAGTTCGCCGGCTGGCTCGCGTTCCCCGAGTTCATGCACGTGGGCTCGCTGATCGTCGACGACGTGCAGGATCGCTCGACGGTGCGGCGCGGCGGGCCGGCCGCGCACCTGACCTTCGGGGAGCCGATCGCGATCAACGCCGGCACCGCGGCGTACTTCATGGGCGAGCGGTTGCTGCGGCGGTCCCTGGTGAAGGACGCGGACAAGCTGAAGCTGTACGACCTGTACTTCGAGGCGCTCCGCCAGGGCCACGCCGGCCAGGCGATCGATCTCGACGGCCTCGCGTCCTTCGTGCCCGAGGTGCTGGAGTCCGGCGACGCGACGGCGCTCGAGCAGCGCGTGTTGGCGGTGCATCGTCTGAAGACCGCAGCGCCCGCGGCGGCGCTGGCGCGCATGGGCGCGATCGCCGGCGGCGGCACCGACGTCCAGCAGGAGGCGCTCGGTCGCTACTTCGACGCCGTCGGCCTCGCGTTCCAGATCGTCGACGACGTGCTGAACCTCCGAGGTTTCAAGGGCGAGCTCAAACAGACCGGCGAGGACATCTCGCAGGGCAAGGTGACGCTGCCGGTCGCGAAGGCCCTGGGACGCCTGGGTGCGGAGCAGCGCAAGGCGCTGTGGGCGACCATCGACTCGAAGCCGCAAGACCCAGCGACGGTGCGCAGCGTCATCGCCCAGCTCGAGGCCTGCGGCGCGCTCGAGGACTGCTCGAAGCAGGCCAAGCAGCTCGTCGACGACGCGTGGACGGCGCTCGACCCGCTCGTCGAGGAGTCGGTGCCGAAGATCATGCTGCGCGCGTTCGGCTGGTATGTGCTCGAGCGGCACTATTAGGCGATCGTCGGGTACACCTCGTCGAGGTTGAGCACCTCGTCCATGTCGAGCTGGCCCTTCGCGTAGAGGAACGGCCGGCCGTCGCGCGCCACCATCCCGCCTTGCGTCTGGACCCAGGTCTGCACGAGCCGCAGCATGTCGCCGACGATGGCGAAGAGGTGGATCTTCGGGTCGCGGCCCACCAGCACCCAGCGGCCGCCGCCGAGGACGTCGATCATCGGCACCTGGATCGGCGCGACGCGGACGCCGTCGAGCACGCGCCACGTTCCGTCGAGGCCGATGAGCATCACCTCAGCGTCCACCGCGACGACGGCGCGGGTCGGGGAGAGCGGCTGGATGCTCCACACCCGCGCCTTGCAGGTGAGGCGCGGCGTCGCCTGCGTCGTGTCGCCACCCGCGGGGAAGTCGATCAGCTTCTGGTCCAGCGTCGCTGCGAGGATCGTCCGCCCGTCGGCGCTGAAGTCCGCGTACATCAGCTCGCCCGGCTGGGAGATGAACGTCCGCGTGCCGTCGGCGGCGACGCGCACGTAGCGCGCCTTCGCCGGGGCGCCGCGCTCGCGGCCGAGGATGACCCCGCCGGGGCCCTGCCGCGAGAGGCTGAGGCCCGTCTTCCCGTCGAGGTTGGGGGTCTTCGGGAGCGCCGCGTGGGCGACCCGCCGCGTCTTCCACGCAGGGCCGTCGCTCGCGGGTGCCGCGGCCTTCTTCGCCGGTGCGGGCTTCGGCTTCGCCGCCTTCGCCGAGGCCTTTCCGCCGCGCGAGAGGCGGATGAAGTCGGTCGTACCGCTCTGCGCGAAGGAGACGG
The DNA here is from genome assembly GCA_040755835.1 of Myxococcota bacterium. Taxonomy (GTDB): domain Bacteria; phylum Myxococcota; class Myxococcia; order Myxococcales; family Myxococcaceae; genus JADLDB01. Next base: position 39,543 of record JBFMAB010000090.1, read on the forward strand.
TGTACGTGCCGGGCCCGGGCTTGCCGACCGCGACGCCGTCGTCGGCCTTGATCTGCTCGGGCTTCGGCGCGCCGGGGAAGGCGGAGTCGAAGAGGAAGACGCGCCCGTCCTTCAGCGTCAGCCCATCGAGGTAGTGCTTCCAGCCGGACGCCGGCACCGACGCGCGCACGGCCACCGGGTCGGCCGCGGACACGTCCGGCCCGCGCACCACCACGCCCCCGTCGTCGGTGGGCAGCCACACCGTCGTCTGCTCGTCGCCGAGGATGAGCGCCTGGCCGCCTGCCACGTCGAGCCAGCCGAGGCTGCCGCGCGCCGTCTCCTTGAGGTCGTTCGGCTCGAGCGCGCGGTCGTAGTCCGTGGTCGGTCCGCCTGACTTTCCCCACGTCCATCCCGCGGGCACCTTCGCGCCTTTCGGGGCGCTCGTGCCGCGCCAGCTCGCCGCGTGCTCCGCGGGGACCAGCACCACCGGGCCGCCGCCCGAGGTCGTCTCTGGCAGCGCCGCGTCCTTCGCGGGTGCTTTCGCCACCTCGGCGGGCTTCGACTTCGACGACGACTTCGCCTTCGGGGACGACTTCGCCTTCTTCGTGGCCATGGTGCGCGACCATGCCACGCCGCTGTCCGGGAGCCAGCGGTATCAGCTGAGCGCGGCGTGGACCTCGTCGAGAGATAGCACCTCGAGGAAGTCCGGCGTCCCAGGCGCGGGCAGGAAGGGGCGGCCGTCCGCCGCGATCATCCCTTCCGCGGGACCCCAGCTCTGCACCACGCGAAGTCGGTCGCGGATCACCGCGAAGAGGCGGATTCGCGGGACCTTCCCGACGAGCACCCACCGGCCGCCGCCGAGCACGTCCACCATCGGGATGGCGACGGGCGCGACGGAGACGGACTCGAGGCTGCGCCAGCTGTCGCCGTCGATCGCGAGGAGCTGCAGCCGGTTCGACTGCGCGATCACGACGCGCTCCGGCGTGAGCGGGTGAATGCTCCACACGCGCGCACCGGCCTCGAAGCGCACCGTCGCCCGGCTCGCGTCACCGGTGAGCGGGAACTCGATGATCTTCGCGTCCGGCGTCGCGCCGTAGACCGAGCGGCCGTCGCGGCTGACCGTGGCGAAGCTGAGCTGACCCGGTGCGGAGCTCGGTGTCGCCGACCCGTCGCGGGCAATGCGCAGCACGCGCGACTCCGACGGTTTTCCGCGCTGCAGGCCGATGATGCTCCCGTCTGGGGCGACCGACGGGAAGCTGATGCCGTACCGCTCCTCGAGGCCGACGCTCCTGGGGAATTGCGCGAAGGGCACGGGGCGCGTCGTCCAGCTCGGGCCGGCGGAGGAGGCGAGCGGTGCAGGCGGTAGCGGCGGGCTGGGAGCCGGAGGCGGCGCAGGGGTGGCGCGGTGGCCGGTGCGGTCGGCGCGTCGGGACGCGCAGCCGCGGGCGGCGCGGGAGTCGACGAGGCGCCAGTCGCCGGGCCGGCAGCTCGTGACGGCGCGGCAGGCGTCGCAGCCGCGGGAGACGCCGACACCAATGACGCAGCAGCCGACGACGCAGCAGC
>JBFMAB010000091.1:0-77163 GCA_040755835.1 Myxococcota bacterium
AGTCCGGCGACATCAGCACCAGCATCGAGCCCTGTCCGTCGTTCGTTCCACGCATGGCCAGCACCAGATCACGCCTCGGTACGGCCAGTCGATCGTCTCGAGGCGTTTTTCAGCAACCTGCTAGAAGGGCACGCGGGGGATGAGCCCCTTCGGCGGCCCGGCCGGCGCGCTTGTCGGGGGCGTCGGGGAGTCTCCGCCCGGGGGCTGGGTGGAGAGCGTGTGCGGCGCCGAGGCGGGATCCGTGCCCTCCGGCGGGACGCACAGCAGCAGCTGGTAGTGCAGGTGCTCCTGCATCCACGACGCGAAGTCGTTGGACAGCGACACGCGCGCGACGCCGGCCTCCACGACGGCCTGCCCGCTGACGTCGAACTCGTACTTCGGGTGGAGCACGAAGGAGCCGTCGGGCCCGACGACGTCCTCCGCGACGACGGTGCGGCCGACGACGAGGCGCACCGTCAGCCCCGACGCGGGCTTGCCGGGCAGCCGGTCCACGCACGCGTGGGCCTTGCCCGAGACGAAGAGGTTCCGGGTGTCGGGCGCGCGGTGCACGCAGGCGGCCTGGAGGAGCACGAGCGCGGCGAGCCGATGGAGCGTCATGGACGGCGTCGTATCGCACGACGCCGCGCCGGGATCATCCGCGGGGACGCGGGCCGAGGAGCGCCTCGAAGCGCTCCGGGTCCAGCGGGCGGCCGAGGAGGAAGCCCTGGACCTCGTCGCAGCCGATGCGCTCGAGCACCGCGCGCTGCGCTTCGTCCTCCACGCCCTCGGCGATCACCGCGAGGCCCAGCGCGTGGCCGAGGGCGACGACGGCCTCGGCGACGGCGCGCGCCGCGGGTTCGCTGAGGAGGTCCGTGACGAACGCGCGGTCCACCTTGAGCCGTGTCAGCGGCAGCCGCTTGAGCTGCGCGAGCGACGAGTAGCCGGTGCCGAAGTCGTCCATCGCGATGCGGACGCCCAGAGCCCGGAGCCGCCGGAGGCGGTCCACGCAGGCCGCGTGCCGCTCCATCACGACGCTCTCGGTCACCTCGAGCTCGAGGAGCCCGGCGTCGAGCTGCGCGTCGGCGAGCGCGCGCTCGACGAGCTCGACGAAGTCCGGGGCCTCCAGCTGCGGAACCGACACGTTGACCGCGACCGGCAGCCGCCAGCGCGCGGCGTGGAGGCAGGCCTGGCGCAGCACCCAGGCGCCGAGGGGGATGATGAGGTTCGATTCGTCGGCGGCCTGCACGAAGCGGCCCGCGGGCCACAGCTCGTCGCCGCGCTGCCAGCGCAGCAGCGCCTCGGCGCCGAGCAACCTTCGCCCCGCGATGTCCCACTGCGGTTGGAAGTGCAGCCGCAGCTCGCCGCGCTCGACCGCGTGCCCGAGCGCGGTCAGCAGGCTCAGGCGCTCCCGCGCCCGCACGTCGAGCTCCTCGGTGAAGTAGCGCCACGTGCCCGGGCCGGCCGCGCGAGACGAGTAGAGCGCCGCGTCGGCGGCCCGCAGCAGCGCCGGCGCGCTGTCGCCGTCCTGCGGAGAGAGGGCCACGCCCACGCTGGCGCTCAGCGACACCTCCTGGCCGTCGATGGTCATCGGCGCGGCGACGCAGGCGAGCACCTTCTGCACTACCTGGAGGCAGTCGCGGGCGTCCTCGAGGCCGGGCAGCATCACCGCGAACTCGTCCCCGCCGATGCGCGCGACGGTGTCGGACTGCCGCAGCAGCGCCTTGAGCCGCTCGCCGATCGCGCGCAGCGCCTCGTCGCCGAGGTGGTGGCCGACCGAGCCATTCACCAGCTTGAAGTCGTCGAGATCCACCAGCAAGAGCGCCACCAGGGTGTGGTCGCGCGCCGCGGCGGCGAGCGCCTGCGACAGGCGATCGAGGAGCAGGGCGCGGTTGGGCAGCCCGGTGAGGTGATCGTGGTGCGCGAGGTAGCTGATCTGCTCCTGGGAGCGCTTCACCGCGCTGATGTCCGAGAAGACCGCGGCGTAGTTGCTGACGCGACCCTGCTCGTCGCGGATGACCGTCAGCGTCGCCCACTCGGGGTAGACGGCGCCGGACTTGCGCCGGTTCCACAGCTCGCCCTGCCAGTGGCCGTCGCGGTGCAGCGCCGACCACAGCGCCTCGTAGAAGCTCCCGTCGTGCCGCCCCGACGACAGGAGCCGCGGGTTCTTCCCGCGCACCTCGTCCAGCGCGTAGCCGGTGATCGCCGAGAAGGCGGGGTTGGCGGTGAGGATCCGGTTCTCCGCGTCGGTGATGAGGATGGCTTCGGCGCTGGCGTCGAAGATGCGGCCGAACAGCGCGAGCTCGGCGCGGCTCTTCGCGGACGCGGTGACGTCCCGCACGAAGCCGACCCAGCGGCCGGGCGCGAACGAGGTGGCCAGCAGATCCACCACCAGCTCGGCGCCGTCCGCGCGCACCAGCGTCACGCCCTCGGCCACCAGCCGCTCGGACGGCCGCTCGAACCAGTGCGCGGCCGCGGTCGCCAGGTCCTTGCCCAGCGCCGCGAGGCTCGTGCCGCGCAGCGCGCCGGGCGTGACGCCGAGGAGCCGGCCGAGCACCTCGTTCGCGTCGATGATCTGCATCCGCTCGTCGAACTCGACGATGCCTTCCGGCGCGTGGTCGCAGATCGTCTTCAGCCGCGCCTCGTCGTCGAAGCTCAAGGCGTCGGATCGCCAGAGCGCGATCGCCCAGCCGTCGGGCCCCGCCATGGGCATGGTCGCGGCGTTCAGCTCCAGCTCGCGGCCGTCCTGGCGGCTCACCTTCACCGTTCGCATCGGCGCCGCCGACGGGGGCCCGCGCAGCGCGTCGGGCAGCGGCGAGGTGGCGCCGAGCACCGCGTCTCGCGGCCAGCCGAGCAGCGCCTCGGCCGCTCCGTTCCACAGCGTGACGTGGCCGTTCGCGTCGTGTCCGACGAAGGCCACCGGGAGAGTGTCGAGGAGAAGAGCGAGCTGTCGGACGGACATTCCGCCCCCGAGGCTACCGACGACCGCGGCCGCGTGCGCGGCGTTTCAGTGGAGCGGGAACTCGCCGATGTCGCATGTCTGGTGGGCCTGACACTCCGGCCCCCCCGCTGGTGAGGTGCTGGCGACGCCGTCGGCCCTCGCCGACGCGGGGTGGTGACGTCACGGCCTCCATGCGTGTCGGTGGACGCCGACGGCGCCGGGGCTCCTTTCGGCCGCCGGGGTGTCAGCTGCACCCGCTATGGTGCGCAGCCGATGACGCGGCGGCTCGAGGTGGTGCCGGACTCGGAGCGCGTCGAGCAGCGCCTGCTCGACGAGAGCCTCGCCACGCCCTTCGTCGACGCGCGCGGCGTGTGCACGCTGAGCCAGCTGGTGGAGGCGTGCGAGCCGGCGCGGTGGGCTGGCCGCTCGCCCGCGGAGCCGCTGCTGGTGCGCGCCCTCATCGCGGAGTCGGCGCACCTCGCCGCGCGCGCCTTCGGGCCCGCCGCGCACGCGCCGGAGTTCGCCGCGCAGGCGCAGGGCCTCCTCGGGCAGCTGCGTTCGCAGTGCGCCACGCCGCGCCAGCTGCTGCACGCCGCGCAAGAGGCGCCGTCGGCGCTGGGCGCGCGGCTGTCCGCGCTCGCCGAGGTCTGGCAGCGCGTCGACGCGGCGCTGGCCGAGCGCCACCTGGTCGATCCCGCCGGGCTGGTGGCGCTCGCCGCGGAGCGGCTGCGGAAGGAAGGGCTGCCGCCGCGCCTCGCCGGCGTCGAGGCCGTCGTCGTGCGCTTCGTGCACGACCTCTTCCCCGCGCGCCTCGACCTCCTGGAGGCGCTGGCCACCGCGTGCCACCGCGCCAACGTCTCCTTCGAGCTGTCGTGGCCGGCGAGCGGCGAGCCCGCGACGGACGTCCTCGTGCTGGACGCCGTCCGGCAGGTGGAGGCGCGCTGGCAGACGCTCGACGCCGAGGCCTTCCCCGACGTCTCCGACGCGCCGCTCGCCTGGCTGGGCGCCGCCGCCTTCGCGCCGCACGCGCCGAAGCGGCCGGCGCCCGAGCTGTCCGCCTTCAGCGCGGCCAGCGCTCGCGACGAGGCTCGGGAGGTTGCCCGCCGCGTCCGCGCGCTGGTGGCGCAGGGTACGCCGCCCGAAGAGGTGGCCGTCGTCTTCCGCGACCTCGCCGCTGACACCGAGCGGTTGGTGGAGGCGCTCGCCGACGTGGGCGTGCCCGCGCGCGCCCGGCTGGGCGTGCCGCTGCCGGCCAGCCCGGTGGGCCGCGTGGCGCTCGGGCTGCTGGAGCTGGCCGACGACGACTTCCCCGCGGCCGACGTCGCCGCGGCGCTGGAGTCCCGCTACGTCACGTTGCTCGAGGCCGGCGCCGCCGAGCCGCGTCGCACCTTCGCCGAGGCCGGCGTGCGCGACGACGTCATCGGCGCCAGCGGCGGCGCGGGGGCGTACGAAGCGCGCCTCTCCGCGCTCGAGGCGCGGCTCTCCCGCCGATCGCCGCGCGACGCGAAGGCCGTGGCGGGTCTGCGCGAGGCCGTGGCGCGTCTGCTGGCGATCGCGCGCGGCCTCCCCGACCAGGCGCCGGCGTCGGAGCTGCTCGAGGCCTTCTGGGACGGCGTCACGAGGCTGGGCCTCTTCGAGTCCCTCGGGCGCGTGGACGCCGCGAGCGCCAGCGGGCTGCTCGCCCGGGAAATGGACCGCGCGCTCGCCCGGGACCAGGCCGCCGGTGAGGCCCTGGGCCGGCTCGTCTCCGACCTCAAGGCGGCCTTCCGCGAGTCGGGCTACGGGCGGCGCACGCTGCGCCGTCGCGACTTCGCGCGCTGGCTGCGGCACGCGGCCGCCGACGTCAACCTCGTCGCCCGCGGGCCCCGTACCGGCGCGGTGTGGATCCTCGACGCGCGCGAAGTGGCGGGGCGCCACTTCCGCCACGTCTTCCTCGGCGGCCTCGTCGACGGGCGCTTCCCCGGCCGGCCCGCGCCGCAGCCGCTCCTCACCGAGGCCGAGCGCGGCGTCGTCAACCAACTCGCCGGCGCGCCGCTCTTCCGCCTGGGCGTGGCCGACGGAGAGGTGCGGATGCCGGCGCGCCTCGCCGAGGACCGGTTGCTCTTCCACCTCGTCCTCGCCGCCGCCACCGGCACGGTGACGCTGTCGCGGCCGCGCTTTGACGACGGCGGGCGCGAGCTGCTGGGCTCGCCCTTCCTCGACGCGGTGAAGCAGGTGGTAGACGGGCTGGACGAGAAGGTGCTGTCGCGCGCGCCGTTGCCGTCGCTGGACGACGTGGCCACCGAGGCCGAGCTGCGCGCCCGGGTGGCGCTCGAGGTGCTGGGGCCTCCGGGGACGCGGCAGACGGTGGCCGACCCGCGCCGCGACGCGCTGGCGACGGCGCTCGCGGGCGAGGCGTGGCTCGACGAGGCGCGCCTCCTCGCGGCCGCGGAGGCGGAGCGCCTGGGCTTCTTCAGCGACGAGGCCCGGCCGGCCGGCGCCTTCAGCGGGCAGGTGACGCCGCCCGACGCGCTGCTGGCGCGGCTCGACTTCCCCGCGGAGCGCCCGGTGTCCGCCGCAGAGTTGAACGCGTGGGGCCAGTGCGCCTTCCGCGGGCTGGGCCTGTACGTGCTGGGGCTCGAGGGCGCCGAGGCCGCGGGCGAGGAGCCGGACGCGCGCGTCAACGGCACCTTCCTCCACGACGCGCTGGAGCGGCTGGTGCCCGCGCTGGCCGACGCGGGTCTGCTGGGGAAACCCGACATCGACGGGCAGACGCTGGCGGCGCACGTCGACGCGGCGGTGCGGGCGGCGGCGGCGGAGACGCAGGCGAAGGCCGCGACCGGGCACCCGGAGCTGTGGGCGCTGCACCAGGCGCGCACGGCGCGGCAGCTCACCCGCCTGGTGCGCGAGGGCGGGGTGCTGCAGCCCTTCGGCCCCGCGAAGGTGGACGCCGTCGAGCTGCGCTTCGGCGAGCGCGAAGGCAGCGCCGAGGGCCTCGAGCGCGTCGTGGTGCCGGCGGCGCTGGACGGCGAGCGCGACGTGCACCTGCGCGGCCGCATCGATCGCGTCGACGCGCTGCCCGGGCAGGTGGGCGTGCTGGACTACAAGACGTCTCCGAAGGATCGCGGCGAGGTGGCGAAGGCGCTGCTCGTCTCCGACTTCCAGCTGCCCTTCTACCTGTGGGCGATGCGGCAGCACCGGCCGCGCGCGGCCCTCACCGGCGCGTGGGTCGGGATCAAGCGGCCGAAGGCGCTGCGCCTCGAGGAGGTGCTGCACGAGCGGGGCGGCGACGTCACCGCGCTGCTCGCCTCGGACGCGGCGGATCGCCGGCGCCTCGCGGAGGAGGACCGGCCCAACCTGCCCAACGCCGTGCACGGGCTGCTGGGGCGGCTGCGCGCGGGGGACTTCGGCGCGCGCGCGACGAGCTGCCGCTCCTGCGAGCTCAAGGCCGTGTGCCGCATCAGCGCGCGGAAGCTGCCGGAGGAGGGCCCGGCGCGATGAGCCGCAGGAAGAAGGGCCCCGACGAGAACCAGCTGGGCTTCAGCTTCGAGGCCGCTCCCCGCCCGCCCCGGGAAGAGGGCCAGGGAGCGGGGGCCGGGGCCAACGACGCCGGCGAGCGCACGCCCACCGAGGAGCTCGCCCCGACGAACGTCATCGCGCTCCCGTCGCCGGCGCGCCGCCCGCCGAAGTCCGCCCCGCGCCGCGAGCCACCGCCGGCCGAGGCGCCGGCCGGCGGCACCATCGCGCTCCCCGAAGGCCTGCGCCTCGAGCGCAACCTCGCGGTCCTCGCGGGCGCCGGCGCCGGGAAGACGTACTCGCTGGTGACGATGTGCCTGCACCTGTTGTCCGGCGCGCGCGAAGGCCACGCGCCCATCGACTGCGCCGGGTTGGGGCTCCTCACCTTCACGGACAAGGCGGCCGGCGAGATGCGCGGCCGGCTGCGCGCGCGGCTCGAGGCGCTGGCGCACGGCGAGGCCCCGGAGCCGGAGCTGCGCGCGTCCTTCGAGGCGCTGGGCCAGCCCTTCCCGGCGGAGGCCGCGTGGCGGCGGATCCGCGACGAGCTGGGCGCCGCCACCATCGGCACCTTCCACGCGCTGTGCATGCAGCTGCTCCGGCGCGCGCCGCCGGCGTCGGGCGTCAACCCCAACCTCGAGCTGCTCGAGGAGCGCGCCGCGCGCGAGCTGCTCGTGCGGACGGCGGAGCGCGTGGTGCTGGAGCAGGTGCAGGCGGGCAACCCCTCCATTCGCCTCCTGGTGCGCGACCTCGGCTTCGGCGGCAACGGCGACTGGGGCCTCGTCGACGCGCTGGTGCCGGTGGTGAGCCGGCTGCGAGAGGAGGGCGTGGCGCCCGAGTTCCTCCCGGTGGCCGATCCACAGGCGTTGCGGCGGCAGTTCGACGAGAGCCTCGCGGCGCTGCGCCGCGAGGTGACGCTGGGCTACGGCGTGGTGGGCAAGCACCGCGACGCGCTGGACGACTTCTCGCGGCTGCTGGAGCGTGTGACGTTCGACACCTGGCCGGAGCTCGGGCCGCGGCTGTGGGCGGCGATCGCCGGCAAGCGCGGGCCGCCGTTTCCGCAGCTCAAGGACTGGGTGCGGCGCGAGGTGAAGGAGCTGGACCGCGCCGGGCGCGCGAAGCACCTCGGCCTGCTCCACGGCGCGTGCGTCATGGCGCCGCACGAGGCGGTGGTGCGGCAGGTGCTGGCCGACGTGGTGGGCCGCTACGCGGTGGAGCTCGAGCGGCGCGGGGCGGTCGATTTCACCGGCCTCCTGGTGCAGGCGCGCGATCTCCTGCGCGACTTCCCCGAGGCGCGGCGCGAGGCGCAGGCCCGCTTCCAGGCGCTGCTCGTCGACGAGTTCCAGGACACCAACCGGCTGCAGCTCGAGCTGGTGCTGATGCTGGCGGAGCGGCGCGACGGCGCGGCGCGGCCGGTGTCGAAGGTGCTGGAGGGCCGCCACCCGGAGATCGAACGCGAATTGCCGCTGGAGCCCGCCTTCCTCGCGGTGGTGGGCGATCGCAAGCAGGCCATCTACGAGTTCCGCGGCGCCGACGTCAGCGTGTTCGAGGTGATGGCGCGGGCCATCGAGCGCAGCGGTGGCGGGCGCGCCTTCCTACAGGACTCGCGGCGCTCGTCGCCGCAGCTGGTGGCGGTGTTGAACGCGCTCATGCCGCGCGTGCTGGGCCGCGAGAAGTACGGCGATCCGGTGGAGGACTTCGAGATCGTCTACGAGCCCGAGACGGACGACTTGCGCGCGGTGCGCCCGCCGTCGAGCGACGAACACCCGCTCTGCGCCGTCACCGCGCCGCCGCCGCCCGAAGGAGAAAAGGCCGACGCCGACGCCGTGCGCGAGGCCGACGCGGAGGCCGTCGCCCGCGCCGTCGCCGACCTCCTCCACCGGCGCACGTACCAGGTGCACCCGCGCGGGAAGGACGACGCGCCCCGGGCGATCCGCGGCGGGGACGTGGCGCTCCTCTTCCAGCGCTTCACGCAGGTCGAGATCTACCGGCAGGCGCTGGTGCGCTACGGCGTGCGCCACCGCGTCGTCCGCGGCCGCGGCTTCTACGGCGCGCAGGAGGTGGTGGACGTCGCCAGCTTCCTCGCGGTGCTGGCGGATCCCTCGGACGCGCTCTCGCTGGCGGCGGTGCTGCGCAGCCCGGTGGTGGGCCTCACCGACACGTCCCTCGTGCGGCTCGCCGCGGCCGAAGGTGGGCGCCTGGGGCTTCGTCCCGAGACGGTGCTCGCCCTGCGGGCCGCGCCGGCGTGGATGCCGGCGGCCGAGGCGTCGCGGCTCCTGCGCTTCACCGCCGCCTACGACGGGCTCTTCCGCGAGCGCGATCGCCTGGGCTTGCGGGCGATCCTCCGCGTGGCCTTCGAGGCCTTCGCCTGGCGCGTCGCCGTCGCAGCGAGCCCCTACGGCGAGCAGGCGGTGGCCAACCTCGACAAGCTGCTCGAGCTGGCCACGCAGCGGGAGGCGCGGGGCGTGGGCGTGGCGGCCTTCGCGCGGGAGCTGCTGGCCCTCGCGGACGCCGAGCCGACCGAGGCCCAGGGCGAGGTCATCGACGAGCACGACGTCGACGCGGTGACGCTGTGCACCGTGCACCAGGCGAAGGGCCTCGAGTGGCCGGTGGTGGTGCTGCCGGACTTGAGCGCCGTGCCGCCCAACCGCGACAAGGCGATCCGCTTCGATCGCGCGCTGGGGCTCGCGGTGAAGCCGCCGGCCGGCGACGAGTCCGCGCCGCAGTCACTCCACGCCCGGGAGATCGACGACCGCAACCGGCGCCGCGCCCGCGCCGAGAGCCTGCGCCTCCTCTACGTGGCGCTCACCCGTGCGCGCGATCGCGTGGTGCTGGGGCTGTTGCCGGAGAAGCCGCGCTCCGGCACCTGGGCCTTCGAGCTCGGCTTGCACCACTGGAGGAACGTCGTCCCGCACGTCCTCGACACGGCGGCGCCGCCGGCCGCGCCCCCGGACGATCCGGTGCTGCCCGGGGCGGAGGCGCGCGCCCACGTGCAGGCCACGCTCGATCGCGTGCGCATCGCCCCGGCGGCGGCCGCGGCGACGGCGGTGCTGCCGGTGACGCAGCTGCAGGACTTCGTCACCTGCCCGCGGCTGTTCCACTTCGCGCACCAGCTCTCCCTCGCCGCCAATCCCCGCGCGCCCTGGGGCGAGGGCGATGGCGGGGAAACCGTGGACACGGAGCGCGACGTCCGCACCCGCGGCACGGCCGCGCACAAGCTGCTCGAGCTGACCTCGCTCCCGCTGGTCGGCACGAAGGAGCTCGCGCCGCACCTCAAGTCGCTCCAGCGCTCCGAAGGCCTCCTCGCGGTGGGCGACGCCGTCCCACTGTGGGTCGAGCAGTTCTGGGGGACGCCGTTCGGCCGGCGCCTCGGCGCGCTGGGCGAGGGGCGGGTGCACCGGGAGCTGCCCTTCCTCCTGTCGCTGTCGGACGGCGCGGGCTTCCGGCTGGCGCTCAAGGGGCAGATCGATCTCCTCGTCGAGGAGGACGGCGAGGTGCTGGTGGTGGACTACAAGACGTCAGTGCCGTCGCCGGCGGGCCTCGAGCCGTACCGCTTCCAGCTCGGCTGCTACGCGCTGGCCGCGCGCCGCTTCATCACCCGCGACGTGCCCCTCCGCGCCGGCATCGTGTACCTGCGCCACGAGGATCGAACGCCGCACTTCCTCGACGCGCCCAAGGACGCGGCGGCGCTGGAGCGCTCGCTCGTCGAGCACGCGAAGGCGCTCACCCGCGCGCAGTCCGCCTTCCAGTGGGCGGGGCGCGAGCGAGCCACGTGTGAGTCGCTGGGGTGTGGGTACCTGTACCGCTGCCACCCGTCGTGACTTGGTGACGCGGGGGGGCCGACGTGACTAGATGCCCCCGCCATGCCGAACGTCGTCGTCGTCGGAGCGCAGTGGGGTGACGAGGGGAAGGGGAAGGTCGTCGACCTGCTGACGGAGCACGCCCAGGTCGTGGTGCGCTTCCAGGGCGGGAACAACGCCGGCCACACGCTGGTGGTGGGCGGCCAGAAGACGGTCCTCCACCTGATCCCCTCCGGAATCCTCCACCCGGGGAAGACGTGCATCATCGGCAACGGCTGCGTGCTCGATCCCACCGTGCTGATGAAGGAGATCGACGGCCTGCGCGGCCGCGGGCTCCTGCAGGACGCGGCGCAGCTGCTCATCAGCGAGCACGCCCACGTCATCTGCCCCTGGCACAAGCACCTCGACGCCCTGCGCGAGAAGGCGCGCGGCGGCGGCGCGATCGGCACCACCGGCCGCGGCATCGGCCCGGCGTACGAAGACAAGGTGGCCCGGCGCGGGGTGCGCGTGCGCGATCTGCTCGACGCGGATCGCCTGCGCCGGCGCGTGAAGGAGCGGCTGCCCGCGGCGCTCGAGGAGATGGCGGTGCTGGCGCGGCAGGCGAAGGCCGAGGAGCCGCTGCTGGACGCCGAGGCGATCGTCTCGGAGTACGCGGTGCTGGGCAGCCGCCTCAAGGAGTTCGTCGGCGACGCGTCCATCTACCTGGCGGAGCAGGTGCGCAAGGGCACGCGGATCCTCTTCGAGGGCGCGCAGGGGACGCTGCTCGACATCGATCACGGCACCTACCCCTATGTCACCAGCAGCAACACGGTGGCGGGCAACGCCGCGGTCGGCTCGGGCCTCGGGCCCACCGCCATCGACCGCGTCATGGGCATCACCAAGGCGTACACCACGCGGGTCGGTGGCGGCCCGTTCCCCACGGAGCTGACGGACGAGACGGGCGAGCGGCTGCGCAAGGTGGGCGACGAGTTCGGCGCCACCACCGGCCGGCCGCGCCGCTGCGGGTGGTTGGACACGGTGGTGCTGCGCTACGCGGCGCGCGTCAACGGCCTGTGGGGCCTCGCGCTCACCAAGCTGGACGTGTTGTCGGGTCTCGAGACGCTGAAGATCTGCACGGGCTACGAGCTGGAAGGGAAGAAGGTGCTCGAACTCCCCGGCGACCTCGACGATCTCTCGCGGGTGACGCCGGTGTACGAGGAGCTGCCCGGCTGGGAGCAGCGGCTCGCCGGCGCGCGCACGCTCGAGGACCTGCCCGCCAACGCGCTCAAGTACGTGCGTCGCGTGGAGGAGACCGTCGGCGTGCCGGTGGTGTGCATCTCCGTCGGCGCCGAGCGCGGCGAGACGATCCTCCTGTCGAACCCGTTCCGGGCCTGACGGGGCGCCTCAGCGGCGAATCGCCTCGGTGTGGTCGATGCCCTGCACGGCCTTGTCGACCTCGGGCGAGCGGCCGAAGACGAACTCCACCAGCGGGCGGCCGTTGCCTTCCACCGTCTCCTCGGCGAGGCGCAGCACCGGCGTCACGTCGATGATCGTCTCGCCCTGCTTCTCGCGCACCACCGCCTTGCGCCAGGTGTCCTTCCTGTCGGTGTTCGTCAGCGTCAGCACGCGCTCGCCCGGCGCGCCGGTGATGGCCCACTTCACCGTCGGCGCCTGGCCCTTTCCGAAGCGCGCCTCGTAGAAGCCGCGGACCGTCTCGAAGCGCAGCGGGTAGCGGAACGTCTTCTGGGTCTCGGTCGCCGCCAGCGGCTTCCCGTCCACGGACGGGAGCGGAAAGGACGCGGCCAGGCACATTGCGAGGAGAGCGAAGATCATGGCCTCAATTCACACCCGGCGCGGGCCCGGGCGCAATGGCGCCTCCCCGAAGCACGGGACGCGCGCGCAGCCACTGTGGTGCTGCCGTTCTCCCGGACCTGAACGTCGTGAGCGATCCGCGCGAGTCGCTCATGCGCTCGCGGAACTGCCTCCCCGGACTGTTCGACCGTGAGACCTCTGCGATCGAGGACCGCAGCGACGAGGAGGCTGCTTCCGCGTGCACGGGGCCATGTCGCCCCGCACGGAGGAGGCCGCCACCTGGCGGGCGATCCGCTTCTTCGAGGAGATGGTGACCGCGGCCGGAGGCCGCAACGTGCGGACCAGGCTGCGCAGCCGCTGGTGGTGACCGCCGGAGCCGCGCACCACGTTCTCGCTGCACTGGGAGCCGCAGCCCCTCGGGCGTGGGCGCGCCGGGGGCCCGCCGCGCGTGCTGCCCGTGGATGACGAGCTGCTGTTGTGACGGACGCTGACGCGCTCGCTCGCTTCCGAGGCCGGCGTCACCCACGCCGTCGACGCCGCAGAGGCGCTGCGGCTGCTCGAGGCGCACGACGACGACGTGGTGGTAGCCGACTTCGCCATGCCGGTCCGCGACGGGCCTTCCCTGCTCGAGGACGTGTCCCGCCGCTGGCCGCGTCCGCCGCGTGCAGCACTCTGGCGTCATGCCCAACCGCGAGGCGGCCCACGCGTTGCTCGCTGACGTGGCGCACGAGCTCATCGACAAGCCGGCGCCGTGCGACGTGCTGGTGCGCTCCGTCACCGCGCCGCCGTGAGCCGTGCTACCGGAGCAGCAGCGGCAGCCAGGTGAGGCCGTAGATCGTCAGCACCAGCATCGCCGCAACGTCGAGCAGCACGCCGACGCGCATCATCGTGGGCAGGCGGATCCGCCCCGAGCCGAAGACGATCGCGTTGGGCGGCGTGCCGGCCGGCAGCGCGAAGTCGCAACTCGACGCCATCCCCACCGCGGACAAGAGCGGCAGCCGGCCGGGGAGCAGGGCCATCATCAGGTTGACGGTGGCGGTGTTGGACGCGACCGCCGACAGGCCCACCGTGGCGCCCACGGCGATCAGCGTCTGCGCGGCGAGCGGCAGCGCGCGCACCGGCTCGAGCTGCAGGCCCAGCCACTTCGAAAGCCCGCTCCCCTCGATACCCGCGGCCATCGCGAAGCTGCCGCCGAGCAGCAGCAGCGCCGGTACGGGGATCCGCTTGAGCGCGGCCACCGGCAGCGCGCCGCGAACGGCGAGGAGCCCCGCGCCGAAGAGCGCTACCGCCGCCTCGTAGTGCTTCGCTTCGAACTTGAAGGGCAGCGACGCCTCGAGCGCCGCGCGCAGCGGATCGCCCAGCACCCACAGCGCCGCGGCGAGCAGGAAGACCTGCGCGACTTGCCGCTCCCGTGCGCTCATCGGCCCCAGCGCGTGCAGCTCCGCCACCAGCACCTCGCGGCCCGCCGGGTCCGTCGGCGCGTCGCGCGCGCCCAGCCGCCACAGCACCAACCAGATGAGCGGCAGGAAGAGCGCCACGAAGGGCAGGGCGACCGCCGTGTATTCGAGGAAGCTCATGTCGTACTTGAGCTTCGCGGCGAGGTAGCCCACGAAGATGCTGTTGGTGGCGCTGCCGATTTTCGTGCCGATGCCGCCGACGTTCGCCGCGTAGGCCACCGCCAGCATCAGCGCCGTCGCGTAGGTGCCCAGTTTCCTGCCCGCCCGCGCCTCCAGCTGCGTCACCACCGCGAGGCCGATGGGCATCATCATCACCGCGGTGGCGGTGTTGGAGATCCACAGGGAGATGGCCGCCGTCGCCACCAGCATGCCGAGCAACAGGCGCCGGGGCGACGCGCCGATCCGCAGCATGATGTGGAGCGCGATGCGGCGGTGCAGGTTCCAGTGCTCCATGGCCGCGCCGATGGCCATGCCGCCCGCGAAGAGGAAGATGTACGCGTTGAGGAACTCGCCCGTCGTCTTGCCGGCGCTGCCCAGCGCACCCGTACCAAACACGTCAAGCGCCGGCCACGCCCCCAGCGGGATGAGCGCCGTCCAATGAATGGGGATGGCCTCGGTGAACCACCAGATCGCCATCAACAGCGAGAAGCCCGCGGCGAGCGCGGGGCGGTGTCCGAAGGCATCGAGGTGGTGCAGCGGCGAGGGCACCAGCACCACCAGCGCGCACACCAGCGGGCCCAGCACGAGCCCGGCGCGGCGGATGATGGGCGCGCCCTGGCCTGCCGCCTGGTCCGACATCCCTAGCGCTTGCCGCCCTTCGACTGCGCCAGCTCTTCCTGCAGCCGGCGCTTCTCGAGCTCGAGGGTGACGATCTGCCGCGACAGCTCGGCGGCGCTCTCGGCCTGCGTGTCACAGGAGGCCTGCTGCTCCTCGAGCTTCTTCTGCGCCGCTTTCAGCTGCGCCTTGACCTCGTCGTTCGCCTTGAGCGCGGTGGCGGTGCGCTGGCGCTCGGCCTCGACGCGCGAACGGCCGAGCATCAGCACGACGATGGTGAGGGTGATGGACGCGGCCAGCAGCATCCACGGCAGCGGCGACGGGCGCGGACGCCGGGCCCCGATGGCCGGCATCTCCAGCGACTCGCGGCGGACTTCGTCCCAGGGGCTGCTCATGTGGGCGTAAGCCTACAGCAAGCTGAGCTGAACCGTGCGCGCCGGTTCGAGGCAGGCGGGATCGTCCGCCGTGGCGTCGTTCACGTGCGGCGTCACCGCGTACTCGGCGAGCGGCGCGCCGTCCCACGGGCGGAGGAGCCGCTGGAGCGACGCGAGGTCGGTGCCGGTGCCCGACAGCCATTCCTCTCGGCCGGCCTCGTCGAGGAAGACGGGCATGCGGCCGTGGATCGACGCCACCAGCGGGTTTGACGCGCTGGTGACGACGGTGAAGGTGACGACGTCGAGCCCGTCGGGCGAGCGCCAGCGGCTCCACAGGCCCGCCATCGCGAGCAGCTCACCGGACGCGGCGTGGATGAAGTGGGGCTGGCGTGCGCGGCCCTCTCGCTTCCACTCGTAGAAGCCGTCGCACGGCACGAGGCAGCGGTGGTCGGGCAGAAGCTCCCTGAAGGCGCTACGCGTGGCGAGCGTCTCGGCGCGCGCGTTGATCAGGCGCGAGGCCACCTTCGCGTCCCTCGCCCAGCGCGGCAAGAGGCCCCAGCGGGCGATGGTGAGGGACTTCGGCGCCGCGTCGATGATGATGGGTGCGGCCTGCAGCGGCGCGATGTTGAAGCGCGGCGGCAGCACCTCGGGAACTTCCTCGAGGTGGAAGACCCTCCGGAGCTCGGCCGGCGAGGCCTTGAGCACGTAGCGGCCGCACATGAAGCGGAGTGTACGACGTCTTCCCTGAATCCCCTGGGGACATGGGGATTCACGTCACCCGACGATCGCCCAGGGCTCGTCGTGCCCGGGGCTCGCGAGGAAAACGAAGTCGTCCGTCACCGGGAGCGCGGCGAATGCGGGCTCGGCGCGCAGGCGCGGGAGGGCCGCGCGGAGCCAGACCAGAGTCCGCAGCACCAGCGCGCGGGCCAGCGCCTCGCCGTCGGGCGAGTCGTGGAACGCCTCGTCTTTGCCCAGCGCGGCGAGGTGCTCACCGACGACGCAGAGCGCGAACGCGGCGTGCTCGCGGAACAGCCGGGCGCCGCGGCGCAGCGAGTCGCCGTCGCGCTTCACCTCGGCCAGCCCGTCGGCCCACACGTCCTGCGGAAGGTGCGGGGCGATCTCCGCGCCGGCGTAATACAGGGAGACGGCGGCGAGGCGCGCGCCGGCCGGCGCCTTCGTCATCGCGCGCGTCCAGTCGGCGAGCGAGGTGCGCAGCTCGTCCAGCACGCGCGCCGCTTCCCGCGCGTCGTCGAGCGCCGACCAGTTCTCCCGCCAGGGCGACGGCAGCGCATCGAGGCGGGGACGCAGCGCGGCCAGCGCCTCGTCGGGGTGCTCGATGTCCACGCGCGTCCACATCGCGCCAGACGCTACTCCGGTCCGTCTCTGGTGGCCTCACTCGATCGCGCCCGCCGGCCGTCGTATGCAGGTGAGCGTGCAGCTCACCCGGCGGCTCTTCTTCGCGCTGTTCGGCCTGACGGCGCTCACCGCCGTGGGGAGCTTCTGGTGGCAGCTGCCCGGGCTCGTCGGGCGCAACGGCATCGCGCCGGCCAGCCAGTACGTCGAGGCGCTGCGCCGCGCGAAGGACGTTCGCTTCCTGGACGTGCCGACGCTGGCGTGGCTATCGAGCGGCGACTGGCTGCTCCACGTCCTGTGCGCCCTCGGCGTCGCGAGCGCCCTGGCGCTCATCGCCGGCGCCGCGCCGCGGCTCGCCAGCTTCGTCCTGTGGGCCAGTTGGCTGTCGCTGACGCAGGTGTGTCACCCGTTCCTCGACTTCCAGTGGGACATTCTCCTCACCGAGACGGCGTTCTTCGCCGGCTTCTACGCACCCGGCGGCTGGCGCGCGCGCTGGGACGACGAGCCGCACCCGGTCGCGACGTTCCTCATGGCGTGGCTCGCCTGCAAGGTGACGCTGGAGTCGGGCATCGTGAAGTTGGCCAGCGGCGATCCGTCGTGGCGCGATCTCACCGCGCTCACGTACCACTGGTGGACGCAGCCGCTGCCCACGTGGTCGAGCTTCCTCTTCGCGGGGCTGCCGCTGGGCGTGCAGGAGGCGCTGTGCGCGGTGATGTTCGTGCTCGAACTGCCGATTCCGTTGATGGCGCTCGGGCCGCGCCGGCTGCGGCTGGTGGCGGCCATGGGGTTGATGGCGCTGCAGGTGGGGCTGTTCGCCGCCGGCAACTACAGCTTCTACAACGTGCTCACCTTCGTCCTCGCCGTGCCGCTGCTCGACGATGAGGCGCTGCGCCGCGTCGCGCCCGCGTGGACGATGATGGCGCACCCCGCGCCGCCGCCGCGCATGGGCCGGGTGGGCCGAGTCGTCGCGCTCGTGGTGGTGGCGCTGGGCGTGGGCATGTTCCTGCGCAGCAGCCTCGCGCCGACGGCCGCGGGCCCGGTGCTGTCGGCGGTGTCGCGCTTCGAGACGATCAACGCGTACGGCGCGTTCGCGTGGATGACGAAGACACGTCCGGAGATCATCCTCGAAGGCACTGACGACGGCGTCACCTGGCGCGCGTACGAGTTCCCGTACAAGCCCGGCCGCGTCGATCGCCGCCCCGGTTTCGTCGCGCCGTGGCAACCGCGGCTCGACTGGCAGATGTGGTTCGCCGCGCTCGGTGAGTGCAGCGAGAACCCGTGGCTGCTCAACCTCCAGCGCCGCCTGCTCGAAGGCTCGCCAGAGGTGCTCGCGCTCTTCGACGGCAATCCGTTTCCGGCCGCGCCGCCGAAGGCGTTGCGCAGCACGATCTTCGAGTACCGCTTCGCGCGGTGGAGCGAGCAGGGCGTCTGGTGGACGCGCACCGAGAAGGGCCCGTACTGCCCCGCGGTGGCGCTCGGCGCGCAGGGACAGCTCGTTCGCGCGCCGTGAAGCGCCCAGGCCTTCACCGCTTCCATCACCGCGCCTTGTGATGGTCGCGTTGAAATGACTCGCATCAACGCACGCCGCGGTGGAACCGCATCCACTGAAGCCATCTCAAGGAGGGCATCATGGGCAGCTTCGTGCGGGTGATGGCAATGGCGATCGCGGTGGTGTTGGCGTCGTGCGGCGGTTGCGGCGGCAGCAAGACGACGCTGGTGTACGGGCGGCTCATCGACTCGCAGGGCCAGACGCCGGCGTTCGCGGGCGAGGTGGTGGTCGGCGAGAGAAAGGTGTCCACCAACGAGTCGGGCTTCTTCACCATCGAGGTGCCGTCGGACGTCGAGTCGCAGCTGCACGCGCACGTCCCCGGCTATGCGCCGACCGTGAAGGTGTTCACCGCGCCCTCGGAGAGCAGCACCTTCGTGCAGGTGACGATGCTGCGGTGGGACGCCACCACGCAGATCGACGCGGCGGCCGGCGGCAGCATCTCGACGGGCGGCACCACCATCACCTTCCCGGCGAACGCCATCGACGCGACCGGGCAGGTGACGGTGAACCTGGCGCACCTCGATCCGTCGGACCCGGGCGAGCGCGCGGCGTTTCCCGGCGGCTTCGTCACCAGCGACGGCAAGCTGCTCGAGAGCTTCGGCGCGGTGGCCATCGAGGTGGAGGACTCGGCCGGCAAGCCGGTGAACCTGAAGCGCGGCCAGTCGGCGTCGGCGCAGCTCGCGGTGACCGGCAGCCCGGCCGACTCGGTGCCCATGTGGTACTTCGACGAGGCGAGCGGCCGCTGGAAGGAAGAGGGCGCGGCGAGCCACTGCGCGTCGGGCACCTGCACCGCGTCGCTGCCGCACCTCTCGTGGTGGAACGCGGACCAGGTCGTCGAGACGTCGTGCCTCAAGGCCTGCGCGAAGACGGCCGCCGGCGATCCCGCGGTGGGCGTGTCGCTGGAGGCGCGCGGCGTCGACTACAACGGCTCGAGCTACGGCACGACGGGCTACGACGGCTGCGCGTGCCTCGACGTGCGCAAGGGCAGCCAGGTGGAGATCGTCGGCGTCACCTCCGGCGGCATCATCGGCCCGGTGACCGAGAGCACCTCGGGCTCGCAGATGACGTGCTCGTCCGGCGGCTGCCCGTCGCTCACCAACCCGCTCACCATCGAGACGCCGAAGTTCCAGGCGATCCTCACCTGGCTGGAGAACCCGTCGGATCTCGACTCGCACTTCACGGGCCCCTGCGAGACTGGCGCGACCGGCTGCGTCGATGGGCGCTTTCACATCTCCTACAGCGAGCGCGGCAGCCTGACGGAGTCGCCGTACGCGTACCTCGACACCGACGACACCACCGGCTTCGGTCCGGAGATCACCACGCTGACGCGCTGCAAGGCCGGCGTGTACCGCTTCTCGGTGCACCTGTACTCCGGCGAGCCGGGGCTCGAGGCGTCGCACGCGAAGGTGTCGCTGCTGCTCACCGACGGCACGCTGACCGAGCGCATCGTGCCGACCAGCAACCCCAGCGCATCGGTGGTGTGGACGGTGGGCGATCTCGACTGCAACGCGAACTGCGCGTGCACCTGGAAGCTCGTCGACACCTTCGTCGATCCGACCGACACGACGCCGTACGATCCATGACCGCGCCGTCACGCTTCGGCGCACTGTTCTCGAGAATGGGGACAACCAGCCGGGGTTGATGTCAGACAATTCGGTTCATGGGCAACGACATCAACGGCACGAGCAACCGGACGACCCGTACCGACCCCACTCCCCGACGCGAACCGGTGGCCCCGCGGACCGATCCGGTCCGGCCTCCGGCCGAGGCGCAGAAGCAGGCGCCGCTGCAGATCCGCGACGGGTTCACCGCCACCCCGACGCCGCCCGTCAGCATCGACGCGTCATTGCCGCAGGTGACCAGTGACGCGCCGGTCTACGGCGTGCGCGGCATCCAGGCGCAGCAGGGCCTCACCGGCCAGGCGCCGGTGGGTGACGTGGCCGGGATCGGCCGGCGCGCGAGCGATTACCGCTTGAGCGAGACCGAGCGCACGGCCGCGACGCGGCAGCTGGGCGATCTCGCCGCGGCCGGCAGCACCGCCGCCGTCGACGCGCTCCGCCGCCTGCACACGGACACCGCCGCGAAGGAGGTGCTGCGCGCACCGGGCGACTCTCTGACGGCCGAGGACTACCGGCGCGCCGCCGAGGTGGGCGCGCGCGACGCCGTCGTGCAGGCGCAGCTGCAGGCGCGGGTGGCCGCCGGCGACCCGAAGGCCATCGACGGCATCTCCAGGGCGGTTCGCCTCGGCGCGCCCGGCCGCGACGTGTACACCGGCATGCTGGCCTCGGCGCCGTCGGGCGCGCTGACGCAGGCGGCCTACGACGTGCTGGGCGTCTCGGCCGGGCAGGGAAACCGCGCGGCCTTCGAGCGGCTGCGCACGGACGCCTCCGCGGGCGTCGCTGGCGCCGTCGGCGGCCTCGAGCGCATGGCCGAGCGCGGCATCTCCGCCAGCCACCGGGACCAGGCCCGCGACGCGCTCGCGACCGCCGCGCAGACCAACCCCGCGGCGATGGACACGCTGCGCCGCATGCACACCGAGCGGAACTCCCGCCGCGAGGTGGACGGCGTGGACACGTACTTCAACGCGACGGCGCGCCTCACGGACTCCGCGCGCGTGGCGACCGAGGTGCGCGGCATGGCGGAGCGCGGCGAGCTCGCCACCTTCATCCGCCAGACCGAGCCCGCCTCGCAGCTCGCGGCCGATCCGCTTCGCAGCGAGCTGATGCGCGCGGCCGAGGGCAACCCGGTGGTGCGGCAGGCGCTCGAGGAGGGCCTGGGCCGCGCCGACCGCGCCGGCAACGCCGTCCTCCGCGAGTACGCGGAGTCCGACATCCAACTCGCCGCGACGCAGGTGATGCGGGAGATCCAGCGCCGGGCCGAGACGGACCCGGACATGAAGCGCCTCAACGATCTCCTCCAGGTCGCGCACCGCTGCGCGACCGATCCGGATTTCGCGAGGACGATCGACCGGGCGGAGCTGCAGCGGCAGCTGCAGGAGGTCATGGACAACCCGTCGGTGCAGCGGCAGATGACGGAAATCCGCGCGCAGTCCGACCTGCTGGGCGTCGGTGATCGCCTCGCGGAGCGCCTCGAGAGTCCTGCGTACCAGGACCGGCTGAGGCTCATGTCGCCCGAGCGCCGCGAGGCGACGCTGCGGGCCGACCTCGCCCAGCTGGCGCGCGTCGATCCCGCCCGGGCCCAGGGGATCGCCGCCCGCATGGCCGCCCGTGAGATCCAGGCGGACCCGATCGGCTCGCTCGCGCGGCTGCCCGAGGATCAGCGGCGCGCGGCCATCGAGAGGCTCGCGCCGGAGCTCGGGATCGATCCCTCGCGCCTCGGGCAGATCTGCCAGTCCATCGTCGACGCGCAGCGCGCGGGCACGACGATCCCCGGCATCGAGTCGCTGCTGTCCAACCTGCCGGCGGCCGAGCGCGCCAGTCTCGTCAGCAAGCTGGGCACCGCCGGCAACCTCGCCAACGGCCTCGCGGCGGCGGTCTCGGTCGCGGGCCTCGTGGACTCGGTGGCCGCGGGCGACATTGTCGGCGCGGTGGCGAACGGGGCGAACTTCACCGCGTCGGTCTCCACGATCCTCTCCAACGCGAGCGGCGCCTTCCTGCAGAACGCCGCCAGGTGGGGCGGCGTCGTCGGCAACGCCGTCGGCGGCGTGGTGAGCGGTTACACCGCGTACCAGGAGGCGATGCGCGGCGACTACGTGGGCATGGCGGGTTCGGGCCTGACGGCGGCCGGTTCGCTCATGGTGGCCGGCAGCCCGCTGGGTGGCCCGTCGGCCCCGGCCTGGGCGGTCGCCGGCGTCGCGCTCATGGCGACGGGCTCCGTCGTCAACTGGTTCAGCGAAGACGACGTGCAGAGCTTCGCGCGCAACAGCGGCCTCTTGCGGCGCGAGTAGCCCACCTCGTCGGCGGGCGGCCCCGGTGTTTGCAGTCGGGGCGCGGCTCGCCTACGAGGGGCCGCGTGAGGGTGAACGAACGCATCGGTGGATGGGGCCGGCAGTTCCAGCCCGGCCACGAAGTGTTGACCGAGGATCTCGAGCACGCGCCTCGTGTCCTCTTCCGCGGGCTGGGTCGCAGCTACGGCGACTCGTCGCTGCCGCCGCCCGGCAACCCGGTCGCGGTGAACACCACCCGCGCCAACCGCATCATCGACTTCGACGAGTCCACCGGCGTCCTGCGCGCCGAGGCGGGCCTGTCGCTGCGCGACATCAACCTCACGTACCTGCACCGCGGCTGGTTCCTCCCGGTGACGCCGGGCACGCAGTACGTGACGCTGGGCGGCGCCGTGGCGGCCGACGTGCACGGCAAGAATCACCACGTCGACGGCTGCTTCGGGCAGCACGTCACGCGCCTCAAGATGCGCGTCGCCGACGGGCGCGTCCTGGAGTGCGGGCCGGACCTCGAGCGCGAGCTCTTTCTCGCGACGGTCGCGGGCATGGGGCTCACCGGGCAGATCCTCGAGGTCGAATTCCCGCTGCGCCGCATCCCCACGCCGTGGATCTGGCAGGAGACCGAACGCGTCCCCGACATCGACGCGTACGTCGAGAAGCTGACCGAGGCGGCGCACCATTGGCCGATGACGATGGGGTGGATCGACTGCCTGTCCCGCGGCAAGCACATGGGCCGTGGCATCGTCATGAAGGGCCGCTGGGCGCAGGCGCACGAGGCGCCCGACTCGTTCCCCGGCGAGCTGCCGCAGCCACGGCTGCCGTTCGAGTTCCCGGAGTTCCTGCTGTCGCCGCTGACGGTGAAGGCCTTCAACTTCGCGTACTACTGGAAGCACCTGCCGCAGAAGCGCGAAGGCCTCACCAGCCCGTGGACGTTCTTCTACCCGCTGGACGTCGCGCGTGACTGGAACCTCATGTACGGGCGGCGCGGCTTCACGCAGTACCAGTGCGTGCTGCCCCGCGAGGCGGGCCCTGCGGCGGCGCGGCGCTTCCTCGAGGTGCTGACCGCGCGCGGCGGCGCGTCATTCCTCTGCGTCATCAAGGACTGCGGGCCCGAGAGCGCGGCGTTCCTGTCCTTCCCGAAGCGCGGCATCTCCATCGCGCTCGACATCCCCGTGCGCGACGACACGCAGGCGCTCATCGACGCGCTCAACGAGCAGGTGCTGAAGGAGGGCGGGCGCATCTACCTCGCCAAGGACGCGTACACGCGGCCCGAGCACTTCCGCGCGATGGAGCCGCGGCTCGAGCGGTTCCAGGACGTCCGCCTGCGGTGGGATCCCAACCTCGTCTTCCGCAGCGCGCAGTCGGTGCGGCTGTTCGGCGACCCGGCGTGAGAGAGGCGACAGCGACATGAAGCGACACGTCATCCTCGGTGGAACGCGCGGTATGGGGCGATCGCTCGCGCGGAAGCTGGTCGCCCGCGGCGACTGGGTCGCGCTGCTCGGCCGTGACGGCGGCGAGCTCGAGAAGAGCGCGGCGGACCTGCGGGCGCGCGGCACGCCCGGCGTGCGCGTCGCCACCGCGGTGTGCGATCTCGAGCGGCCCGAGACGTTCCGCCCCGCACTCGAGGCGTCCGAGCAGGCGCTCGAAGGCCTCGACACGGTCATCGTCACGGCGGCCTTGTTCGCCACCCAGGACCAGCTCGAGGCCGACCCGGCGCTCGCGCAGCGGGTGTTGTCCGTCGATTTCGCGAACACCGTGCTGTTCTGCGAGGAGGCCCGCAAGAAGCTCTTGCTGCGCGGCGGCGGCACCCTGTGCGTGTTCAGCTCTGTGGCCGGCGATCGCGGCCGCAAGCCCGTGGTGCTGTACGGCGCGGCGAAGGCCGGCCTGTCGGCGTACCTCGAGGGCCTCGACCATCGCTTCAAGAGCCAGGGCCTCACCACGGTGTGTGTGAAGCCGGGCTTCGTGAAGACGCAGATGACGGAAGGCCTGCCGGTGCCGCCGTTCGCGGGTGATCCCGACGAGGTGGCCGACACCGTCATCGAAGGCCTCGACGCGGGCACGCCCGTCGTCTACGCGCCGCCGATCTGGCGGGTGGTGATGGGCGCCATCAAGGCCATGCCGCGCTTCGTGATGCGCCGGGTGAATTTCTAGCCGCGCCGCGCCTTCGCGATGGCCGCGAAGGACTTCCCGCGCAGCTCCTCCAGCGTCAGGCCGGTCGCGGTGGCCTCCGCCTCGGAGAGCGCCCCGCAGCTGATGCCGCGGAGGAAGTAGTTGAGCAGGCCCTGCCCGGTGGCGGCGTCGTCGAAGACGTCTCGCGTCAGCTTCGCCTGGCCGAGCTGCTGCACGAAGCCGCTGAGGCGCTCCTTCGCCGCGTCGAAGCCCTCGAGGAAGAAGGCGAAGACGGCGCCGTAGCGGGCGGGCAGCTGCGCGGGGTGGAGATCCCACCCCTGGTAGAAGCCCTGCCGCAGTGAGCGGCGGATGTCCTGCGCCGATTGTGCCCACGCGCGGTGCACCACCGCGCGGTTCTCCTCGCGCTGCGCGGCAGTCAGCTGCTCGCCCCGGTGCGGCGGCACCGGGAGCAGGGTGGTGGCGCCGTCGGAGAGCGCGACGCCGGTGCCGGCGAAGGCGAGCTTCATCAGGCCCCTGGCGAAATCCGCCCACGAATGGCCCATGGTCTGGTGCGCGGCGGTGACGTCCAGCGCGGCGGTGAGATCGTACGTGCCCAGGTGCGCGCCGCGCAGGCGGCCCTTCGCGGCGTCGAGGAGCAGCGGCAGCGTCACGCGGCCGTCGGGCGCCAGCAGGCACTGCGGCGTCTCTACCATCACCTCGAGGCCGAGCGCCCCATGCGGCAGCTTCAGCGCCGCCTCGTGGGCCTCCAGCACCTCTACCAGCGCGCGCACCTGCTCGGGGCTCGTCACCTTGGGCAGCGTGACGAGAAAGTCCGGCGGCAGCGCGCCGTGCGTCGCTTCCGCCAGCGTGACGAGGAAGCGCTCCAGCGTGCGCAGCGCGCGCGGCGCGAGCTCGCCTGACAGCGGCTTCACGCGCAGCCCGATGAAGGGCGGCAGGAGCCGCTGCGCGAGGCCGTCGGCCACCGCCTTCGCCGCCCCCACCGCGTGCGCGTCCTCCTCGTCGTCTTCGCGGTGGCCGTAGCCGTCCTCGAAGTCGATGCGGAAGTCCTCCACGGCCTCGCGCTTCAGCTTCTCCACCACGCGCGGGTAGACGCGGTCCGCCAGCTCCGGCGCGAGGCCCAGCGCGCGGCCGAAGGTGCCCGCGTCGGGCGCGTGCTGCTCGAGCGAGGCGAGCGCGAGCGCGCCCAGCTTCTTCGCCGTGTCCGCCGTGAAGCGGTGCGCGCCGCCGTACACCACGTGGACCGGCTGCCGGCGGCCTCCGTCGCCCGGGTAGCGACGGACGAAGGCGTCGTGCGCGGTGCTCAGCGAGGCCAGCGCGGCAGAGGGCGACGAGGGCATGGGCGCTTCATAGCGCGCCAACGCTCGGGCGGCGCGCGATGACGACGTGGTAGCGGTCGTGCTCCTCGAAGCGGCGACGTCGACGCCGCCCGGTGACAGCGGCCGGGCGGCGGCCTTCATCGCGACACCAGCAGGAAACTTTGTCAGCCCCACGCGAAGGACGGGCTAGCCGCGTCGCGGGCGCCTCGCACGCGCCCGGGCCGGCTGGAGCGCGCGCACCGCGAACATCAGCGGCACCTGGGGGTGGTTCGGGCCCGGGTACCGGCGACGGCCCTGCACGCGCATGCCTTCGTAGATCGCGCAGCCGTTCGCGTAGGGGTACTCCTCGAGGCGGTCGATGACGAGGCCGGCGTCGAGCAGCGCCTGGATGATCTCCGCGAGGCCCCACGCATACTCGACGGCTCCGTGCGGGTTCTCGAAGTCACGTACGCCCGCTTCGAAGCCCCACGGCACCAGCCCGTCGCCGCTCCGCGCGACGTAGTCCGACACGCCGGGCCCGCGCATCGGGCGCCCATGGGTGGAGTAGGGGAAGGCCGGTCGCCCGCGCTCGTCGAAGGTCCACGCGGCGGGGTGAAAGTCCACGCAGACGAAGCGCCCGCCGGGAACGAGCTTCCGCGCGATGCCGCGCGCCCAGCGCGAGAGATCCTCGAGCCAGCCGGTGACGCCATAGCTCGAGAACACCACGTCGAAGCGCGGGCCCGGCGTGGCGAGGTAGTCGTAGACGTCGGCGCGCACGAACGTCGCGGAGATCCCCGAGTCGCGCGCCAGCGCCCGCGCGAAGTCGATCGCCTCGTCGCTCAGGTCCACGCCGGTGACGCGCGCGCCGCGCTTCGCGAGCGACAGCGTGTCCTGTCCGGCGTTGCACTGGAGGTGGAGGAGCCGCCGGCCGCGCAGAGGTCCGAGCAGCTCGAGCTCCTCGGGGAAGAGCGTGGTCGCGCCCCGTCTCCGGAGGAACGCTGCCTGGTCGCCCTTGTGGGAGTTGTGCGCGACGGTCGCCGCGTTCCACGAGCGCCGGTTCTGTTCCCGATCGCGCCGGGCCATGGGTCACCGCCGGCCGAGGCGCGCGAGCAGCGCCTTCACCGTCGTGCTGTGGCCCTGCGGATCCATCGCGGCTTCGAGCTGCCGCAGTTCGAGCGTCTCCTCGAAGGCCTCCTTGCGGGCGGCTTCGTCCAGGTCGTGCCAGGCGGGGTGTGACTTCACGGAGCCATCGACGCCGCGCGCGCGGTGGGCTGAAAGCACCTGCTCGAACAACAGCTCTTCTTCGCGGGTCATGGCGCGAGCTCCGCGTCGAGGGAAATGCCGGCCTTCGCGAGGCACTCCTTCAGGAACTTCCGCGCCCGCGTGAAGTTCTGGAGGAAGGTGTTGAGCGACATGCCGAGCCGCTGCGCGAGCACCGAGTCGTCTTCGCCGCCGCCGCTCACGAGGCGCTGCTCGAGCGCCAGGCCCGGCTGCTTCGGCAGCTTCCGCCGGCACTCGGCGATCGCCGCGCGCAGCAGCGGATCCGGCGTCACCGGCTGCACGTGGGACTCGGCCGCGAGCGCCGCGTCGAGCTCGTCGAGCTGCTGCGCCGACGGGGCGGCCTTCCGCAGCTCGCTGATCGCCGCGTTGCGCGCAGTGCGCACCGTGAAGCGCAAGAGCGCCTGGGGCTTGCCGTCGTGGGTGAAGCGGGGCGCGACCTGCCACACGCGCAGAAAGGCCTCCTGCAGCACGGCCTCGGTGTCCACCAGCGCGGCGAACGGCCGCAGCGATGCGCGCACCGACGCCTCGACGCCGGCGACCCAGTCCCCGAAGGTCCTGGCGTCACCGGCGGCGATGGCCTGCAGCGTGGCGAGCTCGGCGTTCACTCGTTCCGTCTCTTCGAATTCAATCGATTCGTCTCTTCAAAGAAGCGTGCGGCTCCCCGCCCTCGACCGGTGCGGGGAGCGCACTGTGTGAGTCTTACAACGCGATGTCGAGCACCGCGTCGCCGCTCGCCAGGTGGACCCGCACCGGCGCTGGGTGCGCGTCGTCGAAGGTCACCGTGAGCATCAGCGTGAGGCCCACGTCGTAGGCGCCGTCGGCCGTCGTCTGCTCCTTCACCACGTCGGCCTTCACCACGGTGCCGTCACCCAGCTCGATCCGCGCATCGGCCGCCGGCTTCCAGCGGAGCGGGCCGCCGGCGAGCTTGATCTCCAGCACCAGCTTGCCGTTGGCGCGCCGCACGATGCGGGCGGTGATCGCCCGGTGCGGCATGGGCGCGGCGGTGGCCGGAGCCGGAGCGCGGTCCGCGATCCGCTCGTCCTTCGCGGCGTCGCGCGTGCCGCCAGGAATCGCCTTGGCGAGGTCGCCGAGGCCCAGCCCGAAGCCCTTCTTCCTCGGCGCCTCCGGCTTCGAGGGCGCCGGTGGGGCCTGGCGCCGGTGCTCGGCCTGCTGCTCGGGCGCGGGCTCCTCGGCTGGAGGCGCCCCGGCCAGCTCGTTCGAGCGCAGGCCCGCCCCGGTTGCATCTTCCCGCTCCCAGCCGCCCTCCTCGTCAGCGGAGGCATCGGCCAGGACGAGCTCGTCCAGCGGCGGCGGGGCCTCGCTGCGCGCGCGCCCGGCCCGCCCCGGGGCACCCGCAGCCATCGGCGCGCCCGAGGCCATTCGCGAGAGGATCGCCTCGGCCACCGCGCCAGGGGCCGTCGCGCGCAGGCCCACGCCTTCGGCCGACATGCCGTACGGGAGGTTGTGCGGCATCACCTCGTCGCGCTTCGGCGCCCGAGGGTCGACCGTCGCCTTGTCGCTGACGGCGACCCACGAGGTGAGACGCGTGGAGATCTGGAAGTCGAGGCCGGCGCGCTCGATCTGCGGATCGATCTCGCGCCTCCGGCCGCCGGTGCCGCTCGCCAGCTCGAAGTCCTCGACCAGCTCGCGGCCGAACAGCGCCGCTACCGCCTGGCTGCCTTCGCCGCGCTCGACGGGCTTCACGTGGATCGTCTCGTTCAGCTCGCCCTGCGCGGTATCGCCGCGCACGACGATCGTCCCACCCTGGGCCTTGAGCTTGAGCGACACCATCGCCGGCGCGCCGCCGTAGAGGTCCGGCACGCGGGACGGCGCGACCGCCTCGACCGCGGTGCCCGAGATCTCCACGTTGGTCACCAGCGGCGTCGCAGTGCGCGACAACAGGCGCTTCACCTGGGGCTCGACGTCCTCGCCGATGCCCAGCACGAGCTCGACGCCGCGGCCCGCGCGGGCGGCGGGCTGGGTGAGGCTGCGGTTGACGCCGCTGCCCACGCCGACGGTGTGCACCCGCGAACCCTTCGGCAGCCGCTGGCTGATCTCCGCCAGCACCTCGTCTTCGAAGCCGATGAGGCCGTCGGTGATGAGGACGATTTGCCGTTGAGCGTCGGCGCGCAGCGGCGCGAGCGCCTCGAGGATGCCGGTGCGCATCTCGGTGCCGCCGGAGGCGCGCAGCCGCGCGAGCCAGGCCTGCGCGTCACGCCGGTTGCTCGACGTGGCATTCACCGGGCCGCGCTTCCAGCGCCGCGCGCTGTTGGAGAACTCGATCAGCTCGAGCTGATCCTGGTCGTTCAAGCTGTCGACCAACGCCGAGGCGACGCGGCGCGCCTGGTCCAGCGGGGCGCCGGACATGGAGCCCGAGGTGTCGAGCAGGACGATGAGATCGCGCGGCACCGGCGGCATATGCGCGTCGAGCGACGGCGGCACCAGCGTGAGCAGGCCGTACGCGAAGTCGGCGATCGCCGCGCGGCTCGGCCGCGCGACGTCCAGCTCGGTGCCCACCTTCAGGTCCGCCACGCGCCAGCGGACGACGACGTCACGATCGAGCCCCACGCCGCGCTCGTCGCCGAACGTCACGTCGACGCGGCCCAGCCCCTTTCCCGAGTGCAGCGGGTGGCTCGGCGACTCGGGCCGCGCGCCGTCGGCCAGCCGATCGCGGATCGACAGCGACAGGCCCAGCTTCACCGGCAGCGCCCGGTCGGCCACGTCCACCGTCACCTTCGCGTGATCCGCCACGCGGCCCCCCGCGCCCAGGTAGCGCGGCGCCACCACGGTCGGGAACCGCCACTCCCACGCGCCGTCGCCCAGCCACGCCAACTTCTGATCGATCTGCACCTCGCACACGACCTCGGTGCGCGGCGGGACGTTGCCGACCTCCTGGGTGAAGAGGCTCGAGCGCTCCTGGTCCAGGAGCGCCGCCGTCTTCCCTTCGAGGATCGCGTCTTCGAAGCGCCGGCGCGCCTGCTTCTTCGTGTCCACCTCGCCGACGATGCGCTGCTCCCCGATGCGGAACGCGAAGCCGCTCACCGCGCCGTCCGCCGGCAGCGGCAGCTGGTAGGTGACGCGCAGCGGCTCCTCGTACGGGTTGCGGAAGGTCTGCTCGAGCGTCACGCGCACGACGCCGGCCTTCGCGTCGGCGGACAGCGTCGCGCCGGTCAGCGGCAGCGGGCGGCCGTCGGTGGTGACGAGGCGGCCTCCGGTGGTCTCGTAGCGCGGGTTCGACGGGTTCAGCATGGCGGCGAGGGTCGACATGGTGCGGCTCCTGGAAAGGGTTGGGCGCTTCAAGCCCGTCAACGCGGCCGCCCGCGGCCTTGTGACAGTCCGCCACGACGAATCTGAAACACAAGGGGCTTCAATGGGTTTGGGGTTGCGCGGCGTCGCGAGGGGACGCCAGATTCCAGGTCATGGAGCCGTTGGACTGGGCCGTGCTGAAGGAGCAGTGCGCGGGCGATGAGGACCTGGTGCGCGAAGTCGTCGCGCTGTACCGGCGCGATCAGGCCACGCTGCTGGGCGACGTCCAGCGGGCGCTCGAGGCCGGCGACCTCCTCGCAGGCAAGCGCTCGGCGCACCGGCTGAAGGGCGCGTTGTTGAGCCTCGCCGCGACGCCGGCGGCGGACCTCGCGCTAAAGGTCGAGCAGGCGGCGGAGGCGGGCGACGCGGCGCGGGCGCGGGAGGCTCTGTTGCGGCTCGAGGCGGAGCTGGCGCGGCTGGCCGCGGCGCTCGCGTAGCCGTCAGGCGGCGAACTGGCGCTCGACGAGGCGCCGGTAGAGGCCCTCTTCGCCGACGAGCTCCGCGTGCGTGCCCGACTGCACCACCGCGCCGCTCTCGAGCACCACCACGCGGTCCGCGTCCTTCACCGTCGACAGGCGGTGGGCGATGACCAGCGTGGTGCGGCCCTTCATCAACCGCTCGAGCGCCTCGCGCACCAGGTGCTCGCTCTCGGCGTCGAGCGCGCTGGTGGCCTCGTCGAGGATCAGGATGCGCGGGTTCTTCAGCACCGCGCGGGCGATCGCCACGCGCTGCTTCTGGCCGCCCGACAGCTGGATTCCGCGCTCGCCGACGAGCGTCTGGTAGCCCTCGGGGAAGCTCGAGATGAAGCCGTGCGCGTTCGCGAGCCGCGCCGCCGCCTCGACCTCCTCGTCGGTGGCCTCCGGCCGGCCGTAGCGGATGTTGTCGGCGATGCTGGTGGAGAACAAAAGCGGCTCCTGCGCCACCACGCCGACCTGCCTTCGGAGCCACTCCGCGTCGAGCTCCGGGTACGGTGAGCCGTCGAGCGTCAGGCGGCCCTCGAGCGGATCGTAGAGGCGGTACAGCATCGAGGCGATGGTGGACTTGCCCGCGCCCGACGGCCCGACGAGCGCCACCACCTCGCCGGGCTCGAGCTCGAGCGAGAAGTCCTTCAGCACGGTCACGTCGGGGCGCCCGGGGTAGGCGAACGTCACGTGCTCGAAGCGTACCGCGCCCTGCACGTGCTCGAGGGTGCGGCCGCCGGTCGGGGCGATCGCCGGCTCCCGGTGCAGGAGCTCGAAGACACGCTCCGCGGCCCCCGCGGCCCGCTGCACGTCGGTCCACAGCTCGGCGAGCGCCGAGAGGCCGAACGCCATCTGCATCGTGTAGAAGAGGAAGCTGATCAGGTTGCCGGCCGTCATCTCGTCGGCGGCCACCATGCGCGCGCCGTACCAGAAGACGAAGACGCCCGCGGTGAACGCGGCGAAGAACGCGACGCCGAAGAAGGTGCCCGACAGGCGGATCCGCCTGAAGGCCAGCAGCAGCGAATCGTTCACCGCGCTCCGGTAGCGCTTCACCTCCGACGCCTCGGCCGAGAAGCTGCGCACGGTGCGGATGCCGCCCAGCGACTCCACCGCCACCTCGCTCGCGCGGGCCAGCGCGTCCTGGGATTCGCGCGCCAGCTTGCGCACCCGCCGGCCGTAGATGACGGCCGACAGCGCCACCGGCGGCACCACCGCGAGCATCATCAGCGTCAGCTTCGACGACGTGAACAGCAGCATGCCCAGCGCGCCGAGGGACTGGGTCAGGTTGCGCAGGACCATGCTGAGGTTCGCGGTGACCGTCGTCTGCAGCACGCTCGCGTCGCTCGACAGCCGGCTCGCCAGCTCGCCCGTCTTCTGCGAGTCGAAGAAGCCCGTCTCCTGCCGCATGATCGCCGCGTAGAGATCGCCGCGCAGCCGGCTGACGATGCGCTCGCCCGCGCGGCTGAACAACACGAAGCGCAGCGCCGAGGCGATCGCCGTGGCCGCGAAGATGACCACCAGCACCACCGCCAGGCGGTCGACGCGCGCGAGGTCCACCTTGCCCGCCGACACGTTGAGCAGCGCCTCGTCGAACAGGTTCCCCGCCGCGCGGGGGAACGCGAGGTTGCCCACCGAGCTGCCGAGGAGGAACACCGTCGCGAGCGCCAGCGACCAGCGCTCCGGCCATGCCAGCGCGTACAGCCGCCGCAGGGTCACGCCGAGCGGCGGCTTCTTTTCGGGGCGATCGGCTCTGCGGGGCGGGGCGGCCACGAACCGGAAGTTAATCCGCCCGGCCCGTTGGCACACACCTCTTCACCTTTCTTCACGTCGCTTCGGCGCGACGCCGACGGAATTTCCCGCGACGCCTGCGCCGGCGGCTAGCATTCCGCGCCCGCATGTCGACGCCGGAAGACGCGCTGATTGGGAAGATCGCAGTCCACTACAAGCTGGTGTCCACCGAGCAGCTGGCCCAGGCGACCGCGAAGCAGGGCGGCACCGGCAAGTCGATCGGGGACGTGATGCTGGAGCTCAAGTTGATCAGCGCTGACCAGCTCAAGTGGCTCAAGCAGGCCCAGGCGCAGTACCTCGCCAGGCAGGCCGGCGGCGGAGGGCCGTCGCCGTCTGCGCCGAGCCCGTCGGCCGGCGCGCTCGCTCCCGCTCCCGCTCCCGCTCCTGCGCCTCGACCGTCGACGCCGAGGCCGCAGCCGATCGCCCCGCCGGCCGCGTCACCCGCCGGGCCGCCCGCGCCGGCGCCCGTGGCCTCGACGCCCTCGGGCTTCCATCAGGTGCACAGGGCGCAGACGGACTTCCATGGCGCCGCGGCGCAGGCGATGCGTTCGAGGTTGCCCACGCTGTCCGCCATTCTGTCCAAGGCGGTAGAGGCGAAAGCCAGCGACGTGCACATCCACGCCGGAGCGCCGCTGCAGATGCGCATCAACGGGCAGCTGAAGGAGCTGCGCACCGGCGTGCTGGACGCGGACGCCGTCGAGTTCATCTTGAAGGACGCGCTCAACGACGAGGAGCGCGCCCAGCTCAACGAGGAGATGGACTTCGACACCGCGCTGGTGATGCCGAACGTCGGACGCTTCCGCTCGAGCTTCTACAAGCAGCAGCGCGGGTGGGACGCGGTGTTCCGGCCGATCCCCGCCGAGCCGCCCACGCTCGAGCAGCTCGGGCTGCCGGCGAACCTGAAGAGGCTGGCCGACTACCACCAGGGCCTGGTGCTGTTCACCGGGCCGGCGGGCTGCGGCAAGTCGTCGACCATGGCGGCGCTGGTCCGCATGCTCAACGAGTCGCGCAACGATCACATCATCACGGTCGAGGACCCGATCGAGTACGTGCACACGCCGAAGGGCTGCGTGGTGAACCAGCGGCAGGCGGGCAAGCACACCAAGTCCTTCGCCAACGCGCTCCGCGCGGCGCTGCGCGAGGATCCGGACATCATCATCATCGGCGAGCTGCGCGACCTCGAGACGATCTCCCTGGCGATCACCGCCGCCGAGACGGGTCACCTCGTCATCGGCACGCTGCACACCAACAACGCGATCCGCACCATCAACCGGGTGCTGGACGTGTTTCCTCCCAAGCAGCAGGCGCAGATCCGCTCGATGGTGTCGGAGTCCCTGCGCGCGGTCATCTCGCAGCGGCTGGTGCCGACCGTCGATGGCTCCAGGCGCGTGCCGGCGATCGAGGCGCTCTTCGTGAAGCCGTCCGTGTCGAACCTGATCCGCGACGAGAAGACCTTCCAGATTCGCTCGGTGATGCAGACCGGCCGGAGCGAAGGCATGGTGCTGCTCGACGAGTCGCTCAACGACCTGGTGAAGGCGGGGACGATCAGCAAGGCGGCGGCGCGGGCCGTCGCCGAGGACCCCAAGCGCTTCGCCTGAGAACCTCCCACCCGGACCCTCTTCGACCATGGCGCGACTCGACGTCCTCTTCCGGTACCTCAAGGACAACGGCGGCAGCGACCTGCACCTCGCGGCGGGCATGGTGCCCCACCTGCGGCAGCACGGCGTGGTGAAGCCGATCCAGGGCTGGCCGCCCTTCACCGACGAGTCCCTGCGCGATCACCTGATGGAGCTCACCACCGAGGAGCAGTGGACCCACTTCTCGGAGAACCTGGATCTCGACTTTGCGTACGCGCTGCCGGGCGTGGCGCGCTTCCGCGCGAATTACTTCAACCAGGAGCGGGGCGCGGGCGCGGTGTTCCGCATCATCCCCGAGAAGATCCGCACGCTCGAGGAGCTCAAGGCGCCGGCCGCGCTCGCCGGCCTCGCCGACCTCGAGCAGGGGCTGGTCCTGGTGACAGGTCCGACGGGCTCGGGCAAGTCGACGACGCTCGCGGCGATCATCGACCTCATCAACACCAGGCACGCCAAACACATCATCACCATCGAGGACCCGGTCGAGTTCGTGCACCAGAACAAGAAGTGCACCCTGTCTCAGCGGGAGGTCGGCGCCGACACGAAGAGCTTCGCGGCGGCGCTGCGCTCGGCGATCCGCCAGGACCCCGGCGTCATCCTCGTCGGCGAAATGCGCGACATGGAGACGATCAGCCTGGCGATCACCGCCGCCGAGATGGGGGTGCTGGTGTTCGGCACGCTGCACACCAACAACGCGGCGAAGACGATCGACCGCGTCATCGACGCCTTCCCCACCGACCAGCAGCAGCAGGTGCGCACCATGCTGTCGGAGTCGCTGGCCGCGGTGGTGTCGCAGCTGCTCCTCCGCACGCCCGACGGCCGCGGTCGCATCGCGGTGCACGAGATCCTGCTCAAGACCGCCGGCCTGCCCAACATCATCCGCGAAGGGAACACCCCGATGATCAACTCGATCATCCAGTCGGGGAAGGGGCAGGGCATGCAGGCGATGGACGACGTGCTCTACAGCCTCGCCCGCGAAGGGAAGATCGCGGCCGAGGACGCCTTCCACAAGGCGACCGCCAAGGCGCGCTTCGAGCCGCTCGTCGGCGTGAACCAGTAGCCGGCGCCGGCGCCGGTCGTTAGGTGAATGGCCCATGGTCACCCTCACCCTCACCCTCGTGACGATCCTCTCCGGAGCCCCCATGAGCATCTACGACTTCCAGGTGAAGCGCATCGACGGCAGCGACGCGTCGCTGGCCGAGTACAAAGGGAAGGCCCTGCTCATCGTGAACACCGCGTCGCAGTGCGGCTACACCCCGCAGTACAAGGGCCTCGAGGCGCTATACCAGCAGTACAAGGCGAGGGGCTTCGAGGTCCTCGCCTTCCCGTCGAACGACTTCGGCGCGCAGGAGCCGGGCTCGAACGACGAGATCAAGAAGTTCTGCGAACTCAAGTACAAGACGACGTTTCCGCTGTTCGCGAAGATCGCGGTGAAGGGCGACGCGGCGCACCCGCTGTACAAGTACCTCACCGGGCTGAAGGAGAACGGCGGCGAGGTGAGCTGGAACTTCAACAAGTTCCTCGTCGCGCCGGACGGGAAGGTGGTGGCGCACCTGCCCAGCAGCGCCGACCCCGCGAGCGACGCGGTGAAGAAGCAGGTCGAGGCGGTGCTGCCGAAGTAGCGAACAGGTCAGCCTGCCGCGGGCGCGGGCTTCTTGAACAGCCTCGCCTTCAACTTCGGCTCCGTGACGTCCCACCAGCGGCAGCACGCGTACGTCAGCCCGACGAGCGCCGCCACCAGCGCCCAGTACAGCGGCCAGTCCGTCTGCCCGCGGAAGAAGCGGGTGAAGACGCCGACGTGCCGCTGGAAGAGCAGCATCTCGTGGAAGAAGTACGCCGACAGCGACCAGCCCCCGAAGCGGCCGGCCAGCTTCGCGAGCCGCGAGTCGACCGACTTCGGGAAGCGTGTCTCGACCAGCCGGAAGACCGCCACCAG
Organism: Myxococcota bacterium; assembly: GCA_040755835.1. Classification (GTDB taxonomy): domain Bacteria; phylum Myxococcota; class Myxococcia; order Myxococcales; family Myxococcaceae; genus JADLDB01. The sequence goes on from JBFMAB010000091.1 coordinate 35,240, forward strand.
CGACAGCACCAGCGTCCACCGCTGCGCCGCATTCGCCGGGTTGGTCAGCCAGAAGTTGTGCGGCGGGTACAGGTCCTTCACCTGCATGTCCTTCCACCACAGCAGCGCCCCCGCGCCGATGAGCAACAAGAGCCAGCGCCACAGCTGGGCTTCCGTCTTCATCATCGCCACCGTGACCCCGAAGGACGCGCCGAGGAAGACGTAGCCGGCCCACGGCAAGAGCGGGAACGTCGCGCCCGTCGTCGCGTCCAGCACGCCCGTCTTCGTGTTGAGGAAGAGCGAGGGAATGCCGCCGACGTCCTCGAAGAACGGCGAGACGGAGAAGACGGTCGCGGCGAGCGCCAGCATCACCCAGCGCAGCACCTGCGGCCGCGTCGACAGCCCGACGAGCAGGGGCAGAGCGAGCAGCAGCGACAGCCCGATGCAGTGGAGGATGTCGATGCGGAAGAGCCACTTCGGTTCGCGCAGCACCGGGAACCAGATGAAGTTGATGAAGCTCGCGACCAGCAGCACCTCGCCGAGCCGCTTGAGCGTCTTCTTCGCCTGCGCCTCCCGCCGGCCGGCGAGCGCCGCGCGCACCTGCACCAGCGCCAGCGCGAAGCCTGCCGAGAAAACGAAGGCCGGGGCCACCAGGCCGTCGATGCGCACCAGCTCCCAGCCCCACTTTGTCTCGATGAGGCCCTTCTTCAGCAGCACCTGACAGTGCGTTTGGATCATCACCACCACCGCGACGCCGCGCAGCCAGTCGAAGGCGTGGATTCGGGCGCCCTGGGCCATCAGGCCTGGGAGTCTTCCAAGAAACGCCGCTGCCGAACGGCGAAAAGTGCGTTAGGTCTTCGAAGACCATGGGAAGCCACGGTTCCGATCCGACGCGTCTGCCGGTGCCCTACACCCCGCCCGCCAACGCCCGCCCCGACATCGATCACCACCTGCACGAGTGGACGAGCGGGACCCGCGGCGGCGGCAAGGTGCCGAAGGACTTCACCTGGGGCACCAACCCCAAGCAGACCCAGGAAGAGTTCGGCGCAGGCGACGCCGACAGGCCGCTCGGCAGCTGACGCCGTTTCAGCGCCTCACGCAGCGCGCCAGGAACGAGGCCAGCGCCGGCAGCACCTCGGGGGCGATCCCGTGGCCCCCGTCGAAGGCATGGAACTCCACGCCGAGCCCGCTCTCGGTGAGGAGGTCGCGCAGCCACTCGGCCGCCTGGAAGCCCAGCAGCGGGTCCTGCCGCCCATGCGACTGGAAGACGGGCAGCCCGGCGCGGGCCTTCGCCTTCGCGCGCCACTGGTCCTCGATGAGCAGCGTGCCCGAGAGGATCGCCAGGCCCGCCGGCGCCTCCTCGAGCCGCAGCGCGACGTCGGTCGTCAGCATCGCGCCTTGCGAGAAGCCGCCGAGCGCCACCCGGTTCATCGGCAGGCCCGTCTGCGCGGCCACATCCAGCACGAGCTTCTTGAGCTGGTTTCGCGCCTGCGCGAGGCCGTCGGGCTCCTTCTTGCGGAACTCGCGCAGCGCGTCGGGGTCGCCCTGCTGCAGCGCGACCAGCGCCTCCATGTCGATCATCCACCACGCGCGGCTGTCGGCCCACCCGAAGCCGCCCAGCGAGAGCGGCGCCGCGGGGAAGTAGAAGCGCGCCGACGCGAGGCTCGGCTGCAGGTGCACCAGCTCGCCCTGCAGCGGCACCAGGTCGTCGCCGGGCGCGCCGAAGCCGTGGCAGAGGATCACCGCCGCGGTCGGCGGGCCCACCGTCTCCTGCAATACGCGCACGTCGAGGCCGGCGAGGGTGGTCCGCATGCCGCCCGCCGTACGACGGATGGACGTGGGCGACAAGCACTTGACCTCGCGCGCCGGCTGTATTGCCCTCCATCGCCGTGGGTTTCGTGCTGAGGGTCACCGAAGGCGCCGGCGAGGGCGAGGAGTTCACCTTCGAAGGGGGCGAGGTCCGCCTCGGGCGCACCGCGGACAACGACGTCGTCATTCGCGATCCCGCGTCATCCCGCAGCCACTGCCGCATCTTCGAGAAGGGCGGGGCCCGTTTCATCGAAGACCTGAGGAGCGCCAACGGCACGCTGGTCAACGGCCAGACGCTCAAGGCACCGCACCCACTGTCGAGCGGCGATCGCATCACCGTCGGCGACGTGGTGATGCTCTACGAGTCCGACGAGGTCGACCCCAACGCGACCCTGCTCAAGCCGCCGGACTCCACCGTCGATGAGGGCGCCGACGAAGATCCGAACGCCACCATCCTGAAGCCGCCCGCGGCCGCGCCGCCCCGGCGGCCGAGCCAGGCGAGGCCCGCCGCGCCGCGCCCGAGCCGGAGCCCGAAGCGGAAGAAGAGGCTCCGCCCGAGGAGGAGGACGAGCCCGCCAACACCGGCGACCTCGACGCGGGCGCCGAGGACGACTCCGAGCCCGTGGGGAACACGACGAAGAACTTCGAGGTGCCTCCGCCGAAGGCGCTGGCGGCCCGCCGCTCGTCGGCCGCGGTGCGCCCGGCGCGACCCAGCGCGCGCGTCGAGGGGCCGTCGGCGATGAGCGCCGCTGAGCGCGCCCGCCAGCGCCGCGAGCTGTCGAGGTCGGCGATGGGCAAGGCGACGCTGTTCTGGCTCGAGCTGTCGAAGCCCGCGCGCGTCGTCGTCGCTCTCGTCGGCGCCATCGTCACGCTGGGCTTCATGGCGCTCGTCATCACCGCCGTCATGCCCCACCGCGCCGTCAAGCGCGAGGAGCCGGTCGAGCTGGTTCCGAACGCGGATCCGATCCCCGACGTCTTTGGCGCGGGTGAGGGCGTCGACTTCGAGCGGCCGGACATGAAGACCTTCACCTTCTCCGCCGCGTCGCCCACGCGCATCGTCGGCGTGCTGCACTACCAGGCCAAGGACATCTCGAAGGACGAGGTGACGGTGGAACTCAACGGTGCGCAGCTGGGCTCCGTGCCCCCCGACGGGCTCGACTCGGATCAGCGGGAGCTGGATCTCGTGCTGCCCGCGTCGGTGGTGAAGCCCCGCGAGCCCAACACCCTCGTGTTCGACAACGTGCAGAATCCGCCTGGTGACGATCCCTGGCGCATCTGGAACATCTGGGTCGAGATCATTCCCGTTCCCGAGATGAGCACCGACGAGGCCACCCGGCAGGCCAAGGAAGAGGTCGACAAGGCCGCCAAGTTCTATGAGCAGCGCAACGTCGGCGCCGAAAACCTCTTCCGCGCCTGGAAGACCTACCGCGAGGCCTGGCTCCTCCTCGAATCCACCCCCGACCGGCCCGAGGCGCTGCTCGCGATCGCGCGCACGCGCATGCGGGAGATCCGCCCGGAGCTCGACGCCAAGTGCTCGGCCATGCTGGTCGGCTACCGGCAAGCGATTACCCAGAAGAATCAGGATCTTGAGAAGGCCCGGCGGGTGCTCGAGGGGATCCCCGCGCACTTCCCGACCAAAGAGCACTACTGCTACAACGTCGCCCGCTCGCTCCTGGCGGACCTGGACGACCTGGGTGAGATGCCGGCGCAGTAGCGACCACATCGGCCTCGGAACGACGAGTGTTCAGCGCGTCCACTCGGCGGATGGAGCGGGTGTCACCTCGCGGCGACAATCATCCCGTGAGAATGACACGTCACGCGTTCAGGCGGGGTCGGCGAGGGCAGGCGGCGGTGGAGACTGCCATCGTCATGCCGCTGTTCGTCTTCATCATCCTTGGGCTGTTGCAGCTCGGGCTGATGCACCAGGCGAAGCTGATGGCGAAGTACGCGGCCTTCAAGGCAGTGCGCGCTGGTTCGATCAACCGCGGCAACAAGGACGCGATGACGAACGCGGCGCTGTCGGTGCTCTTGCCGATGATCAGCCGCGACGACACCGTCGGCGGCGTGCGCAACGTCAGCACCCCGTCGAAGTTCGGCAAAGCCTTCAACGACGTCGTGAAGTCCGGCAACAACAAGCAGGGCAGCGGGACGCCCATCGTCGACGTCACCATCTGCCACCCGAAGCGCGGCGACGTCGACGACAAGAAAGACTTCGATGATCCGCGCACCAACCCGGTCGGCGGCAACAACGACTGGCGGCCCTTTGAGAGAACCAAGCTCGCGGTGCAGGTCACGTTCTACTACCGCATGTTCATCCCCTTCGCGAACGCCTTCGTCTGGTACGCCGCCTACGGCCAGGAGTCGGCGAAGCAGATCGACGCGATGAAGTACGCCCTGCGCACCAAGACGAAGAAGGAAGCGAGCGAGAAGCGCAACGTGCGCGACGGTGGCGCCTGGACGATCTCCACGCTCAAGAGCGACGCCGACAGCGGCAAATACATCATGCCGATCCGCGCGAGCTACGCGATGCGCATGATGTCCAACTTCGCGCCCGGCTCGAACCTGCCCAACAAGAACGAGTGCCGCGTCGCCTGGGAAAAGAGGGGCAACTGATCATGACCGCCACGACCGCTCACCGTCGCATCCACCAGTCGCGCGGGCAGGTGCTCGTGCTGGCCTGCGTCACATTCCTCACCATGGCCCTGATGATGATGGCCAGCTTCTCGGTCGCCAACGCGGTGCACGAGCGCATCCGCATCCAGGCCGCCGCCGATGCCCAGGCCTTCTCCACCGCGACCCTCGAGGCGCGCGCCTTCAACACCATGGCGTACATGAACCGCGCCATCGCCGGCGCGCTCGTGTCCGAGATGGCGCTGCACGCGTGGAAGGCGATCGCCCAGCGCGACGAGGCGATGATGCGCGCGGGCTTCTTCTCGTTCCTGATGGTCGCGGCCATCGAGTTCAGTAAGTGCCCGAAGTTCAACCTCCAGCACTGCTGGCACGGCATCCAGGCGCTGCGGATCGCCTTCAAGTTCAACAGCAAGGCGAGTCAGATTGGCAACAAGATCCAGTCCAAGGAGAGCCAGTTCAGGAGCGCCGTCACCAGCCTCAATGACGCGATCTCGAAGACGCACAAGGCGCAGAAGGACATGCTGAACAGGGTGAAGTCGCAGATCGGACTCGGGAGCGCGGTGATGGACCGGTTGCTCAAGCAGACAGCGCCCCAGGCCAGCTACGCGACGCTCGGCGACTACAACATCAGCGACTTCGCGTGCGCGCTCGAAGGGTCCACGTTCGACGACGATTGCCAGGAGCGCGGGTGGAAGTCGAAGACGGGCGTGCTGCCCGCCTCCAAGCGCCGCGACATCATGGAGAGCGCCGCGATGGCTGCGCGCACACCGTTTGAGGCCGGTATGCTCTTCGGCCGCAAGCTTTCGGGCGACGAGTACAAGGCAGATGGCCGCGTCTTGAGCCCGATGGTCGACAAGCCGGACGCGGCGATGAACATTCAGGGGGAGGGCAGCTTCACTGAAATAGGCTTTATGCCCACCGTGGGTGAGGTGGGCAACGACCAGGTTTCCGGCGACGTGAAGTTCGGCCTCGTGCGGGTCCAGTGGAAGCACGGACACGGCGTGTGGTTCACCAACGGCTCCGCGTCGAGTGGCAACCCGTACCGCGGCGTGCCTTGCAACGGGGACGACTGCTTCATCAACTTCCGCTTCAACACCCAGGGCGGCGAGACGGACTACGGCCAGCCGGCGACCTACGGCGCGGTGAAGCAGGACCTGCGCAAGACGCGCGACGAGAAGACCGGCTCGGGCTGGGTCTCGGCCCGTCCCTGGGAGGTCAACACCGAGGGCACCGTGCGCGTGAAGCTGACCACCGGCGACGCGGCGGAGATGAAACTCGTGTCGACGAAGCAGGGGTACGCGGTCGCGAAGGGCAAGACCTACTTCCACCAGCTCGGCAGCTGGCAGGTGCCGCCCAACATGTTCGACCCGTTCTGGCGCGCCAAGCTGCACCCGTTCGTGCGCGACGAGCTGAGCGAGATTCTCGGGGCCATCAATGACTCCGACGGCCAGAACATCATCGAGAACGGCAACTCCGTCGTGGAAGGGGTGATGAAGTGAAGACCTTCAACGTAAGGCGCCCGCGCGGCGCCGCCGCCGTCGAACTCGCGGTCACCATGATCCTGCTGGTGCCGTTGATCATGTACACGCTCTTCCTCGAGGACCTGCTGGCCTACAAGCTGGAGGAGCAGGAGCCGACGATCGTCGCCGGGTGGGACCACATCACGCCGGACTATCAGAACGACTCGCCCGACGTGGGAGGCATGAACCGGCTGAAGTACTGCGACCACACCGCGGCGTTCGACTCGTACGATCAGGCGTACGACTGCAACACCGACGCGGTCCACCACGAGGCGGGCACCGCCCACCAGTGCTGGATGGTGTCGGGTGCCAAGCAGCTCGAGTGCACCAACGACACGTCGCTCGGCACGGAGATTCTCCCGGCCGAGCAGGAGTTCCTCGCCTGGCATGGCGCGTTCAACAAGGGCGGCATGGCGCGTTGCACGGCGACGCTGGCGGTCATGAACTACTTCCTGCCCAACAAATTCTTCAACTGGGCGGCGCACTCAGGCTCGCAGCGCGAGGTGACGGGCAAGGGCAAGCTGGGTGGCGAGGCGGCGAAGACGGGCTCTTCCAACGCCTCGGTACACTCCGATGCCACCGGTAGCGAGGGCGCCAAGTCATCGTGGGTGCTGAAGGAAGAGGTGTTCGCGGTGCTCGACGACCCCTGGGCGCTCAACGTGATCAGGGACACCTCGCCCATCGACTCCCAAATCGGGCACGAGTTCTGGGATCGAGCGAGCGTCTACTTCGACAACGGCTTGACCGGCTTCATGAGGCAGGCCAACGAGGATGCAAAGAACTACCGGGACTCGCTCGACGAGCTCGTGGGAGCCAACGCCGCGAAGGACCACAGCAACCCGAAGGATCTCTGTCCTACGCTGATTGACTGCGGTGACGACCCGCACTCCTTGCCGCTGGCGTGGAAGGCGGAAAAGACGCGTGAGTTCAACGACGGCTACGCGTCGGGCTGGAAGGACCAGCGCATGAGCTCCTCCAACCGCGCCAACGAGTTCCCGCAGCACTGGGGTCCTCCGTGACGTCGAAGCGGCCTCCGTCGGGCGCGCGGCCTGGCGTCTCGCTCGCGAGGCTGCTGCTGCTGGCGGCGGTCGGCGGCGTGGTTGCGGGGCTGATCCTCTTCAAGGTGCGCGACGAAGCACCGGTGGACGAGTTCGAGGTGGCCGAGGCGGTGGCAGCCGAGGCCGTGCCGCTGGGGAACGCGTCGGAGTCCGTCGACCCGATGGCCCCGGATCCACAGTCGCTGCGCGGTATTCCGCCGTACCCGGGCGCCGCGCCCCGCAAGATGATGTCGGGCGCCGCGGTGCAGCAGGTCCCCATGGCGGTGTCGTGGTTCCAGACCGACGACTCGCCGGACGCCGTGCTGAGCTTCTACGAGAAGGCCTACGCGGCGAAGAACATGGAGTACGTCTCGCACCGCTACAGCGAGCGGATCGGCTACGTGGCGTGGCTCGAACGCATCGGCGGCTTCGACGCCGGCGTGGCGCACGGCATCATGCACATGATCTCCGCCTCGAAGGAGGGCTCGAAGACCGTCGTCCTGCTGTCCGCGTCACGCCCGGACATGCTGATGGAGGCCGAGCCGAAGCTGCCCGAAGGCATCGTGCTCCCCGAGGCCACCGAGCCGCCGCAGGTCGTGCAGATGGCGGAGGGCGCCGGCACCCGCGAGGTGGTCTACGCGCGCACCTTGAATCAACCGCCGGGTGACGTCGTACGGTTCTTCGACGCCCAGCTGAAGAAGGCCGGGTGGGACGTGGTGGAGGAGGCCGCTGGGTCAGATCAGCGCGCCCTCGTGGGGAAGCGGGGAGGCAGCACCGTGGTCGTCAACGCGCAGGCCGACGGTGTACATTCCAACCTCATCTTGACGTTCAGCCGTCAGCAACAGGCACCGGAGGCCATTCGATGATTCGTAGAGCCGTCCTTCTCGTCGCGCTGTGTCTCGCCCCCGTGGCGCTCGCCGGCGAAGAGCAGTGCAAGAGGCAGTGCGAGGAGACCGTCAGCCAGTGCAAGGACATGTGCAAGAAGCAGCTGGCGAAGACCGCGCCGGACAAAATCGGGTTCTGCCAGCAGAAGTGCAAGGAGTTCATCAATGAGTGCACGAAGAACTGCCATGAAGAGAAGGGCGAGCACTGAACCTCGTGCGCTCCTCCGTCGCCTGTCCGCGCGTGGCCAGGCGATGGTGGAGTACAGCGTGATCACCCACTTCCTGCTGATCGGCGGGACGGTGCTGCTGTTGCCGGTGATCACCAAGCTGTACGAAGGGCTCTCGGCGTACTTCGAGAGCATCTACTTCGTGCTGCACACCGCGGCGATCTGACCGAAGGTGGGTCGACGTCGTCGGGCGGGGCTCGCTGGCGGGATGCCGGCGGGCCCCTCTTGTTTGCTGAAAGGGTGCGGGCGGCCGGGTAGAAGCGCCGTCCATGGATCCAACCGAGACGGCGAAGAAGCAGCGGTCTCCCTGGCTGTACGTGCTGCTCGGCTGCGGTGGGCTCGCCGCGCTGATGTGCCTCGGCTTCACGGTCTTCTTCCTCTTCATCGCCAAGAAGGGTAGCGACATGGTCGCCGGCGTCACGGACCCGACCGTGAAGGAAGAGAATGCGAAGAAGCAGCTCGGCGGAATTCCAGACGGCTACTCGGTGGTGGCCAGCCTGAGCATGTTCGGCCTCATGGAGACGACGGTGCTGACCGACAAGGCCACCGCCGACGGAGGCATCGCCGAAAGCGCCCGCCTCTTCCAGTTCATGCACCTCATCGCGAACGAGAACAACAAGAAGACCAAGGCCTTCTTCACCGGCGAGGGCGACGCGAGCGCGCTGCGGCAGTCGAACGTCAACCTGAAGGCCGAGGACATCTTGAAGCGCGGCCAGGTCACCGTGGATGGGCGGAAGCTGTACTACGTGGCGACCCGCGGGGTGATGGACACCGGCACCGCGCGCAATGAGGGCCTCAACAACGCGGTGCTGTTCGATTGTCCGGGAGACGATCTCTCCGTTGGCATCTGGAGCCAGCCGGATCCCAACCCCGGGGCCAGGCCGGACGAGCTGGACCTGGTGGGCACGGTGGCCGACGAGGCCGAGCTCGCCAAGTTCCTCAAGCCGGTGGATCCCTGCGGGAGATGACCATGATCGCCACCTTGCTGGCGCTGTCCCTGGTGGGCCAGGCGGCCGCCCAGCCCGAGCCCGCGCCGTCGCCCACGGCCGCGGAGGCTTCCACCGCGCCGGCCCGGACGCCCGAGCCCGACACGGCGCTGGCCTCGCCTGCGGAGCCCGCACCCGCGACCGACGTGCCGCTCGCGGCTGCCGCGCCGCCTCCCACGGACGCCTCCGCGGCACCGCCGACGGACGCCGCCGCCGCGGGAACCGAGAAGCGCGACGTGGTGCCCAAGTTCATCAAGGGCGAGCTGTCGACGTACCTCGGCGCCGATCGACTGGTGGTGAAGAACACGCGCATCGGCGTGTCGGCCGGCATCGATCGCTTCGGTGACACCTACTACCTGCTGGTCGAGCCGCTGGTGGACCTCCGCTTCCTCGACGCGAAGCTGGGTCTGGGTTTCGGTGTGCCCCTGCGGATCGAGTTGGTCAGCCTCGAGATGGATCCTGCGACGGGCAACCCGAAGCTCACGCAGAACATCGGCCGCATCCGCAAGGAGGACTGGGACTCGTTCCACGATTTCGGCCGCATCCTCAAGTACGTGACGTACGGGAAGAAGGAGGATCCGCTCTACGTCTCGGTGGGCCAACGCTACGCCTCGTCGATCGGCCACGGTGCCATCACCCGCCGCTATTCGCCCAACATCGACATCGACTACCCGCGCGTGTCCGCCGAGGTGGACGCGTACAACCGCTTCGGCGGCTTCGAGCTGATGGTAAACGACGTGCTGGCGTGGAACCAGCTGTCCGGCATCGCGTTCTTGAAGCCCCTGTCCTTCTTCAACCCCGCGGGCGAGGCAGCCAGGAGCTTCTCGATCGGCGTCTCGGGCGGGCTCGACTGGGCGGCGCCGTACAACCTGGTCGTCATGGATGGGCTGCGGCAGCTCGATGACCAGCACCGGCTGATCACCGAGAACAAGCCCGTCGGCATCGTCGGCATCGACGCGGAGGTCAAGGTCGTGAAGACGGAGCACGTCGACCTGAAGCCGTACGTCGACTTCTCGATGCTGGTGGGCGGCGACTTCGGCGTCACCGGCGGCCTGCTCGGGCGCTTCAACGTCGGCCAGGAGACCGTCAACGCCTTTCGCGTCGTGGTGGAGGCGCGCTACCTGGGGAGCCGCTACGCGCCCAGCTACTTCGACACGTTCTACGAGGTCGATCGCTTCGTGTTCCGGGAGCTGCCGCGCGTCGATCCCGCGGTGGCGAACTACGTGCCAAAGCAGCGCTATCTCCTGGAGAACGGCCTGGGCCAGCGGTTCGGCTACTACCTCGAGGGCTCATGGGGCATCCCCGGTGCGGTGGGCTTGACGCTGGCGCTGCAGGGCGTGAGCAACTCGCCGGCGACGGACTTCGTGGCCCACCTCGAGGTGCCGGTGCTCTCCTTCTTTCAGATCTTCGGCAGCTACTACCTGCGCGGCGTCGAGAGCTGGAGCGAGCTCGGCTTCCAGGCGGACCAGGGCGTCCTCGGGCTGTTCGGCAACAAGGCCATCGCCTTCGCCGGGGCGCGCCTCAAGATCCTCCCGTTCCTCTTCATCAACGGCCGTCTCTACAAGACGTTCCGCATGAACCCGGACCTGAAGCGCTACGACAACCAGGTCGGCTTCGTGGTGGATGTGGAGATCGGCTACGAGTTCCGGAAGAAGACCGAGATGAGGCCGCCGAACGCGAGCGCCTTTGGCGCCTCGGCGCGCTCGGCGTACGCGGAGCGATGACGCGCGACGGGGTCGACGCGCTGGCCCGCCGCTTCGGGGTGACGAGGCTCGCGCGGTTGACGGACCTCGACCGCTGCGGCGTCGAGGTGGTGGCGGCCGTGCGCCCGCGCGGGCACGTGCTGCAGGTGTCTCAGGGGAAGGGCCTCACGCTAAAGGCCGCCCGCTGGAGCGCGCTCGGGGAGGCGATCGAGCTCGCCGCCGCCGAGGCTCCGGACGCCGCGCGCCTCTCGTTCGGCCCACCGCCGGACGACGCGCTGTGGGCGCCGGGCGACGAGGCCATCGCCTGGGCGGTCGGCGAGCGCCTCGACTCGGGCGAGCCGGTCAGCGTGCCGGCCGACGCGGTGTACTGCCCGCCCGGCGGCGTCGCGTGGCTCGGGCCCTCGTCGTCCGCGTGGCGCTCGAACGGGCTCGGCGCGCACCCGACGAGCCGCGCGGCGGCCGTCGAGCACGCCGTGTTGGAGCTCGCCGAGCGCGACGCGCTCGCCCGGGTCGCGCCGGACGGGTGGACCCCGGCCCTCGCCCTGCGGTGTGTCGAGCCGCCGAGGGGGTTGGCGGAGCGGCTCGCCGCGCGGGGCTTCGAGCTCTCCGTGGCCGACCTGACGCCGCCGGGCGATGCGCTGCCCGTCGTCGGGGCGTTGCTCTTCGACGCCGAGGAAGGGCCGGTACCGCTGACCGCGGGCTACGCGTGCCGGCGAAGTTTTGACGCCGCCGCGACGGCCGCGGTCCTGGAGGCTGCGCAGTCGCGCCTCACGGAGATCCACGGCGCGCGCGAGGACGTGATGCTCGGCAAGCGCGAGGCGGGCCGGGGCTTGCGACGGCTCTTGCAACTCGCGCCCCGGGCCCGCGCGCCGCGCCGGTTGTACCGCGGCCCCCTCGCGGACGCGCTGCGCGCCCCGGTGGCGATCGTCACGCTGCGCAAGTCACCGTGGGTGGTGAAGGCCGTCAGCGACGGGCTGCTCCTGTCCGACCTCCTGTAGGCGCCTTCGACCGCCGCCGTCCGCCCGGAGGGACGCAGCCCGCTCCGACGGACTCATCAGGCGCGGCGGACCGACAACGCTCGCGGGTTTGGCTGGCCCGATGGTTGCTTTGCACCTGTCCAGTCCCTCGCCGTTCACAGGAACCACCCCCCATGAAGACGCTGCTCCTCGTCATCTTCCTTCTCGTGTCTTGCGTCACCGCGTCCGGCTGCGCCGGGATGCGCTCGAGCCTCGCCAGTGCATCGGCCCGACACATCCCGGGGTGCGCGGCCGAGGAGATCGAGGCATCCAACACCTATGGCGCCAATCCCTTCTCCGGCCCGTCATGGAAGGCGACGTGCCGGGGCGAGGTCTACGAGTGCACGGGCTACCCGCAGGCCCCCGACACGGTGAAGTGCCGCAAGCTGGTGAACTGAGCGGAATCTGGCTGCATTCGGGCGCGCCCGCGCAGACACTCCACGGCGCATGGCGCGGTCCGACGTCATCGTCTTCCTCGGTCCCTCGCTGCCGGTCGCCGAGGCCCGGCGGATTCTCGAGGCGGACTACCGGCCGCCCGCCCGGCAGGGCGACGTGTTTCGCGCGCTGGCCGATCGCCCGCGCGTCATCGTCCTTATCGACGGCGTCTTCGAGTCGGTGCCCTCGGTCTGGCACCACGAGCTCCTCGCGGCCGACGCGGCAGGCGCACACGTCCTCGGCGCGTCCAGCATGGGGGCGCTGCGCGCCGCGGAGCTGCCCGGCGTGGTGAAGGGGATCGGGGAGATCGCCCGGCGCTTCGCCTCCGGCGAGTGGCAGGACGACGCGCTGGTCGCTCTGCTGCACGCCGGCGCGGAGCACGGCTTCCGCCCCATGACGCTGCCCTGGGTGAACGCGTGGGCGACGGCGCGAGCGGCGCAGCGCGCGGGCGTCCTCACCGGTGTGCGCAGGCGGCAGCTCGTGGAGGCAGCCGCGCGCGTCTTCTACCAGTCGCGCACCTGGCGCTCGGTGCTCGACGCCACCGCCTGGCCCGAGGCGCTCCGGGCGCGCGTCCTCGACTTCGCGCGCACGCGGGGCGTCGATCTGAAGGCGGAGGACGCTCGGGCCGCGCTGCGGGCCGCCGGCCGGCTCGGCGCACGCCGGCCCCCGAAGCCTTTTCATGCCTCCAGCCTCGTGCGCCGCCAGCGGCTCGCGCAGGTGCACGGGGAGCGCCTCGCCGCCTGGGAGACCCGTCCCGACGCCGAGGCGCTGACGGACGACGGCACCCGCCGCCTGCTCCTGGCCGGCTTCGCGCGCATCGCCCGAATCCACGCGCCGCCGGCGCGCGTGCGCGCCTGGGCCGCGCGGCTGAACGGCCAGGGGTTGGCGGACGACGAGCGCGCGACGCTGGCCGAGGCGCTCGCGCTGGACGAGTTGGTGCTGACGGCCCCGGAGCGTCTCATTCCCGACGGACCGTCCCGACTGGAAGGGCTCGCGCTGGCCGCGAGGTTGGCCCACCCCCCTCGCGCGCGGCGTCGCACGCGCTAGAGTGTCAGCGCCATGCGGTTGGCGAGCTACAACGTGCGCTACTTCGGGCATGGCCTGAAAGGCCTGGCGAGCACCTCGGCCTCGAAGTTGCGGATCGCCCAGGCGCTCCTCGCGCTCGACCCGCTGCCGGACCTGGTCGCCCTGCAGGAAGTGGAGACGCGCTCGATTCGCGCGGGCGTGGCGGACCGCGAATCGCACCCCTCGGAGACGCAGCTCGAGGCCTTCCTGCGGCACCTCGCTGCGGAGTTCAGGCACCGGGGCCGGGTGATGCCGTACCGCGCCTGGTACTTCCCCGCCCACACGTACCGGCTGGGCGCGGTGAAGCTGTACACCACCGGCCTCGCGATGCTGGTCAACGCGCAGACGCTGGACGTCCTCGCCGACAACGGCCACAAGCCGCACCGCATCACCCACCACGGCTCCCAGCGACTCAAGAAGGTGAAGCAGACGCGCATCGCCGCGCACCTGCACCTCGAGGACGTGAGGGGGAAGCGCTTCCACCTCTTCAACACCCATTTGTCGCTGCCGACGCCGTGGGCGAAGGAGTTCTGGAGCGAGAAGCGCAAGATGGGGCACGGGAAGAACCAGCTCGAGGAGGCGCGCGCGGTGCGCCACTACGTCGAGGCCACCGCGAAGGCCGAGCCGTTCCTGGTGGCGGGCGACTTCAACTCCGCGCCCGCCACGCCCGTCTACAAGTACCTCACCGACGAAGCGGGCCTCATCGGTGCGCAGGAGGTGCTCAAGCAGATCGACGCGCGCCGCCCGGACGCGTTCCCCACCGCCGGCTTCCTCCACCTGCGCATGCACCTCGACCACATCTTCGGGGGCAACCGGGTCGAGTTCGGCGACATGAAGGACACCGCGCCCTTCGGTGACGAGCGCGGCCGCTTCTTCGGCCTGTCCGATCACGTCCCGCTGATCACGACCTTCGACATCGGTTGACGCCGGTCGAGATCGAGCAGCTCGTACGCGTCGACGCTGGCTTGGAGCATGCCGCCGTCGATGAAGAGGAGCCGCGCGCCGGGCGCGCAGCCCAGCTGGTAGCGAACCGCGTCTCCTTCCACGGTGAGCGAGCGCAGCGGGCCGTCGACGGCGCCCGGCGTGCACCACCGGGGCATCTCCTCGCGGCACTTCTTGTCGCGCACGTGGCCGATGGCCTGCGGGTAGTGCGCGGGCAGGCGCCGGGGATCGAAGCGGCGGCGCGGCGGGCCGTCGAGCTGCCCCGGCTTTGCGTGCGCCGGGTCGGCCGGCCGGTGGAAGAGGGCGCCGCGGCCCTCGCCGCGCTTCGCGTCGCCGGCCTGGTGGAATGGCTCGAGGTCCAGAGCGCCGCTCGTCCACCGGGCCACGCGCTGTTCGAGAAAGGCGTTGAGGGCGTGCGCAACGCCGGCCGCGGTGTCGGCGGTGACGCCCAGGCGATCGAGATCGTCCACCGTGACGCCGGCGTGCACCAGCAGCAGCCCGTGGTGCTCGTGCGCGAGGCGCAGCCGCCGCGTGCGCAGCAACCCGGTGACCAGCTCGCGCTGCGCCACCGAGAAGCACGAGAAGTCCCGCGAAATGCTCTCCGCGGTCGCCACGAAGGGGTAGCGCCGGAGAAAGCCCGCCTGCCGCTCGGCGTCCACGTCGCCACGGCGGTACGCCTCGTCGGCTTGTTGCCGGGCCTTTGCGAAGGCGGCGTCGTCGGTGAAGTGGGCGAGCTCGCAGACGCGCGCGAGGTCGTGGTTGCCCGCGAGCAGCACCACCTGATCGGCAGGGTGGCTGGCGAGCCAGGAGAGCAGGGCGAGCGCGTCGTCGGTGGCCTCGCGGCGCGCCTCGGGCGGGCCCCAGTCGAAGTGGTCGCCGATCGAGACGAGTTGTACGTCGTCGCGCAGCCGCTCGCCGTCGAGCAGCCCGTGCGCAGCCAGCACGCGCTTGACCGTCGCGAAGGGGGCCTGCGGATCCCCCACGGCGACGTGGCGGCGGAACGGGCCGGGCACCTTGGCGCGGTCAGACCTCGGCGACGTTGCCCGCGTAGAAGCCGTCGAGCACGTCCTTGTACTTCGTCTCGACGACCTTCCGCTTCAGCTTCAGGCTGGGCGTGAGATCCCCGTCGTCCAGCGTCAGGTCCTTCGGGAGGATCGCGAAGTTCTTGATCGACTCGTAGCTGGCGAGGCTCTTGTTGAGCTCGGCGACGTACGGCTTGATCAGCGCGTGCGTGCGGGGATCCTTGACGATCTCCTGGTAGCCGCCGGTGACACCGTTCTCCTTCGCCCACGCGGTGATCGCCTCGGCGTCGAGCGCGATCAGCATGGTGCAGAAGTTCCGGTTGTTGCCGTGCACCAGCGACTGGCTGACGTAGGGGCAGAGCATCTTGAACTTGCCTTCGATGTTCTGTGGCGCGACGTACTTGCCGCCCGACGTCTTGATCAGGTCCTTCTTGCGGTCGGTGATCTTGAGCAGGCCGTTCGAGTCGATCTCGCCGATGTCACCGGTGTACAGCCAGCCGTCCTTGATCGTCTCGGCGGTCTGCTCGGGGAGGTTGTGGTACCCGCGCATCACCCCCCGGCCCTTGATGAGGATCTCGCCGTCCTCGGCGATCTTCACCTGGGTGCCCGGCAGCGGCGGGCCGACGGTGCCGAACTTGAACGAGTCGGGTCGGTTCACGAAGGACGCGGCGCTCGTCTCGGTCAACCCGTAGCCCTCGAGGATCAGCACGCCCGCGGCGTGGAAGAACTCGGCCATCTCGCGCGAGAGCGGGGCGGAGCCCGACACGAAGTAGCGCAGCCGGCCGCCGAAGCGCTGCTGCAGCTTGGAGAAGACGAGCCTGGTGGCGATGGCGTTCTTCAGGGCCAACAGCCCGCCCGGCTCCTGCCGCTTCTGGCGCAGCGCCGACGCTTCCTTCCCGACGCCGAAGGCCCACTTGAAGATGGAGTACTTGAGGCCGCCCTCCTTCTTCGTGCCCTCGACGACCTTGTTGTAGACCTTCTCGAAGATGCGCGGCACCGCGGCCACGAAGGTGGGCCGCACCTGGCCGAGGTTTTCGACGATCTTGTCGACGCGGCCGTCCACCGCCGTCTGGAAGCCGATCTTGAGCTGCGCGACCTCGAGCACCTTGCCGAAGCTGTGCGCCAGCGGCAGCCACAGGTACTGCACGTCGTCGGGCACGAGCAGCTTCATCTCGTCGATGGCCTCGGCTTCGTACACCCAGCAGTCCTGCGTCAGTTCCACGCCCTTGGGCTTGCCGGTGGTGCCCGATGTGTAGATGAGCGTCGCGAGGTCCGAGTTCTTCACCGTCTTGCAGACGGCTTCCCAGTCGGCCTGGCTCGCGGCCTTGCCCTTCTCCATCAGCTCGTTGAGCGTCATCACCCAGCCGTCCGGCGTCGCCTTGCCGTCGATGGTGATGACGTGCTTCACGTTCTTCAGCTCGCCGCGCACCTTCGACAGCTTGGCCACCTGGTCGTCGTTCTCGGCAAAGACGAAGCGCGAGTCGGAGTCGTTGATGATGTAGGCGCACTCTTCGGCGAGGTTCGACGGGTAGATGGTGGTGGTCGCGCCCGCCGCCCCGAGGATCCCCATGTCCGCGGCGATCCACTCGTAGCGGGTGTTGGACAGGATCGCGACGCGCTGCTCGTTCTCGAGGCCCAGCGCGCGCAGGCCCATGGCGATCTGCCGCACCTGCTCGCCGAACTGCTTCCATGACACCTGCTTCCAGCCCGAGCCCGACGGGTACGAATACGCGGTCGCATCGGGGCTGGCCTGGATGCGGTGCAGCAACATCTCGGGGACGGTCTGGAAGGCCACGGCGGACTCCTTGGCTCCGGCGCGCGCAGGAGCCGGTGAGGGGACTTTCGTCGAAACGCGGGGCGACTGTACCGGCGCTCACCGTCCAGGCAACCGCAAATCTGCCGCCGCGCAAGGGGGGCGGAAGACGCGAAAGGCCGGCGCCCCGCGGGTGGGAGCACCGGCCTTTCCGTGGCGTCGCCCGAGGGCCGTCCGCGCTACTTGCGGGCCGCGGCCTCGGCGGCCTGCTTCTCCTTGTACTTCTTGATCATCTCTTCCTGCTCGTTGCGGGGCACCGCGGCGTACTTGGCGAACTCCATGGTGAAGTTGCCCTTGCCCTGCGTGGCCGAGCGGAGGTCCGTCGAGTAGCCGAACATGGTGTTGAGCGGCACCTCGGCGACGACGGTCACCTGGCCGTCCGCGTTCGAGGTCTCGACGATGACGCCGCGCCGCTGGTTGATCTGGCCGACCACCGAGCCTTGGAACTCGCTCGGCGCCTCGACCTCGACCTTCATGATCGGCTCGAGCACCACCGGCTTGGCCGCCGCGTAGCCCTCGCGGAAGGCCATGATGGCCGCCGTCTTGAACGCCTGCTCGCTCGAGTCGACCGCGTGGAAGCCGCCGTCGTTGATGACGCAGCGAACGCCCACGACGGGGAAGCCGATCAGCGCGCCCTTCTTGATCGCCTCCTGGAAGCCCTTGTCGCACGCGGGGATGAACTCGCGCGGGATGGCGCCGCCGACGATCTCGTTCACGAACTCGTACTGCATGACCGCGTCCGGCGGCAGCGGCTCGAGGTAGCCGCACACCTTCGCGTACTGGCCCGAGCCACCCGTCTGCTTCTTGTGGGTGTACGCGAACTCACCGCGCTGGCTGATCGTCTCCCGGTAGGCCACCTGCGGCTTGCCGGCGACGACCTCGCAGTTGTACTCGCGGCGCATGCGCTCCATGTAGATCTCGAGGTGGAGCTCGCCCATGCCCGAGATGATCGTCTGGGCCGACTCCTCGTCCTGGTGCACGCGGAACGTGGGGTCTTCCTTCGTGAAGCGGTTGAGCGCCTTCGAGAAGTTCTGCTCGCCCGAGCGATCCTTCGGGGCCACCGCCAGCGAGATCACCGCGGCCGGCACGTGCATCGACGTGAGCGTCACGTTCAACCTGCCGTCGGTGAACGTCTCCCCCGAGCTCGCCTCGATGCCGTAGAACGCGACGATGTCGCCGGCCTGCGCGAACTGCACTTCCTCGCGGTCGTCCGAGTGCATGCGGAACATGCGGGGCACGCGCACCTTCCGCATCTGGTTCGAGGTGTTGATGATGGTGTCACCCGTCGCCACTTTGCCCTGGTAGATGCGGAAGTAGGTCAGCTGGCCGTACTTGTCCTGCTGCAGCTTGAACGCCAGGCCGACGAACGGCTTGTTCGGGTCCGACTCGAGGGTGATCTTCTGCTCGTTGTTCGACTGGTCGTGCGCTTCGTTGGTGACCTCGGTGGGGTTGGGCAGGTACTCGCAAACCGCGTCGAGGAGCAGCTGCACGCCCTTGTTGCGGAACGCCGAGCCGCACATCACCGGCGTCATCTTGAGCGCCAGGGTGCCGCGACGGATCGCCGCCTTCAGCTCCTCGTCCGTCACCGGCTCCTCAGCGAGGAACTTCTCGGCGAGCGCCTCGTCGATGTCGGCGACCGCCTCGACGATGTGCTGGCGGGTGGCCTTCGCCTGCTCGACGTACTCGGCCGGCACCGCCTCCACGCGCACGTGCTCGCCGTTCTCGCCGTCGAAGAAGTAGGCCTTCTGCGTCACCGCGTCGATGACGCCCGCGAACTTGTCCTCGGCGCCGATGGGCACCTGGAGGCGCACCGGGTGGTGGCCCAGCTTCTCCTTCAGCATCTCCGCGACGCGCTCGTAGTTCGCGCCGGGGTTGTCCATCTTGTTGACGAAGGCGATGCGCGGCACGCGGTACCGCTTCATCTGCTTGTCCACGGTGATGGACTGCGACTGCACGCCCTTGCCCGAGTCGAGCACGAGGATCGCGCCGTCGAGCACGCGCAAAGCGCGTTCCACTTCGATGGTGAAGTCGACGTGTCCCGGCGTGTCGATGATGTTGATGTTGTGCTCGGGGAGCTGGCGCTGCGAGCCGTTCCACACGCAGTACGTGGCGGCAGACTGGATCGTAATGCCCTTCTCGCGCTCGAGGTCCATCGAGTCCATCTTCGCGCCGACGCCGTCCTTGCCGCGCACCTCGTGGATCGCGTGAATGCGGCCCGTGTAGAAGAGGATGCGCTCGGTGAGCGTCGTCTTGCCCGAGTCGATGTGGGCAGAAATGCCGATGTTGCGGATACGTTCCAGCGGGATGTTCGCCATAGCGGGCGCGCGCCTACTTAACTCCTTGTCGAAAGACAAGCGCCGTCAGGCTCGACACCACCGCCAGCGCTGACCTAAGCCTCCGCGCGGCGATGAGCGACGAGAACCGGGGCGAGTCCAGCGCCCCTCCAGCGCCCCAACCGCCCGTCGAAGTGGCTCCGGGCCCACCCGGCAGCGGCGCCGCGCCCGTGGAGCCGCCGGCGGCCTCCGAAGCGGTCGCTCCGCCCGTCGGGGGAGGGGCCGAGGCCGCGCCGCTCCGCTTCGCGCCCGGCGAGAAGGTGTGCGGCAACTGCAAGCTGTGGCGCGCCCACTCGGTGGAGGCGGCCCGCGGCTGGGTGGGCACCTGCCGCCTGCAGCCGAGCCGCGGCCTCTTCCCGCCGTCGGCGCCCTGGTGCGACGCCTTCGTGGCGCGCGGCGAGGCGGCCCCGAGCCCCGACGCGACCCCCACGGCGCGAGCCCGGGCGCTCAAGCCGATCGGCCCCGCCGTGCGGTCCGCCGGCGGCGCCGTGAAGACGACCCCGGGGGGGCCGAGGCTCGCCCCCCGCATCGACCCGAACACGCAAGTCGACCTCGAAGGAGCGACGATGACCCGCGCCGAGCTGATGGAGCTGTTCCTCGAGGCCTCGGGCCTCGCCGAGGTGCCGCTGGCCCAGAAGTGGGAAGGCGGCACCGTGAAGCTGGTGCCCGGCAACCCGCAGCTGCAGGCCAAGGACATTCCCATCGACGCGCTCTTCCACAAGATCGTGATGATCCGAAACAACCTGCGGACGCTCGAGCAGAAGCTGAACGCGCACCCGAAGCTGACCGACGCCGAGAAGGTCGAGCTGCAGCGGTACATCACCCGCAGCTACGGCTCGCTCACCACCTTCAACGTGCTGTTCAAGGACAAGCGCGACCAGTTCGTCGGGCAGAAGGGCGACGAGTAGCTGCTACGGCTGCTCGGGCTCGCCAGCGTCCTTCGCCATGGCCGCCATGAGCCGCGTGCGGCCGCGGTTCAGCGCGCTCTTCACCGTGCCCTCGGGCAGGTTCAGCATGCGGGCGATCTCCGGGTACGAGTAGCCGCGCAGGTCGCGCAGCGTCACCACCAGCCGGTGCTGCTCCGACAGATGCTCGAGCGCCTCGAGGAACAGCGCGTGCCGCTCGTTGCCCACCGCGCACCTCTCGGGATCGTCCGGCGTGGGCAGCGTCGTCTCCAGCTTCCCGCGGCGCTTGCGGGCGCGCAGCGAGTTGATGGACGAGTTGACGAGGATCCGGTGCAGCCACGTCGTGTACGCCGCCTTGCCGTCGAAGCGGACGTTCTGCGAGTGGAGGCGCGCGAAGACTTCCTGCACCACGTCCTCGGCCTCGTCGGCGTCGCGGAGGATGCGACGGGCGATCGACAGCGCGCGGCGCCGGTGCTGGCGGTAGAGCTCGGGAAGCGGGGGCAGGGCCGTCATGCCCGTCTTCAACGGCTCCCCGGCGGCTTCGATCTACCAGGTCAATATCGACCTGATTTCAGGAGCCTGTGTCGTCGTTGCCGTGGGTGAGGCCCCAGTCCTTCAGGCGCTTGAAGAGCGTGGAGCGGGCCACGCCCAGCTCCTTGGCCACCCGCTCGCGGTTGTTGTTGAACTTCCTGAGCGCCGCCTCGACGAACTGCCGCTCGGCGCGCTGGAGCATCTGCTCGAGCGTCATGCCCGGCTGGAACTCGGCGAGGTCGAGGCCGGTGGCCTTGTCGACGCGGGTGTCGAAGGACAGGTCGGCCGCGTCGATGTGCGGGCCTTTGCGCAGGAGCAGCGCCCGGTGGATGACGTTGCGCAGCTCGCGCACGTTGCCGGGCCAGGCGTGGGCGGTGAGCGCCTCGGCGGCGGCGTCGGTCAGCTTCACCGTCTGGCCGCGCGGCGCGAAGGCGCGCACGAAGTGCTCGGCGATGGGCACGATGTCCGCCTTGCGGTTGCGCAGCGGCGGCAGGTGCAGGGGGATGACGCAGAGCCGGTAGTAGAGATCTTCGCGGAACTTCCCATCGCGCGCCGCCGCGAGGAGGTCGCGGTTGGTGGCGGCCACGACACGCACGTCGACGTGAATGGGCCGCGAGGCGCCCACGCGCTTGATCTCCCCGGACTCCAGCGCGCGCAACAACTTCGCCTGCAGGTCCAGCGGGAGCTCGCCGATCTCATCGAGGAAGATGGTGCCGCCGTCGGCCTCCTCGAAGGCGCCCTTGCGCGCGTTGGCGGCGCCGGTGAACGCGCCCTTCTCGTGGCCGAACAGTTCGCTCTCGATGAGCTCCTTGGAGATCGCCGCGCAGTTGACGGGGATGAAGGCGGCGTTGGCGCGCGTGCTCCCGTCGTGGAGCGCGCGGGCCACCAGCTCCTTGCCGGTGCCCGACTCGCCCAGCACCGCCACGGCGGCCGACGACGGCGCCACGCGATCGATCAGCTCCGCGAGCTGCTTCATCGACGGGTCGTTGCCGATGATGCCGCGGTAGTTGCCGACGGCCTTCGGGCCCGCCGACACCGGCTCGAAGGTCAGCTCCGCCTCGCCGACGCGCAGGGACGCGTACAGGGGCACCTCGGCCTCGAACACGCGCACGCCGCCGAGGAAGGTGCCGTTGGTGGAGTGCTGGTCCACCACCAGGAAGCGGTTGTGCTGCCGTGTCACCTTCAGGTGACGGCCCGAGACGAAGCGGTGGTTCAGCACCACGTCGTTTCCGGCATCTTTCCCGACGGTGAAGACGTCGCCCTGGAGCCGCACCGTCGACTCGCTGCCGCCGTGGCGCACGCGCACCTGCACGGCGATGCGCGGGGCGTCGGCCTCCTCCGCGCGCGCCGCGAGCTCCGTGCGCTGGCCCAGCTCCGTGGCCATCGCGTCGTTGGCGCCGCCGTGGGCGCGGAAGACGGCCCGCCACTGCCCCAGCGCGATGTCCGCCCCGTCGGCCAGCTCGCCCTGCGTCAGTTTCGTGCCGGCCACCACCGTTCCCTTGCCGGACAGGTCCTGCACGAGGCACCGGCCACCCTCGAGGAGCAGCGCCACGTGCTGACGCGACACCTCCGGGTCGGGCAGGCTGACGTCGCAGCGATCGCCGCGACCCAACACCACCCGCTCCTCACCCAGCGCAAACCGCAGAACTTCTTCCCCCCGGCGGAAGAACACGAGCTCGGCCATGGCGACGCACCTACCATGGCCCACTCGGGCTCACCAAGGCCCACGCCGGTGGCAAGCCGTTGGACAAGGCGACCGATGGTGTGGGGGGCGGGTCCGGCCGACAATTCATGGCAGATGGTCGACGACCGACACTCCGAGAGCGGCCAGGCGGCCGTCGAGACGGCGCTGACCATGCCGCTCGCGCTGTTCATGGTGCTGGGCACCCTGCAGCTGTTCATGCTGCTGCAGGGGCGGCTCTTCGCCGAGCACGCGGCGTACGCTGCGGTGCGCACCGGGGTGGTGAAGCACGGCGACTGCGAGGCGATGACGCACGCGGCCATCGCGGCGCTCTTGCCCAGCTTCGTCAGCTACCTCGGCGCCAGCACCCCGGGCGCGGGCGCGCACGACAAGCTGGTGAACGCCTTCCTCCTCCGCACGCGGAACAAGCCCTGGCAGAACCAGTTCGACCCGGGCGCCGACGACGGGCACGATGGCGCGGTCGTCTGGCTGATCCGCGAGTCGCCGCTGCGCGGGCAGGTGACGCGATTGTCCGAGGACGACTTCGACGATCCCGACGGCGACGGCTACACGCTCAGCGTTCGCCTGGTGTACTGGTACCCGCTGCGCATCCCCTTCGCGAACTGGGTGATGGCGACGATGTACCGCGCGTACTTCGGCCTCGGCGACTACAACAAGGTCAGCCCCATCATGCCGACGCGGCCCGCCGCGTGGACCCAGGCCGGGGCGCGCATGTCCAACGCCGCGGCCAGCGAGTTCCAGCGCCGCTACGCCGCCGAGCAGTACGTCTTCCCCGTCACCGCCAGCTACGCGATGCGCATGATGACGCCGCCGCGGCCCAGGACGTTCACGCGGCAGAACTGCGAGCCGGCGCCATGACGACGCGAGGCCCGCGCGCGCCGCGCGGACAGAACCTGGTGCTGCTGGCGCTCACCATGCTCTTCCTGGTGCTGATGGTGACGATGACGCTGGGCCTGGGTCTGCGTATTCGCCAGAAGCACGAGCTGCAGAACCTGGCCGACGCGGCGGCGTACTCGAACGCGGTGGTGGAGGCGCGCGCCTTCAACAACATGGCGCTCATCAACCGGCTCGAGGTCAGCCATTGGGTGGCCATGGCCGCCGACCAGAGCCTCATCTCGTGGACCGGCTACTCCCGTGGCATGTCGCTGGGTGCACAGAAGGCGGTGCTCAAGGCCTACGCCAGCTGCGGCGACGAGGCCCAGCGTCGTGCGCTCGTCAATACCTGGGTCGGCCTCGTGCTGTATTCGCTGTCCGAGTTTCTGAACAGTCCGGACTGGAACGCGATGGACGCGGCCGCGGGCCGGGAAGCCCGTGCGATCCAGAGCGGCATCGCCGGCCTGCGCGACGAGCTGAGCGCGAGCATCAGCGGTGCGGCGGCCGGAGAGACACTCGCCCAGCGCCTCGAGCGCTACCAGCGGGACCAGATCGTCACCCAGCAGGTGCTGCGCGCGGCCGGGGTTTCCCGGGACGAAGTGACGCCGCTCCACAGGCCCGGCGAACCGCCGCGGCCGGGCAGCGTCCTGGGCATCAACCGGCGCGAGGTGGACTGTGACTTCGGAGCCACCGGAAACGGCCCGCTCGAGGGCTTCGAGCCCCCCGGCGCCGGCCTGTGCATGCGCGGCACCTGGAACCTCAACATGCTCCACGCGGCGATGGGGTCGCGCGGCAACCCGTTCGTCACCGGACGCGGCCCGGTGCCACCGAAGACCCAGGCGGAGCTGACCGCCATCGGCGCGGCCCGGGGCACCTCCATCACCTTCAGTGGCGTCACCGGCAGCGGCTACTGGGGGGTGGGCCGCCCGAAGCACGGAAATGACCCCGTCACCACCGAGGCGTGGGCGGACGACCACGGCAGCGTCACGGTCTCGACGCGCGACTGCTCCGGTTTCGAGGGATTGAGGGCGCACGTGAAGTCGACGCACCTCGACGACGCCGATGACTCGCACGGCTGGACCACCGAGGACGACGCCGGAGCCGCCGACACCCGGCACACCATGGGCACCTGCCAACCGCTGTGCCCATCGGTGTGGGTCCGCACGGTGGGCTTCCAGCCGAACGACTCGCCGGGCGACGCGTACGGCCAGCCGAAGGTGGTGGTAGCGCTCGAGCGCAACCTCGCGTTCCGCCGCTTCCCGTGGGAGCTGAACTTCTCGTTCCCCTTCAGCGCCACCGGCACCGCGCGCGAGTGGGACGGGCGCGGGCAGCAGCTCCACCGCGGGCCGGCGCCGGGCCTCGACATCTCGAAGCAGGTCGCCTGGGCGACAGGCATCGTCTACTACCACCGCTTCGAGCACTGGAATGAGTTCCCCAACCTGCTCAACCCCTTCTGGCGCGCGACGCTGGCGCCGGCCGACGTCGATCTCCAGGGCCGCAGCGACGTCGTCGACGCCCTGCGCGGGCCGCACAAGTGGCAGGGCGACGCCTACGACGAGCTGGTGAAGGCCGGCTTCAAGGGGCTGCACTGATGCGAAGCGCGCGCGGCCAGGCGGTGGTGGAGTTGGCGTTGGGCTCGGTCGTCTTCGTCGTCGTGCTGCTCGTCGGCATTCACCTCGCCGAGGTGGCGCAGCTGTCGCTCAAGGTGCAGGAGGCGCAGGCCTTCGCCGTCTGGCAGTCGACGCAGAAGCGCGTGCAGCACCGAAACCTCGACGGCTCGACCAACACCGCGCCGCTACGCGCGACGCTGAACCCGTCCACCGGCGTGGGCGGCGAGGCGAAGCGCCGGTACGAGGACTTCAACGGCCTCGACACGGTCGAGCGCGGCGCGGTCATCAAGCAGGCGCTGACGCGGGGCACGGGCGTGCAGGTGCGCTGCGAGGTGGACGACACCCTGACGTTCGAGGCGACGCCCACCGCGCGCCCGGTGATGCTGAACGAAGGCGGGCTGCGCTGCACCTCGCGGGCCTCGCTGGAAGCGATCCGCATGCCGAGGAGCTTCCTGCAGGCGGGCAGCGGCGGCTGGGGCTTCCGCGCCTCGCTGTTCCGCACCGAGCCCATCCCCGTGTGCGGCATCGGCTTTGCGCGCAACGGCGCGTGCACCGGCGCGCTCGCGGTGCTGACGAACGACTGGGGGCTGGTCACCGAGGAGACCCGGTCGTGTCCGCTGAACTGCCCGGCGTCGGTGTACCGCGGCACGGTGCAGCAGTTGTGGAGCGGCGGCGGCGGGGCGGGCGCGGCCTTCGCGTCGCGGTACGCGGGCAGCGCGCCCACCAACGCCTCGGAGTTCCACTTCAGCTACTCGGGCATCGAGTCGGACTACTTCGACTACGTCGGCGGAGAGGGCACGCCCACCTTCCGCACCGGTGGCCCGGCGATCGGCGGCGGCATGGTGTCGCAGCACAGCACCGCCGGGGCGTGCTTCCTCGGGCGCAACGACTGCCGGTGACGCCGCTCCTGCTCGCCCTCGCGCTGGCCGCGGCGCCCGACGCGGGCGTGCCGCGCCCGTTCTCGTGGGACGTGCCCGCGCAGCTCGAGGTCGTGCCGGTGGGGCAGGGGCTCGAGGTGAAGGGCCTGCCGCTCAAGATCTACGCGGCGCGCTCGAAGTGGGAGCTCAACGAGCTCATCGTCCACTACGCGAAGCGCTTCGCCGCCGCCGGCTTCTACCTGCCGATGGGGCGTCTGCGGCCGCTGCCGGGCCTCAGGCTGCCGCGGGTGGTGGCGCTCGACGTGGACTCGAAGGTCTCCTACCTCGTGTACGGCTGGCCCGAGGCCGACGGCAGCACCACGCTCATCCTCGGCGCCGCGGATCTCGGCGCGCGAAAGCCGCAGGGCGCAGGCCGGTTCCCCGTGTTCCCCGGCGCGACGGCCGTCACCACCTTCCGGCTCGAGCTCGCCGACGCGACGTCCTTCGTGGCGAAGGCCACCGACGTCGAGGTGATCGACTTCTACCGCTCGGTGCTGGGCGCCGCGGGCTGGAAGGAGCGCGCCCCCGGCGTCTTCGTGAAGGACGGGCGCGCGGTGCGGGTGCTGGCCAGGCCCGAGAAGTCCGCGGGCGCGCTGGGCGTGGTGGTGCTCGAGCAGCCTGACGACGTGCTCACCGGCCCCGACGCGCCCTGACGTCAGCGGAACTGCGGGCGCCCGAGGTAGCCGGTGAGCCGGCCGAGCCGCCACCGCGGATCCTTCGGATCCGGCCCGACGAAGGACAACGCACTGCCGAGCATGCCGAGGCGCTTCTGGAACTCGGGGTCGGGCTTGAGCCGCACCTCGAGGTTGGCTTCGCTGTACGGCAGGCGCCTGGCCAGCTTCATCGTGCCGGTGACGGTGAGCTCGATGTCGGGGCTCACGTTCTTCAACTCGTCGAAGGTGGCGGTGCCCTTCTCGATCTTCACCTTCCCGCCGAGGTCGCCCAGGACGATCTTCGGCAGGTCGACCGGCGTGGGCTCGGGCCCGAACTGCGGAATGGGGATGTTCGCGGTGCCGCCGTTGACGGCCAGCCCCTTCGTCGCGAGCGACACGGTGCCCGACGCCTGCGAGAGATCGGGCTCGGCCGGCACGTTGCCGCTGGCCTGGCCCCTGGGCAGCGTCACGTCGAGGTGGGCGTCCACCAGGCCGGCGAAGTCGATGCCCGAGAAGCCCTTCAAGTTGCCCTTCGAGACGTCGATGTCCTCGGCGTCCACCTTGAGGCGCAGGCTGGAGAAGCCCGACACCACCGTGGTGATCGCCCCGCCGAAGGCCTTCACCTTCACCTTGAGGCCCGGCGGGAAGAGCGCGGGGCCGATGCTGACCGAGTCCAGCTTGAGCGGCTCGGGCGGAGGATCGCTGTCGGCCTTCTTCGAGATCTGCACGTCGCTGGCGCGGATCGCGAACAGCCCCGGGCCCATCGAGCCGATGCGCACGAAGTAGCCGGCGGCGTCGGCCTCGAGGCGCGCGCGGTCCTTCAGCGCGTCGTAGGGGAACGTGAGGAAGAACGCGGCGAAGAGCGCGAACACGCTGAACGCCGAGTACCCGACGATGCGCTTCCAGAGGCTGGGCTTCTTCTCGGCCATGGGTTCAGTTCTTCAGGTGGTAGGTGGCGATGGTGAGCCACGCGGTGATCGACTCGTTGGACACGCGCGGCTCGAGGCGCATGTAGCGCACCTTCACGATGCCGGGCCCGGCCTCGACCAGGGTGAGGAACTCGACGAGGCGGTTCAGCTTCACGTCCGTGAGCGTCACCTCGACGGCGCTCTCGACGATCTTCGTGCCTTCGAGCTGCACGTCGGCCTTGGGGTTGATGGTGGGCAGCTCGATGCCCGTCTTCTGCGCCTTTTCCTCGAGGTAGCTGATGAGGCGGACGTTGGACGCGGCCAGCTGGCGCTCCATCGCCTCCTGCGCGGCCCTGGCCTGGCCGTAGCCGCCGGCGACGGTCTGCACCTCTTCCAGCTTGGCGATCTTCTCCGCGGTACGGCGGCGGATCGAGTCGGCCTTGCTGCCGAAGGTGAAGGTGATGATGAAGACGAGGAACACGGCCACCGCGACGGCGGCGAACGTCACCATACGGCGCTCCCGCGCCGACAGCGTCGCGAGGCTCGTCTGCAGCGTGGCCTGGAGATCGGCGATCCCCGCCATGGTCAGCCCTCCTGCCCGCCCGAGTCGTCCTCGGGACATTCGACCTGGATGTCGAGACGGAAGTTGACCTTCGTGCCGTCCTTGCTCTTCTCCACGCGGCCTTCCTTGATTTCCTTGAAGCACCGGTACTGCTTCAGCGACGCGATCAGGTCTTCCATGTTCTTCGAGTTGCTCGCTTCGCAGCGCACCGAGATGCGATCGAGGTCGATGACGATCTGCTCCATCGTCACCGGCAGGTCGGCCGGCACGCGCTGGGTCAGCTCGGCGAGCAGCGTGGTGGCCGAGCGCTTCGGAATGCCGGCGGCGGGGCTCTCCTGGCCCTGCAGCAGGTTCAGCGCGCGCGCGTAGTCCGGCTCGCAGCGGCCGAGGATGCGCCTGGTGACGTCGCACAGCACCGCGTCGACCTGCTTCTCGCGGCGCTCCAGCACCGTGTTCCGCACGATGCCCGAGGCGATCAGCAGCACCAGCAGCACCGCGGCGAAGGCCACCAGCTGGCCGGCCTTGTCGCGCATCACGTCGAAGTCGCTCTTGAAGGCGAACTCGCCGCGCCGCAGGTTGAAGCGTGAGGCCTTCGCGCCGGTAGGGGAGCCGCGCAGCGCGAGCGCGACCGCTTGCGCCGCCTCCAACTGGTCCGGGCGCAGGGCGCCGCGGGTCTCCGCGGGCAGCTCGAGCAGCCGCACCGGCAGCCCGAGGTCCTTCTGGAGCTGCCCGGCGAGGCCCTTGAGCTTCGAGGTGCCGCCGCACAGGAGCACCTGGCCGATCGGCCGCCGGGTGTGGGCGGTGTACGCCTTCAGCGTGGGCCGCAGCTCACGCAGCGCGGGCACCAGCGCGCGGACGAAGGCGGCCGCCGCGCGCTCGGCGTCGGGGCCCACCACCTCGTCTCCCACCGCGCCATGCGTCTCCTTCCAGGACGCGGCCTCCTCGAGGCCGATGCTGAACTCCTTCGCCAGCGCCTTCGTCAGCGCGAGCCCGCCGCCAGCGAAGGTGCGCGCGTGCTCGACCGCCCCGCCGGGCCGGCCGATCGCCACCGAGACGCGCTCGTGCCCCACGTCCACCACCGCGACCGCCGCGCCCGGGTCGAGGTACGACGGCGGCAGGGGGGCGATCAGGTTCTGGTAGACGAGGCCCGAGTGGGTGACGATGCGCGGGTCGAGCTTCGCCGCCTTGAGCAGCTCGAGTACCGGCGCCAGCTCGGCCTTCTTCATCACGCCGACCAGCAGGCTGGAGCCGCCGCCCCCGGTCGCGGTGAGCTGGTGATCGAAGACCGCGTCGTCCAGATCGTACGGGAGCTGGCCTTCGACCTCGAAGGCCAGCGTCTGCTCGATCTTCTTCGGATCATCGAAGGGCAGGGTGATGGGGTGGGTGGCGAGCGCCACGCCGGGCAGCGAGACCACCACCTGGTCGACGGCCAGCGGGCCCTGCGCGGTGAGCGCCGCGAGGCCGGCCTCGAGCCGCGCGAGGCGCTCGCCCTCGGCGGGCACCGGCGCCGAGAGGTAGCGCTTCACCGACACGCCGCGCATGGTCGTCTCGGCCACGACGGCCTTCACGGTGTAGCTGCCCAGGTCCAGGCCGAGCACGCGCGCCATGGCTACTCCTCCCTCCAGTAGACGAGGCGACCGAGCCCGTCGTCGAGGCGGATGACCGCGGTGATGGTCCGCGTGACGTCGCCCGCCTCGCCCGTCACCGAGATCCGGTACGTCGAGCTCTTGTCGCCGATGAAGCGCTGGTTCTGCACGTTGTTGATGATGGTCGGGTTGACCGCGACGCCGGACGCGGCCACCAGGTTCACGAAGTCCAGGGCGCTCATGCCGAACAGCGCGAAGACGCGCGCCGCGCGGATCTTCTGGATGAGCGTGTCGATGAAGACGGGATCCGCCAGCCGGGGATCGGGCCGCGCCGGGTCGGCCACCGTGCGGATCGCCAGCTCGAGGAGGATCGGGTCGTCCGTGTTGATGTTCAGGCGCGAGTTGACGTCCGGGTAGACGGTCAGCTTGTCCTTGAAGGCGGCCATGAAGCGGTCATTGACGCCGTGGATCAGGTACAGCTCGTCGAGGCTGTCGAAGCGCGCGTTCTTCGCGCGGTACGCCGGGTCGTACTTCACGTAGTTGCCGTTCTCGTCCGAGAAGCCCTTCAGGAACGGCTCGCCCTGGCCCGAGAAGTTCAGCGTCGACGACGTCTCGTCCTCGTCGATCCAGTCGCGCATCGCGACGATGACGTCGGTGGGCGTCACCTTCACGCGGTTCGAGTCTTCCTTCTCGAAGAGGAACTCGTACTTCTTGTCGCCGAACGAGGCGACGAGCTGGGCGAGCAGCACCTGCGCGGTCAGCTGCGGCGCGTCCAGCTTGTTCAGGTTGATGCGCTCTTCCTCGTCGGTGATTCGCGTGTCGAAGCAGCCGGTGAACGAGCCGAAGCGCTTGTTCTGCTGCTCCTTCGCCAGCTCCGGGTTTTCGTCGTCGAAGTCGAACTTCTTGTTCGACTTCAGCGAGCCCTTGATCGCCTGGCCCTCCTCGTCGAGCTCCGGGACCATCATCTCGAGCATGTGGCAGTCGATCTTCGCCATGCGCCACAGCTGAATGCTCATCGA
The DNA here is from genome assembly GCA_040755835.1 of Myxococcota bacterium. GTDB lineage: Bacteria > Myxococcota > Myxococcia > Myxococcales > Myxococcaceae > JADLDB01. The sequence continues at coordinate 65,908 of JBFMAB010000091.1, forward strand.
CGACGGCGCGCCGCCGGCTCCGGCACCGCCGAGGAGGCCCTGCAGCGCCGCCGGGTTCGCGCCCGCGCCGCCGAGCAGCCCGAGGAGGCCCCCCGCGCCGCCGGCCGCGCCCATCAGCCCCTGCAGCATGCCGCCCAGGTTGGGGATCTGGATGTTGTCCATCTGCTTCTGGAAGCGCAGCAGCAGGCGGGACAGGCCGACGCCCGACTTCGCGAGGAAGTGCGCGCGCAGCTCGTCCCGGTGGTTGGTGGCGAGGCGCAGCTCGACGACGGAGTTGTATTGGACCTCGTTGGCCACCAGCCCCAGCACCGCGAGGCCCACCAGCACGAGCAGCATCGCCACGCCGCGGCGGGGTTTCAGCGCGGCCGGGCGATCGCCGGTGCGGGCGGGGGAGCGGACGGGGCCGCGGGCGCGGCGGCGGAAGGTCGCGCGGCTCACTGGTACCTCGGGAACTCGGTGTTGAGCATGATCCGCGTCTGCGTCGTGTAGCGGACCTCCTTGCCTGACTCGTCCACCGCGTAGAGGGTGATCTTCACACGCGTCGGGAGGATCGACTTCCGCTCGGTGCGGCGCGTGTCCCACTCGTCCTCCCACTGCTTCTTCTGGCTGTCCCAGTACTGGAACTCGATCTTCTTCGCGCCCTCGAACAGCACGTCCTCGGTGCCGCCGCGCTCCATGCGCTCCTCGAGCTGCGCGCGCTCGCGGCGCACGAGGTCGCTGCGGCCCTTCGCCTTCGGGTCCGGCGACGACTTCACCTGGTACTCCACCACCATCTGGTCCGACTCCTTGGCGTCGGCGTAGAGGCGCTGGTGGGCGAGCGAAGTGAAGAGCAGCTTGTCGCGGGTGCCGATGAAGTTGGTCGGCCGGTCGAACTGGTCGCGGTAGCGCCTCGAGTCGTAGCGATCGCTGACGAAGGCGGCGCCGATCTCCCGCACCATGCGGTTCATCGCGGTGCGCAGCATGCGGTAGTGCTCGGCCTGCGACTCGATGATCTCCTTGTTGTTGATGGTGGTGTTGAACGTCACGCCCAGCACCACGCCGATGAAGGCCGTGATGGCGACGGCGATCACCACTTCCATCAGCGTGAAGCCGCGGCGGCTCATCGGAAGCCGCCCTTCACGATGTTGCCGACGCCCTGCGGCACGAGCGGGCGCGGGATGCCGAACGGCAGGGCGCCGCCGGGCGTGAGCTGCGGCTGGCCCGGGCCGGCGCCCAGCCCCCGCTGGGCGGCGGTGACGAGCTGGGTGCCGTCGTCGTCGCACATGCCGGAGCCCCCCGGGCACGGCTGGGGCCGGCGCGCGGCCGTGCCGTCGGGCCGCACCCAGGTGTCGCCGGCGGACGCGCTGCCCATGCCCGCCGCCGCCGTCGCACCGCCGTTGCGATCGCTCCCCGGCCCCAGCGAGACGACGTGGGTGACGAGGTCGATGCTCTCGGTCAGCTTCCCTTCCTTCCAGGTGACGGTGAGGTGCACCTCGCGCACCGACTTCTGCAGCTGGTCCACCATCTGGGTGAACTGCGCCTGCGCCATGCCGGCCGCGGGGCCCAGCGCGCCCAGCAGGCCCGCCGCGCCGCCCTGCGCGCCCGCCGGCGTCGCGCCCGGGGGCAGCCCCGCCGCGGCCGCTGCCTTCGACGGACCGCCGCCGGCGCCGAACAGCGCGCCCAGGAGGCCCGCCGCGCCGTCGCCGGCGCCGCCCATGGGCACGTTGAACAGCGCTCCGAAGAGCTGCTCGGGCGTCAGCCCGTTCGTCCTGGGGACGATCACCTTCGCGCGCCACTTGAACGACGGCCACCCCTCGTCCGAGAAGTCGCCCGCGTCCTCGTCGTCGTCGGCGTTGAGGCCTTCGTCGTACAGCTTCTGCTCGAGATCGATCATCTTCGACCGGGCGAGCAGCGTCGCGACGGTGAGCTTCTTCGCGTACACGTGCGAGGAGACGGCCTGGCCGTTGATGTCGAGGACCGCCATCAGCGAGACGCCGAGGATCGCGAGCGCGACGACGACCTCCAGCAGGGTGAACGCGCGGCGAGTCATGTGCGCGGCACCTCGAGGTCGTCGTTGTGGATCACCGTCTTGCCGGTGAGCGGCGAGATGGTGAGCGTCCACGTGTTGCTGCCCTGACGCACCCACACCTGTGCGCGCTCGGTGTAGCCCTGGGGGAAGAAATAGAGGTAGGCGGTGCCGTGCTTGACCGGCTGGCGCTGCTTCGCCGTCCACACCTCGACGGTGACGTTCGACGGCAGCTTTTTCTGCACCACGTCCTCGCTCGAGAACGATGAGAACTTCGCCGCGTCCTCGACCCGCTTCTGCTCGCGGGCCTGCAGCTCCTGCACCGTGGGCCGGCTGTCGTCGGTGAGCGGCTTGAAGCGCTCGTCGTCCTCGTCCACCTTCGACTTGCGCCTGTCGGCGTCGTTGGCGGCGCGCAGCTCGTCGTCGCGCTTCGCCCCGGCGGTGACGCCGGACTTCGCGCACTCGGCCCGCCAGGTCACGGCGCCGTCCTCGTCGCGTTCCTGCGGGAGTTCGAACACCAGCCGGCAGGTGCGGCCCGACAGCGCCGCGTCGTCGTAGAGCGCGCGAATGGTGCCGGCCAGCTCCGCGGCGGACTCCTTCGCCTTCGCGCCGGTGAGCGCGCCCACGCCGAACACCACCGCCGCGAACAGCACCACGATGATGCCGAGCGCGACGGTGATCTCGATGAGCGTGAGGCCCCGGGGCGTGCGGCGGCTCATGACAACAGCCTCCGCAGCAGGTCGACGACGAGCCACACCACCGCGCTCGCGCCCAGCGCGACGCCGATGGTGACGGGCGAGAGGCCCAGGCTCTTGTCGTCGGGCTTCTTCATGGATCACTTCTTGCTGTTGTCGTCCTTGCTGGACAGGTCGGCGTCGTAATCGGCGCCGCCGGGCGCGCCGTCCTTGCCGTAGGACATGACGACGGGCTTGCCGCCCTCGTTCAGGTACACGTACTCGTGGTCCCAGGGGTCGACGGGCATCTTCTCGAGGATCTGCGCGTCGACCAGCGCCTTGAGGCCCGTGCCGGTGTCCGGGTAGCTGCCCTTCTTCGCGTAGTACGTCTTCAGCGCGTTCCCGATGTTGGCGATGTCCATCTTCGCGCGGTCGACCTTGGCCTCCTCGAGGCGGGGGATCACGGCGACGCCGACGGCGGCCATGAGCAGCGAGAGAATGGTGATGACGACGATGATCTCGATCAGCGTCATGCCGCGTGGCGCACGGCGGCGGCGGGCGAGCTGGCGGACGAGGGCGGAGGACATGGCGGTTCTTCCTTTCGGCTTCAGACGTAGAGCAGCAGGCCCACGCAGACGAGCGACGCGGCGAGGGCGACGAGGGCGGTGGTGACGACGCGCTGGATCAGCTGGTCGCGACGGGCGAGGGCGTCGGTTCGCATCAGTGCACCATGGAGTTCATCTGGAGGATGGGCATGAGGATCGAGAACGCCACGAAGGCGATCACCGCGCCCATGAGGACGATCATCATCGGCTCGAGCAGCGCGGTGAGCGCGCCGATGCGCACATTCACCGCCGACTCGTAGCTGTCGGCGACGTTGAGCAGCATGTCCTCGAGCTGGCCCGAGCGCTCGCCGATCGCCACCATGTGGAACACCAGCGGAGGGAACTCCCCCGACTTCTTCAGCGGCTGGGCGATGCTCTCGCCTTCGCGGATCGCGTCGCGCGCGGTGTCGATCACCGCGGACATCACCGAGTTGGTGATGACGTTCTTCACGATGTCGAGCGCGGTCAAGAGCGGCACGCCCGACTTGAGCAGCGTGGCCAGCGTGCGGGCGAAGCGCGCCACCGACAGCTGCCGCACCAGCGGCCCGAAGACGGGGATCTTCAGGACGATCCGGTCCCACTGGGGCTTGCCCGTCTCCGACCGCGTCCAGCGCACGAAGGCGAACGCGCCGCCGACCAGCGCCGGCACCACCAGGTACCAGTAGCTCTGCAGGAACTTCGAGCTGCCGATCAGCAGCTTGGTGGTCCACGGCAGGGTGACCTTCATGTCGTCGAAGATCTTGGTCACCTTCGGCACCACGACGGTCATCAGCATGATGAGCACGCCGCCGCCGATGAACATCATGATCACCGGGTAGATCATCGTGCCGATGATCTTCTGGCGCAGGCGCGCCTGCCCTTCGGTGAACTCCGCGAGGCGCAGGAGCACCGAGTCCAGCGCGCCCGAGCTCTCGCCCGCGCGGATCATGTTGATGAAGAGGGGACCGAACACCTTCACGTGCTGCTGGAGCGCGTCGGCCAGGCTGGAGCCCTCGTTCACCCGCTGCTTGACGTCCGAGAGGATGCGCTTGAGCGACTCCTTCTCGACCTGGTCGACCATGGCGGTGAGCGCCTCGACCAGCGTCACGCCCGCCTTGAGCAGCGTGGCGAGCTGCCGGGTCATCACCGCGATGTCGTCGGTGTTGACGCCGCCGCGCGCCAGCCGCCGGAGGTTGAGGTCCTGCGCCAGCACCGAGCCGGCCGCCTTCGCGGGCCCCTTGCCGGCCCTGCTCCTGCCGGGCTTGAGGCCGCCTTCGGCCTCCGCCACCACGTCGGTGAGGAAGACGCCGTCCTTCCGCAGGAGCGCGCGCAGGGCCTTCGCCGAGTCGGCCTCCTTGAGGCCGGTGACGGTCTTCCCCGCGGCGTTGAGCCCCCTGTATTCGAAGACGGCCATGGCGGCTTAGAGGTCCTCCTGCGTGACGGAGAGGACCTCGGCGATGGTCGTCTGGCCCTGGGCCACCTTGAGCGCGCCGTCGTCCAGCAAGGTCAGCATGCCCTTCTCGATCGCCTTCTTCTTGATGGTGCCGGAGTCGACGTTCTTGAGGACCAACTGGCGCACGTCGTCGTCGATGACGAGCAGCTCGTAGATGCCGGTGCGGCCGCGGTAGCCCGACTTGCTGCACGCCGGGCAGCCCCTCGCGCGGTAGGTGGTGCCGCCGCCGAGCGCGCGGAAGCGATCGCGGCTCATTCCCAGCTTGGCGATCTCCTCGTCGGTGGGCTCGTGCGGCTCGCGGCACTCCACGCACACGCGGCGCACCAGGCGCTGCGCCAGGACGGCCATGAGCGACGACGACACGAGGAACGGCTCCACGCCCATCTCCACGAGGCGCGTCACCGCGCCCGCAGAGTCGTTGGTGTGCACGGTGGAGAAGACGAGGTGGCCGGTGAGCGACGCCTCGATGGCGATGTTCGCCGTCTCCTTGTCGCGGATCTCGCCGACCATGATGATGTCCGGATCCTGCCGGAGGAAGCTGCGCAAGCCCGACGCGAAGGTGAGGCCGATCTTCGGGTTGATCGGCATCTGGTTGATGCCCTTCATCTGGTACTCGACCGGATCCTCGACGGTGAGGATCTTCACCTCGGGCGTGTTGATGCGCGACAGCGCGCCGTAGAGCGTCGTCGTCTTGCCGGAGCCGGTGGGCCCCGTGACGAGGATGATGCCGTGGCTGCGGCGGATCAGCTCGTCCATCTCCTTCAGGATCGCCGGGTTCATGCCGATCTCCCCGAGGTCGAGCAGCGTCGCGCTCTTGTCGAGCAGACGCATGACGATGCTCTCGCCGTGCACGGTGGGGATCGTCGAGACGCGGATGTCGATGTCGCGGCCCGCCAGCTTGATCTTGATGCGGCCGTCCTGCGGCAGCCGCTTCTCGGCGATGTTCAGCTGCGCCATGATCTTCACGCGGCTGATGATCGAGTTCTGGTAGCGCTTGGGCGGCTTGATGATGTTGTGCAGCACGCCGTCGATGCGGAAGCGCACCGCCAGCTCGCGCTCCATCGGCTCGATGTGAATGTCGCTGGCCCGCTCCTTCGCCGCGCGGAAGAGCAGGGAGTTGACCAGGCGGATGATCGGGGCCTCGTCGCCCGAGTCCAGCAGGTCCTGCGCCTCTTCCAGCACCTGCTCGGCGGCGTCGAGGTCCTGCGCCTCCATCTCGCCGACCACCTGCTCGGCCTCGTTGAGGCTTCGGTCATAGACGGAGTTGATGGCGTCGATGATCGTCGTGCTCTGGGCCACCCGCGGCTCGACGTCGCAGCCCAGCAGCATGCGCGCGTGGTCGAGCAGCGCGGTGTCCAGCGGGTCCGCCACCGCCACCGCCACGAAGTCGCCTTCACGCTTGAGCGGAACGAACTTCGCCTGCTTGGCGAAGTTGATCGGCACCTGCTTCACCAGCTCCGGGTCGACGTCGTCGACTGAGATCACCGCGAGGTGCTCGAGATCGAGCTGCGCGGCGAGGGCCCGCGTCACGTCGGCCTCGGTGACCGCCTTGAGGCCCACCAGCAGCTCGCCCAGGCGCCCGCCCTTCTCGCGCTGGGCGACGAGCGCCTCCTCCAGCTTCTCGCGGGGCAGCCCGAAGCTCTCGACGAGGATCTCCCCCAGGGGCCGGCCGAAGAGGTAGGCCGGGCCGTGCGTCACGACGTGCGTGCGCTCGGTCACGGTGCCTTCCCGCAGATCGTCGGGCGAGTCGCTCATCACTGCAGCTCCGGCTGCACTTTCAGCACCTCGGGGTTCGGCTCCTGCACCGGCACCGGGGGCACCTCGGTCCCCGCCGGCGCCACCACCGGCGCGGTCTCCGGCGGCGCCTCGGTGCTGCCCGCGGGCGCGCTCGGCGGCGCGCCGCTGGGGGTGATCAGCCGCTCGCCCTCCGCGCCCGGGCCGCCGTTCTCGAGCTTCTTCATTTCCCTGTTCAGCAGCTGGCTCATGCGCGCCAGCGGGCCCGGCTTGCGCGCGAAGTCGATCGCCACGTCGTAGGACGTCGACGCGCCGTAGAACTGCTCCACGAATTGCTGCCGCTCCTTCATCTTCCGCTCGAAGATGCGCCGGAAGTCGGACGAGTCGCGGATGATGTACGGCGTCAGGAAGAGCAGCAGGTTGGTCTTCACCTTGCGCCGCGTCTGCGTGCGGAACAGGTGGCCCAGCACCGGCACGTCGCCCAGCAGCGGCACCTTCGACACGCTCTCCACCAGGCGGTCCTGCATGATGCCGCCGATGACGACCGTCTCCTGATCCTTCGCCACCACCGTCGTCTTCGCGGTGCGCTTCGAGGTGGTCGGGCCGAGCACCGGATCCTGCGAGGCGATCTCCTCGATCTGCTCGGTGATGACGAGGCGCACGTAGTCGCTCTCGTTGATCTGCGGCTTCACCGACAGCTTCAGGTCGACGTTCTGCCGCTGGATCGAGCCGAACGGGATGCCGCCGAACCCGCCCAGGCCGCCGAAGCCTCCAAGGCCGCCGGTGTTGGTCCCGCCGAGCCCGGGAATACCGGTGAGTCCCCCGAAGCCGCCCGTCGAGAACCCCGATTGAAACGGGACGTTCTGGCCGACGGTGATCTCCGCTTCCTCGTTGTCCGTGGTGAGGATGTGCGGCGTCGACAGCACGTTCACGTCGCTGGACGTCTGCAGCGCGTTCAGCACGAGGCCGAACGAGGGGATCTGGACGCCGCCGATGTTCAGCCCGGGGATCGCCGGACCCTGCAGACCGGCGAGGAAGCCGCCGAGGCTCACCAGGTTCGCCACGCTGAGCGACGGCGGGAGCCCCGCCGACTTGTTGTACTTGGTGCCGATGAACGCCGGCACCGTGCCCTGATCCGTCGGCACGGGGATGCCCGTGTGCAGGTTGATGCCGAGCTCGCTCGAGCGGTCGAGGTTGACCTCCATGATCACCGCCTCGACGAACACCTGCCGCCGCATGATGTCGAGCCGCTCGATGACGCGCAGCAGGCTGCGGTAGTCCGACTGGCTGGCGATGATCACCAGCGAGTTCGTGGCCTTGTCGGCCGAGATCTTCACCTCGCCCTGGAACAGCTCGGCGGCGGTGCCACCGCTTCGCGGGGCGCCGGCGGGGGGCGGCGGGGCTGGCGTCTTCGGGCGGTTCGCGGTGCCCTGCGCCAGCGTCTGCAGCGTCGACGCGACGTCTTCGGCGTTCGCGTTCTCGAGGTACAGCACGTTGATGCGGCCCTCGCCCGAGATGGGAATGTCGATCTCCCGGATCAGCGCGTCGATGCGCTCCATGGCCGCCGGGCTGGCGATGACGATCAGCTTGTTGGTGCGCTCGTCGGGGATCAGCTGCGACAGCGTCGCCGCGCCGCCGGCCCCTTCCTCTCCACCGCCTACCGGCGCGCTCGGCGCCGCGCCCGTCGGCGGGGGAGGGGCCGGCATCACCTTGGCCTGGCCGGGCCGCTGACCGGGCCGGTTGCCCTTCGACTCGAAGAGCTTCTGCACCTTGTCGGCGATCTCCTGCGCCGTCGCGTAGCGGATCTGGATGACGCGGATCGAGTCCGACGCCGAGCTCGAGTCGAGCTGCGCGACGATCTTCTCGAGCCGGTGCATGTTCGAGCCCAGGTCGTTCACGATGATCGTGTCCGGCTGGAAGGGAATCGTGTCGCCCGACGGCGTGACGAGCTGCTGCAACACGCCGCGCAGCTGCTCGATCTCCACGAACTTCACCTTGAACACGCGGGTCACCATCTGCTCGTTGGTCGTGTAGACCTCCGTGGGATCGGTGATCGTCGGGATCGGGAACTGCTTCGCCCGCTGCTTGTCGACGATCTTCATGAACTTGCCGTGCTCGTAGACGGCGAGGCTGTTCGCATCGAGCGCGGCGAGGAACGCGGCGTAGAACTGGTCGGCGTTGACCTCCACCTTCCCGTTCTCCGGGCCGATGATGGAGATCTTCCCGCGGATGTTCTCGGGGAGGATGAACGTCTTGCAGGTGACGTCCGAGACCGTCTGCACCAGCTTCTCGATCTCGACCTTGTCGAAGTAGATGTTGTAGCGGCCCTTGCGTCGCTGCTCCTCGCAGCTCGGGCGCTTCGGGGCGATCGTCGCCTCCGGCGCGCCGGCGGCGGGCGCGGGCGCGGGCGCGGGCGGACGGCGGGGACCGGGCGGCGGAGCGGGCTGGGCCAGCGCGACCATCGACCAGCAGAGCGCGACGAGTGCGAGACGGTTCATGGCAGTGGGCTTCTTGGGCGCGTTCAACGAACGTTGTAGGTCTTGCGGATAGTGGAGCCGTTGCGCTCGACCTCGATGTCGATGCGCGAGGCTTCCTTGAGCTTCGAGTAGATCTCGAGCGCCTTCTCCGGGCTGTTCAGGTCGTACCCGTTGATGCGCTTGATGACGTCGCCGTTCTGGATGCCGATCTTCGTGTAGATGGAGTCGGGGCGGATCGAGAACAGCTTGAAGCCCTGGGCCACTCCGTCCTTGAACGCGGGCACGATGCGCGCCTGCATCGCCACGTCGTTCAGGTTCGACAGCGTCTTGTCGATCTCCCCCCGGGGGATCTCGTAGTCGTTCTCGGACAGCTGCTTCACGCCGGCGCCGAGGCCCTGCGAGGGCGGCGGGTTCTCGTTGTGCGCGGGCGCGGCGGCGATCACCGGCGCGGCCACCACCGGCGCCGCCACCACGCCGCCCATGCCGTCGCCCGGCGTCGCGTCGATGAATTCGCGGCGGTTGTTGTTGATGACGATGACGCGCTCGCGCTCGATCTCGACGATCTCGGCGTTCTGCACGCGGTCACCGATCAGGTACGTGCCCGTCTTGAGCGTGACGACGTCCTGGATCGATGCGACCGACCACTCGGGGAACGCCTCGGACACGAGCGTGCCGAGCAGCTTGAGCCGCAGCGAGGTGTGCACCGGCGCCGCGCTCAGGTCGACCGCCGGCTGCGTCGGCTCGACCACCTCGGGCTCGGGCTTGGGCACCGGCAGCCCCGTCACGCGCGCGACCAGGTCCATGTTGAGCTGCGCGGGCGGCTCCACCTTCTTCGCGACCGCGACCGGCCGCGCCTGGCCCGTCGGCAGCGGGAGCAGCGTCACCTCGAGGAAGGCGTTCGCCGTCCTCGCGACGAGCCACATCACCCCGAAGATGAACAGGAGGTGGACGACCCAGAAATGGCGCTTGAACAGCAGTTCCACAGGGGAGGGTATGGCAGCAAGCCGAGTGCCAGAATTTCCTGTGAAACATCAGTGGGTTGGCCAGCATTTCCGGCACCTCCAGTGACAATTTGTCAGGCAGGACCCGGGCGGGGGGCCAATGCGTCATTCGAGGGAGATGGCGTGGTGGACGGTGGCGCCGTCGCGGACGAGCTCGAGGTCGACGCGGGTGAGCGTGGCGAGCCGGGGGAGGAGCTCGAGGAGTTGGTCCGGGCGGGCCGTCACCACGCCGTTGACGCGGCGGATCACGTCGCCGTCCTTCAGGCCCGCCTGCGCGAGGAGTGGAATGCGGGACGCGCCGAAGAGCCTGAAGCCTTCGTCCTGGCCGTTCACGAACGTCGGCACGACGTGCAGCTTCGGCGCGTGCGAGGGGAAGTCGCGGATCGCCGCGGCGACGTCGCTCTTCAAGACCGAGGCGGACGAGCGCGGCGCCCCGGGGCTCGCCGTCGGGCTGCTGGCGCTCACGAGGCGCTCGAGCCGGCCGTCGCGCCGCACGACGATCGCGCCGCGCTCGACGGCGACGAGCTCCGCGCCGGCGATGGAGTCGCCGACGGCGACGGTGTGCACGGCGTCCGACGGCTGCTCCGCCACGCAGGCGAACGTCGGCGCGAGGGTGCCGAGCAGAGTGAAGGGCAGCGCATCGACGACGGTGGGCGCCTCGGGCGTCACGCGCGGTTCGAGCGCCAGCAGCGTCGCGAGCCGGGCCCCGTCGAGCGGCGGATCCGCCGGACGCTCGCGCGACTCCACGACGGCGACGCCGGCGCTGGGCGGCGGCCACAGCGAAGCCTCCACGACGGTGTTCGCGGTGCGGGCGACGAGCGCACACGCGGCGAGCAGCACGGCCAGGTGGACGAGGCGCATGCCACGTCGCGCTTCCATGCGCCGTGCCAGCGGCAACCGCACGGACCGACGAGGTAAGACGCTCGCGGTCGTGACACGGCGGCACGCGTGTCACCGCTCGGCGCTGACACTTCGTACCCCGCGCGCCTCCCGTCGCGTTGCGTGGCGCTCGAACGCCGGGGTGCGCGCACGCACGCGTGACCCGGCGGCGCGCGTCACCACGCCCGTGCGGCCCGTCTGGGCGCCGTCCTGGCCGGGTACGTCCTGGAGTCGGCGGCTGATGCCGACGACGAGCGCGTCGCCCTCGGAGCGCTGGAGGCGGGGGAGCGGCGGCACTTCAGCTTGTGGCTCGCAAGTCCGCGCCCGGCGACACGACAGCGCGGGAGCAGCTCGTGCTCCTGCGTCTTGCCCCTGCGTCCTGGCCCGAGCGTCCGGCCCGTGCGCCCTGGTCCGTGCGTCCGGCCCGTGCGCGCGGCCCGTGCGTCCGG
>JBFMAB010000092.1:0-12076 GCA_040755835.1 Myxococcota bacterium
CCTGAACCGGCAACCGACCGCGGTCCGCAGGCCGAACGGACCGCGAAGCAACGAAGCGAACGAGTCATGAATCTCACGAACAACGATGCCGGCCTCGCTGACCGGCGTTTCTCAACACCCTGCTAGCGAAGGCCGTGCAGCGTAGCACCGCGGGGGCGTTTCCCCGGAGCGCGGTGATGTCGGATGACCGCGAAAACGCGCGTGGAGGAGCCGGGTGGAAGTGTCAGCGCGCGCGGGTTCTCTCACCCGGTGAGACGACCGCCGCCCGGGCGCGTCAGCTGGAAAGGCCGTTGGCCAACGACGGTCGCCGCGGCACCACCTGCGTCGGCCAGTGCCCCACGAAGGGCGTCGCGCGGCTTTACACGGGGGCTCGGGTTTCGCGGGGATAGCGATGGGCACCGGGGTTGCTTCGACGCGGTGCATGGCCACGTCCCCATCCCAGGAGATGCGGATTCCCACGCAGACTGTCCTGCTGCCCGGTCAGCAGTTCTGCATCGGCCTGCCGTGGGAGCGCGAGGCGCTGCCGAAGCACGGGCTGCCCGCCGCGAAGCCGAAGCGTTCCGGCGGCACGACGCTCGACCAGGAAGACGCGCTCGACGGCGACCCCTGCGCGGGCTGGCACATCGGCCGCTGCGAAATCATCCGTCGCCTCTCGCCGGGCTTACCGCGCCGGCTGCTCGCGCTGCGCCACGACGACGCCGACTCGGCGGTGGTGGACGTGCGCAAGCTGGAGCTCGCCGACGCGCTCGCGCCGGAGCTCGAGGCGCTGGCCGCGGCCGCCGCGCGCCTCACGCACGCGCACCTCGCGCGTGTGTACCCGGTGGAGGTCTGCGAGGAGGGGCTCTTCTGGGTGAGCGAGCGCGTGTCCGGCGCGTCGCTGGCCGAGCTGATGAGCGCCGGCCGGGCGCGCGGCAAGGCGTTGCCGCTGGGCCTCGCGCTGTCCGCCATCGACGAGGCGGCACAGGGTCTCGGCGCGCTGCACGAGCGCGGTGAAGGCCACGGCCTGTTGTCGGACCAGGCCATCGCCGTCGGCTTCGACGGCGTGACGAAGGTGCTCGACGTCGGGCTTTTCCGCGTGCTCGCGCGCCGCGCGTCGTGGGCCGAGGTGATGGAGGTGACCGGGCCGTACCTCTCACCCGAGCAGGTGCTGCGCGGCCACCTGCCGGACCCGAAGTGCGACGTCTACTCGCTGGGCCTGGTGCTGTACGAGTGCCTCACCGGCGAGAAGCTGCACCGCGGCGAGCGCTTCGAGGACCGCGTGAAGTTCCACGAGCGCGGGCCGCTCGCGCCGCCGTCGTCGCTCAACGTGATGCTGCCGAAGGCCGTGGACGACGTGGTGTCCCGCGCGCTCCACCCGGACCGGGCCGCGCGCTACGCCACCGCGCCGGAGCTGGCGAGGGCGCTCAAGGCCGCGGCGGGCTCGTTCGCGTGGCGCGCCGCCAGGTGCGCCGAGTACGTCGGAGAGCTGTTCGACACCCGGAAGCGCAAGGAGGCCGCGCTGACCGCGCACCTCGCGCCGCGCCGCCGCCGGCCGACGCTGCCGGGCGTGCGCGCCGCCGTCGTCGAGCGCCCCGCGCCGCCGCCGCCGACGCCGGTGGTGGCGAAGCCCGCGCCGACGCACTTCGTCGTGGCGCCGCCGCGCCGGAAGAAGAAGCGCTACCAGCCGCCGTCGCGGAAGCCGGAGGCGCTGACGGCGTCGCTGGCCTTCGTCGTGGCGCTCGCCGCCGCGCTGTCGCTGCCGACGACGCCGCGGGCGATGGAGGCGCCGCCGCCCGTCGTCGAGGCGCCGTTCGACGCCGCGCGCGTGACGACCGAAGCGCCGCCCATGGGGCCCGCCGCGAGCGCGCCGGTGTCGTGGGCGTGGGCGCCGGTGCGCGAGGCCGAGGCGCCGGTAGTCGACGCGCCCGCGAAGAAGCCCGCGCCCGCGAAGAAGAAGGCGGCGCGCACCGCGAAGAAGGCGAAGACGAAGGACGACGCGCCGCTGCCGGCGTGGCTGCGCTGAGGGGCGCCGCGGGGCCCCGCCGACATCGAGTTGCGCAGAAGGGGCACCGCATGCCTCTTTTGCGCAACTGGATTGCGGCCCCCCCCATCCCCGCCGCGTTCGCGTACACCGGCACAGTGCCGCTCTTCACGAAGGCGGGCTTCGAGGTGGTGCAGCCGAGGGCGACCGGGAAGCAGCGCATCCGCCGCGCGCTGGGAGGCCCTGCTACAGCGGGGTAGGCCGCGGTCAGCCCCGCGGAATCACGGGTGTGGGCGCAACCCTTCACACTTCGTCACAATCCGGGAGTTGCGCGGGAGTTAGTTAGCGTTTACTAACCCGCCCGCCGTGGCCCGACCCCGCCTGATCAGCGACGAGCAGATCCTCGCGACGATGCGCGCGTCCGTGCTCGAGCACGGCCCGCACGTGTCGCTCGACGCCGTGGCCGGCAAGCTGAAGGTCACGGGCCCCGCGTTGCTCAAGCGTTTCGGTAGCCGGCGGGCGCTGCTCATCCGGGCGCTGCGGCCGCCCGACAACCCCGAGCTGTTGTCCGTGCTGGCGCGGGAACCCGACGGGCGCCCGCTCGACGAGCAGCTCGCCGCCGTGCTCGGCGGGCTGTGGGACTTCGTGTCCGAGGTGCTGCCCTGCATCGCGGCGCTCCGCGAGAGCGGGATCCCGCACGAAGAGGTCTTCGACAAGCGGCGGGACTCGCCCGGGCGCTTCGTGAAGCAGCTGCAGCGCTGGCTCGAGCTGGCGCGCGACCGCGGCCTGGTGGAAGGCGACGGCCTCGAGGCCGCGGCGACCGCCATGCTGGGGGCCGTTCAGACGCGCATCTTCACCGCGCACGTGGCGAAGGAGCAGCTCACCGCGCGCCACCGCCGCGAGTACCTCAAGGATCTCACGCAGTTCTTCACCCGCGCGCTCACCCCGACGGGGCGGCGCGCCCGCAACGGTGCGGATTAGCCAAGGAACACCATGAGACGCCTCGCACTGACTCTCGTCCCCCTGCTGATCGTCGCGGCTTGCAAGAAGCCGCAGGACACCACCGCCGGCACCGCCAGGCCCGAGACGGTCGCGCTGCCGCCGGTGAAGGTGGAGACCGCGCCGGTCGAGCACCGGAGGATGCCGAAGTACCTCACGCTGACGGGCAGCGTGGCGGCCGACCGGCAGTCGGAGGTGGCCGCCAACGTCAGCGGCCGCGTCACCGCGACCTACGTCGAGCGCGGCATGCCGGTGAAGGCCGGCCAGGTGATCGCCGTGGTCGACTCGAAGGCCGCGTCGTTCCAGGCCGCCGCGGCCCAGGCGCAGTCGCAGGCCGCACAGACGCAGGTGAAGCTGGCGCAGCAGGAGTGCGAGCGCGCCGACACGCTGTTCAGTCAGGGCGCGCTGCCGAAGAGCGAGTACGACCGCATGAAGACGCAGTGCACCGCGCAGCTGTACCAGGCGAACGCGGCGCAGGCGAACGCCGACCTCGCCGGCAAGCTGGCGGGCGACACCATCATCCGGGCGCCCATCGACGGCATCATCGGCGAGCGCTACGTGAACGTCGGCGAGTACGTGCAGCCACCCAGCCGCGTCGCCAGCATCTACGCCATCGACCCGGTGCGCGTGTCCATCAGTGTGCCGGAGCCGGCGGTGGCGCTGGTGAAAGAGGGTCAGCAGCTCGACCTCGAGGTGTCTGCGTACCCCGACAGGCCGTTCCCCGCGACGGTGCGGTTCGTCAGCCCCAATCTGCGCGTCAATACGCGCGACCTGATCATCGAGGCGTCGGCGAAGAACCCCGAAGGCCTGCTGCGGCCCGGCATGTTCGCCATCGCCAAGCTGGTGGTCGGCGAAGAAGAGACGCCCACGGTGCCGGTCGACGCCATCAAGGCCGACGGCACGGTGAAGCGCATGTTCCTCGCGAAGAACGGCAAGGCCTTCGAGATGGTGGTGCGCACCGGCGTGACGAAGGAAGGCCGCGTCGCGGTGCTCGAGCCGCTCGGCGCCGACGAGAAGGTCATCGTGAAGCCGCCGCCGGGCCTGCAGGACGGCTCTTCGATTCAGTGACGGAACCCCGGAGCACTCACCATGCAATGGCTCGCTGAGTTGTGCGTGAAGCGGCCCGTCTTCGCGACGGTGCTCTCGCTCGTCATCCTCGTCGTCGGCGGGGTCTTCTACAAGCAGCTGGGCGTCGACCAGTTCCCGAAGATCGACTTCCCCGTCATCCTCGTCACCACCGTCATGCCGGGCAGCTCGCCCGAGGACATGGAGCGCGACGTCTCGGAGCCGATCGAGGCGGCGGTGAACACGCTGTCCGGCGTGGACGAGCTGCGCAGCATGTCGTCCGAAGGGGTGTCGAGCGTCATCATCCAGTTCGTCCTCGAGAAGAACGTCGACGTCGCCGCGCAGGAGGTGCAGCAGAAGATCAACCTCGCGTTGCCCACGCTGCCGCGCGGCATCGACCCGCCGGTGGTGACGAAGTTCGACCCTGACGCCGCGCCCATCCTCTACATCGCGGTGCGCGCGCCGGGGAAGGACGTCGCCGACATCACCGACCTCGCCGATCGCGTCGTCAAGCGGCGCCTCGAGACGGTGAACGGCGTCGGGCAGGCGGTCATCATCGGCGGCCGCAAGCGCCAGGTGAACGTGCTGGTGGACCCGGTGAAGCTGAAGGGCCTGGGCATCAGCCCGCTCGAGGTGGCCGGCGCGATCAACGCGCAGAACATCACCCTGCCGGGCGGCCGCGTCGACGTGAGCCGCGACTACCTGTCGGTGCGCGTGCAGGGCCGCGTGCAGAGCGTGGACGAGCTCAAGTCGATCATCGTGCGCGACCAGCAGGGCCGCGCGGTGCGGCTCGACGAAATCGCCGACGTGGTCGACGGCGTGGAGGACGCCGACTCCGGCGCGTTCTGGAACGGCGAGCGCACGGTGCTGGTGGCGCTCCGCAAGCAGTCGGGCACCAACACGGTGGCGGTGGCCGAGGCGGCGCGCGAGCGGCTCACCGAGATCCAGAAGGAGCTGCCGCCGGGGTACAGGCTGGAGGTCCAGCGCGACGCGTCGCAGGTCATCAAGACGGCGGCGGACGCCGTGACCGAGCACCTCATCCTCGGTGCCATCTTCGCGGCCGTCGTGGTGCTGATGTTCCTGGGCAACGTGCGCAGCACGTTCATCGCGGCGCTGGCGATTCCCACGTCCATCGTCGGCACCTTCGCGCTGATGAAGCTGCAGGGCTACACGCTCAACTCCATCACGCTGCTGGCGCTGGCGCTGGCCGTGGGCATCGTCATCGACGACGCCATCGTCGTGCTCGAGAACATCTTCACGCACGTCGAGGAGCACGGCGAGCACCCGAAGGAAGCGGCCGTCAAGGGCACCAGGGAGATCGGCCTCGCGGTGCTCGCCACCACGCTGTCGCTCATCGCGGTGTTCGTGCCCATCGCCTTCATCGGCGGCATCCCCGGTCGGTTCCTGGGGCCCTTCGGCGTCACCATGGCGTTCTCCATCGCCGTGTCGCTGTTCGTCAGCTTCACCATGACGCCCAGCCTCGCGTCGCGGTGGCTCAAGCCGCACCGGAAGGCGGACAAGAAGCCGGCGTTGGAGCAGCTGGTGGACATCTTCTACCGGCCCATCGAGCGCGCGTACGTGGGGCTGCTGGGCTTCGCGATGAAGCACCGCTGGGTCATCGTGCTGGCGTCGGTCGCGTCGCTGGGCGCCTGCGTGCCGCTCACCATGAAGGCGAAGAAGGGGTTCCTGCCGGTCGACGACCGCGCGCAGTTCGAGGTCGTCGTGCGCCTGCCCGAGGGCCGCAGCGTGGCCGCGACCGAGCTCATCGGCGAGCGCGTGGCGCGCATCATCCGTGAGCGGAAGGAAGTGACGGCGACGCTGCTCACCATCGGCGACGACCAGAGCCGCACGCCGAACCTCGCGCGCATCTACGTGAAGATGGTGCCGCCGGACCAGCGCACCATCACCCAGGACGCGATGAAGAACCTGGTGCGCGAGAAGATCCTGCCCACGTTGCCGCCGGACCTGCGCGTCACGGTGGCGGACGTGAACGAGTTCGGCGGCGGCATGCCGACCGCGCGCATCCAGTACCTCCTGGCCGGCCCGGACCTGAAGGTCCTCGAGGACGCGAACAAGCGCATCCTCGACCGGTTGAAGAAGGAGGCGACCGGCGCCGTGGACATCGACAGCTCGATGGTGGTCGGCAAGCCGGAGCTCGGCGTGTACGTCGACCGCGAGCGCGCGGCGGACCTCGGCGTGCAGGTCGTCGACATCGCGCAGGCGCTCCAGTACCTCGTCGCCGGCCAGAAGGTGTCGACGTACTCGGAGGGCGGCGAGCAGTACGACGTACGCCTGCGCGCCACGCCCGAGTACCGGTCGAGCGAGGACGCGCTGCGGCTCATCACCGTGCCATCGCGCAAGCTGGGCCTCGTCACGCTGGCCGACGTGGTGAAGGTGCGGCCGGGCGAAGGGCCCGCCACCATCAGCCGCTTCCAGCGCGAGCGGCAGATCACCTTCATGTGCAACGCCGGCCCCGGCTACGGCGACAACGACGTCGGCGACAAGGTGAAGGCGATCCTCGAGGACGAGGTGTCGAAGCTGCCGCCGGGCTTCGCGGTGAAGGCGCAGGGCCAGACGAAGATCATGAAGGAGGTCTTCTTGTCCTTCGTGCTCGGCCTGCTGGCGAGCTTCGTCTTCATGTACCTCATCCTCGCGGCGCAGTTCGAGTCGTGGCTGCACCCCATCACCATCCTGGTGTCGCTGCCGCTGACGTTGCCGTTCGCCGTGCTCTCCATCGTCATCTTCGACCAGGCGATCGACCTCTACAGCTTCCTCGGCATCTTCGTGCTGTTCGGTGTGGTGAAGAAGAACGCGATTCTGCAGATCGACCACACCAACCAGCTCCGTGAGAAGGGGCTGCCGCGGCACGAGGCGATCATGAAGGGCAACAAGGACCGCCTGCGGCCGATCCTCATGACGACGCTCGCCTTCGTGGCCGGCATGGTGCCGCTGGTCACCGCGCGCGGCATCGGCTCGGGCTTCTCGCGCGCGACGGCCGGCGTGGTGGTGGGCGGGCAGGTGTTCTCGCTGCTCCTGACGCTGCTCGCGGTGCCGGTCGTGTACTCGTTCTTCGACGACATCTCCCTGTGGTTCAAGCGGGTGCGTGGCGTGCCCGCGGAGGAGCCCACCGCCGTGACGCCGGTCGCGGCTTCGATGGAGGCAGGCAAGTGACGCGCGTGATGGTGTTGGGGGCGTTGGTGGTGTCGCAGGTGGCGCTGGCGCAGTGGGCGCCGCTCAAGGCACACCTCGACGCGGCCGAGACGCAGAACGTCGACCGCCGCATGGCGCTCGAGCAGAAGGAGCGCGCGCAGGCAGAGTACCGCGCGGCGTGGACGGGGCTCTTGCCGTCGCTCACGGCGAGCGGCGGGTGGACCCACAACCAGTACGACGCCGTCTTCAACCAGCCGGCCGTCGACAGCGCCACCGGGCTGCCGAAGGTGTGCATGTCCGACGCGGACTGCGGCGCCGACCAGACGTGCGGCGCCTCCCGCGTCTGCCAGGTGAAGCTGACCATCGTCCCGAAGAACCAGCTCGACGCGGTGCTGCGCTTCGAGGTGCCGCTCATCAACACCACGGTGTGGATGCGGAGCGCCGCCGCCAACGCCGCGCAGGAGGCGGCGGCCCAGCGCGAGCTGTCGACGCGCGACCAGGTGCGCCGCGGCGTGGTGACGGCCTTCTACGGCTACGTCGGCGCGCTCAACGTGCTGAAGGCCGCGAAGAAGTCGCTGGCCGTCGCCGAGGAGCAGGCCCGGCTGACGGACATCCGCTACAAGGCTGGCGCCGTCACCGAGCTCGAGACGCTGCGCGCGAGCGCGGAGGTCGCGCGCAACAAGCAGGTGGTGGCCGACGCCGAGACGCTGGTGGTGAACACCCGGCAGAGCCTCACCACCGCGTCGGGCCTCGCGCCCGAGGCCGAGCTGGAGATGCCCGAGGACGACGTGCGGCCCGAGCCCGGCTACGAGGACCTCGCGAGCCGGGTGGAGAACCTGCCCGCGGTGCGCGCCGCCGACCGCGACGCCGACGCCGCCGGCCACGTCGCGACGGCCTCGCGGCTCGCCCTGGTGCCAACGGTGAGCGCGCAGTTCACCGAGCGCTTCACCAACGCGACCGGCTTCCAGGGCTCGGCCAGCCTGTACAACCTGGGCGTCACGTTCGCCTGGCGGCTCGACGTGCCCACCTTCCAGAACATGAGCGTGCAGTCGCACGTCGAGCAGACGGCGCGGCTCGGCGCCGAGAAGGTGCGGCTCATCGCGCGCGACACCATCCTCGCGGACTGGCAGCGCTTCAACGCCGCGTTGGTGAAGATCGACGCGGCCCGGGCGCAGGTAGCCGCCGCCGAGCGCGCCGCGCAGGTGGCCCGCGATCGCTACAACGCCGGCGCCGCCACGCAGCTCGACCTCATCGCCGCCGAGCGCGACCTCTTCGGTGCCTCGGTGAACCTCATCCAAGCGCGCGGGGAGTTGGCGCAGGCGCGGCTGTTGCTGCGCATCAGCGCGGGGCTGCCGCTCGAAGGCTGACGCTCCGCGCCCGTGGCGTCGCCGAAAGTGCTGCTGGGCCGGCTCCTCGGCCCGCTGGTGTTCCGCAAGGCGAGCGTGACGCGCGTGCAGCGTCCCTCGCCGCGCTTCGCGCTCATCGAGCTCGAGGGCGCGGAGCTGCGCGACGTCGCCTGGACCCCGGGCGACAAGGTGCAGCTCTTCCTCCCCGACGAGGGGATGCGCACGTACACGCCGACGCGCTGGGACGCGCGCGGCGCGAGTTGGCTGCTGGCCTTCGCGCACGGCGCGAGCGGACCGGGCGCGCGCTGGGCATCGGCGGTGCGCGAAGGCGACGCCGTGCAGCTCTTCGGCCCACGCCGCTCGCTGGACGCGGGCGCTGCCTCGACGCGCGTCGCGGTGCTCGGAGACGAAACGTCGCTCGGGCTCGCCGCCGCGCTCGCGGCGCTGCACGACGTCACCGCGTTCCTCGAGGTTGACGATGCGGACGAAGCCCGGGCCGCGCTCGCGGCGACGGGCGCGCGCGCGGAGCTGCAATGCGTTCCACGCACGCCCGGGGATGCGCACCTGTCAGCGCTCGCCGACGCGGTGCGCAGCTTCGGCGCGCCGCTCGCGCTCTTCTCCGGCCGCGCGAAGTCCATCCAGTCTCTGCGCGCGTTGCTGCGAGGCGGCGGCGCCTCGAAGACCAAGGCGTACTGGGCCGACGGCAAGCGCGGGCTGGACGGAGGTCTTCCCCTCACCCTGTCCCTCTCCCCCGGCTACCGGCGCTCCGCTGCGAGCCCCGCGCCGCCTGACGGCTCCCGGGCCGCTTCGCTGGTGGGGCAGACGGGACTCGACCGCTACGAACGCTTCGAGAACAACCGTTTCAAGCTGAAGCGCGACGGCCTGGGGGGTTCCTCTGCCGGCCGGTCCGGCACGGGCTGGAGCGCCGGTCGCGACGGCGGCGGCCACGGCGCGCTCGTCAGCTTCGACGACAGCCGGGCGCCCACGTCGGCCGGGTGGGGCGCCAGCGCGGCCAGCGCTTCGGCGAAGGCGGTCGCGGACGGAAAGCGCGCGGCGGGCTCCAGTGCGAGCGCGGTGCGCAACAGCGCGGCGAGCGCCGGGTCCGTCACGCCAGCGTCCTCCGGCGCGTCCAACTCGCCCACCGCGATGCGCGCGGCCACCTCGCTCACCGTGCCCAGCGCGGGCAGCCGCCCGGTGAGCAGCTCGAACAGCAACAGCCCCGCCTGGAAGACGTCGGACTGCGCGGTGTGTGGCCGGCCCTGCGCCTGCTCGGGCGACAGGCACGCGCGCGTCAGCGGCACGCCCGCGAGGCGCTCCACGCCCGCCAGCCCGAAGTCCACCAGCGCGACGCCGCTCGCCGTCACGAAGACGTTCTCGGCCGCGACCTCGCGGTGCAAGAGGCCCAGCCCGTGCGCGTCGGCCAGCGCCCCCAGCACCGGCAGGAGCACGCCCGCCGCCTCGTCGAGCGACCACGGCCGGTGGTCGACCAGCGTGCGCAACGGCACGCCTTCGTACCAGGGCTGCGTGAAGTACAGCCGCCCGCCCAACTCGCCGAGGTCGAGGATGGGCGCGGCCGACGCGTGCGTGAGCGCCCGCGCCTTCTCGAGCTCGTCGCGCAGCGCCACCGCGACCCGCGCGTCCCGCAGCCGCCGCAGCACCACCAGGCTCCCGTCAGGCGCCTTCGCCTGGAAGACGTCGAACAGCCCCGCCGGCCCTGAGCGGTCCTCTCGCAGCTCGTACCCGCGCAACACGGCCTGAGACGGTAGCTTTTTTCGCGCCCCCCCGGACCGCGCTCCCGGGCCGGTAAATCGGCCTCGGACGCGATTTTCGCGGAGTCCAACAAAAGACCTGTCGTTCCAGTGGTTTACAGGCGATCTCCGACCACGTAGGGTGCGCGCGGTCGAAAAGGAGACAAGGCGCTACAGGCCTCTACACTTTCTTCGATCCACGGCCGATTCACCGGCCTGTTCGCGACTGTCTGGGGAGCCATTGTTGAGCGACGAGCGGCCCGAGTCCCTGCTCAAGAGCGCGCTGGAGAAAATCGTCTACTTCGAGGCGCGCTCGACCCAGTTGTCCAACGACCTCGAGCACGCGAGGGCGGAAGTGGAGCGCTTGAAGGGCGAGCTTGGGCGCGCCGCGCAGCGGGAAATCGAGCTCCGCCGCGTCATCGCCGAGCTCGAGGTGCGGGTCACCCGCGCGCACGCCGAGCGTGAAGAAGCCGCGCGCCTCACGGACGCCCTGCGTCGCGAGCGCGCCGACCTCGTCGGCAAGATGCTCGACGCCTCGCGCATCCACGGCAGCGGGCAGGGCGTCGAGGACTTCGACCTCGCGCAGTTCATCGCCACGCTGCGCAGCGAGGTGCTGCTCACCCGCGACGGTCCGGTGGTGGCCGCGCCCGCGGCGCCGTCGGCCACGCCGCCGGGCGAGGCGCCCGCGCTGCCCGAGGCGCCGCCCGCCTCCGTCACCGCCGCCGCGCACGAGCTGTCCGCGCAGGGCCGCCTCGCGGTGACGGCGAAGGACCTCGAGACGCTGTCCGGCGCGACGACGTTCCCCGGCCGCGGCGAGGAGACGCTGTTCGGCTTCTCGGTCCGCGAGCTGTCGGCGCCCGACCCCGCCGCGCGCGCCCGCGCCGCCGAGCGCCTCGAGGCCCTGGGCCACCCGGCCGCTGCGCCGGCGTTGGCCGCCGCGCTCCACGGTGAGACGGAGCCTGCGGTGCAGGTCGCGCTCTTGTCCGCGTTCGCGTCCATGGCGAAGGCGGAGGGCGTGCCGGTGGTGCAGCCGCTGCTCACCTCGCGCGCGCCGGACGTGCGCATCGCGGCGCTCAAGGCGCTGCTGGCGCTCGACGCGTCGCAGGCCGGCCCGCACCTCGCCGCGGCCATGAGCGACCCGGACAAGGCCGTGCGCCGTCGCGCGTCGCTGCTGGCGCTGGCCCTCGAGGGCGCCGAGGCGCTCGAGCTGGGCATGCGTGCGATTCGCGACACGGACGCCGACGTGCGCGCGCTGGCCGCGCTGGTGCTGGGCGCCTCGCAGGCCGACGCCGCCCGGCCGATGCTGCTCGACGCGATGGGCGACGCGGACCTCCGGGTGCGTCGCACCGCGAGCCAGGCGCTGTCCCGCCTCCTCGGCCGCGACGTCACGGGGCTGGTGTCGCTCGACGACGCGCAGCGCCGCCGAGAGGTGCGCCGCCTCGCGCACGTGCCCGCCGTGAAGGTGGAGGCGAAGGCCCACCGCCCGGTCCGCGCCGCGCGCCGCGAGGCGCCGGCGCCGCACGCGCTGCTGGCGGGCGTGCCCGCGTCCGCGCGTGCTGCGGTGCAGGCCGCGCCAGCCGCCTACGCGCCGGTCGCAACGGCATCGTCGCCGCCCGCGGTCGATGCGCCGGCCAGCGCCACATCGCCGGGGGGTGCGGTCCATGCGCCGGTCGCCACGGCGTCGTCGCCGCCCGCGGTCGATGCGCCGGCCAGCGCCACATCGCCGGGGGGTGCGGTCCATGCGCCGGTCGCCACGGCGTCGTCGCCGCACGCGGTCGACGTGCCGGCCAGCGTCACATCGCCGGGGA
>JBFMAB010000093.1:0-79272 GCA_040755835.1 Myxococcota bacterium
GCACCACAGCGATTGGCGACCTACACATCGGCACCGCAGCGGCAGCATGCCCGAGCATGGCCACCGCTGCCGAGCCCTGTTTCATCCCTCCATGGTGCGCCAAGAGGCGCGTGACGACGTCAGTCCGCATCAGCCTGCGGTCGCCCAAAGCCTCCGCGCTCTCGCAGACTCCTCGAGCCCTGGGCGGGGACCGAACGCTCCGACTGACGTGGTACGCCTTCTCGTCAGCCGCTGCTGAACTGCGGGAGCCCCCTCGCGATACAGAGGCACTCTTCTCACGGGAGTCGTCATGAAATGGTGGTGGTGTGCGGTCCTCCTCGCGGCGTTGTCCGCCTGCACCGGCCTGGTGAGCGCGGGCGGCACCGACGCCGCTGGAGGGGAGGACGGCGGCGGCAAGGACGGTGGCGCCGATGCGGGCTGCACCGATGACGAGGGGTGCGGCCCTGGCCTCTCGTGCAGCGTCCCGACGGGCACGTGCGTGTCCCTCGGCTGCGTGGCGTCGGGCTGTCCCAGCGGCCAGCGCTGCGACCTCTCCTCGCGGGCGTGCGTCGCGGTGGTGCAGGGGCCGCGCCGGCTCTACCGGGCGGTGACGCTCGCCGGGCACGCCATCAACTCGACCTTCGCGACGCGCGACGCCGTGGGCCGCCCGGCTTTCGGCGAATTCCATCTTCTGGTCGCCTCCCGCAACGGGCGCTTCCTGTACGTCGTGGACTCGGCGGTGGTGCTGCGGGTCGACACCACTTCCGGCTGGGTGGAGACCCTGTCCGGCATCGGCTGGCCGGGCGACGTCGACGGGCCTGCGGCGGTGGCGCAATTCGAGACGGACTTCTACCAGAATGGCGGCCTGGGCCTGACGCCGGACCAGCGCTTCTTCCTCTTCACGTCGCCCTACGCCGTGCGCCGCGTCGACGTGGAGACGGGAGAAGCGTCCACCCTCGCGACGGACTTCAAGCCGCGCGCGATGGCGGTGGGCCGCGAGACCGGAAACCTCTATGTCATCGACTTTGCGCCGGCGCGCATGGACGTGATGTTCCCCGACGGCGGCGTCGAGCACCGGGCGCTCACGTCCGCCGGCGGCACGGTGGGCTACATGGTGGTCGACGAAGCACGCGGTGTGGCCTACGGCCTCGAGCGCAACCGTCAATCGGGCGCCTTCTACCGCTGGTCGCTCGACGGCGGCGCCATCGAGTGGCTGAACCATGACGCCACGGGCACGCGCGACCCGGTGCAGTACCTCTCGGACGGGCCTGTCGCCGGCCTCGACATGGCCAACCCCGGCGGCCTCTCCATCGACGCCGAGGGCTTCGTCTACATCGGCGCGGGCGACGGGCGCACCTTCCGGCGCTTCGACCCGGACCGCGGCGTCGTGGAGAGCCTCTGCCGCGTGCCGTCGGACGCCGGCGACGAGCTCTTCGAATGGTGCCTGGGAGACGGGGTGCGCAACAAGCCGTTCGGCACCTGGCCTTCGACGCTCGCCTTCGACGACTCGGGCAACGGGTACTTCGGCTACACGGTCTGGCCGCGCCTCGTCGTGCTGCGGAGGCTCGAATGACTCGGACTGTCCTCGCCGCCAGTGCGCTGCTCTCCAGCGTGGCGTTGGCGCAGGTGACGCTGAGCGCGCCGTCACCGGTCACCCCCTCGGTGTCACAGGAAGGCCAAAGCCAGGCGCGCGCCGTCGGCACCCCCACCGGCTTCGTCGTGGTGTGGCAGGCAGGTGTTGGGCGATCGGCGAAGGTCCGCGCCGCACGCCTGGGCCTCGACGGCGTCTCGCTGGACGCGGCGGGCCTCACCATCGCCGAAGGCACCGGCGGGCGCTTCGAGCCCGGCGTCGCCTTCGGGCACGGCGTGGCCTTCGTGGTGTGGAGCGATCTGCGCGACGGCCAGCACGCGGTGTACGGCGCACGCCTCGACGGCACCGGCCAGGTTCTCGACGTCGGCGGCCGCAAGCTGTCGGAGGCGCCGGGCGCGCGCATGGCGGACGTGGCCGCGACGCCGACGGGCTTCCTCGTCGCGTGGGCCCAGGCGACGGCCGACGGCCAGGGCACCGAGGCGTGGGCCCGCGCGCTGGGCCCCGACGGTACCCCGCTCGGACCGCCGGTGGCGCTCACCACCGCGCGCCCGTGGACGGCCGGTGAGGACTTCGGCCACTGGGCGCTCCAACGCGCCTACGCGCAGCAGGTCCGCGTCACCGTCGAAGGTGGCCTTGCCTTCGTGGCGTGGGCGGGAAATCTCGGCGGCTCGCAGGACATTCGCGTCGGCCGCGCGATTCTCGACGCGGCGACGGGCGCGGTGGTGGTGCCAGCGGACCATGCAATTCCTCCGACGCAGTCCCGGGTGTGGGATCCGGCGGTGGCGGGCCAGGGCGACGGTGGCGTCCTCATCTCGTGGACGGACTTCCGCGGGCGTGGCGAGCTGGGCCTGCCGGCGCACAACGCGGTGCTGGCCTCGGTGGACCCGCAGGACGCCGGCGTGCGACAGCTCGTCGCCTTCAAGGAGGACGGCGGGGCCCGCGTGGTGCTGCGCCCAACCGTGTCCCGCGCGGGCGTGGTGGCCTTCGTCGAAGGCGTGCAGAATCCGCAGCGGGATCGGCGCACCGAGTGGCGCGTGCGCGTCCGCCGCGTCGATTCCACGGGCGCGTCGCCGGGCGCCGACGTCACGCTGCCGGAGCAGGCCGCGTGGCCGTACGTGACCACGGGGCCCACCGGGGTGACGCTGCTGGTCACCACCACCGTGAACGCCGCCGGCGTCGACGCGGGGCGCCTGGTGAGCCGGATCGTAACGGTCCCCCCGTGAGCGCGTCCCGGCGCCTTCGGGGCAGCGCGCGGCCCGGTAACCGACGATGGCGGCGCGCACGCGCTCGACCGCCGCGCGATCGAGGCCCAGCGGCTCCGCGCGGCCCCGGCGTCCGACGCGCCGTGGGCGCCTGCCCGTCTGCGTCCCGAGGGCCCGTTTGGCCGCCGGGCGTCAGGGCAACGACGCCAGCACCTCGCCCAGCACGCGCGACAGCCGCACGCCGCGCGACGGCGGGAAGCGCGCCAGGCCGTCGGCCCGCAGCGCCGGCGCGTGATGCTGCTCGTAGCGCTGGAAGGCGGAGAGGTCGGCGAAGCGGTAGCGCACCTCGAAGCGCAGCGGCGCCGCGGCCGTCGGCTCCAGCCGCACCAGCTCGGCGGCCTGGGCGCCGCCGTCCAGCACGGCCTGCAGGTGCCCGTTCCGCAACCAGTCGACCCACTCGCCGGCCACCGTCGCATCGTCGAAGTCGCCCACCACCGTGTACGCGAACGCCATGGTTGCTCCTTCCCCCCGGCGCGACAGCGTAGCGCAACGCCGCGCCCCGGCCCGGACCTGCGGCCAGCGGCGTGACGTCGCCCCACCACACTCGTCGTGCGCGACATCGTCCTCGTTCGGCGTGGCTGCCGCGGCTTGTCGGGCGCGGTCGGCGCGGTGTCCCGCGCCTTCGGCTGCGAGCGCGCGACTCGCTCGACCGCCTCGGCCGGTGATTCCACCCACGCGCCGACGGCGCCCTGTGGCATCGTCGGGACATGCGCCCCGCCCTCCTCCTCGCTCTCGCCGCCGGCGCCGCGTCCGCCGCACCCCGCGCGCAGGTCGTCGCGATGTTGCCGCCCCGCGCCGCGCCGTCGCTGCTGCCGCTGGCGACGCTGATCGAAGCCCGCGCCTCCGAGCTGGCCGAGGCCGCCGGCACGGGCTCCGAGGTGCACCCCAAGCAGGTGCGGCGCGCGCTCCAGGAGGAGGACCTCGCCGCGCAGGACTTCACCACCGACGCGGCGCTCGAGGAGGCGCGGCGGTTGATCGGCGCGGATCGCGTGGTGGGCTTCTCGCTGAAGCAGGACGGGAAGGAGCTCATCGTGTGGGGCCTGGCGCGCGACGCGAAGAAGGCGACGCCCTTCTCGACGAAGTTGGGTGCGTCGTGGGCGAAGGCGCTCGACGCCGGGGCGATGGCCGTGGCGAAGGCCCTGCTGGGCGCCGCGCCGCGGAAGCTGAAGACGCCGCCACAGCCCGCCTCGGGCAACGACGAGGCGCTCGCCGCCGCCGGCCATTGCGCCGCCGAGGTGCAGGAGCAGCCGCTCGGCGTGGAGAACCCCGTCGTGCTGGACGCCGCCGACCTCGAGTCCGCGGTGAAGGACTGCCAGCGCGCGCTCGAGCTCGACCCGTCGCTGCGCTACGCGTCCGCGGCGCTGGCGCTGGGCCAGGCGCTGCTGGGCCGGAACGAGGACGCCTCCGCCACCCTGGCCACGCTGGGCGAGGCCGACGACGTGCTGGAGCTCTACAGCCTGGCGCGCTTCTGGATGCTGACGCGCTTCCAGTCCAACGAGGCGGGCGTGGCGTTCCTGCGCGACGTGCTGAAGCGCCACCCGGGCGAGCTCATCGCGCGCGCGTACCTGGGCGAGACGCTGGGCTCGCTCGGCGAGTGGAAGGACGCCGAGGCCGTGTGGCGCGAGTACCTGGCCCGTGCGCCCGCCTCGCCCTTCGCGCTGGCGCGGCTGTCGAAGGCGCTCGCGCGGCAGGGGCGCCACGACGAGGCCATCGCGACCGCGAAGCAGGCCCTCGACTTCTTCCCTGCGAGCCGCGAGCTGCGGCTCGAGGTGGGCAGCCGGCTCATCGACGCGGGCAAGCCCGCCGACGCCGAGCTCGAGCTGACGCCGCTGGCCTCAAGGCCCTTGCCGCACGGAGAGGACCTGCTCCGCCTCGGCTGGGCGCACTGGCTGCAGGACGAGGTGGACGAGGCCGCGAAATTCTTCCAGCAGGCGCTCGACCGCGCGACCTCGCCCCGCGACTGGCGCACGCGCGGCCGCGCCCAGTACGACCTCGCGCTGGTGGCCGCCAGGCGCGGCGATCGGCTCGGCGCGCTGCGAGCGCTGAAGGCGTCGATGCAGACAGGCTACCGGCTGAGGGCGGTCGACCCCAGCCTGAAGGACGCGGCGCGCGAGCTGGAGCGCGGCGACATGGGCGCCGCGGCGGACGGAGGGACGAAGGTGGCGGCGCCGACGCTGGTGCCCGCCGAGTCCAGCCTCTTCCCGGTGGACGCCTTCGGCGATCCGAACCCGAAGGCGCCGAAGCCGCAGCCGCCCAACGGGCTGGTGCTGTACCGGTTCTGACCGCGCTCGCGCCCCGGGCCAGGCGTCCGCCTCGCGGTCGCAGCTCCGCGACGGCAGGCGCGCGTCCAACGCCCACGTCCTTTCGACAGCCGAGGCCTGGCTGCAGGGGCGCGAGCGGGGAACACCGCCGGATGCAACGAGCGCACGCGGCAGCCGATCGAGTGGGCGGTGATGCACCTCGCGCCCGCCGCGCCCTGAGGCTCGGGCCCTGCTACAAGCATCGGCGCCATGGCACTTCCTCCTGGCTTCCTGGCGGCGCTCGGGGACTTTCCCGCCGACTTCGCGTCGACGGACGCGGGCGACCTCGCGACGTACGGCCGCGACTGGACGAAGGTGCACACGCCGGCCCCGTCGCTGCTGGTGCGGCCGCGCGGCACCGCCGAGGTGTCGCGCTTTCTCACGCTGTGCAACGCGCACGCGGTGCCGGTGGTGCCGTCGGGCGGGCGCACGGGGCTCGCGGGCGGCGCCGTCGCGGCGAACGGGGAAGTGGTGCTGTCGCTCGAGCGGATGCGCGCGATGCACCCCGTCGACACGCTGGGCCAGACGGTGCGCGTCGAGGCCGGCGCCGTCACCGAGGCGGTGCACGCGCACTGCGCGCAGGTGGGCCTCACCTGGCCGGTGGACTTCGCCAGCAAGGGCTCGAGCCAGGTGGGCGGCAACATCGCCACCAACGCCGGCGGCGTGCGCGTCATCCGCTACGGGCTGACGCGGCAGTGGGTGCTGGGCCTCACCGTCGTCACCGCGTCGGGCGAGGTGCTGGAGCTCAACGGCGCGCTCGAGAAGAACAACACCGGCGTCGACCTGCGGCAGCTCTTCATCGGCAGCGAAGGCGTCCTCGGCGTCATCACCGAGGCGACGCTGAAGCTGACGCGCCTGCCCGGGAAGGTAGACGTCTTCCTCTTCGCGCTCGACTCGCTGCAGGCCGTGCTGACGCTCTTCGAGGAGGCGCGGCGGGGGCCGTTCACCGTCATGGCGTACGAGTTCTTCACCGACGCCTGCAGCGCGCGCCTCGCGCGGCACCGCGGCGTGCGCCCACCGTTCGACGCGGAGGCGTCGCACTACGTGCTGCTCGAGGTGGAGGCCGCGAAGGACGGCGCGCTGGACGGGTGGCTGGGCGGGCTGTTCGAGCGCGGCCTCGTGCGCGACGGCACGCTGGCCGCCGACTCCTCGCAGGCGCGGCGCCTGTGGGAGCTGCGCGAAGGCATCTCGGAGTCGCTGTCCGCCACCGGCGTGCCGCACAAGAACGACATCGCCCTGCCCATCGCGGGCCTGAAGACGTTCTGCGCCGAGCTCGAGGCGCTGCTCGCGCAGCGCTACCCGGGCTGGGAGCTGTGCCTGTTCGGCCACATCGGCGACGGCAACCTCCACGTGAACATCATGAAGCCCGACGGCATGCCGAAGGACGTGTTCCTGGAGCGCACGCACGACGTCGACGCGGATGTGATGGCGCTGGTGCGCGCGCACCACGGCAGCGTGTCGGCCGAGCACGGGATTGGGCTGCTCAAGCGCGATTGGCTGGGGCACTCGCGGAGCCCGGTGGAGATCGCGCTGATGCGGAAGATGAAGGCGCTGCTCGACCCGCGGGGGATCCTGAACCCGGGGAAGCTCGTCCCCGATCCCTGACCGTCTCCCCCCAGGGGGAGAGGAACACGTCGTCAGCCCATCGAGATGCGGCTGCGCCGCGGCAGCGGCTGCGACTCGGGGGCCACGACGCGATCGCCGCCTTCGGCCTGCGCCTTCTTCAGCGCCTGCGTCGCCTCGCGCACCAGCGCGCCGAAGCTGACCTGCGCCCTGGGCTCGAGCTTCGGATCGTAGCTGGCCACCCCCACGGACGCCGTGCCGCCGACGAAGGCGTCGAGGCGCCGCAGCTTCGCCACCACGCGCCTGGCCACCGTCATGCAGCCCGCCCGCGGCGTGTGCGGCAGGAAGACGAGGTACTTGTCCCCGGCGAACGGCATCAACAGGTCGATGTCGCGGGTCAGCTCGGAGAGCGCCTGCAGCACCTCGGCGCGCACCGCCGCCCGCTGGAACTCGGGGGAGGCCTCCTCCTTGAGCCGCGCCTCGAGCGCGTCGAGCGCCACCAGGAGCACCGCCACCGGGTACTTGTACCGCTTGCTCCGCTTCACCTCGAGCAGGAGGTACTTGCGGAAGAAGGCCTCGTCCGCGGTGTTGAGGCCGGTCGCCGGCCGCGCGGGCTTCGGCGGGGCGGACTTCGCCTTCAGACGATCGATCTCCTGCTCGCGCGCGAGCAGCTTCGCCAGCAGCTCCCTCTGCTGCATCACCGCGTGGAGCTGGGCCAGCACCGCGTGGCGCTTGAGCGGCCCCACCACGAAGCCGTCGGCGCCATTCTCCTCGGCGCGGTCCGGCGCGCGCTCGAACTCGGTGGGCGGGTACGTCAGCACCACGCGGGTGAGCGGCGACAGCTTCTTCACCTGCGCGCACAGGACCTCTCCGTCGAACGCGCCCGACACCGCGGCGATCACCACGTCGGGCGCGCGCGCGCGCACCGACTGCACGGCCTCGTCGAGGTAGCTGGCCGTCTGCACCTCGGCCACGCCCTCGAGGAACTTCCTCAGCGCGTTGGTGACGGGGACGGACGGCTCGGCGACGAGGACTCGCATGCGCTTCGGGAGGCGCCTCAGACCTCGAGGACTTCCTTCTCCTTCTTCGACACCACGTCGTCGACCTGCGCGATGCCGGCGTCGGTCTCCTTCTGGACCCGCTCGGTGGCTCGCTTGTTGTCGTCCTCGGTGATCGCCTTGTCCTTGAGCAGCTGCTTCAGCTTCTCGTTGGCGTCCCGGCGCTCGTTGCGAATGCCGACCTTGTACTCCTCGCCGGTCGCCTTCACCTGCCTGGCGATCTCCTTGCGGCGCTGCTCGGTGAGCGCGGGGATCGGCAGGCGGATGATCTCGCCGTCGTTGTTCGGCGTGAGGCCCAGGTTCGCCTCGTGGATCGCCTTCTCGATGTCCTTGAGGATCGACTTGTCCCACGGCTTGACGGTGATGAGCCGCGGCTCGGGCACGGCGATCGCCGCGCACTGCGCGAGCGGCGTGGGCGTGCCGTAGTAGTTCACCTTCACCGGGTCGAGCATCGCCGCCGAGGCGCGCCCGGTGCGGACCTTCGACAGCGCCGCCTTCAGCGCGTCGACGTTCTTCTTGATGTTCTCGGTCAGGTGCTTCACCACGTCGTCCTGCGCCGCCATGTGTGCCTCCTTGATTTGGAGCGTTCGCGAGAAGAGAAGTCAGGCCAGCTCGGTGGACGCGGCGCCCACCACGGTGCCGATCTCACCGGGCGACAGCACCGCCCGCTTGATGTTGCCGTCCTTCGTCATGTCGAAGACGACGATGGGCAGCTTGTTGTCCATGCACAGCGAGATGGCGGTCGAGTCCATGACGTTGAGCTGCTTCTGCAGCACGTCGAGGTAGGTGAGCGACCGGTAGCGCCGCGCGTCCTTGTTCTTCTTCGGATCCGCGTCGTACACCCCGTCCACCTTCGTCGCCTTGAGGATGACGTCGGCGTTGATCTCCATCGCCCGCAGGGACGCCGCGGTGTCGGTGGTGAAGTACGGGTTGCCGGTGCCCGCCGCGAAGATGACGATGCGCCCCTTCTCGAGGTGCCGCACCGCGCGCCGGCGAATGTAGGGCTCGGCGATCTGCTCCATCTTGATGGCCGACAGCACCCGCGTCTGCCCGCCGAGCTGCTCTACCGCGTCCTGCAGCGCGAGGCAGTTGATGCAGGTGGCCAGCATGCCCATGTAGTCGGCGCTGGCCCGATCCATGCCGGTGGTGGCGCCCTGGACGCCGCGGAAGATGTTGCCGCCGCCGATGACCACGGCGACCTCGACGCCGGCCGCGCGGATCTCCACCACTTCCTGGGCGATCGCCTGCAACGTAGCGGGCTGGATGCCGTACTTCTCTTCGCCCATCAGCGCTTCGCCCGACAGCTTGAGCAGCACGCGCTTGTAGGCGCCGTTCTTCCCGGGCGCGTTCATGGCGGGAGCGAACTTGTACCCGAAGGGGCCCGGGCCCACACGCACTAAAAAGCACGACGGGCAGGACCCCGGTGAGGAGCCCTGCCCGTGAGGTGCTGCGGACCGTGCGGCCCTACGCCTGGCCGAGCGTCTTGGCGACCTCGGCGGCGAGATCGTCCTTCTTCTTCTCGATGCCCTCGCCGACCTCGAGGCGCGACGCGCGGCCGACCGTCAGGCTGGTGCCGGCCTTCTTCGCGGCCTCGGCCACCACGTCCTTGATCTTCAGCTTGTCGTCCTTCACCCACGCCTGGTCGACGAGGCAGTTCTCCTCGAAGAACTTCTCGAGCTTGCCGCCGATGATCTTGTCCCACATGTTCTCGGGCTTCTTGATCTGCTCGCGCTTGACGATCTGCGAGAGCGGCACCTTCTCGAGCTTGCCGGAGATCTCCAGCATCACCTTCTCCGCGTCCTCCGAACGGAGGATGCCGGTGCGGGCCGGGCCGTCCTTGATGGTGAAGCGCCAGGTGTTCTGCAGCTCGTCCTTGTACAGCGTCTTCTCGCGCTCGATGACGTCGGCCGGCACCTGCTCGCGCGACACGTACGCCGGGCGCATGGCGGTCAGCTGCATGGCGAGCTCGTTCGCCAGCGCCTTCGCCTCGTCGCCCGTGGAGCCCAGCACCTCGACCAGCGCGCCGACCCGGCTGTTGGAGTGCAGGTAGCTGCCCACCACGCCGTTCGACTCGACCTGGAAGCGCACGAAGCGGCGCACGGTGATGTTCTCGCCGATGGTGGCGATCTTCTCCGTCACCGCGTCCTTCACCGTCTTGCCGTTGAACGACTGCGCGAGCAGCGTGTCGAGGTCGGCCGGGTTGTGCTGCGCGATGTGCGCGACGAGGTCGGTGGTCAGCTTGACGAACTCGGCGTTGCGCGCCACGAAGTCCGTCTCCGCGTTCACCTCGACGAGCGCGCCCAGCTTACCGTCGTCGGACACCTTGAGGCCGATGAGGCCCTCGGCGGCCACGCGGGAGCCCTTCTTGGCGGCCGACGCGACGCCCTTCTTGCGGAGCCACTCCTCGGCCTTCGCGAAGTCGCCGGCCGACTCGGCCAGGGCCTTCTTGCAGTCCATCATCCCCGCGCCGGTCTTCTCGCGGAGCTCCTTCACCATCGCAGCGCTGATCTCAGCCATGTCGGTTTTCTCGGTTGGGTACGACGTGTGGTGGGGTGAAACGTGACGAAGCGCCGACCAGGACAGCCCGGCCGACGCTTCGAAGAGGTCGACGGGGACCGGGCCGCCTACTCGGCGGTGGCCTCGGTGGAGGAGGTCGCGTCGGCACCCTCGGCGCCCTCGACCGCGGCGGGCTCGACCGTCGAGCCAGCCTTGATCTCGACGACCGGGCCACGGCCCTCGCGGCGCGGCGCGCGGCGGCGCTCACCCTCGCCACGGCCACCCTCGCGCCGGCTGCGCTCTTCCTGCGCGTCGCGCTCGGCGGCGCCCGAGGCGCGGTACCGCGCGGCGCCCTCGATGGCGGCGTCGGCGATCTTGCTGGTGAACAGCTTGATCGAACGGATCGCGTCGTCGTTGCCGGGGATCACGTAGTCGATGCCCTCGGGGTCGCAGTTGGTGTCGACCAGCCCGAGCACCGGAATGCCGAGGCGGTTGGCCTCGTGCACCGCGATCATCTCCTTGCGGGGATCGATCACGAAGAGCGCGCCAGGCAGGCGGGTCATGTCCTTGATGCCGCCCAGGTTCTTCTCGAGCTTCTCCTGCTCACGCTGGAGGTTCGCGACCTCCTTCTTCGGCAGGCGCTCGAAGGTGCCGTCCTTCGCCATGGTCTCGATGGCCTTCAGGCGATCGATGCCCTGCTTGATGGTCTTGAAGTTCGTCAGCGTCCCGCCCAGCCAGCGGTTGGTGACGAAGAACTGGCCCGAGCGCACCGCCTCCTCGCGGACCACGTCCTGCGCCTGCTTCTTGGTGCCGACGAACAGCACCGAGCCGCCGCGGCCGGTGACGTCCGACACGAAGCGGAGGGCCGCCCGCGCCATCACCACCGTCTTCTGGAGGTCGATGATGTAGATGCCGTTGCGCGCGCCGAAGATGTAGGGCTTCATCTTCGGGTTCCAGCGCTTGGTCTGGTGGCCGAAGTGCACGCCGGCCTCCAGCATCTGCCGCATGGTGATGCCGGTGGGGGCGCCCATCGGCGTGGACTGGTGCGTCGTCTCGTTCGTCTGCGTGTCGCTCATGACTGCGTTGTCCTTCTTCCTGGTTGTTCCTCCACGTGCGGAGAAACGCCGTTGCCCCCTCCCGACACCTTGCCGGGAGCACCGTGGGACGGCCCGCACGTGTGCGAAGTGGATGCTGCTTTTTCCTCGTGCTGCCTGCGGCCCCGCGAACGAGCGGCCGTGAGGAATGACGAGCCTCTAACAGAGGGCTTCGGGCGCGGGCAAGTCCTGTGATTCCCCTGACAACGACGACCTTTCAATGGGTTGCGTCGGGGATTTCCAGCACCAGGTGGGCACCCGGGCCGGTGGGGTCGACCCAGGCGCGGCCGCCGTGCTGCCGCAGCACCTCCGCGACGATGGCCAGGCCGAGCCCGGAGCCGCCGCGGCGGTCGACGCGGTGGAACGGCGCAAAGACGGCCTCGGCCTGATCGGCGGGGATTCCGGGCCCCTGGTCGACGACGTGGATCTGAAACGCGCCGTCGACGCGGCGCACCTCGAGCGTGATGGCGCTGCCGCGGGGCGCGAAGCGGAGCGCGTTGGCCACCAGGTTGTCGACGGCCTGCCGCAGCGCGACGGCGGAGAAGCGCGCGCTCGCCGGCGACGGGCCCTTCACTTCCAGCAGCACGCCCGACACCTCGGCCTGCGCGCGCGCGGCCTCTGCCGCCTCTTCGAGCAGCTCGCGCAGGTCGCCCTGCCCCGCGTCCCACCCGCGGCCGGCGGCGGCGAAATCGAGCAGCCGCGTGGACAGCGCGGCCAGGCGGTCCACCTCCTCGCGCGCCTCGGTGAGCGCCACCCGCAGCTCGCCGGGCGTGCGCTCGCGGCGCAGCGCGAGGTCGAGGCTCGTCAGCATGAGCGTCAACGGCGTCCGCAGCTCGTGCGCCGCGTCGGCGAGCAGCCGGTCCTGCACCGCGCGCGCGCGCTTGAGCTGCTCGGTGGCGTCGGCCAGCACCGCGCGCAGGTCGGCCACCTCGTCCTGGCCCGTGTCGGGCTCGGGCGGCTCGTCCAGCTTCCCCTGCCTCACGCGCCCCAGGTGCGCGGAGAGCCGGCCGAGGCGCCGCGACAGGCGGCGCGCCAGCCACAGCTGCACGACGAGGAGGATGGCGCCGGCGCCCAGCGCGAAGGAGATCGCGACGACGTGGAAGGTGCGCACCGACTCGTCGAGCTGCGCCATCGACGCGGACAGCCGCAGCGCCCAGCGCCGGCCGTCGGCCGACGACAGCCGCACCACCAGCACCCGCGACCGCGTCGCGACGCCCGGCACCGTGAGCAGCTCGCGCGCCGGACCATCGAGCGGCGGGGCCACCGCGTCCCTGGCGTGCGCCGTGGGCGGGAAGTGCGCCACCAGCGCGCCCGTGTCGTCGAACAGCTCGCCGATCGGCGCGAAGGGCCGCACCGTCTCCAGCAGCGGCGACTCCGCCATGTGGAGGTGCGGGCCGTCGGGGCGATCGAACAGCGACACCGACTCGGCCGCGGCCTGCGCGAGCAGCGCCTGGTCGAGCGACGACTCGAGCGCCGCGCGGAAGGCCTGCCCCGCGAGGAGCAGGGCGGTCAGCATCACCGCGCCGGGCAGCATCGCCCCGAGGAGCCAGAGGCGCGTCGCGAGCTTCATCGCGGCCCTCCGGACGAGCGCGCCGGCGCGACCTCCGCGTCTGCGTCGTCCGCTCGTGCGCCTCGAAGGGAGGCCGGCGAGCCGCGGTCGCCGGCCGCGCCCGTCGCGCTCGAGCCCTCGACTCGTCGCGCGTCCACCTGCGGCTTCGCGCCGGGTGACGGGCGGGTGACGGCGCGCCGGGCCCGGGTCGCCGGAATGCTCAGCACGGATGACACCAGCACGGATGACAGCCGACTCACGGAAGCCCCAACGCCCCCTCCATCACGCTGGCGCCGGACGTTGGACGGCACGTCACGCGTCCTTCGCGAGGAGGCGATAGCCGACGCCGCGCACCGCCTCGATGCTGACCCGCTGGGCGCCGATGCGGCCCAGCTTCGCGCGCAGGTAGCCCACGTACACGTCCACCACGTTGCCGGTGCCGTCGAAGTCGTTGCCCCATACCTTGAGGAGCAGCCGCGTGCGGGACACGGCGTCGCCCGCCTGCGCGACGAGCTCCGAGAGCAGCGCCCACTCGCGGCCCGTGAGGCTCACCTCGGCCTCGCCGCGGCGCAGCACGCGCCGGCGCACCTCGAGCGTCACGTCGCCCACGGCGCCGCTGGCCTTCTCGCCGGCGCCGCGGCGGACCAGGGCCTCGAGGCGCGCGAGCAGCTCGTCGAAGTGGAACGGCTTCACCAGGTAGTCGTCGGCGCCGGCGCGCAGGCCCGTCACCTTCTCGCCGGTGGTGCCGCGCGCGGTCAGCAGCAGCACGGGCGTCATCACGCCGCGGCTGCGCCACTCGCGCAGCACCGCCACGCCGTCCTTGTCCGGCAGGCCCCAGTCCAGCACCACGCAGTCGTACGGCACGTCGGCGCCCTGCTGCAGCGCCGTCTCGCCGGTGTGGCACACGTCCACCTCGTGGCCCTCTTCCTTGAGGCCCCGCTGGAGCATCTGCGCCATCTTCGGCTCGTCCTCGACGACGAGGAGTCGCATGGGCCCACCGTACTGCAACGGCTGCCCGGGCGTAGCGTCGATGGACGGCACCATGGGCTACCTCCGCCGGCGCCTCGCGCGCGCGAAGTACGGGTACAGCGTCGGCAACACGATGAGCGTGAGCAGCGTCGAGCTGACGAGGCCGCCCACCACCACCGTGGCCAGCGGGCGCTGCACCTCGGCGCCCGGGCCCTGCGCCAGCATCATCGGCACGAAGCCGAGCGCGGCGACGAGCGCCGTCATCAGCACCGGCCGCACGCGGGTGTGCGCCGCCGACGTGGCCGCCTCGCGCGGCCCCTCGCCTTCGTCCTCGAGCTCGCGGATGCGCGACAGCATGACGACGCCGTTCAACACCGCCACGCCCGCCAGCGCGATGAAGCCGATCGCCGCCGACAGCGACACCGGCATGCCGCGCAGGAAGAGCGCCACCATGCCGCCCACCGCCGCGAAGGGCACGTGGCTGAAGATGATGAGCACCGGCGTCGCGCGGCGGAACGCCACCAGCAACACGGCGACAATCAGCACCAGCACCGCGGGGATGACGAGCGACAGGCGCTTCGTCGCCTCGCGCAACGACTCGTACTGGCCGCCCCACTCGAGCCGGTAGCCGGCGGGAAGCTTCACCTCGCGCCCCACCGCCTCCTGCGCCGCCTTCACCACCGTGCCGAGGTCGCCGCCGCGCACGTTGAAGCCGACCAGCAGGCGGCGCTCGCCGTTGCGGCGGTTCACCTGGCCCGGGCCGTCCACCGTCACCACGTCGGCGACGCGCGAGAGCGGCACCAGCCCGCCGCCCGGCACGGGCACCTGCAGATCGCCCAGCGTCCACGCGGAGGTGCCCGGCTGCTGCCGCAGGAGAATCGGCACCCGCACCACGCCTCGGTACGTGAAGCCCACCTCGCGGCCCTGCCGCACCGTCTCCACCGCGGTCAGCACCTCGGCCGCGTCCAACCCCACCGCGGCGGCGTCCAGCGGGCGCGGGCGCACCGTCGTCAGCGGCACCGACGGCGGCGCCAGCACGCGCGCGTCGGCGGCGCCCGGCTGCCTGGCCACCACCTCGCGCACCTGCGCGGCGTAGCGCGCCAGCTCGGCCAGATCCTCGCCGTAGACGCTCACCACCACGTCGGCCACCGAGCCGCCCAGGAGCTCGTTGAAGCGCATCTGAATGGGCTGCGTGAAGGACGGCTCGCCACCCGGCGCCTTCGCCCGCAGCACCGCCTGCACGTCGGCGATGAGGCCGTCCAGCGTCAGCCCCGGCCGCCACTCGTCGCGGGGCTTCAAGGCCACGAAGACGTCCGCCTGCTCGAGGCCCATGATGTCCGTCGCCACCGCGGGGCTGCCGATGCGCGACACCACCTGCCGCACCTCGGGCACGCCCTCGAGCACCGCCTTCTCCATCACGCCCGCGTGCGCCACCGCCGCCTCGAGCGAGATGTCGGGCGCGCGCGTCGTCTGGATGACGAGGTCGCCTTCGTTGAGCTGCGGCGTGAACTCGGTGCCGGTGCGCACGAGGAGGACGCCGCCGACGATGGGCGCGATGAGCGCCAGCGCCGCCACCAGCAACGGGCGCTTCACGAAGCCCGCCAGCGTGCCCGGGTACAGCTTCTCCAGCAGCCGCACCGGCAGCGGCGGGCGATCGGGCACGTCCTTCCCGCGCAGCAACAGCGCCGCCGCCGCGGGGATGAAGGTGAGCGACAGCGCCAGCGCCACGCCCAGCGCGAACACCACGGTGAGCGCCATCGGCCGGAACAGCTTCCCGTCGGTGCCGGACAGCGACAGCACCGGCACGTACACCAGGAGGATGATGAGGACCGAGAAGAAGACCGGCTGCGCCAGCTTCGCCGCCACGTCCCGCACCGTCGCGTGGAACGTCTCCCGCTCCATCGCGCGGCGCGCCTGGGGATCGGGCACGTCGTGCGACAGCGCGTGGAACAGGCCTTCCACCATCACCACCGCGCCGTCGACGAGGAGGCCGAAGTCCACCGCGCCCAGCGACATGAGGTTGCCGGGAATGCCGAGCGCCGACATGAGCGCGGTCGCGCCCAGCATCGAGAGCGGAATGGCGGCGGCGACCAGGAGCCCCGCGCGCACGCTGCCCAGCATGAGGAAGAGGACCGCGATGACCAGCAGGCCGCCTTCGAGCAGGTTCTTCCCCACCGTCTTCAGCGTGCCCTTCACCAGGACGCTGCGGTCGTAGACGACGTCGAGTCTCACGTCGTCCGGCAGCGCCGCCCGCACCTCGGGCATGCGCGCGTGGAGGCGCGACATCACCTCGAGCGCGTTGGCGCCGCGGAGCATCTGCACCATCACGTAGACGGACTCGCCGCGGCCGTTGGTGGTGGCCGCGCCGAGGCGCACCTTCTCGCCTTCGCGCACCTCGGCGACGTCGGCCACGCGCGTCACGTGCGGCGCGCCGGGCACCGTCGCGTCGCGCGCCACCACCGCGGCCGCCAGCGCCAGCGTGTCCTCGGGCATCGCCACCGCGCGCACCAGCACCTGCCCCTCGCCCGCCGAGAGCGCCGCGCCCGCCGCGCTGCCCGTCGCCCGCTCCAGCGCGCCCGCGAGGTCGCCCAGCGTCTGGTGGCGCTGCGAGAGGCGCAAGGGGTCGGTCACCACGTCGAAGGTGCGCTCGGCGCCGCCCCACGGGTTCACCTCCACCACGCCGGGCACGCTCTTGAGCGTCGGCGCGACGCGCTGCTGCACCAGCTCGAGCAGCTCGGACAGCGAGCGCGCGTCGGAGGACAGCGTGAAGTGGAAGATTTCCCCGAGGCCGCCGGTGACGGGGCCAAGCTCCACGGCTTGAACCGACGGCGGCAGCGCCAGCGTCGACAGGCGCTCCTGCACGAGCTGGCGCGCGAGGTACACCGGCACGTCGTCTTCGAAGACGAGCGTGATGGCGGCGATACCGTAGCGCGACACGCTGCGCTGCTCGACGAGGCCCGGCACGCCGCCCGACGCCACCTCGATGGGCCGCGCCACGAGGCGCTCCATCTCTTCCGGGGTGAGGCCCGGCGCGCGCGCCAGCACCAGCACCTGGTTGTTGGTGAGATCGGGCAGCGCGTCCAGCTCGAGCCGCACCGCCACCACGCCGGCGGCGACGCCGAGCAGCAGCGTCACCACCACCACGGCCTTCGCGTGGTCGACCGAGAACTGGACGAGGCGACGAATCACGGCGCGTCCTCGACGCTCACCTCGTCGTCATGGGCCAACGCACCGCGCACGAGGCACTCCGCACCCGGGCACTGCAGCACCTGCACCGGCAGCACCTCGGGCTTCCCCCCGCGGCGCACCGTCACCGTGGGCACGCCGTCCACGCGGCGCACCGCCTTCGCGGGCACGCGCACCACGCCCGCCTGGCTCTCGCCGGCGAGGCTGACGCGCCCCAGCGTGCCGGCCGCCAGCACGCTGCCGTCCAAAGGCTCGAACCACGCCGCGAAGGTGCCGTCGCGCTCGTCGGCCGCGGGCGCGCGGCCCACCAGCGACACCGGCATGCGCCCGGCGGGCGTCACGAGCGTCCACTCGCCGTCCGGCGGCGCGCGCGAGAAGTGCGCCTCGACGCGCACCTCGCCCGTCGAGGCGATGCGCACCAGAGGTCCGGCCGACGGCTCGTGCGAAGCGCCCAGCGCCGCCAGCACCTCCACCACCACGCCGGCCACCGGGGCGCGCAGCGGCACCGCGCCGTTGCCGGCCAGCAGCCCCGGCACGTCGGCCTCCCGCAGCCCCGCGGCGAGCAACACCGCGCGCGCCGTCTGGAGGTCGGCCTTCGCCTCGGCGGCGCTCGCCTGCGCCTCGCTCACGTCCAGGGCCCGCGCGAGGCCCTCGCCGCGCAGCTTCTCGAGCTGCGCGGCCCGCGCCGTCCACGCGTCCAGCCGCGCCCGCGCACCCTCGAAGCGCCCGGCGGCGTCGAGCAGTTCGGGCATCACCACGTCGACGACGGGCGCGCCCGCCGCCACCTCGTCGCCGGCGCGCACGCGCACCCGCGTCACGGTCGCACGCAGGGGCGGCGTCACCACCGCCGACGCACCAGGGCCGGCCAGCGCGCGCGCGGGCCCTTCCAGCACCGCCGCGCTGCCGGCCGGCTTCACCGCCACCCACGGCGAGACCTGCGGCGGCGGCACGTAGGGCACGCGCGCCTCGTCGCGCGTGCAGGCCGCAAGCGCCAGCGCGACGAGCAGCGCGGCGGCGGCTGGTGTTCGCGCGGGACCGAGCGTCAGGACGAGTCGAGGTGGCGAGGCGTCGCGTCCGCGCGGAGTCGCGTCGGGCCGCTGTGCGGCGTTCGCCGTCCGCCGAGCCGCGAGCGTCTCCGCCGCGGCGCGCTGTGCCCTTGACGACCGCGTTCCAGGGCCCTCCTGCGGAGCGAACGACGTCAGGCGAGCCACGGACATCTCCGCCGCGTCGGGCCCTGCGGGTGACGACCGTGCTCCGGCGCCCTCATGCGAGGCGAATGACGTCAGACGAGCCGCAAGCGCCTCCGTCGTAGCGGATCGCGCCGGCGAGGCCGACGTTCCCTCGCCCAGCCGCGACGCGACCGCCGTCGCTCCGCCGTCGCGTGCGCGAACGTCCGCGTCGGGGCGCGGCGACGAGCCCGCCCGGTCGTCGGGCGCGAGCCCGTGCTGCGTCTGCATGCCGTCCCTCTCCCTTCCTGGTCCGGGCGCGCGGGCGCCGTCTGTCGTCATCGCGCGCGTCACGGCGCCGCTCCTCGCACGAGGTCGTCCATCACCTCGCGGGCGCGGGCGCGGGCCGCCAGCAGCGCGGCCTCGGCGCGAATCGCCTCGACGCGAGCCGAGACGGCCAGGCGCCGCACCAGCAACAGATCCTGCAGCGTGCACTCGCCGCCGAGGAAGCGCTTGATCTGCATCGACGCCGCCTCGAGCGCCGCCGGCAGCTGCTGGTCGTGCACCACCGCGTACACCTCGGCGGTGTGCTCGAGCTCGTGGCGGAGCAGCTCGAGCTCGATGCGCGCGCCCGCGCGCACCTTCGCCAGCTCGCCTTCCAGCAGCTGCGCCTGCGCCTCGTGCGCGACGCGATCGCGCTTGCCGACGTCGAAGACGGGCAGCGTCACGCCCAGCGACACGTTGGCGAACCACTGGTCGGGCGCCTCGTGGCCGCCCTGCAGCTGCACCTGCAGGCCCGTGCCGTACTGCGAGTCCACCTCCACCGCCCGCGAGCGCTCTCCCAGCACCTGCGCCTCGAGCAGCTTCACGGCAGGTACCGCCCCGGCGCTCACGGGCTCCGGCGCGCTGCGCGCGTCGAAGGACGGCGCCGGGCCTTCCACCGTCGCGATTCCGTCGAGCCCCAGCAGCACCGCCAGCCGCCCGCCCGCCTCGATGGCCTGGCCTTCGAGATCCAGGTGCAGCGCCCTCGCCTCCGCGGCGAACGCCTTCGCCTGCGCGAGGTCCACCTTCGTCAGCCCGTCCGACGCGACGGCACGCTGAATCCGGTACACCAGCTCGCGCGCCGCGGCCTCGTCCTCCAGCACCGCGCGCGACGCCTCCGTGAGCGCCCAGGTGTCGAGCCACGCCTTCGCGACGGCGATGCGCAGGTCCCTCCGGCGCACGCGCAGGTCCGCCCGGGCCGCGTCGAGATCGCGCGAGGCCGTCTCGCGCCGCGCCCCCGCCCAGCCGGCCAGGTTGAACTGCTGCTGCAGCGTGACCTGCCCCTCGGGGCCCACCGCGCCCGCCTCGGTCCGCAGGCCGGGCTGCGCGGAGACGGTGGGGTTGGCCGTCATGCTGGTGAGCCCGCCGATCGCGCCCTGCCGGGTGGCGATGGCGCGCGTCGCCGCGGACACCTCGGGCGCCTGGTCGGCGCGCCTGAGCGCTGCGTCGAAGGTCAGCGGGGTCGCGGCGACCACCGCGGTGAGGAGACCGAACACGCGCGGCACCGTACGGGCAAGCCGCCGCCGTCGCTTGAGAGGTCGCTGAGAGAATTCTCAGCGACGTCCGAACGGGCGGGTCACCGTTCGAAGACGAGCGGCAGCGTCACGCGCGAGCTTTCGCGCTGCTTCGGGAAGCGCCAGCTCCGCACGTGGGCCGCGACGCGCCGGACGACGCGCCGGCGCTCCGCCTCGCGCTCGGCCGGGGCGCGCGTGGTGTCCGACAGCACGCGCACCGGCCCGACGCGACCGGCCGCCGTCACGCCGAAGCCCAGGCTGAGCAAACCGGCCAGCGGTGGACCTCCGGCCAGCGCCTCGCCGAGGAGCTCCGACAGCCCGTCGATGGCGCGCCCCAGCGCGGCCGTGGGCAGCGGACCTTCGATGAAGGGCCGGGGCTGCACGAACCAGCCGTGCACGACGACGCGGCCCTGCCGTGGATCCCTCGAGCCGTCCACCCGGCGCACCGCGTGCGGCAGCCGGGGATCGAACGCGAGGAGGCGGTTGAAGCGCGGCTCGATGGCGTCGAACAGCTCGCCCTCCTCCAGCGCCCGCGTGGAGGTGAAGTCGCGCCAGAAGTCGAGGGCCTCGTCGGTGAGGATGAGCGTCTCGCCGCCGCGGAAGGTTCGCCGCGCCCAGTCGGTCAGGGAGAAGACGAAGGCCACCGGGCCGTGCGGGAGATCGCCGTGCAGTCGCTGCTCGCAGCCGTCGACGTACACGCTGAGCCACGGCGGCGACACGTCGTGACAGCCCAACGTGCGCCGGCCCCACCACACCAGCCGCTGGTGGAACGCCTCGTACAGCGGCCTGGGGAAGTACCGCCACGCCGGCGTCCGCA
This sequence comes from Myxococcota bacterium, assembly GCA_040755835.1. GTDB lineage: Bacteria > Myxococcota > Myxococcia > Myxococcales > Myxococcaceae > JADLDB01. The sequence continues at coordinate 20,587 of JBFMAB010000093.1, forward strand.
GCACGGTGTACTGGCCGTCGACGTGCCAGGGATCCCACACGAAGCGATCCTCGGTGGCGCGGCGCGGATCACCGAAGCGCGCGTCGAAGTGCGCACGCAGCGCGCGGGCTTCCTTCGCGAAGCCGTCGACGACGGTGAGCCGGCGCACGTCCTTCGGTCTCAGTTGCAGGTCAGCGTGCTGGCGTAGCTGCCCGAAGGCGAGCTGCCGGAACCGGAGTAATAGACGCGCCCGAAGGCCGCGTTCGCCGTGAAGCCGCCCTTGTCACCCGGGCGGCAGGCTGCGTCGCCGCAGGCACCGAAGGTGGGCGACACCTCGACCGCCGAGCCCAGCGGCACGCGCGCGCCGGAGAGGTCCGTCATGCGGAACATGACCTGCCTCTTGAAGGCGGACGGCTCCTCGGCCGGCGTCAGGTAGCGCAACGCCGTCATCCAGATGCGGCTGGCGGTGACGCTGACGCGCGGCCGCGCGATGGAGTCGGCGCCGTTCTGGGTGGCGTAGGCCAGGTAGGCGTAGTGCCAGGTGGGATCGTTGGTGAGCCAGTAGTTCAGGTCCGCGTCGGGGCTGCCCGGGTCCTTCGTCACGTAGGCCACGAAGAACTGGTCCGCGCCAGCGCCGTCCTTGAAGTACCCCACGTCGGGCTCTGCCAGCGTGCGGGGGGACGACACCGAGTACACCGGGGTGTCCGCGCTCTTGCCCGTCCCGTCCTCCTTGACCTGGAAGAAGGACACCGTGGTGGCGCTCGGTCGGTAGGCGACGCCCAGCGTGCGCAGCGTGGCGGCCGCCGGACACGTCTGGCTCGACACCCAGTCCTGGTGCGTCGAGTCCGCGCCGAGGCCCGGCAACACCGCGGCGTTGGCCACGACCGTCACCGGCGTCAGCGTGGTGCTGGCGCAGCCGGGCGCGCGCAGCTCCCAGGTGCCCGAGATGTTGCACGGCTCGACCTGCGCCAGGCGCACGCCCACCGTGTCCTCGCGCCACACGAGCGTCACGCGCTTGCCGTTGCCGCGCACCAGGCGCAGCGAGTCCAGCGTGTGGCAGCCGGTGCCGCTGCAGCCCGACGGCAGCTTGAACTGCGTGTAGCGGTAGGTGCGCGGGGTGCCCATCGCGTCGACGTAGTAGATGTCGATCTCCGCCTTGTTGTAGTCCCAGATGCCGGCGATGACGTAGCCGTCGCCCGCCTGCGCGAGATCGACGTCGGCGTAGGTCAGCGACGTGACGGTGGTGACGCCGCCGTTGGGCGCCCCCGTCGTGGTGAGCGGCTGGAAGCTGATGCCGCTGGCGCCGACGGACATCGCGAGGCCGCCGCCCGCGCGCGCGTCGGTGCCGGCGCCGTTGACGCCGCCCGCGCAGCTCGCCGACGAGTAGTAGTACGGCGCCACCTCGAGATCCTGCCACGCGGTGGTGGTGACGTCGGTGGTGCTGGTGATGACCGGCTCGTCGACGACGCCGTCGCAGTCGTTGTCCAACCCGTCGCACGCCGCCGCGGTGGGGCTTCCGGGCGTGGCGCTGCACTGCGTGCCCGTCTGCGCCGCGTTGCACTGGATGGTGCCGGTCGCGAGGCACACGCCGAGGCCCGCGGTGCAGCTGGTGCCGAGGCCGGAGAACGTCTCGTCCGTCTGGCCGTTGCAGTCATCGTCCAGCGCGTTGCACCTCTCGGCCGACGGGGCGACGTTGCGCACGCAGGTGACGGTGCCCGACGTGCAGGTCAGCGTGCCGGCCGCGCACACACCCGACTGGCCGGTGCTGCAGGCCGCACCGCCGCCGGGGTTGCCTTCGTCCACCTGGCCGTTGCAGTTGTCGTCGACGTTGTTGCAGCTCTCGGCCGCGCCCGGCTTGATGGCCGGGTTCATGTCGTTGCAGTCGGAGTTGTTGGTGACGCGCCCGGACACCGGCCCGCACGACGACACGGCCGCGGAGCCCTGCGCGCCGTAGCCGTCCACGTCGGCGTCGACGTAGTAGCTCTGCGTGGGCAGGCCTTCGTCGATGCCGCCGGCACAGTTGTCGTCCACGCCGTTGCACACCTCGGTGGCGCCGGGCTTGATGGCGCCGTTGGTGTCGTTGCAGTCGGTGTTGTTCGTCACCTTGCCCGCGACCGGGGCGCACGCCGACTGCGCCATCGAGCCCGCGGCGCCGAAGCCGTCCGCGTCCACGTCCGGGTAGTAGTTGAGGAACGTGAGGCCCTCGTCGACCCCGCCCGCGCAGTTGTCGTCGACGCCGTTGCATACCTCGGTCGCCCCGGGCTTGATGGCCGCGTTCGAGTCGTTGCAGTCGGTGTTGTTCGTCACCTTGCCGGCCACCGCGCTGCACGAGGCCTGCGGCGACGCGCCCGCGGCGCCGAAGCCGTCCCCGTCCACGTCCGGGTAGTAGTTCTGCGTGGCGACGCCGTTGTCGACGAGGCTGTCGCAGTTGTCGTCGATGCCGTTGCACAGCTCCGGCGCGCCCGGGTGCGTGGAGGCCGCCGAGTCGTTGCAGTCGGTGGCGTTCGCCACCCGGCCCGCCGGCTGGCTGCAGGCGCTCACCGCCGCGCCGGCGCCGTAGCCGTCACCGTCCCCGTCGAGGTACCAGTTGGAGAACGTCAGCCCGTTGTCGACCGCGCCGTTGCAGTCGTCGTCGAGGCCGTTGCAGACCTCCGTCGCGCCGGGCTTCACGGACGAGCGCGTGTCGTCGCAGTCCTGGTTGTTGGTGACGCGCCCGGCGATGGGCTGGCACGAGCTCTGCGCGGTCGCGCCGGCCTGCCCGTAGCCGTCGCCGTCGGCGTCCGGGTAGTAGTTGGAGAAGGACAGGCCGTCGTCCGCCTGGCCGTCGCAGTCGTCGTCGACGCCGTTGCACGTCTCCGGCGCGCCCGGCTTGATGGCCGGGCTCATGTCGTTGCAGTCGGTGTTGTTGGTGACGCGCCCGGCGATGGGCGCGCAGGCCGACTGGGGCGCGCCCGCGCCGAAGCCGTCACCGTCGCCGTCGGCGTAGTACGCCGTGAAGGTGAGGCCGTCGTCGATGGTGCCGTTGCAGTTGTCGTCGACGCCGTTGCACGTCTCGGGCGCGCCCGGCTTCACGCTGGGGCTCGAGTCGTTGCAGTCCTGGTCGTTGGTCACCTTGCCGGCGATGGGCGTGCACGCGGACTGCGGCGTGGACAGGGGATTGCCGAAGCCGTCGCCGTCCGCGTCCACGTAGTACGTGGCGAAGGTGAGGCCCTCGTCCACCTGGCCGTCGCAGTTGTCGTCCTGCGCGTTACAGAGCTCCGGCGCGCCGGGCTTCACGCCAGGGCTCGCGTCGTTGCAGTCCGAGTTGTTCGTCACCTTGCCCGGCACGGGCGCGCAGGAGGACTCGGCCCCCGCGGTGGCGCTGCCGAAGCCGTCGCCGTCCGCGTCCGGGTAGTACGACGAGAAGGCGATGCCGTTGTCCACCTGCCCGTCGCAGTTGTCGTCCACCTTGTTGCAGAGCTCGGTGACGCCGGGCTTGATGGTCGGGTTCGCGTCGTCGCAGTCGCCGAGGTTGGGCACGCGGCCCATCACCGACGAGAGGCACGAGTTGACGGGCATGCTCATCGGGTCGCCGAAGCCGTCGCCGTCCGCGTCGACGAAGAAGTCCTGGAACGGGAGCCCGTTGTCGGGCGTGCCGTCGCAGTCGTCGTCGACGCCGTTGCACACCTCGGCCTCGCCGGGGCGCACCTTCGGGTTGGTGTCGTCGCAGTCGCCGGACTGCGCGACGCTGCCCTGCGGCGGCGCCTTGCAGCCTTCGCCCGTCTTCGTCGAGCCGACGCCGTCGCCGTCGCCGTCCGCGTAGTACGAGATGACGGCGAGGCCCTCGTCCGCCTGGCCGTCGCAGCTGTCGTCCTTGCCGTTGCAGAATTCTCGCGCGCCCGGGTACGCCATCGGGTCGACGTCGTCGCAGTCGACGCTCGCTTCGTTCTGGCAGTCGCCGGTGCCGTTGAAGCCGTCGCCGTCGTTGTCGAAGCAGGTGACGGGCGGCAGCGGGGGCCCGCCGTCTTCCACGGGCTTGATCTTCGAGCTTCCGCCGCACGCCGCGAGCGTGAGGCACAGCGTGCACGGCACCAGCAAACGGCGGATCATCTTCAGACGCGCTCCCCACCGGCTTCCGGTTCGCCGGCGCTCGACGCGACCGGCCTTAACTCAGGCCGACGCCTGTAGGCAAACCGGCGACCCGGGGGTACGGTGTTTCGGGAGACAGTCGGCCATGCCTCCGGATCCACAGGTGCTTTTCGTCGAGAACCACGACTCGTTTTCGTGGAACGTGATCGATTGCCTGCCGGTGAGGCGCGAGCGGGTATGCGTGGTGTCGGCGGATGCGGCGGCGGATCGGCTGGAGGGCGCCGACGTGTTGGTCATCGGCCCCGGTCCGACGGATCCGACGCGCGCCGGGTTGCTCGAGCTGGCGCAGCGCGCAGCCGCGCGGAGGCTGCCGACGCTGGGCATCTGCCTCGGTCACCAGGCGCTGGGCCTGGCGTGGGGCGCGCGGCTGGTGCGCTCGACGCCGGCGCACGGGAAGGTGGGCCGCGTGCACTTTGGACCGAGCCGCCGTTTTCCAGGCATCGAGGGGACGCTCGAGGCGATGCGCTACCACTCGCTGTCACTTGTGGACGTGGCGGCGCCGCTGGAGGTGGTGGCGCGGCTGGAGGACGGCACGGTGATGGCGGTGGAGCACCGCGAGCTGCCGATGGCGGGCGTGCAGTTCCACCCCGACTCGCACGCGACGCCGCGCGGGCGGGAATTGGTGGCCGCATTCTTCCGGAGCCTCGGGTGAGCGGCCGTCGACGTGCGCGCTCGTGCGCCCGTGTACGGGAGGACGGCCTGCGCGTCGCCGCGCCTTCGCGCCGAGCCGCTCCGGGGGCGAGCGCGGTGACGGCGTCGAGGCTCGGCCGCGTTGCCGGGCCGGCCGATGACGGCGCACGCGCCCCGGGTTGGACGCCTTTCGCGTTCGGAGGAGCCTCGCGCTCCAGCGGGCCACACCCGGCGGCTCGGGGTACCTTGGTGGCCGCTGTGGACGCTGGCGCGGTCCGAGCTCGGCGTCCAGTGCGCTCGGAGGACGCTGCCGCTCCAGCAGGCGGCGCCCGGGGGCTCGAGCCAACGTCGCGGGCGCCGGCGCGGGCGGACGAGCGCTCCGAGTTCGACGTCAGGGGCGCTCGGAGGGCGCCCGCGCTCCAGGAGGTCGCGCCCTTCGAGTCGCGTCGCCGAGGTGGCCGATGAGGGTCATCGCGCTCGACGAGCTCGACGCGCTGCCCGGCTTCGCGCTGCTCGGCCCCGGCTTTTCGGAGCGCGGCGGGTGGACGCTGGTGCGGGAGCTGTCGGCGGGCGAGGCGGGCTCGACGGCAGTGTGGCTCGCGCCGTACGAGTCGGCGGGCGGCGAGGCGACGCGACTCTGCGGCCGGGCGGAGGCGGTGGAGATGCAGCCGCAACCGTGCGGGCCGCTGGAGGTGAGTCTCGACGAGGCCGGCTTCCTCGAGGGCGTCGCGCGGATCCGCGAGGCGATCGCCGCGGGCGACGTGTACCAGGTGAACTTGACCGTGCGCGCGCGCGTGGCGCCGGTGCGTGGGGGCGCGCTGCTCGCGCGGCTGTGCGCGCGCGGCGTCCCACGCTTCGCGGCGTGGGTGCGGGTACCGGGCGGCGTCGAGCTCGTGTCGGCCAGCCCGGAGCTGTTGTTCGAGCGGCGGGGCGGCGCGCTGCGCGCCGAGCCAATGAAGGGCACGGCGCCCGCCGGCCAACGCGCGTGGCTGGAGGCGAGCGAGAAGGATCGCGCCGAGCTGGCGATGATCACCGACCTGCTGCGCGACGATCTGAATCGGCTGTGCGTGCCAGGCTCCGTGGCGGTGCCGTGTGCGCGACGCTTCCTCGAGCTGCCGTACGCGGTGCAGGCGGTGAGCGACGTGACCGGGACGCTGCGCGCCGGCTCGACGCTGCGCGAGGTGCTGGCGCAGCTCCACCCCGGCGGGTCGATCACCGGCGCGCCCCGCGAGGCGGCGCGGGCCGTCATCGCGGCGCTCGAGCGGACCCCGCGCGGCGTGTACTGCGGAACGCTTGGGCTCGAGGAGGACGAGCGAGCCCGCTTCGCGCTCCTCATCCGCACGGCCGAGCGTCAGGCGGACGGCGCGTGGACGTACGGCGTGGGGAGCGGAATCACCTGGGACTCCGACGCGGCCGCGGAGCTCGCGGAGGTGCGGCTGAAGCTGGGCGCGCTCACCGGGTGAGGGTCGCGACCGTCAGCGCGCAGCCTGCCGGGGGCCAGCCTGCCGGGCGCGGGGGCAAGGTGTCACACGACTTGCACTCGGGAACGCGGCCAAACGACTGACATGACAGGAGAATGTTCGACATGGGCCGCACCGCCCGCGCCTCCATCCGGTGGCACTTCGAGCGAGTCCTGGCGCTCCGCCACGAGCGCGCAGCGGCGGTGCGAAATCCCGCTGCGAATCGAGTGACGCCTGGCTTGCACGGTCCTCCACTCCGCACTCCGCCGGGCGACCGGGCCCGGCGCAAATCGAGTGACACCTCGCGCGCCGCCGCCGCCGCCACGGCCGCCGGGGACACCTCGCGCGCCCGCCGCCGCCGCCGGGGCCCGGCGCAAATCGAGTGACACCTCGCTCGCCGCCGCCGTGCCCTCGCGCGCCGCCACCGCTACCTCGCCCGCCCCAGCGCCGTCCGGGTTGCGCCCCGAGCGCGCCTGCGCGATGCCCTCGCCCATGAGCTACACCGCGCTGCGCGTGACGGAGCACGGCGTCGTCCTCTTCGACGCCCACCGCCGCCGGCTCGGACCGGCGTGGGCCGCGGCCTTCGACGCCTTCGCCGCCACCGCGGAGCCCGGCATCTATGGCGTGCGCGGCGTGGACGGGCGCCTGGACGTCACGCGGCGCGACCGCTCGCGGCTGTGGGACGGCATCCCCGTTCGCGTCCTCCCTTCGCCCATCGCGGACCGGATCGGCCCGCAAGTGAAGGCACCCTCGCCTTCTCCGTGGGACGCGGTCCGGCGGGACGGCGTCGCGACGCTGCTCAGCAGCCCCGATGGGACGGAGCTCTACGAGTCGTGCACCGCCGCGGTGCTGGCCTGGGACGGCGCGACGCTGGTCGCCACGCCGGAAGACTCGCCACGCATCGCGTCCATCACCGAGCGCTTCCTGCTCGAGCACCACCCGCACCGCCGCGCGCCGCTGCGCTGCGACGCGCGCTGGTCGATCGTGCTGGTCAACGCCGTCGCAGGCGTGTGCGTGCCGGCGCTCGACGGCCCACCCTTCCCCGCCGACGTCCTCGCGGCCCTGCGCACCAGCCTCGCCGAGTCGGCGCGGCGCCCCTGAGGCCCCGTCGGCGGCGCCCGACACCCCCGCCTCCCCGCCGACGTGCCCCCACCCGGCGCACCAGCCTCGCCGAGTCGGCACGGCCGCTCGCGGCCCCGCCTTCCCCGTCGCGGTCCTCACCGCCCGGCGCGCACGTGAGCGCCCGGCGATCGCCCCTGCCTTGCCGGTCGCCGGGGTGCGGCGGTGGACGTGCGCCCACACTCCGAGCCGCCTCGACACGTTCCCCGCAGCCGACGCGTCGAGCTCGCTCCCCGTCGGCCGTTCGGCACCTGCTAGAGTCCCGCCACATGCTCCGAGGCCTCGCCGCCGCGCTGTACGCGCTGCTCGTCTCGGGCTGCGGCTCGTTGTGCGATCGCGCCGAGGCCTCCGCGAAGTCCTTCACCGAGAAGGCCGCGCCCTGCGGCGCCACCAACCCGAACCCGCGCTTCGACCGCATGGCGTGCGAGGCGAGCATGGGCGCCTGCTCGCCGGCCGACGTGCGGGCGCTCGGCACCTACCTCGACTGCCTCGACGCGCTGCCCACCTGCCAACCGGCGAAGAGCACCGCCTTCAGCACCGCGGTGCTGGAGTGCGCCGCGCCGATGACGACCCTGGCCGACGGCTGCTTCGTGCAGTGACGGAGCGGGCCGTCGGCCTCAGCCGATGCCGTGCTCCGTCATCCACCGCTCGGCCTCGATGGCCGCCATGCAGCCCGTTCCCGCCGCGGTGATCGCCTGCCGGTACGTCGCGTCCATCACGTCGCCGCAGGCGAAGACGCCTTCCACGCTGGTGCGCGTGGTGCCCGGCTGGACCCAGAGGTAGCCGTTCGGCTGCAGCTTCAGCGTGTTCCTGAACAGCTCGGTGGTGGGCTGGTGGCCGATGGCCACGAAGACGCCCTTAGCGGCGACCTTCATCGAGTCGCCGGTCTTCACGTTCTTCACGATGGCGCCCGTCACGCCCTTCTCGTCGCCGACGATCTCCTCGATGACGGAGTCCCAGAGGAACTTGATCTTCGGGTTGGCCTTCGCGCGGTCCTGCATGATCTTCGAGGCGCGCAGCGAGTCGCGGCGGTGAATCACCGTCACCGAGTTGCACATCTTCGAGAGGTAGTGGGCCTCCTCCATCGCCGTGTCGCCGCCGCCCACCACCAGCACGTCCGTCCCCTTGAAGAAGAAACCGTCACACGTCGCGCAGGCGGACACGCCGCGATTCATGAACGCATCCTCACCCTTCACGCCGGTCCACTTCGCCGACGCGCCGGTCGCGATGATGAGCGACTCGGCCAGGTACTCTTGCGACTCGCCCTTCACGTGGAACGGGCGCTTCGAGAGGTCGAGCTTCACCACGTTCTCCATGTGGATGACCGTCTTGAAGCGCTCGGCCTGCTTCTGGAACCTCTCCATCAGCTCCGGGCCGGTGACGCCTTCCGGGAAGCCGGGGTAGTTCTCCACCTCGGTGGTGATCATCAGCTGGCCGCCGGGCACGCGGCGCGGATCGCTCTCCGCGGGGCCTCCGGCGAAGACCACGGGCTCCAGGTTGGCGCGGGCCGCGTAGATGGCGGCGGTGTAACCGGCGGGGCCGGAGCCCACGATGACGACTTTGCGGGTTTCCAAAGGCGTGCTCCTTGTCACTGACGTCGGACGGGCGGTGAGAGGCGGAAACGCTGACAACGGTTTCAGGTCTGCTACGAACTAGCCTCGATGGACGTCGAAATCCTGAAAAAAGTCGCTCTCTTCGACGGCATGACGTCCGCCCAGCTCCGCAAGCTGGCGACCGCGCTGATCGAAGTGAAGCACCCCCTCAACGCGCACATCTTCCGCGAGGGGGACCCGGGCACGTCGATGTTCATCATCGCCGACGGCAAGGTGCGCATCTCGAAGATGGTGCCCGGCATCGGCGAGGAGGCGCTCGCGATCCTCGAGAAGGGGCAGTACTTCGGGGAGATGTCCCTCATCGAGGAGGGGCCGCGCTCGGCCGACGCCATCGCCCACTCCACCTGTGTGCTCTACGAGCTGTCGCGCGAGAAGCTGGACGAGGTGATGTTCACCGACAAGGAGCTCGCGTCGGTGCTGCTGTGGACCTTCGTCCGCACGCTCTCCGCGCGACTGCGCGAGACGAACGACAAGATCCGCGCCTTCTTCGCGCTGTCGTCCTTCGGCCCGCGCTGAGCTTCCGTCACGGCGCGCAGGTGTTCTTCTTGTCGCACTTGTCCAGCGTGGCCAGGAAGTCGATCAGGCTGTTGCACGACGTGTTGTCGATCGCCTTCAGGCAGGCGTCGATGCTGGCGCTGTTGAGGTGCCCGTCGCACGTCGCCGTCGGCCAGGCGTCCAGCCAGTACGCGCGCTGTTTGGTGAGGCACGCGTCGTAGGACTCGTAGGTCTTCCCACTGCCGAGCTGCATGCAGCGGTTGTAGGAGTCGCAGGCCTTCACGGCGGCCGTCTCCCGGGCGGACTCCAGCGACCAGCCACACCCGCCGAGGAGCAGCGCCGAGCCGAGCAACAGGAACCGGGCTTTCATGCGGTGAGGTTTAGCCCGGCGCCGCGCGCCTGTCAGGCGGCCGCCGTACGTCGTCCGGCCGGGCCTCGTCGAGGTAGTCGCGGCGGTCCAGCACGCGGCAGTCGATGCCGAACAGCACGTCGTCCTCGCGCACGTGCTCGCGGCCCTCGAGGTCGGCCCGCGTGCGCGCCAGCTTGAGGATGCGGTCGTGCGCCCTGGCAGAGAGGCCGAAGCGGCGCACCGAGCTCTCCAGCATGCGCCGCGCGCGCTCCGAGATGACGCCGAAGCGCCGGAGCAGCCGCGGGCCCATCTGCGCGTTGCAGAAGACGCCCGGCACGTCGCGGAAGCGGTGAGCCTGCCGCTCGCGCGCGGCCTCCACGCGGGCGCGGTACCAGGCCGACGGCTTCTCCTCGAGGCCGAGGCGGGTGATCGCCTCCACCGCCACCGGCCGCGTCTGCAGCGTCACGTCGATGCGGTCGAGCAGCGGGCCGGAGATGCGCGCGTGGTACTCGAGCACGCGCTGCTGCCTGCACTGGCACACGCGCCCCGGCACCTTGTAGTACCCGCAGGGGCACGGGTTCATCGCGGCGATGAGCATCACGTCGCACGGGTAGGTGACGTGGTGGTTGGCGCGGGCGAGGCGCACCACCCCCTCCTCGAGCGGCTGGCGCAGCACCTCCAGCACGTTGCGACGGAACTCGGGCAGCTCGTCGAGGAAGAGGACGCCGCGGTGGGCCATCGACAGCTCCCCCGGTCGCGTCATGGGCCCGCCGCCCACCAGCCCCGCGTCGGAGATGGTGTGGTGCGGCGCGCGAAACGGCCGCTGCGTGACGAGCCCGCGCCCGTCGTTGAGCAACCCCAGCACCGAGTACACCTTCGTCACCTCGAGCGCCTCGGCGAAGCCCATCGCCGGGAGGATGGTGTTCACCCGCCGCGCCAGCATCGTCTTGCCGGAGCCGGGCGGACCGGACAACAGCACGTTGTGGCCGCCGGCGGCGGCGACCTCCAGCGCGGCCTTGGCGTCCTCCTGGCCGCGCACCTCGGCGAAGTCCACCTCGCCCGGCGCCTGCGCGGCCGCGTCGGCCGCCGGCGCCTGGCCGTGGCGGTACGGGGCGATCGGCGCCTCGCCCGTCAGGTGATTCACCGCTTCCTGCACGGTGCGTACGGGGATGACGTCGATGCGGTCGACCAGCGCCGCCTCCGCCGCGTTCGCGCCAGGGACGAGCACGCCGCGGTAGCCCGCGTCCCGCGCGGCGATCGCCAGCGGCAGCACGCCGCGAATCGGCTTCACCGCTCCGTCCAACGACAGCTCGCCGCCGACCAGCCACGGCGTCAGCGCGCCGGGCTCCAGCTGCCCGGCCGCGGCCAGCACGCCGAGCGCGATGGGCAACTCGAAGGTGGCGCCTTCCTTCTTGAGATCCGCCGGCGCGAGGTTCACCGTGATGCGCTTGCTCGGCAGCACGAAGCCGCCGTTCTTCAGCGCGGACACCACGCGCACCTTCGACTCCTTCACCGCGCCGTCGGGCAGCCCGACGACGTGGAAGAGCGGCATGCCCAAAGACATGTCCACCTCCACCTCGACGACGACGGCGTCGACACCGATGAGCGCCCCGGACCTCACGCGAGCCAGCATCGAGTTGCTCCTCCCGGGCCGGGGCCGGAGCAAGGGGAAGACCAACGCGGCGGTGCCCGCGATGCCTCCCGCGCCACCGAGGGGGATTCTCAGGCGCCGAGAGCGGGCTGGAGCGCGCGCGCCGCTCCGCGCGGGAAGACGCGCCGTCCCGCCGCGGCGACGTGTGGGAGGCCCTCCCGGCGAGGGTGGGCGCGGGTGCCCGCGGGCAGGGCGATCGCCGGCGGCGGGACTCAGACGGCAGCGACCGAGTCGTGCCCACTGCAGCGCGGAGGGACGCGCGGACCCGACAGCCCACGACGAGCCGGCGCAACCGCTCCGGGTCGACTCAGGGCGCGGCGATGCCGACCGAGGGCCACGCGGTGGCGTTGCGCCGGCCGTCCGGCACGCGGCGCGCCTCGAAAGGCCGGCAGCCCCGCGCCTCGAACGCGTCCTGCCAGGCGCGGAAGCTGCCGCCCGCCTTCCACGCGTCGTACGCGGCGAGCCCCGCCTCGGGGCCGCACTGCGCCAGCATGTACTCGACCCACGCCCAGCGCGCGCTGGTGGGCCGGAGCTCCGCCCGCCCCTTGAGGCCCTTGCGGAGCCGCGCGAGGCGCGCCTCCACGACGTCGATGCCGGCGAACGGCGCGCCATCGAGCGGCGTGTGGCGCTTGGCGGCGAAGGGCGCCACGCCCAACGCCACGGGGAGAATTCTGGAAAGTTCCAGCGTGAAGCGGATGAGCTCGTCGATGTCCGCGTCCGTCTCGTACGGAAGGCCGACGACGTTGTACACCTTGAGGCGCTTGAGGCCCGCGGCCTTGGCCATCTGCGCGGCGGCGATCAGCTGCGCCTCGGAATGCTTGCGGTCGACGAGATTCCTCAGCCGCTGACTCGGGCCGTCGGACGCCACCGTCAACACCCGCGCGCCGCCCGCTTTCAGCGCGTTCACCAGCGGCTGGGTCAGCCGGTCCGCGCGCAGCGACGAGACACCCACCTCCCGGCCGCTGCGGACGATGGTCTCGAGGAGCTCGACGATGCGCGGGTGATCGGTGACGGCCGCGCCGACCAGCCCCACCTTCTTCGCGTGCGGGGGGATCAGCTCCAGCACCCGCTCCGGCGGCACCGTCCTCATGCCGCCGTTGGTGGTGCGCCGCATGACGCAGTAGTGGCAGCCCCGGCTGCAGCCGCGCTCGGGCTCGACGAGGAACATGCCGGCCAGCTCGGTGTGCGGGGTGAGGATCTGCGAGCACGCCGGCAGGCGCTCGTCGGACGCCTTCGCCACGAAGAAGCGGCTGGTCGCCGGCGACAGGCCGGGCACGCGGAAGCCCGGGCGGGGAGCGAGGCGCTCCAGCACCGCGCGCTTGCCGCCGCCGGCCTGCACCTCGTCCAGCAGCGCGTGCACCAGGTCGTCGGCCTCGCCCTGCACCAGCACGTCGACGAAGGGCTCCAGCGGCTCGGCGTTGGAGAAGGTGAGCGGCCCGCCCGCCACCACCAGCGGCGCCGAGTCCGGCCGCTGCTCGCGGAAGGCCGACAGCCCGGCGGCCTCCAGCAGCGTGAAGACGCCCGGCAGCTCGAGCTCGTAGGCCACCGAGAAGGCCAGCACCGGGAAGGCGTCCAGCGCCGTCAGCGTCTCCTCGGACACGGGCGTGGCCCGCGCGCGCGCCCAGGCCTCGACGTCGTCGGGCAGGAAGACGCGCTCGCCGGCCACGCCGGGGTGCTCGTTGAGCGCCCGGTAGATGGCCTGGTACCCCAGGCTGCTCATGCCGACGTGGTACGGGCTGGGGTAGCAGAGCGCGACGCGCAGCTCGGCCTGGCGCACCAGCCGGCCGTGCTCGTCCTCGCCCCGCCGGCGGATCGCCTCCAGCAGCTCGTGCCGCGTCGTCATGGGGCTGTCCCAAGCCGCATTCCGGCCCTGAAAGCAAGAAGCCCCCGCTTCCCGGAGGGGAAGCGAGGGCCGCTCGTCATCGCCGTGAGGCGTGGCCGGCTACTTCAGCTCGTCCCAGGTGACGGACGGCGTGCAGATGCCGACCGCCGTATCGCACGTGGGCTTGAACTCGGGGTTGATGCCCGAGCCCAGCACCCGCCCGGCGTCGACGTCCGCGTTCGGGTCGCAGTCCGCGTCCGTCTCGCAGTGCACTTCGGGCCAGAAGGCGAAGGCGTCGTAGTTCGCCACGCAGCTGCCCTCGGTGTACTTCAGCTTGGCGCGCCAGATGGTGCCCGGCGCCTTGGCGGTCGAGAGGATCTCGAAATCGGTCCACTCCTCTTTCACGGTGATGGCCGGGAACGTCTCCGTACCACCGTCCACGAGGTCGACGACCTCCTCCTGGAAGTTCTGCGTCATCCCGGTGAAGTCCGTCGCCACGCACACGCCGTCGGTGGGGAACTGGGGAAGCTTGCCCGCACCCACCAGGTTCTTGCCGTCCGGATCGTTCGGATCGACGCGGGGCACCGGATCCGGCACCGACATGCAGACGTTGTCGACGTCCGGGTCACCCGAGGCGACGCACGTGTCGCAGTCCTCGCCGGCCGAGCAGTTGTTCGAATCGTCGTGGTCGGCGCTGAAGACGAGGCCGTTCCACATGTCCACCGCGGGCGACGGCTTGATGTGCAGGGTGAAGCCACCCGACACCGGCGTCGTCGTGCCCATGGCCGGCGGCAGGCGCGAGCGCTGCACGCCGACCGCGATCGACTTCAGGTCACCGCAGGGCGACGCCCCGTCAATCTTCGTCAGCTTGACGTGGTAGGGCGAGAGACCGAAGCCCGCCGACGTCTGCGTCACCGTGCACTCCGGCGCCGGCTGCGAGGCGAAGCAGCCCGACAGGGCGAACCCCGCAACCGCCGAGGCCAGACCGAGCACTCCAATTCGCACGCTGTTCATGGTCCTGGTTCCTCTTTAGAAGGTGAAGCGAATGCCGAAGCGGACCGAGATCGGCGCCTGGTAGCCCGTCGGACGCTTGAAGTTCGGGTTCAGGTCGGCGGTGGTGATGTTCTCGAAGTCCGGCGTCTGGATCGGGAGCACCGGAATGCCGTCCGCATTGGTCATCTGGCACTGCGGCAGGTTGTTGCCCGAGAGGCACGCAGCCGCCTGCGGGTTCGGGTCGTTCGTGACGAACGGCAGCACGTCGCCGTTGGTGAGCGTCTCGTCGACCGAGGTGACCGCCTGGAAGTTGAACATGTTGAAGATGTCCGCGGTGAACTGCACCACGTTGTCCTTCGTGATGCGGTAGCTCACGCCGGCCTTCGCGTTGATCGTGTGGCGCCACGGCAGGCGACCACCCGAGCCGCGGGGCAGCACGAACACTTCGTCGGCGCCGTAGATGACGTGCGAGCCGAAGTAGTTCAGCGGCGCACCCGAGCGACCCTCATAGGTGAGACCGAGGATGAAGCCCAGGCTGCCGGTCACCGCGAACTCCTTCGAGGCGTAGGCCTTGATGAAGTGGGTGCGATCGGCGTCCAGCGGGCCCGTGCGGTTCGGGAGCAGCGACAGGAGGTCGAAGTCCGAGTTGATGTTCGGGTCCAGCTGCCCCGTCTCCGGGCGGAACAGGCCGTTGTAGTTGCCGCGGAGCGACGACCAGGTGTAGCTGACCTGCGCCATCCAGCCGTCCGAGAAGGCCTTGTTGAAGTAGAGCGTCACCGCGTCGTAGTCGCGCGTCGCCTTCGGGAAGATGCTGCCCAGGCCCGAGCCGGGGTTGCCGATGAAGTAGCTGTTCGCTTCGTCAATCGACATGTCCTCGATCACCTGGTTCATGTAGCGCTTGGTGTACGTCGCGCCCACGCGGCCATCGGTGATGACCTCGTACTCGCCGCCCACGACGATCTCGTCCGAGCTCTGCGGCTGCAGGTTCGGGTCGACGGTCGTCCGGCCACCACCCGTGACCAGCGCGGAGTTCGAAATGTCGTACGCGTCCCCGAGCGGGGCGTAGTTGTTCGGGTCCTGGCACTCGTTGAGCGCCTGGTTGACGTCGAGGTACGGCTGGCAGCCCTGGCGGTTCGCCGTCGGCGCGCGAAAGCGGATGAACTGGTACTGGTTCTCACCCGTGAGCGCGCGGTCGGCGATGTTGATGGGCACCGACTCGTAGAAGCGCGAGTAGTTCGCGAACAGCTTCGAGCGCCCCTGCTGCGTGAAGTCGTAGATGAGACCGACGCGGGGGCTCAGCATGTTGTTGAGCGACATGCCCAGCGTTCCGTCACCCGCGAACAGCTGCTGGGTCTCGTAGCGCAGGCCGGCGTTCAGGGTGACGAGGTCCATGATCGACCAGCTGTCCTGCAGGTAGGCGCCGATGCCCCAGGCGGTGGGGATGGAGTGGATGCTCTCCTGGCGCACCGACTCGTCCGGACCGGTGAGGTAGCCGTACTGGCGGAAGTCCGTGTAGCTGTCGCCCGACGTGGACTCACGCAGGATGAAGCCGCCAGAGTACGCCTTGAGGATGTCGTAGCGCAGGTGCTCGATGTCGAGGCCCGCCTTCCAGATGTGGTGACCCAGCGCCTGCATCAGGTAGGTGACGGACGCGCGCCCCTGAATGCGGTCCAACGACGCCTGCTGCATGAAGCCGTAGCCGCCGATGGTGTACGTTTGGCCGGCGCCGGTGGCCGGGCAGGCCATGACGTAGCGGGAGGTGCCGCGAACGTCGACGATCGGACGGCTCGAGGCGTTGAAGCCCTTAGGCTCGCAGGTGTCGGCGATGCTGTTCGACGGCAGCGTCTCGAAGTCGGCGATGGTCCAGGGACGAGTGCGGCGGAAGATGACCGCCGGGGTGCCCGCCGCCGTGGTGCCGTCGGCTGGCGCGCCGATCTTGCTGCCGTCGTCCGGCAGCGACGAGTTGTCGATGTGGAACCAGCCGGCCGACGCGTCGACGAGCAGGTGCTTGTCGAGGAAGCCGCCCTGGTAGCGCAGCGACACCGTGTTGGTGTTGTTGACGTCCACCGTGCCACCCTTCCAGTTCCCCACCGAGCGCAGCGGGGTAAAGGAGAAGGGCGTGGTCGACTGCGAGGGCGAACCGACGACGGACAGCGACAGGTTGTTGTCCGAGTTGATGAGGTAGGTCAGCTTCGCGATGTAGCTGAACGCGCGGGTGTCGGTGAAGCGCTCCTTGGTGGTGCCAGGGATCGTCTCCGACTGGATGTAGCCGTCCTCGTCGTAGAGGTAGTCGCAGGGCGGCGTGCTGCAGCTCGCCGTCGTGGTGGTCGGGTCCAGCTTGAAGGCGCGCAGCGAGCGCGTGGTCTGGACGCGATTGAACGACGGCGCGAAGCCGACGAAGAACCACAGGCGGTCCTTCAAGATGGGGCCGCCGACCTCGGCGCCGAAGTCGATGGTGTTCCACAGGCGGCCTTGCGACTGAAACGACGACGAGTCGTTCTTGATGACCGGGCTGACGCCCGTGAGGATGCCGGGGGTCCAGTTGCCCCACACCGAGCCGTGGAACTCGTTCGAGCCCGACTTGGTGACGACGTTCAGCACGCCGCCGGTGGCGCGGCCGTACTCGGCCTGGTAGCCGCCGGTGATGACGTTCGCCTCTTCGACGAACTCGACCGGGAACTGGGCGCCGTTGGTGCCGAACGCGGGGTCCGACGTCGACACGCCGTCGACCAGGTAGAGGTTCTCGGGCGACTGCGCGCCGGAGAAGCCGTAGCCGTAGGTGTCTCCGATGACCTGCGGGGCGACCGAGGCCAGCGACTCGAACGAGCGCACACCCGAGCCGTTCGGCTGGATGAACGCGATGTTGTTCATGAACTCCTTGCCGACGTTGATGCCGGTCGTGGTCGAGCCGACGTCGACGGTCGGCGGGCGGCCGACCACGACGATGGTGTCGCCCGTCACCGCCTCGGGCTGGAGCTGGATGTTGACGCGAACCGTCCGGTCGACACGCAGGTTGATGTCGGTGCGGGAGAACGGCTTGTACGACTCCTTCTCGAGCCGCAGGGTGTACGTACCCGCTGGCAGCTGGGCCAGGCGGTACAAGCCCGCCGAGTCCGTGACGACGATCTCCTCGCCCTGGAGGGCAGGCGACGTCGCGGTGACGACCACATCAGGAACCGGCTTGCCCGTCGCGGCGTCGGTCACCGTACCGGTGATGACCGAGTTACCCTGGGCAAAGGCCAGCGAGGAAACGAGCGCGACAGTCAGGAGCGCGGCTCGGAACAACCAGGCAGGTGCACGCACGGAGACCCCCTCCAGCGGGTATGGGACGAATTGCGGGGTCGCCTTCTACTCTCCGTCACGCCTGTGTCAACAGCCCCATCGAAATTCGGATGGGGCTCCGTTATGAAGGGTCGCGCATGTTCGACGCCGTCCTGAACAAGGGAGACGTTCCGAAGAGCCGCTTCGGCGTGGGGACCGTCATCTCCATCGTGGTGCACGTGGGCCTGCTGGCGCTCGTGCTGTGGCTGTCCTCGCGACCGGCGACGGTCGAGGAGCCGGACCCGGAGGTGAAGTTCTTCGCCGCGATGCCGGTGGCCCCGCCGCCGCCGCCTCCGCCGCCGCCTCCTCCCAAGAAGACGAAGACGGAAAAGAAGGTCGAGAAGAAGATCGAACCGAAGCCGGACACCATCGTCCAGCCGAAGGAGATCCCCGAGGAGAAGCCGCCGGAAGCCGAGCCCGAGCCCGAGGAGTCGTCGGACGAAGCCGGTGAGGAAGGCGGCGTCGAGGGCGGCGTGGAAGGCGGCGTCGTGGGTGGCGTCGTCGGCGGCGTGGTGGGCGGCACCGTGGGCGGCACGCTCGGCGGCACCGGCACCGACGTGGTGCCGTTCGGCGAAGGCATGACGCGGCCGGAATGCGACAAGGCCGAGTTGGTGCACAACCTCTACACGCGCGAGGCGCTCGAGGCGCAGGTCGAAGGCATGATGATCGTCCGCTGCAACATCCTCGCGGACGGCACGGTGCAGAACTGCCGCGTCATCAAGCCCCTGCCCCACCTGTCCGAGGCGGTGGTCGCCAAGCTGCAGTCGATGAAGTGCAAGCCGGGCACGTTCCAGGGCCGGGCGATCAGCATCGACTACGTGCAGAACTTCCAGTTCAAGATGCCGCGCTAACCGTTAGGAAGCGGCGTGGCGGTTGGACCCGCGCGGCCACCTGTGTGGCAGCGCACCGTTCCATTTCTTCTGGCCGGGATTCCGGGCATTCACTAGGAAGCGCGCACCATGGACTTCTCACTTCCGCATCTCTGGGCGTCGATGGGCCTGTTCGCCCGGATGATCGCCATCATCCTGCTGTTCATGTCGGCGGCGAGCCTGCTCGTGATGTTCGAGCGGATCATCGTCTTCGCGAAGTCGCGCTCGGAGTCGTACAGGTTCGCCGAGAAGATGGCGAAGCTGTTGTCGGGCGGGGACATCGCCGCGGCGGCGGCCGCAGGCCTCAACAAGCAGGTGGGCCACATCGGCCGCGTCATCAACGCCGGCCTCACGGCCTTCAAGCTGGCACCGGCGGACCGGGACACGGCCATCGAGTCGGTGGCCCGCGCGCTCGAGCGCCAGGCGGCGCGCGAGGTGCAGGTCTTCAAGCGCGGCCTCGGCGTGCTGGCGACGGTCGGCTCGACGGCGCCCTTCGTCGGGCTGCTCGGCACGGTGATGGGCATCGTCAACGCGTTCCAGTCCATGGCGATCTCCGGCTCGGGCGGTCTCGGCACGGTGTCCGCCGGTATCGCCGAAGCGCTCATCACGACGGCCTTCGGCCTCCTCGTGGCGATCCCCGCGGTGATGGCGTTCAACTTCCTGCAGGGCTGGGTCGACGCCCGCGCGGTCGACATCTCCGAGTCGTCGAACGAGTTCCTCGACGCGGTCTCGAAGCACTACGCGAAGGGCTAGCGCACCATGGGAATGGCGGCAGGCCCCTCGAGAGGGGTCAAGAGCGACATCAACGTCACGCCCCTGGTGGACGTGGTGCTGGTGCTGCTCATCATCTTCATGGTCATCACGCCCATGCTCCAGCGCGGCAAGGACGTGAAGCTGCCCAGGGCCATGAAGGTGGAGGCCGAGAAGCAAGGCGCGGATCCCATCATCGTCTCGGTGACGCCGGACAAGTCCATCTACATCGAGACGGACAAGTACGACGACGAGGGCTTTCAGGCCGAGTTGCAGAAGAAGCTGCTCGCGAAGCCGGGCGAGCGGATCCTCCTCAAGGGTGACCAGTCGCTCACCTTCGACGACGTGCGGCGCGTGATGAACCTGGCGCGGAAGGCGGGGGCCAAGTCGATCTCGCTCGGGGTCGAGGAGGTCAAGGAGTAATGGCCCGCAAGATGCGCAAGTTCAAGGTGGCGCCGCAGAGCGCACCGAACAGCGACATCAACATCACGCCGCTGGTCGACGTGGTGCTCGTGCTCCTCATCATCTTCATGGTGGTGACGCCGTTGCTCGAGAAGGACATCGAGGTGCGGGTGCCGGACTCCGAGCAGGTCGAGGAGCCGTCGGAGGTGCCGCCGGACCAGCTCGTCGTGTCCCTCGACGAGGCCGGGGACATCAGCATCAACCAGGAGAAGGTGCCGGCCGAGGGGTACGTCGAGAAGCTCAAGCGCGTGCTCGCGGCGAAGTCGAAGGGCGACCGCCTGGTCTTCTTCACCGCGGCCGACAAGACGAACTACGCGAAGCTCGTGGCCGCGCTGGACGGCGCGCGGCAGGCCGGCGCCGAGACGCTGGGCATGGCCACCGAGAAGCTCGAAGCGGCGAAGCCCGCCGGGGGCGAGCGGGGCCCGGAGGCGCCTCCGGGCGACGCGCCGGCCCCTCCGCCGGCGCCCTGACGGACACACGCTCGCGACCGAGGGGACGTGGCCATGACGGAGAAGGTCGTCTTCGAGCAGACCATCGAAGGCCTCTTCGTGCGCGCGCTGGGCAGCCGCATGACGCCGGCCCTCAAGGCGCAGCTCAAGAGCGCCGGCCTCGACCTCGACGCGAAGTTGCTGCCCGCCTACCCCTTCGAGGTGTGGATGAAGGCGCTCGAGGTGACCGCGCGGGAGCTGTTCCCCGACCAGCCGATAGAGCAGGCGATGTTCCGCGTGGGCGAGTCCTTCGTCGAAGGCTACCGCGAGACGTTCCTCGGCCGCGCGGTGCTGGGCATGATCCGCGTGCTGGGCCCGCGGCGCACGCTCCTGCGGTCGACGCAGAACTTCCGCTCGGGCAACAACTACACCGAGACGAAGATCACCGAGGTCGACGCCACCACCATCGAGATCTGGATGAACGAGGTCGGTCCGTGGCCGACGTTCACCGCGGGCATCATCCACGCGGGCCTGGTGGCGACGGGTGCGAACCCCCGCATCGACATTCGCGACCACGACGGCCACGCCTGCACCTTCCGCGTGTCGTGGACGATGAAGGGGCAGTGACGGCCGTCAGGCCTGCGGCTCGAGCGTCGCGGTCTCGATCGCCTTCACCAGGTCCGGGTCCATCAGCTGCCGGTAGAGGTACTCGACCAGCAGGCCCGTCACGCACCAGATCGGCAGGATGTACCAGCTCGTCATCTGGAAGAAGTTGCCGGGGTCGGCGTAGTACCAGATCTTGAAGCCGGTCACCCCGTAGAGCAGCCAGCCGGACAGGCACTCCCAGAGGAAGATGACGAGGCCGTAGCCGAGCGCGCGCAAGGCGACGTGCACGTCGCTGAAGTTCCGGTACAGCGCCTCGATGCTGAAGCTGGCCACGCCGTAGACGAGGAACATCCACAGGCTGCACTGGCCGTAGAGGGAAATGGCCGGCACGTCCCAGATGGCGGAGAGGTTGAGGGACGGGTCCACGCGCCACTGGAACTGGAAGAGGTACTTCACCAGCGGCACGTGCCGGGCGTTGCGCACGAGGTTGTAGAAGACGATCTCGAGCGCGACGCCGAGGAAGCCGTAGACGGCGAAGCGGAAGACGCCGTAGCCGACGTGGCGCAGGCCCCGCCGCGCCGCCTTCGCCCGCACCTCGACCTGCTTCCTCGGCTTCCGGAGGACCCGCGCCATGCGCCCGAGTGTCCGCGCGGGGCGCGCGCCGGTCGAGAAAATCACCGCGCCCGGAAGAAGGGCGGGACGAGCTCGGGGAGCCCCGTCGGAAAGACGAGCCCGCGCGTGGCCCGGTGCCGCACCGCGAGGCGGCGCAGGTGAGCCTCGTCGCCACCCAGGTCGGGGAAGCGCCGGAGCGCGAGCGCGACGGCGGGGACGCCGACGACGCCACGGAAGCGCACCAGGTCCACCACCGTGCGCGGCGCCGAGGTGACGGGCAGCCTCCACGAGGAGGAGGACAGGCGAGTCGGCGTCCACCCTGCTCGTCACCTCGAAGGGCGTCGCTCGAAGGGCCATGGCGCGGTGGTCCGCCAGGCGCCCCGCGGTACGACGGAGTCCAGCACGTCAGGCGCCTCGAGGACCCCCTGCATCGCGGCGGCCGACCGCGCGCTCACCGCGCGAAGGTCGCCGCGAACTGCGCCGGCCCCGGGGCCCGGTTTGCGAACGCTGGCGGATCACCGCCGATCGGCGCGCGCCGGAGCGCTGATCGACCCGAGCGCGCGGCCATCGCGAGCCGCACGCACGTGGCGACGGGCGGTGCCCGGCGCGGCTCCCCCCGGTCCCTCGCCCACAGTCGAGGGGCCCGCCGACTCACGGCAGAAAGGCTCGCCACCAGCCCCGCGCTGCCCTGTCGGGGCTCCGGCAGCCCGACCGCCGTTCAATCACCGCGTCGCTCGGCGAGCTTCCCTTTGAGGCCCGGCAGCTCCCCCGGCGGCAGCTTCGTCATCACGTACTGCACGGTGTCGTGCAGCGTGTCGTACGGATCGCGCGCGGTGAAGCCGAGCACCGACTCCGCCTTCGACGAGTCGCACCAGAACCAGTGCTCGCCGACCTCGACCTCCTGCGGATCCAAGGGCGCCGAGGTGCCGCGCCACTTCGCGAAGCGCTCCAGGGCGTACGCCCCGAGAATGTTCACCTGCTTCGGCAGCTTCACCCGCGGCGCCGGCACGCCGGTGAGCCGCTCGAGGCGCGCGAAGAACTCGTCCATGGACATGTTCACGCCCATGAGGTGCCGCCCGTACAGCTCGCCTTTCGACAGGGCGGCGAGCGCCGCCTGCGCCACGTCGCGCGCGTCCACGAAGCACATGCCGCCGCCCGGCATCGCGGGGATGTCGCGCTGGAGGAACTTCACCACCGTCCACGTGGACGAGAGGCGATCGTCCCCCGGGCCCATGAGCAGGCTCGGGTTCAGCACCACCAGCGGGATGTCGTGGCGGCGGCAGTACTCGAGCGCCAGCTTCTCCTCGTAGATCTTCGACAGGTAGTACGGCCAGCGGCCGACCGTCTCGATCGGGTAGTCGTCGGCCTCGGTGCCGACGCGCTCCTCCTTCGACACGGCGATGGTGCCGGACGTCGACGCGAGGATGATGCGTGGTCTGGTGCCCAGCGCCTGCACGTCCTTCAAGAGCTCGCGTGTCGCCTCGACGTGCAGCTCGTACATCTTCCGGCCGTCCGCGTCCTTGAACGAGACGAGGCCTGCGAGGTGGTAGATGGCCTCGACGCCGACGAGCGCCTTGCGGACCGCGTCCCGGTCCTTCAAGTCCGCCGTGATGAACTCCACCGGGTGGGCGCCTTCGCGCCAGGTGGCCGGCGGCTTCGTGCGGCCGATCGCGCGCACCTGGTGGCCGGCGGACCGGAGCAGCGGCACCAGGTGGCTGCCGAGGAAACCGGTCGCGCCGGTGACGAGGATCTTCATTCGTGTCGCTCCTCTTCCCCGCCCTCTCCCCGGGTGGGGGCGAGGGCGCGTTCCTCATTCATGGCCGCGGCGCTTCTCGCGCGTGGGAATCGCCGGCACCGGCAGCGCCTCGGGCTGGTACACCTGCCCTCGAGACAGCGCGCGCACGGCCTCCTCGGCCATCTTCGTGATGATGCGGTACGACTCCGAGCGCGCGAGGCCCCGCACCTTCTCGCGCAGGTCGTCGATGAGCAGCGGCGGGCCGAAGCGCACCTCGAGGTCTTCCCACTTCGGCCACCACGCGCCCTTGGGCAGCGCGTCGAAGGTGCCCTTGAGGTACGCCGGCAGCACGTCGACGCCGAAGGACAGCGCGAGGTAGCCCGTCGTCGGCTTGAACTCCATCAGCTCGCCGTTGGGCGACCGCGTCCCTTCCGGGAAGATGAGCAGGTTGTAGCCCTGGGTGAGCGCTTCGCCGGCCAGCCGCAGCGACTCGCGCAGGCTGCCGTGGCGGTCCATGGGGATCAGGTTGGTGAAGTTCTCGAAGTACGCGCGCTTGAGCGGCGTGTCGAAGAAGTAGTCCCGCGCCGCGAGGGCGACCAGCCGCTGGCCCTGCTCGCCCATGGCCACCTTCACGAGGCCCATGTCGAGGTGGCTCGCGTGGTTCGCCACCACCAGCACGTTCCGGTTCTTCGGGATGAAGGACGTGCCCCTGGTCTTCACGCCGAACAGCCCGCCGTAGATGGCGCGCTGGCCGGCCTCGAGCGCCAGCTGGCCCACGCGCGCCACCGCGTCCGGCAGCGGCAGCTCGAGGTCGGTCTTCTTCTTCTCGCCGGCGGGCGACAGCGCCTTCGCCTTCACCTCGCCGGCCGGGCGCCGGCCCGACGCGGCCACCAGGCGCCGCAGCTCCTCGACGTTGGCGATCTTCGTCAGGTCGCCCAGCGCCGACACCGGCACGCCGGCTGTCTCGAGCGCGTTGCCCAGCTCGGTCAGCATGAGCGAGTCGAAGCCCAGGTCGCCCTGCAGCGTGGACTCGGGCTTCACCTCGGCCGCCGGCCGCTGGATGACGTCGGCGATCACCTGCGTGAGCCAGTCGGCGCTCTCGTGAGCGCCGTCCTTCTTGCCCTTCTCCGCCGACCGCTCGATGCGCTCGAGGCGCTTGAGCTCCTCCACCACCGCGGAGCGCTTCACCTTGCGCGTCGAGGTGCGAACCAGCTCACCGTCCCACAGCTTGAGCACCTTCACGCGGCGCCAGAACGGCTGGTCGGCCGACACGTTCTTGAAGTGCTCCTCGAGCGCCTTCTTCACCTCTTCGCGCGGCCGGTCCTTGTAGTCGGGCACGCAGAGGCAGGCGATCTTCTCGCCGCCCGCGTCGTCCGGCAGCCCGACGATCGACAGCTCCTTGATGTGCGGGTGATCGGCGTAGAGCGCCTCGAGCTCGTCCGGGTACACGTTCTTCCCGTTGGCGTCGATGATGACGTCCTTCTTGCGCCCGACGAGGTACAGGTTGCCGTCGGGGTCGAGGCGCCCGAGGTCGCCGGTGTGCAGCCACCCGTCCTTGAGGACCGCGTCGGTCGCCTCGCGGTCCTGGAAGTAGCCGGCCATGACGTTGGGGCCCTTCGCGATCACCTCGCCGATGCCGTCGGGATCCGGCTCGAAGATCTTGAGCTCGATGCCCGGCAGCGCCTTGCCGACGGTGCCCTTCTGCCGCTGGTGGCCCGCTTTGGTGACGGTGAGCACCGGCGCGGCCTCGGTGAGCCCGTAACCCTCGTCGAGCGTGAAGCCGAGCGCGTGGAACGCCTTGTGGACGTCGTCCGGCAGCGCCGAGCCGCCCGAGATGAGGAACTTGATGCGCCCGCCGAACTTCCGGTGCACCGGCCAGAACAGCAGCTTGCCCAGGTTGAGCCCCTGCTTGTTCCGCAGCTCGGCGTTCGCGCTCATGAGGCCCTTCACGGCCTCCTCGACGAACTTCGGCCGGCTCGCGAGCTCCTGGGTGATCTTCCGGTGGAAGAGCTGCCAGAGCGCGGGCACGCCGACCATGCCGGTGATGTTGCCGCTTTCGAGCACCTCGCCGATGCGATCGGCGGTCAGCTCGTCGATGTAGGCGATCTCCGCGCCGCGCGAGAACGGCGTCAGAAAGCCCGCGCTGAACTCGAAGGTGTGGTGCATCGGCAGCACCGACAAGACGCCGTCGCCCACCCCGATGTCGAAGGCCCCGGCCAGCTTGGACACCAGCGAGCAGAAGTTCCGGTGCGTCAGCATGACGCCCTTGGGGGTACCGGTGGTGCCGCTGGTGAAGATGATCGAAGCCACGTCGTCGGGCGACGCGCTCTTCTTCACCGGCCCCAGCCCATCGGGCTGCGAGTCGTCGCCGGCCATGGCCTGCGCCAGCGAGTGCACCTGCGTGGAAAGGCCCGCCTCGGTCAGAAGCCGG
Source organism: Myxococcota bacterium (assembly GCA_040755835.1). GTDB lineage: Bacteria > Myxococcota > Myxococcia > Myxococcales > Myxococcaceae > JADLDB01. The sequence continues at coordinate 46,040 of JBFMAB010000093.1, forward strand.
AACAGCTCCGGGTGCGCCTCCACCTGCTGCTCGCTGATGAGGCACACCTTCGCGTCGGCGCGGCGGGCGATGTTGACGATCTCCGCCTCGCTGAGCTCCTTGTCCACCGGCACCGCGGTGGCGCCCGCGCGCAGGATGCCGAAGAACGCGGTGCCCCACTCGGGCCGGTTCTCGCTGACGAGCAGCACGCGGTCCTGGTGGCCGACGCCGACGCGCATCAGGAAGCTGCCGACGCGCGCGGCGTAGCGGTGCACCTCGCCGAAGGTGAAGCGGTGCTGGCGCTCGCCCTCGTGCATGCGGAAGGCGACGCGGTGACGCCACTCGTGCACCGTGGCGTCGAACAGCTCGAGCAGGTCGCGGTACGTGTGCACCACCTTGCGGCGCTGCGTCTCCTCGTCGAGGCCGGGGAACACCCACTTCTCGAGGCCGGGGATGTGCGTCTCGAGGAAGTACGTGCGCCAGTCGATGTCCTGGGGGTTCCAGTTGATCTTCGCGCGGTCGTGCGCCGGCATGTCGACGTACAGCGAACGCGTGTTGTCGCAGCGGAAGATGTACCGGTTCTCCCAGATGAACGGGAGGAACAGGTCGACGATCAGGTTGACGCCGTCGGCCGTCTCGGCGACCTCGGTGAGCTTCTCCTTCGTCTTCTCGAGGAAGGCGGACACCCGCGGCGCGCCCCACGTCGGCCCGTTCTCCTCGATCTGCTTCACCAGCCACCTGGCGCCCTTCGCGAAGAGCGGCGAGCTGGTCAGCTGGAACTGCGTCTTGCCGACGGCCTTGGGCTCGCGCCGGCTGCGCAGGTCGTTGAGGAACGGGTTGCCGGTGTCCTTGTTGCGCCAGCGGCGGCGCTTGTAGAGGCCGACCAGCTCCACCGAGCGGCTCGCGATGAAGGGCTGGGTGTCACCCGAGGCCTGCTGGTACACGCGGCGCTCGCTGGTGCGGAGCGCTTGAGCGGTGATGGCGATGAGGCTGCCGGCCACCTGGTCGACGGGGATCATGTCCAGCACGGCCTTGTCGCCGGCGGGCACCACGGACTGGCCCTTGATGAGCGCGTAGATGATGGGCGCCGAGGTGGTGAAGCCTTCGTTCCAGCCGGGGAACGGGTAGTGCAGCGCGCTCTCGACGATGGAGGGGCGGACGATGGCGTAGCGGAGGCCCGGCGTGGCGGCCAGCACCTGCTCGCCGAGGGACTTCGTGTACGTGTACGTGTTGGGCCAGCCCCAGTGCTTCGCGCGGTCCATGCCGGCCTGCACGAGCTGCAGGGTGAGCCACAGCTTCCGCTCGCGGCCGATGGCGAGGCGCAGCGCCTTCTCGTCGGAGGGGTCGCGGCCCTCGGCCTTCAGGCGGTCGATGGCCTTCTGGCGGAAGTCACTCGCGAGCGCCTTGTCGTCGGCCTGCTCGCGCAGCCGCGCGACGGTCTTCTCGCAATCGGCCAGCTCCTGCTCGAGCGAGAAGTCGCGCCCGTCCACCTCGCCGCGGCGGGGGAAGTAGCCCTGGACCTCCTCGTCTTCGAAGACGAGGCCCGAGCGGTTGCCCGCGACGAAGGCGGTGGACATGTGCACGAGCGGCACGTCCCAGTGGAGGCACGCCTCCACGAGGTGCTTGACGCCGTAGGTGTTGACGTTGAGGCCCACCTCGAGGGACGGGTTGAAGCTGACGAGGCCGGCGCAGTTGACGACGACGTCCACGTGCCCTTTCAGCGCCTTCGCCTTCTCCTCGTCCATACCCATCCAGGGATCGGTGATGTCGCCGTCGAGGATGGTGCACTTGTTCTTCAGCCACGCGTCGACCGCGGCCTGCCCGCCGTGCTTCGTGCGCAACGGCTCGAAGGGCTCGCTGGTGGCGACCTTGTCGAAGAAGCGCGCGGTGGCGTTCTTCGAGCTGCCCTTGCGGACCAGCACGAAGACGTGGGCCAATTCCTCGCCGTAGTGGTGGAGCAGCATCGACAGCGACACCTTGCCGACGAAGCCGGTGGCGCCCGCGAAGAGGATGCGCTTGCCGGTGAGCGTGGCGGTGACGTCGAGGGGACCGGGGGGCTGCGGGGCGGCCATGGGGGCCTTCGCTTACCCGCCCGTCACCGGGGTCGCAAGGGATGGCGCACGCGCAAGTCCTTGAAGCGCATGAAGTCGGCGTCGGCGGTGAGCCACTCGCACCCGTGCTCTATGGCGAGGGCGGCGTGGTAGGCGTCGGCGACCACCTTGCCGCGGCAGTTCGTCTCGCGAACCACGATGGTCCTCGTCGTGGCGATGCGAACGAAGGCGCTCAGGACGAGCTCGGACAACGCGAAGGGCTCGGGCCCGTCCGCCAGGCGGGTCAGCACCCGCGCGAAGTCCTCGTGGGCGGCGTGCCGGCGCCAGAACGCCCCGAGGAGGACGTTGACGTCAGGCATCATCATCGCGAGGCGCCTCCGGCCAGGGCTTGACCGGCTCCGCGACGTTCGGCAGCGGGTACGTCTGCTCGTCGAGCCGGTTCCAGTCGTAGCCGGGCGCCAGCTCCGCGTCGGAGGTGATGAGCTTGAAGGGCTTCACGACCTTCGGCTTCGGCTGGTCGAGGTCGCGCCGCACGAGCGACGCGACGTAGTCGCTCAGCGTCTGCCCGCGGGCCTCCGCTTCCCGCTTCGCGCGCTTGAGCAGCCGGTCTTCGAGGGAGATCGTGGTCCGCATGCATCAAGATGCATAGCAGGCGCATCACGATGCGCTCAAGGCGGCCCCCGGCCGTCCGGCCGGCGCGCTATGCTGGCTGCTCCGTGCGGCTCACCCTGGTCCTCGCGCTCGTCGCCCTGCCCTGCCTCGCGGCGGACCTCGCGCCCGAGGTGCAGTTCTCGCTCTTGTCGCTCAAGGACGGCGAGCGGAAGCGGCTCGAGGCGGCGGTGGGCGGCGTGGAGAAGCTGACGCTGGTGCGGGCGGAGCTGGACGTGCTGCCCGAGGCGGCGCGGGTGCTGGGCCAGGTGTCGCTGACGGTGCCGGTGAAGCGCACGACGTCGGCGCTCTTCCTGCGGCTGACGCCGAACGCGAACCACCCGGGCGCGGTGGAGCTCATCTCGGCGACGGTGAATGGGCAGCGGGCCAGGGTGGCGCGGCGGGATCCGTCGCTCGTGGCGCTCGCGGTGGATCCACCGGCGGAGGCCGGCGATGTGCTGGAGGTGTCGGTGAAGGTGCAGGCGACGCTTCCGAGACTTCCGGAAGGCAGCGACGCCTTGTCGTCGTCGAACGGCGGGCGCGGCGGCGACTACGGCGCCTTCTCGATGTCGCGGGACGTCATCGGGCTGGCGGGCATCCTCCCGATGGTGCCGCCGGAGAAGGCGGACGGCACGCCGGCGGAGGGCCCGTCGGGCATCGGCGACCTCGGGACCTTCGAGCCGACGAACTTCGTGGTGTCGGTGTCGGTGCCGGACGACTGGACGGCGGTGGGCGCGGGGCACGTGCTGGGCGAACTGCCGGACGGCGCGGGGCGGCGGCGCTTCGCGTGGGCGCTGGCGGGGGCGCGGGAATTCCCCGTGCTGGCGGTGAAGGGCTACCGCGTCGAGTCGAAGCAGGTGAACGGCGTCACCGTGGAGTCGCACTACCGCGGCGAGGACGCGAAGGCGGGCAAGCAGGCGCTGGAGCACGCGGCGAAGGCGCTGGAGCTGCTCGAGGCGAAGGTGGGGCCGTACCCGTACAAGGCGCTGCGCGTGGTGGAGGCGCGCCTGGTGGGCGGCGCCGGCGGCATGGAGTTCCCCGGCCTCGTCACCGTGTCGGCGGCGCTGTACCGCGGGGCGGTGGATCCGCTGGCGGCGCTGGGCATGCCCGAGTTGCAGGACGAGCCGATGCTGAAGCAGCTGCTGACGCCGATGCTGGGCCCGCTGCTCAAGGACACGCTGGAGTTCACCGTCGACCACGAGGTGGCGCACCAGTACTTCGCGATGCTGGTGGGGAACGATCCGATCGCCGAGCCGGTGGCGGACGAGGCGCTGACGCAGCACGTGGCGCTGCTGTTGCTCGAGTGGCGGCGCGGGAAGGCGGCGGCGGACAACGTGCGCGTCAACCAGGTGCGCATGGCGTACCAGGTGCACCGGCTGCTCGGCGGGGCGGACGGGGTGGCGAACCGGCCGACGCACGAGTTCGACTCGAACACCGAGTACGCGGCGCTGGTGTACGGAAAGGCGCCGCTGCTCTTCGACGCGCAGCGCAAGCTGGTGGGCGACGCCGTGTGGCTCAAGTCGCTCGAGCGCTACGTGGCGGAGCACCGCTACCAGTGGGTGACGGCGGACACGTTCACCGACGTGGTGGCGAAGCAGAGCGGCAACGCGAAGGTGAAGGCGCTCAAGCGGCGGTGGTGGGACGAGGCGCACGGCGACGAGGACGTGGGCGGGCTGGACCTGGGTGGGCTGCTCGGGCCGGCGGGCGGCGGCCGCAAGGGCGCGCCGGGCATGCCCACCATCGACCCGGCGACGCAGCAGCAGCTCGAGGAGCTGATGCGGCAGTTGATGGGCGAGTAGCGATTCCCTCTCCCCCATCGGGGGAGAGGGTCAGGGTGAGGGGAAGACCGATCATGCGCATCTCAGTGGAGCTCAGCGCGGCGCTCATCCGGGACGCGAAGAAGCTGGCGGCCGAGCGAGGCGTGACGCTGACGGCGGTGATCGAAGACGCGCTGCGGCGCCAGCTCGCGAAGCACCGCACCCTGCCGGTGTTCAAGGGCGATGGCTTGATGCCGGGCGTCGAACTGCACGACACCTCGATGCTGCTCGAGTTGGTCGGCGAGTAGGCGCTACTTCCCGCACGCCCGCTCGACGCCGCCCTCGCACGCGCGCCGGTAGAACGCGTCGGCGGCCGCGACGTCCTTCTCCACGCCCTTCCCATCCTTCAGCATGTCGGCGTGCCAGGCGCAGCCGGTGGGGTCGCCCAGCCCACACGCCTCGGCGTATCGCCGGTCGGCGGCGGCGAAGTCCTTCTCATCGTTCTCGAGCAAGGCGCCCAGGTACCGGCAGCCGGACGCGGCGCCGGCGGCGCAGGCCTTCTCGAAGGTGGGCTTCGCGGACGGGCGCTCGGCCTCGGGGACGGCGTCGGCCAGCCCGTCGCAGCCGCCGCTCGAGCCGGCGGCGCAGGACTCGGCGAAGAGCGTCTTCGCGCGCTCCTGGTCCTGGGCGATGCCCTTGCCCTGCCACAGGGAGAGGGCGAAGTTGGCGCAGGAGGTCGGGTCGCCGGTGGCGCAGGCCTGGTCGAGCAGCGTCGCGGCGCGCGCGACGTCGACGTCACCACCCCAGCCGCGCTGGAGAAAAATCGCGAGCGAGTTGCAGCCGCGCACGTCGCCGAGCGTGCAGGCCTGCTCGTGGAGCGAGCGCGCCTTCGCGAGGTCCTTCTCGGTGCCGGTGCCGTCGGAGAGGAAGCGCGCCTCGAGCCAGCAGGAGAAGGCGTCCTTCCCCTTGCAGCCCTGCACGGCGGCGCGGAAGGCGTCGTCGGGGCGCTCCTCGTAGATGCGGGAGGCGAGGTCGCCGCACGCGGCGGGGATGCTGGGGCAGGCCTTCTCGAAGCGCGCGCGAATGGTGGGCTCTTCGTCCTCCGCGCCGGAGTCGGAGAGCGCGAGGGCCTGGTTGCGGCAGGCGGCCAGCTCGCCCTGGTCGCAGGCTTTGCTCCACGCGGCGGCGGCGGGGGCGTAGTTTTTCCGGACGTACTCGAGGCGGCCGAGCTCGAAGCAGGCGTCGGTGTCGTCCTTGTCGCACAGCGGCGTGAGGAGGCGCTGGGCGGTGTCGATGTCCTCGTCGACGCCCTCGCCGCGGGCGAGCGCCTTGCCGGCGACGAAGCACGAGGCCTCCGAGTGGAGCGCGCAGGCCTGCTTCAGCCACGGCATCCACGACGCGGGCTTCGCGCGTCCCTGGAGGACGAGGAGGCCGGGGACGTCGCGGGCGGTGAAGGCGATGCCGGCGGCGGTGAAGGCGACGAGGGCGAACGCGATGGGGGCGATGACGGGCGTGAGGGGGCGGCGGGGCTCCTGGACGAGGGCGGAGTCGGGGGTGGGCGCGGCGAGGACCTGGGCCTTCAGCTCGGGGAGGAGGAGCAGCGCGACCAGCGCGCCGCCGATGGCGCCGCCGAAGTGGGCGGCGACGTCGACGTGCCCGCCGGAGCGGCTGGTGGCCATGGGGAGCAGCGAGGGGACAAGGAAGCGCGCGGCGTTGAGCTGCAGCGCGGAGCGCTCGGCGGGGACGTCGAGGGCGAAGGCGAGGACGAAGACGGCGGCGAGGAGCGCCATGCCCGCGCCGGACGCGCCGACGGAGACGGTGGAGGGTGGGTTGAAGAGCGCGGAGAAGACGCCGCCGAGGATGGCGCCGACGCCGTAGATGGCGATCCACCGGGCCTTGCCGACGAGGGACTCCACGAGGAAGCCGGCGAAGAGGAGGACGAAGCCGTTGAGGGCGATGTGGACGAGGTCGGCGTGGAGGAGCGGGCCGGCGACGAGGCGCCACCACTGGTGCTGGTCGAGGACGAAGTCCTTGGAGATGCCGCCCATGGCGACGAGGGCCTGGAGGCTGGGGGCGAGCACGCCGGTGAGGTCGTCGGCAGAGAGGATGACCTCGAGGAGGAAGATGACGACGAGGAGGCCGGCGGTGGTGAGGGTGACGGGGCCGGGCTGGAAGCGATCGCGAGGGGACATGAGCGCCAACGTTCAACGCTCCCCTGGGGGAGAGGGGCAGAGCAGCTGTGCGACGTACTCCCCCACGGCGAGGCACGCCGTCAACCCGGGGGATTCCATGCCGAGGCAGTGGACGAAGCCGGGGTGACTCTGCTCGATGCGGAAGTCCCGCCAGGGTTCCCCGGGGCGGGACAGCTTGGGGCGAATGCCGGCCTGGTCGGGGGCGAGTTCGTCGACGGTGATGCCTGGGAGGTACCGCGCGGCGGCCTCGGCGAAGCGGGCGGCACGCGACTCGTCGACGGCGTAGTCCTCGCTTCGCGGCTCGAGGAGCTCGACGTCGGGGCCGAGGCGGGTGTCGCCGTCGAGGCCGACGGTGACGTGGACGCCGAGGCCGGCAAGGTGCTTCGCGGGGACGGGGTAGACGAGGTGGCGGAAGCGTCGTCGCGTCAGTCGGAAGTAGCTGCCCTTGACCCAGTGCTGGGGGACGTCGAGGCCGACGAGGGCGGCGATGGTGTCGGCGTGGAGGCCGGCGGCGTTGACGACGGTGTGGGCGGGGAGCTCGAAGCGCTGCGCGTCCGGGCCGTCGACGGTGAGAAGCCAGCGGTCCCCCTCTCCCCCTGGGGAGAGGGTTTTCACCGCCGTCACCCGATGCCGGAACGCGAAGGTGACGCCGAGGGCCCGGCACTCCCGATCGAGCGCATCCACGAGCGAAGGCACATCGACGATCCCAGTCCCAGGACTCCACAGCGCCGCCGACGCGCGAACACCCGGCTCCTTGCTCCTGACGAAGTCTGGGCCCACGAGCTCGAGGCCCACGACGCCGTTGGCGAGCCCCTGGACGAGCAGTCGATGCAGCTCCAGCTCCTCGTCGGGCGAGGTGGCGACGATGAACTTCCCGACGAGCGCGTGGGGGACGTGGTGGGCCTGGCAGAACGCGAGGAGCGACTTGCGACCCTCGACGCAGAGGCGGGCCTTGAGCGAGCCGGACGGGTAGTAGAGGCCGGCGTGCAGCACCTGCGAGTTGCGGGAGGTGACGCCCTGGCCGGGCTTGTCGCCGGCGTCGAGGACGGTGACGGCGTGGCCGCGGCGGGCGAGCGCGAGCGCCGACGCGAGGCCGGTGACGCCGGCGCCGACGACGACCCGGTGTCGGTTACCGCCCACCTGCGGCACAGTCCCGACGTTTCAGTATTCGGTAACACGAAGACTCGAAGCTGTTCACCGGGGGCATCTCGCCCAACGACAGGATGTCCTCCAGCGTTGGGTTGCCGCACATGCGGCAGGCTGGAGTGGGGATCGCCATCAGGTGGACCCAAGCAGCTACGAGGACCGAGACGCTGGTATGCTGACGCTGCCAGCGCTACACGCAGCTGGCAACAGAAGTCCTTTCGTCGAATGGTCTGAACGGAAGGAACCGGACGCATGCCTAGCTACTTCGTTCACCCGCAAGGACTCTGTGAGTCTGATCAGATCGGGGAGGGAACTCGCATCTGGGCGTTCGCGCACGTGCTGCCCAAAGCGGTGGTCGGACGCGACTGCAATATTTGTGACCACGTCTTCATCGAGAACCACGTCCGAGTTGGAGATCGCGTGACTATCAAGTCAGGCGTCCAACTGTGGGACGGCGTGGTCCTCGAAGACGACGTCTTCGTCGGGCCAAACGCCACCTTCACAAACGACAAGTACCCGCGTAGCAAGCAGTACCCAACCAGCTGGCCGCAGACCATCGTGCGCAAAGGGGCCTCGATTGGTGCGAACGCCACCATTCTGCCCGGCGTCACCATCGGCGAGCGAGCGATGGTCGGTGCTGGCGCGGTGGTCAATAGGGATGTCCCGGCCGGAGAAGTCGTGGTGGGCAATCCCGCGCGTCCCCTGTCGCGACCACAACAGAGCAACAGCATGTCGCAGCCTGAACCGTCGTCCGGCAGAGTGAATGGGTGTCGGCTCATCGAGTTGCCACGAATCAACGACCCACGAGGAAACCTGACCTTCATCGAGGGCGACCGCCACATCCCGTTCAAGATCGCGCGCGTCTACTACCTGTACGATGTGCCGGGCGGTGAGTCGCGCGGCGGACATGCTCACCGACAACTGCAGCAGCTCATCATCGCCATGTCGGGTAGCTTTGACGTCCTTGTGGATGACGGCGAGAACAAGAGAACGTTCACACTGAACCGAAGCTATGTGGGCCTGTACATCCCCACGATGATCTGGCGCGAACTCGTCAACTTCTCCTCAGGCGCCGTGTGCACCGTTCTGGCCTCACATCCCTACGAGGAGGCGGACTACATCCGCGACTACAGCCAGTTTCTAGCCGCGAGCCGGAAGTCGAGCGGTAGCGCGTGAGCAAAGCGGCATCGGCGCCCCCACCGCCGACAGATGGTCGGATCAGCATCGGGCGTGCGGCGGGACTCGGCGCTGCCACTTCATTGGCCGGGGTGGCAGCCGCCGTCATTCGGTCCAAGGCCAGCGCCGTCTTCCTGGGCCCTGAAGGCGTCGGGATGGCGGCCGAGTTGCAGCAGGTCGTCACGCTGACGCTCGTCCCATTGAGCGCACTGTCGGGACCGGCTCTCATGCAAGCACTCGCTGATGAGCGCGCGAAAGGAAGAGAGCCTGCGGCCGTTGCCGCGGCATTGACGTGGCTTATGGCGCTGGGGCTCTTTCTCGGCATCGTTGCAGTCCTCGGCGGCTTCCTTCTTCTTCCGGACTCCTGGTCCGACGGTCTTCGGCCTCTTCTGGCGCTCGCCTGCGTTGGCGCAACCGCCACGGCCGCAGCGAATGTCGGCATCGCCACCCTGACGTTTGATGGGGCGCTCAACACGACGGCGCGGCTCCAACTTCTGACCTCCATCGCGACCGCAATTCTCGTTGCCCTTTCCACCGCTGCCTTCGGTCTGGCTGGCCAGTTCTTCGCGCTCGCGATCGCAGCGGCACTGTCAGTGCCATTCGTCTTCCGGGCAGCACGTTCATCACAGTCGTGGCCCGCGCGAATCCTGAAGCCCGATTTCGACACGGGCTACCTTCGACGAGCGCTGGTATTGGGCGCCGCCTCTCTGATCGGGTCCGGCGCCCTCCAGGCGGCCCTTCTCTCAATCCGAACCCGGCTCGACGGGGTGGGCGGGCCACACGCAAACGGGCAGTTTCAGGCCGCGTGGGCCGTGGGTTCGCTCTATCTCGGCATGGTGCTGGCGGGCATCGGGAACTTCGTGTTTCCCCGGTACGCCGCGGCGCAGAATCGCGAGCAGCTCCAGCGAGAAATGAACAGCGCAGCTCACTTCGTCATGAAGCTCGCGCCCCCGATCGTGCTACTGGCAATCGCGTTCGCCGACCTCGCGATCCGTCTGATGTACTCGACGCGATTCGATGAGGCCGCCGAGATACTCAGGTGGCAGTTCGCCGGCGACATCGCCAAGTGCCTCTCCTGGGTGTACGCGGGTCCCCTCCTCTACCGTGGCCGGGTTCGCGCGTTCCTCGTGACGGAACTCACCGCGTCGGCGATCCTGAGCGCGTCCACTTGGCTGCTGGCCGATCAGCTTGGGATTCGCGCTGCGGGCGTGGGCTACTTCCTCAGCTACATGGTCTACCTTCCGATCTCGGCCATGGTCGTGTGGCGGAGTCTCGAGGTGAAGGCTCAGCCACGAGAGTTGCTGCTCGTGTGGCTCGGGACCGGGATCGCGATCGGACTCCTTTTCGTTCCCGGCAACTGGCTGCCACGTATCCTGGCGGCTAGTGCATCGCTCGCGTGGCTACTTCTGAGCGGAGGCCGAGACGATCTCCGAGTCCTAGCGGAGCAACTGCGACGCAAACTCTCCCGGCAAGCTCGACAACTGGACGAGTGATTCAGAGGCCGCCACGGCTCCGAGAGTTGTTGCGCCACGCGGCCGTCGCTCGCACCATCCACTCAAAGGAACGAGTGAGCGCCTCGGCGTGTGGTTCGCTCAGCGCGAGTCGGGCGAAGGCCAGCCAGGTTCTCCAGTCCCTTGGAGCCGCGCGCAAGGCCGGCAGCGCATACCGTACAGCCGCTCGCTTCTCGGTAGAGGCCAACTCGAAGAACGCGCGTACAACCAACTCGTCTATCGCGGAGTCGTAGAATTCCGAGTTCGCGTATTGCTCGATGACCGCGAATCGATCCTCCACCATCGCCCGAACACGCTTGTGCGCGTTCATGGAATGCACGCGGTAGGCGACGAGAGACTCCGGCAGAAGGTCGAGGTAGAAGCCACGAGCGGTCAGCTTCAGCCACATCGGCCAATCCTCCATCTTGAAGCGGGCATCGAACCCGCCAACCTCCTCAAAGGCGCTTCGCCGAAGCATCACCGCCGGAGCCGGGAAGTAGTACTTCGACAACAGGAAATCCTGAAACGTGTGCCTTCTCGGTTCGACGGGCCGTTGCCCGGGAAGGGGATTCCCCGTCTCGTCGACCCGGACGACGTTGCCCGAGCAGCCCGCAACTTCTCGATGTTCTCGTAGGTACCGAACCTGCGTGCCGAGCTTCCCTGGAAGCCAGAAGTCATCCGACGCACAGAGCGCCACATATTCGCCACGCCCCTCTCGAACGCCGCGGTTGAGGGTCGCGGCAATCCCCGCGTTCGCTTGCAGAATCAGACGAAAACCATGCCGCTCCGCAAGCTCCGTCAGAAGAGCGCGCGAACCATCGGTAGAGCCGTCGTCGACCACGATCAGCTCAATGCTTGGGTAGTCCTGAGACAGAATCGACTGAAGACACGTCTGAACATATTGCGCATGATTGAAGCTCGGCACTACGACCGTCACCAACTCCTCGTCGAGGGCCATCTCCGACCTCATTTCCCGGTCACTGTCAGCGGCCCCATTTATTGCGAGCAGGCGGCGAGTGGCCAGCTGGCGCCATGCTCCACTACGTTGCGGCATGTGCTCAAGACCAAGCCCAACGCCATTTCGCACGCGCCACGCGCGTCCAGCCTGCGGGGCTATCAAGACGCGTCCATGGCAGACCAGGTTGGCACTGCGCTTGCCGAAATTGGCGCGCTCGATTCTTGCCGCAGCGCCACGTCCATCGTCCTGAAGCCCAACTGGGTCAGCCATTCGAACCCCCTTGGACACGACACCTCGAGCCTCGTCACGCACCCGGTCGTCATCGAAGCCGTCGCCGCCACCGTGGCCGACGTCCTGCCCTCGGGTGCACGCATCATCATCGGCGATGCCCCCGTCCAGGGCTGCGACTTCGACGAGCTCCTTCGGGTCAACCGGATCCCCGAGATGGTGGCTCGCCTCAGTACCCGATTTCCGCGCGTCAGCTTCGCGGTGCAGGACTGGCGCCTCGTTCGAGCCGCGAGCCGCTTTTCGCTGCACGCGACGGAACGCGTCGACGACTTCGATCCCGCCCTGCACGAAATCATCGACCTCGGCCCGCGCAGCTTCCTCGATCAGGTCTCCGACAAGGCCGACCGGTTCCGCGTCACCTGCTACCCCCACTCCTCGATGAAGAAGCGGCATGCACCGGGCAAGCACGAGTACCTCGTCTCGCGCGCGGCGCTGGATGCTGACGTCTTCATCAACCTCCCGAAGCTCAAGACCCACATCAAGGCCGGCATCACCGGCGCATTGAAGAATCTCGTCGGCATCAACGGCCACAAGGAGTTCCTGCCCCACCACGTGATCGGCTCTCCCGGCACCGGCGGAGATAGCCACCGCGAGGACAGCCGGATTCGCGACCTGTTCGAGCGCTACTATGACTTCCACTTCGAGCACCTCGCGAACCTGCCGCGTCCGTTCATCAGCGTGCTGTCTCGAGCACTCAACTCCGCCGATCGGCTGACGGCACGCCTCGTCGACCCGAGCAACTTTGGCAGCTGGCCGGGAAACGACACCGTCTGGCGCATGACGCTGGACCTGAACCACCTCCTGTACGCTTGGGCGCCACGCCGCCCCAGAGCCGTCTTCACACTCGTCGACGCGATCACCGTCGGCACCGGTGATGGTCCGCTCCGGCCAATTCCGGCACACTTGGGCGTCCTGCTGGCCGGGCGCAACCCCGCGACTCTGGACGCCGTCGGTGCCCAACTCCTCGGCTTCGACCCGCTCGCCCTCCCCACCATTCGCGAGGCACTCCAGAACCCCGCGTCGATCTTTCGGGCGCCGCTGCCCGAGCCGGAACTGGCACCTGCGCCTCACATCAGGCGCCCGACGAACTGGGAGCACGTCGCGGGCCCTCCGCGTCGCTAAAGACCCGTAACGCCACCTCGAGCGACATCAAGAGCGTGAGCACGTAGCGGTGATCCGCCGCGCCGGCGCGATGCGACTTCCATCGCCTGAGCACCTCGCGCCCATCGACGACACCACGCCGCGCCAGGCCTGTGAGCAGCTCCGCCGCGAGCCTGGACACGTCGTCGCGGCGGCGGAGCGCCTCGCCAAAATCCAGGTACGACATCATCGGGTGGTGGAATCGACTCGGCGCGATCCGCCACGCGGCCTTCCGCGCCGCCTGCTCCAGCCTCCAGCCCGCCTGCCGAACACCTCCCTGGTGCCAGCCTTCGCTCTTCGTCGGCAGGCCGAAGAGCTTCGGGAAGCGGCTGCGAACCATGTCGTCGAAGAAGCGCTTCCCGTCCCGCCACTCGGAAGGCAGCGACAGCATGAAGCTCGCGAACTCGTCATCCATGAACGGGTTCACGAAGGACAACGCGTTCATGAAGATGTGGTGCGTCGTGTAGCGTTCGACGTGGTTGTCGAACCACACGGCCTCGTGCCGCCCGAGTGAGCGATCGTACGCCGTCTCGGTCGCCACCAGGGCCGCTTCCTCGCGCCATGGCTCGTTCCGGTCCACCCAGTCGTAATGGACGGCCTCCTCGTTCAGGTACGCCTCGACGGCCTCTGTCATCGTGACCGCTCTGGGTGGCCGATAATGCGATCCTCCGAGCCCGTCACCGGTGAAGCCGGTCCACTGCGGAACGGAGGTTCCGAAGATCTCCGCCACTCGGTGCCAAACGGCGGGCTGCGCGAGATCCGTGTTGGCGTCGCTCCACACGGCTGCTGTGGCGAGCGCGTCGTAAGTGAAAGGGACCTGGTCGAGGTCGATGGACACGTGTCGCGTGCCAACTCGGCGCGCCACGAGGTTTCCGAGCTCGAAGTCGTTCGCGCCGATAGTGCCATGGGTGTAAGTGTTGATCTTCCAGGCCGGGAGAACCTCGAGCAGCGCCGCGAGAATGGCGCGCGAGTCCATTCCGCCGCTGAGTGGCACGAGGACCTCTGGCTGCGCCGCGGCGGCGCGGTGGACGGCGGCGACGAACAGTCGCGCCCCCTCCTCTCGCAGACGGGTCCAGTCGCCCTCAGCGCGGGGCGGCGGCGTCTGGAACCGCTCTTTCACGCGCCAACCCTCGGCTCCCACCACGAGCCGACAACCGCCCGGCAGGCAGTCGACACCTTCGAAGAGCGTGGCCGTTCCGGGGACGTAGCCGATGCGGAGAAACGTCCGTATGGCAGCGGGGTTCGGCGCCAGCTTGCGCTCGATGTCGGCCAGCCGGTCGTAGACGCGGCCAGTGACGCGATCATAGAAGCGACGCTGAATTCGGTACTTCGGCGTCTCGAGGTCCACGCCCGTCTCCTGCTCCTTCATCCGCCCCGTCTCCTACCCCTTCGTGCCCACTCAACGCCCGGTCATTTTGCGGCTGATGCCCGTCCTCGACTTCGGGGGCGTCGAGTCACGCATCATCACCCAATCTGGCCTGATGGACCGGGACCGGTTCGACTTTCGGGTCTGCACCTTCTGGAAACGCGGTGAAGCCGCGCGCCAGGTCGAGGCACTCGGGGTGCGCGTGGATGAGTTGGGGACGGATCCGAGCCCGAGGAACCCGCGGGCGCTGCGCCGCCTGGCCGAATACGTCTTCGACCGGCGAATCGACGTCATCCACGCCAGCGTGCTGGAGGCGAACCTCCAGGCCGCGCTCGTCAGGCGCATCCCCGGCGCACCGTGCGTCGCGATCGAGGAGGTCGGCATGCCCGTGCGCTCGCTCCGGACGCGGGCGTTGTTCGGCGCGGTCTATCGCCTGGCCGACGTCGTCGTCGGCGTGTCACAGCGCACGTGCGACGCGGTGACGTCCCAGCACTGGCTGCCTGCGCACAAGGTGCGGCTCATCTACAACTCGTTGAATCCCCGCTACCTCGAGCCCCCTATGCCCACGGCCCAGCGAGAGCGGGCGCTCGTGCTTGCGGTGGGAAGGCTCGTCGAAGTGAAGAACCACGAGACGCTGCTGCACGCGCTCGCGCGGCTTCCACCCGAGGTCCGACCCCGCCTCGATATCGCTGGTGAAGGCCCGCTTCGGACGCAGCTCCAGGCGCGGATCGACGAGTTGGGGCTCGCCGGCGACGTTCGGCTGTTGGGATTCCAGCGGGATGTCCGTCGCTTGCTCGACGAGGCGGATGCCTACGTGCTGTCTTCGTTCTCGGAAGGCACCAGCATCAGCCTGGCCGAGGCGATGGCACGAGCTCGCCCCGTGCTCGCCTCGAGAGCGGACGGCATCGACGAGGCCATGGTTGGCTACCCGAATGGCTGGCAAGTCGAGCCCCGCGATGTCGAGGGTTGGGCCGACGGGCTGCGCCGGCTCGCAGCACTGGGTTCGACCGATCGCCGCGAGCTCGGCGAAAAGGCGCGCCGGCTCGTGGAGGCGCGAATGTCCCCTTCCATCTGGCGTCGCCAACTCGAGGCGCTGTATTCGGAGCTCGCCGCGCGGACGCAGGCCCGTCGCGCGCGCCTCACCACCCGGTTGGGTGGTCGGCTGGCGGCCGCCGCCCTGGGGAGCACACGTTGAAGCTCCTGTACGTGACCTGGGACGGCCCGGCCAACAACTACCTCGACGGGCTGTTCTTCCCCATCTTTCAGCGGCTCGCTGCGTGGGGAGTCCAGACTCATGTCGTTCAGTTCTCGTGGGACCTCGCGAGCTTCCGTGAACGAACGGCACAGGCGGCGGCACAGTACGGCGTGACCTACGAAGTCCACGCCGTCCCGCGGCGCCCGCTCCACTTCGCGACGGCGGCGGCCGTCACGTTCGGTGCCGCGCTGGTCGCGAGAGCCGCTCGCCGGCAGGGGGCCGACGTGCTCATGCCGCGCTCGCACATTCCCGCCGCCATTGCGCTCTCCGCGCACCGGCTCGCTGGGCGGCCGCGGCTGGTGTGGGACTCCGATGGACTCGTGCCCGACGAGCGGGCCGACTTTGGCGGTTGGTCGCGCACGGGGCCCGTGTACCTCGGCTTCCGCGCACTGGAGCGGCGGATGGTCGAGCGGTCGAGCTGCGTTCTCACCCGCACGACCCATGCGGCGTCGCTCCTGTCCGAGCGCTCGAAGGTTCCGCTCGAGCGGTTCGTGGTGGTCGCCAACGGCAAGGACCCCGAGCGCTTCAGCCCCGGCTCCGCCGAGCAGCGGGAGGAGGTGCGCCGCGAGCTCGGCGTCTCCCCTGACGGTCCGCTCCTGGCCCACGTCGGCTCACTGGGCCCGCAGTACCTCGGCCGGGAGATGCTGGACACCTTCGGACGGATCCGGGCGCGGCTGCCGAAGGCCCACCTGCTCATCCTCACGGCGGCCACGGAGACGGCCGCTGCGCTGTGCAGGGAAGCGGGGCTCGCGCCGGGAGCCGTCACGATCCGGAAGGTCGATGCGATGCAGGTGCCCAGGTACCTGCGCGCGTGTGATGGCGGCTTCGCGTTCCGGCAGCCCTCGCTGTCTCAACGCGCGGTGTGCCCCATCAAGGTGGCGGAGTACCTGCTGTGCGGGGTACCGGTACTCGCGAACCGGGGAGTCGGCGACCTCGACGCGCAGCTCGCCGGCTCGGAGGCCGGGCTCTTGTCTGATTCGGTCGAGCGATCGGCTCTTGAGGCCGTGGCGAACCGCTACGTGCTGCATGCCTGGCCACACCGCGATCGCCTGCGGGAATCCGCGCGAGCGCTGGGGCTCACGCACTACTCGATCGATGCGTGTGCGGCCGCCTACGCCCGCGCGCTCGATTTGGGCGACGGGGAGCGAGGCCCGAAGGCGGGCTAGCTAGAAGCGCCCAGAGGACAAGCATGGCCAACACCACGTTGTCGAACATGGTCCACGGACTGAAGTTCCAGCTGCGGCTCCGAGAGCGGCTCAGGCCCGCGCTCAAGTTCGTCGACACACTGGCGCTCCCCGCGACAGCCTTGAGCGCGTTGTACCTTCGCGGCCTGCGCCGCGTCGGCATCCGCGACCTCGCGAGGAACCGGGAGCTGCTGTCCCAACTCGGCGTGTTCCCGCTGCAGGCGCACTACTACGAGCCGCTGACCAGGCGACAGGACCTGCGGAGGCCGATGAGCGCGCCCCGCGACCTGCCCGGGCTCGAGCTCAACGAGGCAGGCCAGCTCGAGTGGCTCGGGCGCTTCGACGTCGGCAGTGAACTGCTCGACATCCCGGTGAGGCAGGAGTCGCCGACCACCTTCGGCTACGAAAATGGAACCTTCGCGTTCGCCGACGCCGCGTACACGTACGCGATGATTCGCACCGTGAAGCCGCGCCGGTGGATCGAAGTGGGCTCCGGCAACTCGACGCTCGTCGCCAGGTTGGCGATGGAGAAGAACGCGGTCGAGGGCCACCCGACACAACACCGCTGCATCGAGCCGTT
Organism: Myxococcota bacterium; assembly: GCA_040755835.1. Classification (GTDB taxonomy): domain Bacteria; phylum Myxococcota; class Myxococcia; order Myxococcales; family Myxococcaceae; genus JADLDB01. Next base: position 63,250 of record JBFMAB010000093.1, read on the forward strand.
CGAGATGCCGTGGCTCGAGCAGCTCGGGATCGAGATTGTCCGCTCTCAGGTCGAGCGCTGCCCCCCCACTCTCTTCGAGGAGCTGGAGTCCGGAGACGTCCTCTTCATCGACTCGTCGCACGTCCTTCGTCCCCAGGGAGACGTGCTGTTCCTGTACCAGGAAGTCCTGCCCCGGTTGAAACCCGGCGTGTTCGTCCATGTCCATGACGTGTTCACCCCGCGCGACTACCCGGAACACTGGGTTCTCGAGCGCATGCTCATGTGGGACGAGCAGTACCTCCTCGAGGCATTCCTCACGTTTAACAGCCGCTTCGAGGTGGTTGGAGCGCTGAACCACCTGTTCCACTCGCACTTCGCGGCGCTCAGCGAGGCGCTCCCGATTCTCGCGCAGCACCGCGACCGGGAACCCATGTCGTTCTGGATGAGAGTGCGCGGCTGACACTCGCCTCGCCGTCGTGGCGGACGGCGTCGAGTCGTGGAAAGACGTGCGCCATGTGCGGGATCGCGGGCTTCTGGGCACCAGGACTCGGGGATGAAGTCGCGCGGCGCATGGCTGACGCCATCGCGTACCGCGGGCCCGACAGCTCCGGGCTCTTGCGCTGCGGCTCGGACGGGCCAGTGCTCGCGCACCGCCGCCTCGCCATCGTGGACCTTTCGCCCTCCGGTCACCAGCCGATGGGCTCGGCCTCCGGCCGCTTCGTCATCTCGTTCAACGGGGAGGTCTACAACTTCAGGGCCATCCGGGAGGAGCTCGAGCGCGGTGGGCACCAGTCCCAATGGCGCGGAACGTCGGACACCGAGGTGATGCTGGCCGCGATCGAGGCCTGGGGGCTCGAGCGGGCCGTCGCGCGCTTCGTGGGCATGTTCGCGTTCGTGCTGTGGGACGCCCGCGAGCACGCGCTTCATCTGGTTCGCGATCGCGTCGGGATCAAACCGCTCTACTGGACACGAACGTCAGCCGGCCTCGCCTTCGGGTCCGAGCTGAAGGCCCTCAAGCAGGTGCCGGACTACGGAACGCGCATCAACCGCGGGGCCCTCGCGGGCTTCCTCCGCGCGAACTGCGTGCCTGGCGAGCAGTCCATCTACGACGGCACGCGGCGCGTTCCCCCGGGGTCGATCCTCACCTTCCGCCACGAGTCCGAGCACGAGCCTCGCACCACTCGATATTGGGACCCGGTGCGCGTCGCGCGGCAGAGCCTCAGCGTGCCTTTCCGGGGAACCGAAGAAGAGGCCATCGAAGCCGTGGATTCGCTTCTCCGCGACGCCGTCAGGCAGCGAATGGTTGCCGACGTTCCGCTCGGCGCCTTCCTCTCGGGTGGGATCGACTCGTCGACGGTGGTCGCGCTCATGCAGGCGCAGAGCGACGCACCGGTCCACACGTTCTCGATCGAGAACGAGACGGCTGACTTCGACGAGGGAATGGCCGCGCGGGCCGTCGCGCGCCACCTCAACACCCACCACACCTCGCTGAAGATTACGGCTCGGGACGCGCTGGACGTCATCCCGCTGCTGCCGACGATCTACGACGAGCCGTTCGCCGACTCGTCCCAGATCCCGACGTACCTCGTAGCCCGCTTGGCGCGGAGAGACGTCACCGTCGTCCTCTCCGGCGATGGCGGAGACGAGTATTTCGGCGGCTATACCCGGCACCTCTGGGGGCCACGGCTATGGAACCTCGAGCGCCACCTCCCGCATCGGATTCGCAGCGCGATGTCGAACCTCATCACCTCACGACCCCCGGCTGCGTGGGACGCCTTGTTCGAGCGGGCAGGGCGGCTTCTGCCAGCGTTTCGGCTACCTGGGATCCGTATCCACAAGGTCGCCTCGGTACTCGATGCATCGAGCCCCGAGATGATGCACGCCATCCTCTCGAGCCACTGGCTTCCAAGCGATCGCCTGCTGCAGGACGAACCGCTGCCGGTCGGCCTCGATTCAACACCTCTCGTTCGCGGTCGGGGCGGCGGCATCGCCGAGGAGATGATGCTGCGGGACACGCTGCAGTACCTGCCCGACGACATCCTGACGAAGGTCGACCGAGCATCGATGGCGGTCGGCCTGGAAGCACGTGAGCCGCTGCTTGACCACCGTATCTTCGCCCTCGCATGGCGGTTGCCGAGTCACTTCCGGATTCGCGGCAACACGGGCAAGTGGATCCTTCGGCAGGTGTTGGCGAAGTACGTGCCGCTGCAGTTGATCTCTGCTTCGAAGATGGGCTTTGGCATCCCGCTGGGCTCGTGGCTGCGTGGGCCGTTGCGCGAGTGGGCCGAATGGCTGCTCGCACCGAGCCGCCTGGACGCTCAGGGCTTCAACACCCAACTCGTCCGAGAGCGGTGGGCCGAACTGCTTCATGGCCGGAGGCCGTGGGAGTACCACCTCTGGGACATCTTGATGTTCCAGGCGTGGAGCGAGGCCCAGGGCCACGGCTAGCCGATCAGGCGCCCTTCTTCTCGCCCTCGCCGTAATACCGGTACGCGTAGCCGTAGTAGTAGTCGCCGTACTTCGACTTCTCGAGGTTCACGTCGTTCAGCACGGCGCCGAAGATGTTGGCCTTCACATCGCGCAAGGCCTTCACCGTCCGTTGTGCCATGTCTCGGTGGGTCTGGCCGGCCTTGAGCACCACGACCACGCCGTCCACCTGGGTGGCCAGCACGACCGCGTCGGCCACCGCGCCCACCGGCGGGCTGTCGAGGATGACTCGGTCGAAGCGGTCTCCCAGCTGGGTGAGGAGTTCCGCGAACGCCTTCGTGTGGAGCAGTTCCGCGGGGTTCGGGGGCACGGGCCCACAAGGCAGGACGAACAGACCTGACACCTCGGTCGACTTGATGGCCGCCTCCAGGGTGCCCTCACCGACCACCAACGAAGAGACGCCGACGTCGTTGGGAACGCCGAACGCGCGGTGCAGGCGCGGACGGCGCATGTCGGTGTCGAGGATGAGAACCTTGCTCCCGCTCTGAGCCATCGTGATGCCGAGATTGATGGCGGTCGTGGACTTGCCTTCCTGCGGACCGCTCGAGGTCACCAGCATGCGCTTGAACGGCTTGTCGGGAGACATGAACAGCAGGTTGGTCCGAACCGCGCGCGTGCACTCTGCAATCACGGACTTCGGTTCGCGGAAGACGTGGAGGTCCTTCGGTCCCGTGCCCGTTTCCGGAATCGTCGGGACGAAGCCGAGGAACGTCAGGCCGAGGCGCTCCTCCACCTCGGTCTGGGAGTTGACCGAGGTGTCCAGGAACTCGAGAAGCAGCGCCAGACCGAACCCAAGGATGAGGCCGGCGATCACGCCCATCATCACGCCCTGCGGCACGTTCGGCCGAATCGGCCCCATCGACGGCCGGGCCGCATCCAGCACCTTCACGTTCGAGGTGCGCAGCGCACCCGAGAGCTCGATGTCCTTCAGCCGCTTGTAGACGGACTCATACTGCCGCTTGGCATTCTCCGCGTCCTGCTTGAACTTCTCGAGCTCGACCTTCTTCTTCTCGAGGTCGAAGGCCTCGGCCTTCGCGCCCTCGAACAGCTCCCTCAGGTTGCGCTCCTTCTCGATGGCCTCGCGCAGTTCGGCCTCGGTCGAGAGCACCAGGTTCGACAGCTCGCGCTCGACGTCCTTCTCGGCGACCGCCAGCTTCTCGCGGCACTCGATGAGCTTCGGGTGTCCGTCGAGGTAGCGTGACTGGAGGTCGGTGCACTCGTTCTTGAGCGTCTGGAGGCGGTTCTTCAGCGCCTTGAGGTTCTCGTTCTCGCGGGCCGCCGGCAGCGCCTCCGCCCACAGCCGATCTTCTGCGCCCTGCATCTGCTGGACGTTCCGGATCGCGGCGACGCGGGCCTTCAGGCCGGCAATCTTGAGCTGCACCTCGGTGAGCGCCTTGCTGGTCTCCTGAAGCTTCTGCGACGCCATGCTCGCGCGGTCGTCGATGGCGAGGATGTCCGCCTGCTTGCGATACGTGTACAGGGCCAGCTCGCTCGAGGTCGCCGCTTCCGAGAGGCTGCCGCGTTGCTCGTCGAGCCACTTCGATGCGTTCTCGGTGAGCTTCAGCTTCTGGGCGAGCAGCTCGTCCATGTACGCCTGCGCGACCTCGTTCGCGAGCAGCGCGGCGCGGTTGGGATCCGAGTCTTCGATCTTGATCAGCGAGACGCGCGACTCCTTCACCGGCTCGACCTTGATCTTCGCCTGGAGGATCGACACCGCGTCGACCTTCGCCATCAGCTCCTGCCGTCGCTTCTCGTCCTGCACCTTCGCGAGGCCGAGGAACGCCGGGTCCGCGTTGAGGCCCAACTTCTCCACCACGCGCTGCGACACCGCTCGGCTCTGGATGATCTTGAACTGGGTCTCCAGGTACTCCTTGTTCGCCCAGTAGTACGAGCCCGTGTCGTTGTTCACGTCCTGGATCTGGCTGTCCAGGAAGCGCGGCTCCTTCGGGTCGATGATGAGTGAGATCTGCGCGGCGTACACCCGCGGCTGCCGCGTCGTGTACAGCGTGCTCGCGCCGACCACGACGGCGAAGACGAGCAGGATGAGCCACTTCCGGCGGAGGATGACGCGCAGGTAGAAGCGCGGATCCTGCCCACCACCACCGAAGACGTCCGTTTGCGTGGAGGTGGCCGACACGAGTCCCTTCCCCGGCGAAACCGCCTGATTCGGGTCAGTACCACCCCCGGGCGGCTGAGTTCAAACTCCCGGCGCCGGTGTAGCAGGCTGCTTCAGGGCATCACAGCCTGGGCCTTCTCGAGCCGTTGAACCCAGGAATCCTGAGCCTTTGCACCTTCGGGTGTGTCGAGGAGGCGACCCCGTCGCACCTCGTCGAGGGCCGAGTGCAGGCTGCCCATGCGCTCATAGACCTCGGCCATCCGGTAGTGCAGGTCCGCGCGCGCCGGCTCGATGCGCGACGCGGTCTGCAACGCGTCGAGCGCTCGCGGCCAACGCTCTTCCGTCATCCACGTCCGCGCTTCCACCTGAAACGTGCGGGCGCGCACGTCCTGGCTCGTCGCCAGCGACCGGATTCGGCCGAGCACCTGCCGTGCTGCCGCCAATTTCCGCGTGCTCTCCAGCAGCCCTGCCAGCGCGAACGCCGCTTCTGCGTTGCCCGGCTCGCGGTTGCACAGCCGCTCCAGCTCGGCGGCCGCCTCGTCCACCCGCCCCAGCTTTCCGAGCGCCTGCACGCGAACCATCACCAGCTCGGCCCGCCGCCGCTCGTCCTCGGGGAGTTCGGCCCAGCGGGCCAGCGCCTCCGAGGGATCGCCGAGTTCGGCTGCGTGCAGGACGCGCAGGACCCGAAGCTCGGCGCGAGCGTCCTCGCTCATCGGCGCCTGCTCCGCGGCATCGAGCAACGCAACCGCCTCCTCGACACGGTCCTTCGCGCGCAGCACCCGGTACAGCTTCGTCAGGTGCCCCCTCGTGTCGAGCAGGATCCGGTCGAAGGCGTGTTCTCGCGCGGCGACGTCGACGCCCAGCTCGAGCGAGCGATCGTCGCCGAGGCTCCACGCCGTCTTCAGCTCGATGAGCGCCTGCCTGGGGTGGCCAAGGCGGAGCAGCGCCTGCGCGGCGGCGACGTGGGCGCGAGCGTCGGAGGGACGCAGGAAGAGCAGACGATTCACCCAGGCGAGCGCCTCGGCGGGCTGGCCGCGTCTCGCGAGCTCCGACGCCATGTTGGCGTAGAGCACCCAGTCGGCCGGGTGACGATCGATGGCCGCGACGGCGATGGCCCGCACCTGCGCGACCGTCTGCCCGCTGGCGATGGCTCCCGCGAGGCGCTCTTCCTGTTGCTCGTGGCTGGGGGAGCCCCCGAGGCCCGAAACGACCGCGGCGGCGGTCGCGACGACCGCCACCACCGGGCCCACGCGACGAACGGCCAGCCGCCCGCCCTGCTCGCGACCCACCGCGCACACCAGCCCCGCCGTGATCGCCACGCCGGTCGCCAGCGCGTTCAGCTCGAGGGAGAAGTCGAACAGGTCGTGCAGGAACACGCCGGCGACGGCGATCATCGCCGTGCGTTCCAGCGGGAGCTCCCACGTCCGGCGGCGCGCGCGGACGAAGAGGGAAACGACGACCGCGGCCAGCGCCAGCGTCGCCGGCAGCCCCGCCTCCGTGGCCCACTGCAGCGGCAGGTTCTCCGGGTGCGTGAACGTGACGGAGAGCTGCTGGTCCTGGTAGCGCCCGAAGCCGAGCTCGTAGGCGCCGAGGCCAAGCCCCGCCGGCCAGAAGGCCGCCGCCCCCCGAGCGAACATCGGCCAGAACTCGACCTTCGTAGCGCGCAGCTTGTCGACGCTGCTCACCGTGTCAGCGCGAGCGAGGAGCTGCTCGAACGACAGCAGGCCAGCGAAGGCGATGGTGGCGGCGATGGCCACCCACGGAAGCACCGAGCGGATGCCGCCGCCCCGCCTCGCGAGGACTGCGGCGCCGACGAGGCCCCAGGTCGCGACGAACGTGCCAATGCCTCCGCGGGAGTACGAGAGGAACACGGCGACCCCGCAGGCGAAGGCCGCCGCCACCCAGCCGATCGTCTCGTCCCTCGACTTCGCATCCAGCGCGAGCCCGAGCGCCACGGTCCCGGAGAGGGTAAGCCACGCCGCGAGGTGGTTCGCGTTGCCGAAGGGCGTCATCAGCTGCACGGCGGTGCGGAAGTGGTACGCACCGAAGAGGGAGTCCGCGTTCGCGAGCAGGTGCCCAAACCCGCACACCGCCACCGAGACACCCGACAGCGCCAACACCACGAGTAATCGGCGCCGCACGTGGGCCTGGCGGCCCAGCTCGAGGGCCACCAACGCCATCGACCCCAACCCGATGGCGCGGGCAAGCGCACGGGCCGTCGACGGGGCGTCCAGGCTGATGGGGCGCCAGCGGTCGAGCCCCAACGGCACCAGCGCGAACTCCCGCAGCTCGAAGCCCGGGGGTGACAGCATCGACTGCAACCCCGGCGGCAGCGGCAGCAGCTGCACCAGGGCGACGGCGATGGCGGCAGCGGGGAGGGCGAGGAGGAGGTTGGGACCCCAGCGCCGGTGGTTCTTCGAGGCGCCAATGGTCCACAACAGCAGCGACACCGCGCCGAACGCCACGACCAGCCACAGCGACCACGCCGGCGCTCCTCCGAACGACCACGGCAGAGCGACGAGCGCCAGCGCCAGCACGGCCTCGGCGGCGAGCCACCAGCGGCTGTGGTCAGAAGCCGGCAATCACCCCTCCGCGCGGCTCCGGCGGATGAACCGGCGCGCCCCGTCGAACAGGTGTCGTACTCCATGTGCGGGGCTATCGACGAGCCAGAGTCGCACGAGGAAGGCTCCCAGCCGGTGGTCAGACACCAGTGCCGACTCCACCAGCGTCCCGGCGAACAGGCGACGGTCGACCGCCCGCCGCAGGCGCCGGACACCGAAGTGGGCTCGAGCGCCGTCGGGCAGGCGCGTCTTCAGGAGCTGCGCCACCAGTTCGAGCGCGGTCGCCACCGCGGTGTGAAAGCCGGCCTCGCGGCTGCGTTGCGCCATGCGAGCCCAATCGAAGCCCCCCGCGCGCGCGAGGTACCGCTGGAGGTCCACGAGCCACGACACGCGCAGAAACGCGTGATTCGCGGCGTGCGTGGCCAGGTACAGGAACTCGTCCTCCTCGGCGAGCAAGCGCACCACACGGCCGTCCAGCGTCCAGTCGCGCGCGCGGCCGCGGAGGGCGTCGTCGTCGAAGCCTCCACGGCCGAGCGTGGCAATGAGGCGGAAGTGCACCTCCACGAGACCGGCCGGGCCGGAGAAGGACAGGTGATGGTGCTCCTCGAAGACGTCTGCGAGGCCCGCGTCGTCGTGACGCACAAGCCCGAGGCGCTCCATCGCGCGCGCGACGCGGGGAAGTTCCTCGTCGGAGACCAGCACGTCGACGTCAGTGGACGGCCGAGCGAGCGGTTGCTCGGGATAGAGGCGAACCGCCAGTCCGTAGCCCTTGAGAAGGATGGGCGTAACCCCCTCCTTCTTGAGCGCGTCGAGCACCTGCAGCGTGAGGCGCTTCGTCTTGAGCCCCTGGGCGACCTGGGCGCGGGCGTCGCGCGCGATGGTGTCGGGCACGGGCTGCCCCAGCGCCGCGAGCCGGTCCGCGACCATCGCGCTCACCCCGTGCCGGGCCGCGGCATGCGAGACTGCGGAAGTCACCCCCGCCACTGGCGCTCCAGCCAGTACGTCGAATAGGGGAGAGTCGTCCGGAGACAGTAGCCCAAGGCCCATGGAAGACTTCATTTTCGCACCCATCGTGCTCGCCATTGGGATGGGGATTCATGCCCTGGTGCTGCGCCGACACCCACCCGCCGAGGGCCAGATTCTCACGGTCGGGTTCGCCGCTCACGTCGTCAGTGCGATCGCCCAAGTGTTGCTCGTGAAGTACTACTTCAAGGGCGGCGGCGACATGCTCGCTTATTACGAGTACGGGGTTCCGATCGCCGAACTACTCCGGTCGGACTTCCCACGCTTCGCGCCAGAGCTCGCGCGCGCCTTCTTCCAGCAGGACGACTTCTTTCTCCCCGCGGGTTTCGCTGGCGCGGGCTCGACACAGTCGATGTCGGCGGCCGCAGCCTTCCTCCTCTTCCTGCTGGGCAACTCGCTCTACGCCGCAGCCATCCTGATCGGAATCGCCACCTATGTCTCTCAGGTTCTCATCGCTTGGGCGCTTCGTGACTACTTCCCGCGGAATCAGCATCGGCTGGTGCTCGTGGGTGTCACGCTGCTCCCTAGCGCAGTGTTCTGGTCGAGCGCCTTGCTCAAGGAGCCACTCATCATGGCGGCGCTTGGACCAATCATGTTGGGCCTCAAGTGGCTCTCGCTAGGGCGGCGGCGCGTGTTCGCACTGCTGCTCATCGCGCCCAGCGTCGTGTTGATGGCCATGATCAAGCCGTACGTCCTGATGACGCTGTCGCTTTCGGCCGCGATCTTCTACCTCTGGACCCGGTTCAGCGTGGGCCAATCCGCCGCGTTGAAGCCTTTCGCGGTGATCATGGCCGCAGCTATCGGAATGGGCGGCCTGGTGCTGGGCTCTCGCTACTTTGGCAAGGCGGAGTCCGACAGTGCTGCGGCATCTCTCGCCGCTCAGCGCCGGGTCGGCTACACGGTCGAGGGTGGTTCGAACTACCAACTCGACGCGCCCGCAACCAGCGAGGACGTTCAGAAGCGCTCTCTCTCCCAGGAACTCGCCCTGGCGCCTCTGGCACTCCTGACGGCCTTTTTCCGCCCGCTGCTGTTCGAGGCACGCAACGCGGTGCAGTTCGCGAACGCGCTTGAGGCCACTTACCTCCTCGTGCTGTTCATTCAGGTTCTCAGGCGTCGACGCTGGTCCGGGCTGGTCGCCACCATTGGCGGCTCGCCAGCCATGATGTTCTGCTTCGTCTTCGCGTTTGCTCTCGCGCTGGGCACGGGACTCGCGAGTTCCAACCTCGGAACGCTCTCACGCTACAGAGCGCCGATGATGCCGTTCTTCTTCACCCTGCTGCTGGTGCTTCGGGCGCCAGCACAGGCACCTGTCGGCGTTCACGACGCGGGCCTCAGCCCCGCTGCCGCAACGCGATGACCTGCGCGGCAGGCGGATCGTCGCGCTGGAGTTCCGGCACAACCGAACGCAGCCGCTGAACGACGTCGCTGGCCGTCACCTCGTTGGCGCCGAGCAGCAGTCCATCAATCTGCCGCGCGACTTCATCGAACGGCCGCGACGGGAGTTTCCCGATGAAGATCTTCGGGTGGCGGGTCTTCTCGGCGTTCTCTTCCGCCGTGGACAGTTCCTCGAACAGCTTCTCTCCCGGCCGCAGTCCCGTGAATCGGATCTCGATGTCCTTGTCCGGCACCAGCCCCGAGAGCGTAATGAGGTCCCGCGCGAGATCGACGATCTTCACCGGCTCGCCCATGTCGAGCACGAAGATCTCCCCACCCCGGCCCATCGTCGCCGCCTGCAGCACGAGCTGACTCGCCTCGGGGATCGTCATGAAGTAGCGCCTCATGTCCGGGTGGGTCACCGTCACCGGCCCACCCGCGGCGATCTGCTCCTTGAAGATCGGTATCACGCTGCCCGCCGAACCCAGCACGTTGCCGAAGCGCACCGCCACGAAGCGCGTCTTGCTCTTCTGGCTCATCGCCTGGACGTAGAGTTCGGCAACGCGCTTGGTCGCGCCCATGATCGACGTCGGGTTGACCGCCTTGTCGGTCGAGATCATCACGAACTGCTGCGCGTTGAACTCGTGCGCCGCGTCCGCCACCACCCTCGTCCCGCCGACGTTGTTTTTGAGCGCCTCGCCGGGGTTCCACTCCATCATCGGCACGTGCTTGTGCGCCGCCGCGTGCAAGACGACCGTCGGCCGGTGCCGGGCGAACACCGAGCGCACCCGCGCCACGTCGCAAACGTCGGCGATGCAGGGCACGACCTCCACGCCCGGGAAATGCCGGACCAGCTCCCGGTGGACCTCGAACATCGCCGGCTCCGAACGCTCGAGCAGCACCAGCTGCCGGGGCGCAAAGCGCGCCACCTGCCGGCACAGCTCCGACCCGATGCTGCCTCCCGCCCCCGTCACCAACACCACGTGCGACGCGAGCAGGCTCTTGAGCGACTCGGTGTCCAGCGACACCGGCTCGCGACCCAGCAGGTCCTCGATGTTTACGCTCCGCAGCTGGTTGATGGTCACCTGGCCGGAGATGAGTTGGTCGATGCCAGGCATCGTGCGAATCGAGACGCCGGCGCCCTTGACCGTATCGACGATGCGCCGCATCTCCTTTCCGGACGCCGAGGGAATCGCGATCACCACCTCGTCAATGCTCCTGGCCTCGACGAGCTTCGGTGCCTCGGCCAGACGGCCCAGCACCTTCACGCCGTGAATCGCCACGCCGCGCTTGATGGGATCGTCATCGAGGAAGCCGACCAACTCGTAGCGACCGCCGTGCGTCTTCAGCATCTCGCGAACGAGCATCTCGCCCGCGTTGCCCGCACCGACGATGAGGACCCGTTTCCGCTGACCTTCCTTCCTCTGCCCGACCGCCGCGGCGAGCTGCCACAGCGAGCGAACCCCGAACCGCAGCCCGCCGACCAGGATCATCGTGAGCAGAAAGTCGATGACGAGGATGGAGCGCGGGTAGCTCCGGTAGCCGCCCAGCACAATGAACACCGAGAAGATCAGCGTCGAGAGGACAGCGGACTTGAGCAGGGCCTCGAGGTCCTTGGCTCCGGTGTACCGCCACATCCCCGAGAACAGCCCGAAGTAACCGAACACGAGAAATCGCGTCGCCAGGTTCGCCGCCAGCCAGACCCAGAACAGCGGGAAGTAGACGTCGGGAATGCTGAACTCGAAGCGCAGCCCGAACGCGAACGCCTGCGCCAGCGCAAAGAGCGCCAGGTGCACGGCCACCGCGACGAAGCGACGGTACCGTAGCAGCCACTGGCTGGACTCCTGCATCGTCACGGCTCCTTGGTGCCCCCCCGACCGGCTCGGGTTCACCAGCCGCTCGTGTACGACCCGGTACGCACGTGAGTCAAATCTCAGACCCGTGCAATTTCGCGCTCGTAGACATCAACGAAGGCGTCTGCGACGCGATCGCGCCGAAACAACGCCTCCACCCGCGAGCGCCCGGCCAGCCCGTGGGACCGGCGCAGCTCCGGATCGGCCACGTAACGCGCGAGCGCCGCGCCGAGGGCGTCCGCGTCGTTGACCGGCACCAGGATGCCGGTGACCCCCTGCTCCACCGCGTCGGTGCAACCATCAACGAGACTCGAGACCACCGGCCGCTCCATTGCCGCCGCTTCCAACGGGACGTTCGGAAAGCCTTCGCGATGACTGGGCAATGCGATGACGTCCGAAGCTGCGTACACCGGAGCAGGATCCTCGACGAAGCCCAGCTGCCGAATGCGCGGGTGCGCATCGATTCGCGCGCGGATCGCCGCGTCCACCGGGTCCCGCGACTCCCAAGGACCAGCCAACACGAGCCACGCCGCTGGCCACGCGGCGGCGAGCCGCTCGAACGCCGCCACCAGTTCCGGTACGCCCTTGTCCCGCACCAGCCGGCCGACAAAACCGATGACCACCGCGTCACCCGGGATTCCGAGTGCCGCCCTCAGCTCGCGGCCCGCCGCGACGTGGCGCGAAGGCTGGAAATGACCGTCGCAATCGACGCCGTTGCTGCCGCATAGGACGACCTCGCACTTCGTCTCGGGGACCAGCTCGTTCACGAGCGCTGCTCGTCGGAGCGAATCGGACTGGCACAGCACTCGGGTGGCGGCGCGACACGAGAGCCGCTCGGTGGTCTGCATCAGGGCGCGCATCGGTCCTCGAAGCGTTACGAAGGGCAGACCTCGCATGTGGTACAGTCGAACGGGGACGCGCGCGGCCTCGGCGGCCAGCGTCCCGAGCAGCCCGCCCTTGGGCGTGTGCGCGTGGACGATGCCGGGGCCCAGCCGCCGCAACAGGGCGTGCAATGACGAGAGTGCGACCCAATCTCCCAGCGGCGTCACCCTGCGGGGCATCTCGAGCGCGTAGGTCGCCACACCGTGCCGCCGTCCGAACGCCTCCAACCGCTCGTCTGGAGACGTCACCACCGTGACGTCGAAGCCGCGGGCGATGGAACGGTCGACGAGCTGGTCGATGAAGAGCAGCGAGTCGGCCACGGTGAGGACGTGGACGACGCGACGTGGCGGCCGGCTCACGGGGCCTTCGTCCCCATGAACTCCGTCATCGTGACGTGCCCCTGCTGGGAGATGCCCTCGCGCCGAAGCACCTTGAGCACCGTCTCGAGGAGGATGCGGGCGTCGAGGCCCAGCGACCACTGCTCGACGTACTGCACGTCGTACTCGAACTTCTCTTCCCAGCTCAGCGCGTTGCGGCCGCGGACCTGCGCCAGGCCGGTGATGCCCGGCTTCATCTCGTGGCGCCGCGCCTGCCGCGCGTTGTAGCGCCCGAGATACTGCATGAGGAGGGGCCGGGGGCCGACGAGGCTCATCTCGCCCTTCAGCACATTCAACAGCTGGGGAAGCTCGTCGAGGCTCGTCGCGCGGATGAAGCGGCCGACCGACGTGAGCCGCTCGTGGTCAGGCTTGAGCTGGCCGCGCTCATCGCGTGCGTCGGACATCGTCCGGAACTTGTAGACGTAGAAAGGCTTGCCGCCGAGACCCGGCCTCTGTTGCTTGAACAGGACCGGGCCACCCATCGACGCCCGAATCGCCGCTGCCGCCGCCATCATGGCCGGAGCTGTCAGGGCCAGGCCTGCCGCCGCCCCGACCAGGTCGAGCACTCGCTTGAGAGCCAGTTGCTGTTCCCGCGTCACACCCTCCGTATACTGCGGAACGTGTCGTCACTTCCCGTTCTTGTCTATGGCGCTGGCGGGCACGGGCGCGTCGTCGCCGAAGTCGTGCAGTCTACGGGCGTGACTGTCGAGGGCTTCGTCGATGACGGCGTGAGTGTAGGCGCCCGAGTCCTCGGCCTGCCTGTGTTGGGCAACAGCGAGTGGCTCGCCGGTCAACCGGCCCGGCTCGTGGCTCTGGCGGTTGGGGAGAACCGACGCCGGGAGACGATCGCTGACGCGCTGACCAGGCAGGGCCACACGCTGGGAACCTTCGTCCACCAGACAGCTTGGGTATCGCCGACCGCGGCTCTCGGAGCTGGCACCGTCGTGATGGCCAACGCCGTCGTGAACGCCGAGGCGCGCGTGGGACGCGGTGTCATCTTGAACACGGGGTGTATCGTCGAGCACGAATGCGTGGTGGGCGACTTCGCGCACGTCTCACCAGGTGCGGCGCTGGGTGGCCAGGCACGGATTGGCGCGCGAGCACACGTCGGGATCGGAGCGGCGGTGCTGCACCTGGCGAGCGTCGGTGAGGACTGCATCGTCGGCGGGGGCGCCCTGGTCCTCAAGCACGTCGAAGCTGGCACTACCGTCGTTGGAGTACCTGCGCGGCGGCTGCGCTAGCCCGGCGTTCTGGTAAGGACACGGCTCATGCCCGCACGCGTTTATTTGTCGTCGCCTCACCTCGGTACCGACGAGCAGAAGTTCGTTCAAGAGGCGTTTGACACGAACTGGGTCGCCCCGCTGGGCCCAAACGTCGATGCGTTCGAGAAGGAGCTCGCCACCCGCGTGCAGATGCCGCACGCCGCGGCGCTGTCGAGCGGCACGGCCGCGCTTCACCTCGGCCTTCTGCTCCTCGGAGTGAAACCGGGGGATGAGGTGATCGTCTCGTCGCTGACCTTCGCGGCATCAGCGAACGCGATCACGTATGTCGGCGCGACGCCGGTGTTCGTCGATGCCGAGGCGACCAGCTGGAACATGGACCCGTCGTTGCTCGAGGCCGCGTTGGCGGACGCGAAGAAGCGAGGCCAGCGGGTCGGCGCCGTCGTCAGCGTGGACCTCTACGGCCAGTGCGCCGACTACGACGCGATCGAGCGGGTGTGCGCCGCGTACGACGTCCCGTTGCTCGAGGACGCAGCCGAGGCGCTGGGGGCCACGTGGCGAGGCCGACCCGCGGGCTCCTTCGGCCGATGCGCGGCGTTCTCCTTCAACGGAAACAAGATCATCACGACCTCGGGCGGTGGCATGCTCGTGAGCCGCGACCAGGCGCTCATCGAGCGAGCGCGCTTCCTCTCGACGCAGGCACGGGACCCAGCACCGCACTACGAGCATTCCACCATTGGGTACAACTACCGGCTGTCCAATGTGCTGGCCGGTATCGGGCGCGGGCAACTGCGCGTACTCGACCAGCGGATCGCCACAAGGCGCGCTCACCGGGCTTTCTACGAGCAGGCTCTGGGCGACCTCGATGGGATCAGCTTCATGCCGTTGTCGGCGCACGGCGAGTGGAACGGCTGGCTGACGGTGATCACCGTCGACCCGGCGCGGTTCGGCGCGACGCGAGAGGACATCCGCCTCGCGCTCGAAAAGGAGAACATCGAGTCCCGGCCGGTGTGGAAGCCGATGCACCTCCAGCCAGTGTTCGCGGGCCGGCGGATGTTCGGCGGAGCGGTGTCCGAGCGGGCGTTCGAGACCGGTCTGTGCCTGCCGTCGGGGTCGAACATGACGGAGGCCGATCGCGATCGCGTTGTGTCAATCATTCATCGGATGCACCACGGCCCGAAAGGAGGATGACCCGAGTGAACGAGAATCTGGATGCTGCGACGGTCGAGGGGTTTGGGGAGGAGTGGGCTCGATTCGAGCAGAGCAATCTCTCGCAGTCGGAGCTCCAGCAGTACTTCGAGTGGTATTTCTCGGAGTTCCCATGGGCCTCGCTTCGCCGCGATGCGGTTGGATTCGATCTGGGCTGCGGAAGCGGCAGATGGGCGCGGTTCGTCGCGCCCCGAGTCGGCAAGCTGCACTGCATCGACGCGAGTCGAAAGGCGTTGCAGGTCGCACGAAAGAACCTCGCAGGCCTACCCAACTGTGAGTTCCATGAGGCCTCGGTCGGCGCCATGCCGATCGAGGACGGAACGATGGACTTCGGCTACTCGCTCGGGGTGCTTCACCACGTTCCAGACACAGCGGAGGCCATTCGCGCGTGCGCGCGCAAGCTGAAGCCGGGCGCTCCGCTACTGCTGTACCTCTACTACCGGTTCGACAATCGTCCGGCTTGGTTTCGAGTGCTCTGGGGCGTCTCGGATGTCGGACGGCGAGGCATTTCCAAACTGCCGCACCAGGCACGGCAAGTCGTAACCGACGCAGTTGCAACGACGGTCTATCTGCCGCTTGCGATGGCGGCGCGTGCGGCGGAGAAGCTGGGCCTCAACGTGGACCACTTTCCCCTGGCCGGCTACCGGCGAGCGAGCTTCTACACGATGAGGACCGACGCCCTCGACCGCTTTGGCACCCGGCTCGAGCAGCGTTTTACCCGGAGTGAGATCGCAGAGATGATGCGCTCAGCCGGGTTTGAGGGAATCCGGTTCCGCGAAGGAAGTCCGTACTGGTGCGCGGTAGGATTTCGGAGCGCCTAGCAGGGTGTTGAGAAACGCCGGTCAGCGAGGCCGGCATCGTTGTTCGTGAGATTCATGACTCGTTCGCTTCGTTGCTTCGCGGTCCGTTCGGCCTGCGGACCGCGGTCGGTTGCCGGTTCAG
>JBFMAB010000094.1:0-3646 GCA_040755835.1 Myxococcota bacterium
GACGCGCGTGACAACTGCCTGAGCGCGGTGAACTCGAGCCAGCTCGACACGGACCTCGACGGCCTCGGCGACGTCTGCGACCTCGACATCGACAACGACGGCATCCTCAACACGGCGGACAACTGCGCCATGGCGCGCAACCGCGACCAGTGGGACGACGACGGCGACGGCCTGGGCGACCTCTGCGACGCGCGCTACTGCGTGGTGGTGGACCGCTCGAACCCGGCGGACTGCCTCGACCCGAACAGCCCGTTCCGCGTGCACGGCGGCGGCAGCATCATGCTGCAGGCGGGTGAGAAGTTCCGGCTGCCGCTGTTCGCCAACCGCAACGGCGCCGCCATCGAGTACATCTGGACCGTCTCGTCGCGTCCGGCGGGCTCGAAGGCCGCCATCGAGAACCCGCAGGGCGTCGTCACCATGTCGCGCCACTGGGCCTACGCGTACCAGGACGGCAACGTGCCCACCTTCACCGCGGACGTCGACGGCGAGTACACGCTCCAGCTGCAGGCCCACCTGGCCTTCCCGGACCGTGCGTACCCCGACCAGCGTGACTCCGTGTCGGAGCTCAAGATGACGGCGACCCCGGACGGCAAGGGTGGTGGCGCCCAGACGTGCAGCGCGGTGTCGATGGACGCGTCCATCGCCGGCCTGGGCCTGGCGCTCCTCGCCCTCATCCGCCGCCGCCGCTGACACCGCCGTCTGAAACGCCGCGCGGCCCCGCCTTTCCTCACGGAAGCGCGGGGCCGTCGCGCGTGGAGGTGTGTGGGCCCTGAGGTGGCGCGGCGCGATGTCGACACTCGCGACTCGTCTCCTCCCGGGCGTCCCCGCCATGCGTCACCTGCTCGCCGCGCTTCCCCTGCTGGGCGTGTTCGCTTCGTGTCTCGACCTCGCGCCCGGCTGGCAGTCCACCGCGCGGCATCACCCGGCTGCCTGGCACCGACGACGCGCTGGGAGGTCCGCCAATCCGGGCCCACGGTGCGTGGCGCACGCTGAGGCGCTCGCGCGGTCCGCGGAACCCGGCCGCCCGCACTCGCTTCCACAACAGTGACAGTGGTTGTGCCTCGTGCGGAACCGACTTCACCCGGATCGACCGGCGTGGGCCATCGGCTCGCCCGGCAGACCGCCGGGCTGGCTGCGGCACTAGCAGCGCATAGACTCCTGCGCCGTGCCGTTCGTCACCCGTCGACAGCTCCTCGTCCTCATCGGCGGCGCGGCGCTCTTCTCGGGCTTCCGCTACGGCCATGCGCGGCTGGCGCGGCCGGCGAAGCCGTCGGGCCCGCTGTCCGGCGCGGCGAAGGCGCTCATCGCGAAGGCGTGGCAGGGCCTCGAGCCGTCGCGCGTGCTGGACGCGCACGTGCACGTCGTGGGTGTCGGCGCGGACGGCACCGGCTGCCGGCTGGGCGAGCGCATGCAGTCGCCGCTCAACCTGGGCGACTACCTGAAGTTCACCATCTACCTCGAGGCCGCGGGCGTCACCGACCTCGCGCACGCGGACCGGCAGTACTTCGAGCGCCTCGACGGGCTGCTGCGGGCCGAGGCGCCGCACGGGCGGTTGTTGCTGTTCGCCTTCGACCAGGCCTACGGCGAGGACGGCACGCCGCTGGCCGACGCCACCGAGTTCTACACGCCGAACGAGTACGTCGCGGCGCTCGCGAAGGCCGCGCCGGAGCGCTTCGTCGCCGCGGCGTCGGTGCACCCGTACCGGAAGGACGCGGTGGAGGCGCTCGAGCGCGCGGTGGAGGCAGGCGCCGTCGCGGTGAAGTGGCTGCCCAACGCGATGAACATCGACCCGTCCAGCCCGCGCTGCGACGCCTTCTACGACGCGCTGGTGCGGCTCCAGGTGCCGCTCATCACCCACGCGGGCGAAGAGAAGGCGGTGCACGCGGAGGAGGCGCAGCGCCTGGGCAACCCGCTGCACCTGCGGCGGCCGCTCTCGCGCGGCGTCACGGTGGTGGTGGCGCACTGTGCGTCGCTGGGCACCAACCCGGACCTCGACGCGCCGGAGCCGCGGCCGTGGGTGGACAACTTCGAGCTCTTCCACCGGCTGATGCAGGAGCCGCAGTGGCAGGGCCGGCTGTTCGGCGAAATCTCCGCGCTCGTGCAGGTGAACCGGCTGGGCAAGCCCATCGACACGGTGCTGAGCGACGACGCGCTGCAGGCGCGGTGCATCAACGGCAGCGACTACCCGCTGCCCGCCATCAACGCGCTGATGCAGACGCGCGCGGTGGTGGACGCGGGCCTCATCACGCCCGAGGAGCGCGAGGCGCTCAACGAAATCGACCGGCACGACCCGCTGCTGTTCGACTTCGTCTTGAAGCGCACGCTGCGGCGCGACGGCCGGCGGCTGGCCGACGGCATCTTCATGGTGCGGCCCGAGGTGTTTCCGCGCCTCGTCGGTTAGAAGGGCCGGCATGGCCACCACGAATCCGCGGGTCGAGTTCTTCTTCAAGAAGCCGTCGCCGTGGCAGGCCCACTACCGGGCGCTGCGGGAGATTCTCCTCTCCTGCCCGGTGACGGAGGAACTCAAGTGGGGCGTGCCCGCGTACCAGGCCGACGGGAAGAACGTCGTCCTCGTGCACGGCTTCAAGGCGTACTGCGCGGTGCTGTTCCCCAACGGTGCGCTGCTGAAGGACGCGAAGCGGGTGCTCATCAAGCAGACTGAGCACGTGCAGGCCGCGCGGCAGATCCGCTTCACCACCGTCGAGGAGATTCAGAAGCTCGCGCCGACGCTGAGGGCCTACGTGAAGGAGGCTATCGCGCTCCAGAAGTCCGGCGCGAAGGTGGCGTTCAAGAAGACGACCGAGTTCGCCGTGCCCGCGGAGTTCCAGGCGAAGCTCGACAGCGCGCCGAAGCTGAAGGCGGCGTTCGACCAGCTGACGCCGGGCCGGCAGCGCGCGTACCTGCTGTACCTGTCGCAGGCGAAGCAGGCGAAGACGCGCGAGGCGCGGGTGGCGAAGGTCGTCCCGCGCATCCTCGCGGGCAAAGGCCTGGACGACTGACGGCCCGCAGGCCTCAACCACCTGAATTCCACCGGGTGAACCGCCGGAGAAGGCTTCCGACACAAGGCGGGCATCACGGAGGAAGTCATGCACGCACGTACGTTCGGAGCCCTGGTCGGTCTGCTGGTGATGCTGTCCGCCATTCCTGCACTGGCGCAGGACAACCCCGAGTGCCTCGGCAGCCAGTGCGGCAAGCCGAAGGAGGAGGGCGGCGGCGGCGGCGGCGCGTGCGTCGCGGGCGTGTGCACCGGCGGCGGCTGTAGCGTGTGGGTGGCGTACACGGACGACGGCAAGACGCTGGCGTACACCGACGACGCGGACGGCGACGGCAAGGCCGACGACTCCGACAACTGCCCGTTCTCGTCGAACCGCGACCAGCTGGACTCGGACGGCGACGGCGTGGGCAACGTCTGCGACAACTGCGCGGCGCTGTCGAACTTCTCGCAGCTGGACGTCGACGGTGACGGCTCGGGCGACGTGTGCGACGCCGACATCGACAATGACGGCTTCGCCAACGCGCTGGACAACTGCCAGTTCATTCCCAATGCGGACCAGGGCGATTTCGACTCCAACGGCATCGGCAACCTGTGCGACGACGACGACGACGGCGACGGCATCCTCGACGTCAACGACAACTGCCCGGCGAT
>JBFMAB010000095.1:0-14657 GCA_040755835.1 Myxococcota bacterium
GGCTCGACGGCCCGTCCGTCCGAAGCCGTCACGTCAGCCCGAACGACTTGGAGGGTCCAGATGCGGTAGCGTCAGCAGCGGCCATAATTTCCGGAAACGACCGGCCAGAATTTCCGGAACCCACACATGTCCAACCGAATACGCGCGCAGCCGAGCGTGAGCGACCGCCCGAAATCCGAAAGTCAGTTCATTTCGGGCGAACCTTGTTCCAACGCTTGCAGCGCCCGGTGAACTCTTCGTCGTCTGCACAGGGCTTCGCCCACCCGATTGCGATCTCGAGCAGCGCCAGTTCCCGGGGCTTGGCCTTGCGGGCCGTCGCGCGCTCGAACAGGTGGCTCACGTAGCGGGCTCTGGCCGCGGCTTCGTCAGATCCTGCGCGCTGGCCTCGCGCGCGCTTCGGAGAGCTTGGACGACCAGCCTCGAAAGCCGCTGCGAAGTCGACAGTCAAACGCTCGAGTTCGGGGAGAAGCGGCCAGTGTGTGCAGTTCGCCGGAGGGAACCCGATCGCCTCGTTCAAGTTCAGCGGGCGTGCTGCGACATGAGCGCGTGCCTCGAGTCGACGAAGGCGCTTCAGGGCCGCGCGGATCGCGGCGACCTCTGCGGCTGTTTCGCTGGCGATCTCGTGCTCCGCGAGGCTCCGTTTCGCGTGAAGCTCCGCCCCTGCGGCGCCGCGGGCCTCGAGCAGCGCGCTGATCATAGAGCGGGGGTCGGGAGCAACCGACGCGAGCCACCGATGCGCGTTCCAGCGTGACGCCCAGGGCGGGGCGCTCACTGCTCGCCCCGCTGAGCCTTGGCGAGCTGCTCGTTCCACCACGCGGCCAGGCGCACGCGCTCGGGAAGGCGCTCGCCGCGGTCGTACGCGCGCACCACGTCGTTGTCGTGCACGTGGTCGAGCGCCATTTCAACGACGTCACGAGCGAAGCCGTGATCGCGCGCGAGCGTCGACAGCGCCGAACGCCAGCCGTGCGGCGTGTGCTTGTCCTTCAAGCCGAGGGTCACACGGTAGGACTTCTCGATCGACTCGTGCGTGATGTGCTGACGATTGCCCGCGACCGCTGGGAACACGAAACCAGAAGTCGGCGAGCCGTTCAGCAGGTGCCACGCGCGGATCTCGCCGGCGATGACCGGGCCCAGCACGACACGGTGATCGAAGTGCCGATCCTGCGCTTTCATCTTCGCGCGAGGGATCACCCACATGGGGGGATCGGCCTCGAGCTGGAATTCGGACCACTCCGCGGCGATCACGTTGCCCATGCGCGCCGCGGTGAACGCGCACAGCCGATGCGCCACGCGTACCGCGCTCGAGAGGTTCGCTTTCTCAGCGCCGCGCAGCACACCGCCGAGCTCTGGCCAGGTGACGAACGCGGGGCGCCGGCCGCGCAGCTTGCGCCGGGCGATCACCTCGCGTGCTGCGTCGGCGGGGTTGTCGCCGACGAACTTCCCCTGTGCCTGCGCGAGCCGAAAGACGCCCGCGCAGATCTGCCGGACCTTCTGCGCCGTGTCGATCCGGTCGCCGAGCCGCTCGACGACCCCGGCGACAAGCCGCTGTGAGACCTCAGCGATCGGGAGGGGCCCGAGGTGGGGCAGCACGTGGCGCGCGAGGGTCTCGCTCACGGTGCTGTAGTGCGCGGGGCTCCAGCCCGGCTGGCGCTTCTCGAGCCAGACCGCGGCGCACTCGGCGAACGTGTTCCCGGTGGCCACGATCGCTTCGGCGCGATTCACCTTTCGCTCGAGCACCGGATCGCGGCCCTGCCGAATGAGCTCGCGAGCCGCAGCGCGCCGTGCGCGCGCTTCCTTCAGGCCGATCTCGGGGTAGGCGCCGAACGAGATCAGGGTGTCCTTCGGCCCGCGGCGGTACTTCATGAGCCACAGCGGCGTGCCCTTGGGCGTGACCCGAAGGAACAGCCCGTGTCCGTCGGACAGCCGGCTGTTCGGCGCCCGATCTGGGTTCTTCAGCCAGGCGCGAACTGCTCGATCGCTCAGCCGGTCATTACCCCCACGCATTCCGTTACCCCTTGGTTCGGTCTGGGGATTACCCCCAGCGTTACCCCCAAGGTACGCGGACACACGTGGACTGCGCAAGACCCCACCGGGCACCGATAGCTAGTGATATCAGTTGCTTGACGGCACGCCCGGTGCTACAAGGACACAACTGGACAGCGATGAACGCTGTCAAAGTGGAGGCGCTGGGAATCGAACCCAGGTCCGAAAGCCTTCTTCCCCTGGCCACTACGTGCGTAGTTCGCGGTTTGCTTTGAGCCCCGACGCCACCCGCGAACCGTAAGCATCGAGGCCGATCCCGGGCTTGCTCTCGTCTCCCCGCTCCGGGCGCTCAGGAAGACCAGCCTGCATGATGGCGGTTGACCCTCACCTCACAGGCGGGAGGTCAGGCAACCGTGCGTGGCCGTTTTTCAGGCGGCCAGCGCAAGCTCAACGTTGTCGTTGGCTTTTGTGGTTTGCTCACTTGTATTTACGAGTGTGATGAGCCCACTCGGCACGCGACCAGAGGCGTCCATGCCCCCGTCGAAACCGTGTCGCCCCCGGTTGTCAAAGAACGGCGGAACCACTGTAGCCGCTTCGACGCCGAAGTCACCCCGCGCCTGACAACTCTTCGGATTTCCTGCCCCATCGGAGGGGGTCGCCCCGTACATTCGGGGCCATGCGACACGTGCTCTGGCTGTCCACCCTGCTGGCGCTCTCCGCGCTGGCGGCCCCCAGGACCAGGCCGAAGAAGGAAGCGGGCGCGCTTCCGTTCCCGGTGCAGGTCTCCACACTCCCGAACGGCCTGACGGTCGCCCGGGTGCCCTTCGCCTCGCCCGGCCTCGTCGCCTTCTACACGGCGGTGCGCGTGGGCTCGCGCAACGAAGTGGAGGAGGGCCACACCGGCTTCGCCCACTTCTTCGAGCACATGATGTTCCGCGGCACGAAGCGCTTCCCGGAAGGCGCGCGCGGGCGATTGCTCGGCAAGCTGGGCTTCGTCGAGAACGCGTACACCAGCGACGACGTCACCGTGTACACGGTCAACGGCCCGACGGAGGCGCTCGAGACGCTCGTCGACGTCGAGGCCGATCGCTTCATGCACCTCGAATACGCGGAGCCCGCGTTCCAGACCGAGGCGAAGGCGGTGCTGGGCGAGTACCACAAGAACGCCGCCAACCCGGGCCTCAAGATCGAGGAGGCCGTGCTGGGCACCGCCTTCACGACGCACACGTACCGGCACACCACGCTCGGCTTCTACGAGGACATCCAGGCGATGCCGACGCGCTACGAGTACTCGAAGACCTTCTTCCGGCGCTGGTACACGCCGGACAACTGCGTCCTCATCGTGGTGGGTGACTTCGACGATGCGAAGCTCATGGCGCTCATCGAGAAGCACTACGGGCCGTGGCAGGGCAAGGCCGCGACCGTCGTGGTGCCCGCGGAGCCGCCGCAGACCGCCGCGCGCACCGCGAGCGTCACCTGGACCACGCCGACGCTGCCGCGGCTCGGCCTCTCCTGGCACGCCCCCGCCGCCTCGACGAAGACGACCGATGGCGCCGTCATGCAGGTGCTGGGCGCGTACCTCGCCGGCCCCACCTCGCCGCTCTACAAGCGCCTCGTCCTCGAGGAGCAGCTCGTCGAGCGCGTCGGCCCCTCGGCGGAACTCCACCGCGATCCGAACCTGTTCGGCGTCGACGCCCGCCTGAAGGACGAGGCGAACCGCGCGAAGGTGGAGGCCGCGATCCTCGAGGCCATCGCCGAGGTGGCGAAGGGCCGGGTCGACGCGAAGCGCGTCGCCGACATCAAGGACCACCTCCGCTTCGCGCTGCTGATGGAGCTCGAGACGCCCGCCGAGGTGGCCAACGCGCTCGCCTGGTACACCGGCGTCCTCGGCACCGTCGACGGCCTCGCGACGCTCGCGAAGCAGACGCAGGCGGTGACGCCGAAGGATCTCACCGCCTTCGCGAAGAAGCACCTCACCGACGCGAACCGCACCACGCTGGTCTTCACCGTCGACGTGAAGGGAGGTGCGAAGTGATGCGCCGCCTCGCCATGCCGGTCCTCTTCGCCTTCGTCACCGGCTGCGCCACCGCGCCGCCCGCCGAGAAGCCGCTGCCGGAGGACGCCGCGCAGGTCCCCCCCGACACGCTCGCGCAGCCGGTGGCGAAGCCGCCGCCGCCGCCGGTGCCCGTGCCGTACGTGCCGCTCCCGGCCGTCGAGCCGATGAAGGTGGTGCTGGTGCCGGTGCCCAACAAGCCCATCGTCAGCGTGCGCCTCGTCTTCCGCACCGGCTCCGTCGACGATCCGGAGGGCCGCGAGGGCCTCACCGCGCTGACCACCCGCGTGCTGGTCGAGGGCGGCACCGCGTCGCTGTCGTCCTCCGAGTTGCTCGACGCGCTGTACCCGATGGCCGCGGAACTCGACTCGGACACGGACAAGGAGTTCACCACCATCGCCGGGCGCGTCCACGTGGAGCGGCTCCCGCGCTTCCTCGAGATCCTCGGCGAGGTGCTGCTCGCCCCGCGCTTCGATCCAAGGGAGTTCGAGCGCCTCAAGGGCGAACAGCTGAACGCGATCCGCACGCGCCTGCGCGGCGAGAACGACGAGGAGCTGGGCAAGGTGGGCCTCGACGCGCTGCTGTACGCGGGCCACCCGTACGGCCACTTCACCGGCGGCACCGAGAAGGGCCTCGAGGCCACCTCGCTGGACGACGTGAAGGCGCACTGGAAGAACGTCTTCACGCAGGACCGCCTGATCATCGGCCTCGCCGGCGGCGTCGACGACGCGCTCGCCCAACAGGTGAAGACGGCGCTGTCGGCCCTGCCCGCGACGGGCGTGGCCCGAAAGCCCCTGCCGCCGGCCCCGGGCGTGCGGGGCGCGGCGCTCATCATCCAACGGGACACGCTGTCGACCGCCGGCAGCTTCGGCTTCTCCACGGCGATGCGACGTGACAACCCCGCCTTCTTCACCCTGATGATGGCGGCGTCGTACTTCGGCGAGCACCGGCAGGAGCACGGCGTGCTGTTCCAGGAGGTGCGCGACAAGCGCGGGCTCAACTACGGCACCTACGCCTACGCCCAGCACTACCGGCAGGACGGCTGGTCGTCGATTCCGCTGCCCAACATCGCCCGCTCCGAGCAGGACGTGACCATCTGGCTGCGGCCGGTGGAGGCGAAGGCCGGCCTGTTCGCGACGCGCGCGGTGCTGCACTACCTCGAGCAGCTGCGCACCGCGCCCATCCCCGCCGAGCGCTTCGAGACGGCGCGCGGCTTTCTCGCGGGCGCCACCCGTCAGTGGGTGCTGACCGACCAGCGCCGCCTCGGCTGGGCGATCGACGACGTCGTCTACGGCACCCGGGACTTCCTCGGCCAGCTGCGGCAGGCGCTCGAGACCATGACGCCCGAGCAGGTGCAGGCCGCGGCCCGCAACGAGCTCGATCCCTCGCAGCTGAACTTCGTCTTCGTGACGAAGGACGCCGAAGGCCTGAAGGACGGGCTGGTGTCGCAGGCGCCCACGCCCATCACCTACCCGACCGCCAAGCCGCCCGAGGTGCTGTCGGACGACAAGCTCATCGCCGTCACGCCGATCCCCGTGCACCCGGAGCTGATCCGCGTGGTGCCCGCCGCCGAGTTCATGAGGGAGTAGCAGCCTGTCGCTGAGCGGGAAATTTCCGCCGCCCGCGGGTGGCAGGGTAGAAGAGAGGGTACATGCGTCGCTCTGAGTGGATCCTGACGCTGTGCCTCGTCGTGTCGCTGGCGGCTCGCGCCCAGGACGCGGCCGATCCGTTCGCCCGCGGCATCGACGTGGTCCCGAACAAGGCCACGCCGCTGCTCAACAGCGGCATCACCCTCGACGGCGCGGAGCAGCTCCACCGCGGCTCCTGGGGCGTCCAGGCGCTGCTCGATCTCAACTGGGGCCTCTTGTCGCTCAAGTCCGGCGACGCATACCTCGGACAGCTCATCCCCTTTCGGATGAACCTGAACCTGATGGCCGGCTTCCAGCTGCACAACCGCATCGACGTCGGCGCGGAGCTGCCCATCACCCTCTACCAGGCCACCCACTTCGGGCTCATGGCGGCGCAGGGATTCCCGCAGGAGGAGCCAAGGGCCGCGGGCCTCGGCGCGCTGCGTCTGTTCGGCCGCTTTCAGATCCTCCGCCAGAGCGAAGTTCCCATCGTGGGCCTCGCCGCCATCCTCGAGATGCGCGCGCCGACCGGCGACACGTTCAGCTTCACGTCCGACCGCGGCTTCGTCTTCGCCCCGCGCGTCGCGGTGGAGCGCGCGTTCGGCCCGGTGCGCGTGCTCGCGAACGTCGGCTGGCGGCTGCGCACCGCGCCCGGCCGCTACCTCAACATCTACGTCGGGCAGGAGTTCACCCTGGGCGGCGGCGCGATCGTCGCCCTGCCCGACTGGAAGCGCCTCACCCACACCGAGCTCATCGGCGAGCTTGCCGCCGCCACGCCGGCGGAGGCGCCGTTCACCTTCGCCCAGGCCGAGGCGCTCAAGTCACCGCTCGAGCTCCTCATCGGCGGCCGCACCATGCTGGCCGAGCGCTGGGGCGTCTCGCTGTCCTTCGGCAAGGGCCTCGGCCCCGCCGGCTACGGCCGCGAAGCCTTCCGCGTCATCCTGGGCGCGAAGTACCAGGTCACCACCGAGCCCGACCAGGACGGCGACGGCATCCCTGACCGGCTGGACCAGTGCATCGACGTCCCCGAGGACAAGGACGGCTTCGAGGACAAGGACGGCTGCCCCGAACCCGGGCCGGATCTCGACGGCGACGGCGACACGGTGCCCGACTCCGTCGACGGCTGCCCGGACCAGCCCGGCCTGCCGCAGCTCGACGGCTGCCCGGATCGCGACAACGACCAGATCCCCGACAACGTCGACAAGTGCCCGGACGATCCCGGCCCGCCCGAGCTGCAGGGCTGCCCGCCGCCCGAAGAAGAGGAAGAGGTGGTCCTCGAGTCCGAGCGCATTCGCATCAACAACCAGATCCTCTTCGAGTTCGGCTCCGACGTGATCGACCCGCGCTCGTACAAGCTGCTCGACGAGGTGGCCGCGGTGCTCCAGAAGAACAAGGACGTCGGCCCGGTCATCATCGAAGGCCACACCGACAACGTCGGCTCGCGCGCGTACAACATCGACCTCTCGAAGCGCCGCGCGAAGGCGGTGGAGAACTACCTCGTCGGCAAGGGCGTGGAAGCCAGACGCCTGCGCAGCGACGGCTTCGGTTTCGATCGCCCCATCGCGCCGAACGACACCCCGCTCAACCGCGCCAAGAATCGCCGCACCGAGTTCAAGCTGCTCGACGAGAAGAACGAGCAGGAGAAGCAGCAGGACGCTCCGAAGCCGGAGGCGCCCAAGGCGGACGCCCCGAAGCCCGCTGCGCCCGCCGCCCCGAAGCCCGCGCCGAAGTAGCCGTCAGCGCGCGAGCGCCTTTTCGATCCACCGCTCGATCTGCGCCTCGGAGGCCTGCCCGGTCTCCGACGCGACGATGTGGCCCTGCCGGTCGATGACGTACAGCGTGGGCAGCGCGCGCACGAGGTACCCGGCGCTCACCTCCGGCGTGCCGAACGCGACGAAGGGCTTCAGGGCCGGGAGGCCCTCGACGAAGTGGCCCACGGCCTCCTTCTGCTCATCGAGGTCGTCGTTGCTCACCGCGACCAGTCGCACGCCCTGCCCTTCGTACTGCTTCGCCAGCTTCACCAGGTACGGCATCTCCTCGCGGCACGGCGGACACCAGGTGGCCCAGAAGTCCACCAGCACCACGTTGCCCCTGAGCGCCGAGAGCGTGACGGGCCCACCCTCGAGGCGCTCGAGCGTGAAGTCCGGCGCCGGGCTGTCGTCGGGCAGCCGCCGGCTCGCCTCCACCTCCTGCCAGCCCATCACCGCCGCGCCCGCGAGCAGGAGCACGACGATGACGGCGCTCACGCGGTCGGGGTTCTTCCGTTGGTCGTTCACCGCTGCGTCCTCTCGATCGCGCTCGCCACGCCCGACAGCATCAACCGGGTGGCGCGCTTCAGCCATGGCCGCCCGCCCACCACGCGCGAGAGCGCTGGCCCCTCGCGGTAATACCACCGCACGAAGGCCCGGCCGCCGCGCCGCGGCAACAGCACCCGGTCGCGGAAGCCGCGCAGCACCGCGAGCTCCGCCGCGCCTTCCCCGAAGACGGCGGTCGCGACGAAGCACGGCCCCACCGACGGCAGCCACAGCACGCGGCTGGAGTTGAGGTTCAACACCCCGCGGAGGATGGTGGGCGGCCCGTACAGGAAGGCGATGAGATCGCGCGGCGCCGCCACCAGCTCCTCGGTGCCGACGTGCTCGAACTCCACGCGGCTCTGCGCGCCGGTCAGCTCCTCGACGCGGAAGACGTACCGGCGCCGGTTGCCCTTGAGGCGCTCCACCTCCAGCGAGCGCACCTCGGCGAGGTACGCGGCGAAGCCCTGTGCGCAGTGGAGGCAGTGGAGCGAGTGCATCGCGATGCGCGGCGGCAGCGTGAAGTCGCCCGGCTTCTGGCACCACGGGCAGGCCAGCTTCACCTCAACGGTGGGCTCGGGGCGGGGATCGTACCGGGATCGCCGCGTGGTGGAGTCGAAGACCGGCGGGTGCGCCTCGTCAGTGCGCCGCCACAGCCGGTTCGCCGCGGAAGCCTGCCGCTCCTGCGCCAGCGCGCGCTGCCACTCCCGGGCCGCCGCCTCCACGCGCCCCTCATCCACCAGGCACAGCGCCGCGAGGTGCTGCTCCAGAGCAGCGGTGTGCGCCGCGACGTCCGCGCCAAGGCGCCAGCCGCGCGCCAGCAGGGCCTCTCCTTCCTCCAGCAGCCCCGCGGCGGCCTTGCGCGCGGGGTCGTCCCGCCGCCGGTACAGCGGCGGCTCGGGCACGCGCGCGAAGAAGGCCATGACGTCGGCGCGGAACGTCTCCGCCGCCTCGGTCGGCTGCGACTTGAGGCGCTCTTCGCGCGCCTTCGCCCGCTGCTTCACCGCTTCCAGCTCCACGCCCCCATCTATGCACCAGCGACCGCCGGGTGACCGGTCGAAAAGTGGACCCCCATGTGGGCCCATGTAGGAATCGAGGCATGGGACTTCTTCGCTTCGTGGTGTGGACGGGGATGTGCGTGGCGCTGGGCGTCTGGGTGGGCGCGGGCCAGGTCGGCGGGAAGACGCCGCTCGAGCACGCGCAGCGCCTGTGGAAGGGCAGCGGCCCGGCGCTGGAGCGCGACGCGAAGGACCTCGTCACCGGCATCAAGAAGAAGGTGGCCTCCGCCGCCGCGCCCACGGGCCCGAAGGAGCAGCACACCGCCGAGGACCGCGCGGCGATCGACGACATCATCGCGAAGCGGCCCGCGAAGAACTGACAGCCTTCCCGCTGGTGACGCGGCGGACGTGCTCGAAGGCCGACAGCCACAGCTGCGCCTCGCGCTGCGTCAGCTTCCCGTGCACCAGGCTGCGCGACAGTTCCTTGAGCACGTGCCCTGGCGCTTGCGGATTCAGGAACTCGCACGCGGTGAGCGCCGCCTCCAACTTCGCCTCGAGCCGCTGCAACATCGCGCCGTCCGCGCCGGGCTCGGCGGGCGCTTGCACCGGCGTCCCTTCACGCGCGCAGAGGTACAGCAGCACCGCCGCCGCCTGCGCGATGTTCATCGACGGCTGCGGACCGGGCGTGGGAATGGCCACCACGTCGTGACAGCAGGCCAACTCGTCGTCGGACAGGCCGCGCTTCTCTCCGCCCAGCACCAGCGCCACCTTCCCTCGCGCCGAGTGCTCCGTGAGCCGCCGCACGCCCTCCTCGGGTGTAAGCGCCACCCGCCGTTTCAGGGAGGTCCGCGAGGTGCTGCCCAGCGCGTACACGACGCCGCCCAGGGCTTCGCGCAGGTTGGCAGCAACAGAGAAGCGCTGGAGGACCGAGTCCGCCTTCACCGCGAGCCGCTCGACGCCGCGAAAGTCGTGGGTGACCGGATCCGAAAGAATCAGCTCCGCCAGGCCGAAGTTCGCCATGACGCGGGCGATCGCCCCGAGGTTCTCGGGCGATCGCAGCTGGTGACAGACGACGACAGGGTGGACCATGGTGGTGAATGGACTCTGGCTGGCCGACGTTGAGGGCCACGGGTATAGTGGAAACGTCGTGTCGCGCACCGCCTTGATCAGCTTCGTGTTGCTCGGCCTCACCACGGCGTGCGGAGGCCCGCCCCTGCCGTCCAGGGCGGTCTCCACCAGCCAGGCGCTCATCGGCACCGCCGAGTGGTTGGAGTTCGAGCCCGTCAGCGTGCGGCGCGACCTCTTTCAGGACGTCGCCCGGCAGTCGCAGGCGCAGGCCGGCGCGCACGGCGCGGTCCTCTTCCCGATGCTGGTGAACGGCGAGTTCCTCGGCGCTCCGGCGATCGATCCCCGCATGGACCTGCTGGCGGCCACCGACGCCGGCGCCCCGCTGCTGCTCACCTTCGACGGCCGCGGCGAGCGCTTCAGCGAGGATCGCCGCGACGCGTTCCAGGGCCTCTCCGAGCGAGAAGCCGCCGAGTTGGTCGCGCGCACCCTCCTCCAGCACTGGAACCTGAGCCCCGAAGGCTCCGTCGCCGTCGTGCGGACGCCCGGCGCGCCCTACGCCGCCGCGTGGATCGACGGCGAGCTGCGGCTCAACCCGGCCTTCGTGTACATGGCCGCGGCGCCGCTCGCGCCCTGACGCGGATCAGAGCGCTGACCTTCGCACCTGCGCGCTGCTATGAGGCGACGCATGTCCGACGCCCGTCTGCGCGCGCAGCTGCCGTACACGCTGAAAGGCACCGACTTCCCCGCCCTCGGCGAGAAGTACCAGGGCAAGGTGCGCGACACCTACCGGAAGGGCGATCGCCTGGTGCTGATCACCACCGATCGCCTGTCCGCGTTCGATCACGTGCTGACCACCATCCCCTTCAAGGGCGACCTCCTCAACCGGCTCGCGCAGTTCTGGTTCGAGAAGACGAAGCACGTGGTGAAGAACCACGTCATCGACGTGCCGGATCCCTGCGTCACCGTCGCGCGGCGCGCCGAGCCCTTCCCCATCGAGTTCGTCGTGCGCGGCTACCTCACCGGCAGCCTGTGGCGCGACTACGAGGCCGGGCGCGATCCGTACGATTTGAAGCTGCCCGCAGGCGTGAAGAAGGACCAGCGCTTCGACGCGCCGGTGCTGACGCCGTCCACCAAGGAGCCGCTGGGCAAGCACGACGAGCCGGTGTCCGAGGCCGAGGTGCTGCGCCGCGGGGCCATCTCCGCGCGTGACTGGCAGCGCGCGAAGGAAGCGGCGCTGGGGCTGTTCGCCGAAGGCCAGAAGCAGGCGAAGGCGCGCGGGCTCATCCTCGTGGACACCAAGTACGAATTCGGCCTCATCGGCGACGAGCTGGTGCTCATCGACGAAATGCACACGCCCGACTCGAGCCGCTACTGGGACGCGAGCGAGTACGACGCGCGCTTCGCGAAGGGCGAGCCGCAGAAGATGTTGGACAAGGAGAACATCCGCCAGTGGCTCATCCAGGAGCGCGGCTTTTCGGGCCACGGCACGCCGCCGGCGATCCCCGACGACGTGCGAGTCGACCTCGCCGGCAAGTACCTCGCGGCGTACGAGCAGATCACCGGGCAGCCGTTCGACCTGCAGGTCGGTGACGTCACCGAGCGCGTGCGCGGCAACCTGAAGAGGGCCGGGCTGATCTAACCGAGGCGCGACCTCGCCCTGACGGTCAGCTGCGCCCGAAGACGCGCTGGAAGATCGAGTCGACGTGCCGCAGGTGGTAGTCGGGCGTGAAGCACGCCTCGATGTCCTTCGGCGGCATCACCTTCAAGAGGTCCGCGTCGCCGAGCAGCGCCGTCTTGAAGTCGGTGTTCTCCTCGAAGAACTTCATCGCGTTGCGCTGGACGATGACGTACGCGGCCTGCCGGTCCATTCCGCGCCTGGCGAGCTCGAGCAGCAGGCGCTGGCTGTTCACCACGCCGCCGAGCAGGTTCAGGTTCTTCTGCATGTTCTCGGGGTACACCCGCAAGGACTCCATGAGGCCCGCGAAGCGGTGCAGCATGAAGTCGAACACCACCGTGGCGTCGGGGCCGATCACCCGCTCCACCGACGAGTGGCTGATGTCGCGCTCGTGCCAGAGCGGCACGTCTTCGAGCGCCGACAAGGCGTAGCCCCGCAACAGCCGCGCGAGGCCGGTCAGGTTCTCGGTGAGAATGGGGTTGCGCTTGTGCGGCATCGCCGAGCTGCCCTTCTGGCCCGCGGTGAAAGGCTCCTCCACCTCGCGCACCTCGGTGCGCTGCAGGTGGCGGATCTCGGTGGCGAACTTCTCGATGCTGGTGCCCACCAGCGCGATCGCCTGGAACACCTCGGCGTGGCGGTCGCGCTGCACCACCTGGCTCGACGCGGGCGCCGGCGAGAGGCCGAGCAGCTTCATCGCGTGCTCCTCCACCGCCGGCGGCAGGTGCGCGAAGGTGCCCACCGCGCCGGACACCTTGCCCACGGCGATGGTGGCGCGCGCCTGCTCGAGGCGGCGACGGCCGCGCTTGAGCTCGTCGAACCAGATCGCCAGCTTGTGCCCGAAGGAGATGGGCTCGGCGTGGATGCCGTGGCTGCGGCCCACCATCACCGTGCGCTTGTGCTCGAAGGCGCGCGCCTCGACGGCCTTCAGCGCGCGATCGACGCCGGTGAGGAGCAGATCCAGCGCGTCGCGCAGGATGAGCGCCAGCGAGGTGTCCAGCACGTCGCTCGACGTCATGCCCCAGTGCAGCCAGCGCGCCTCGGGGCCGATGCGCTGCTCCATGAAGGTGAGGAAGGCGATGACGTCGTGCTTCGTCGTCCTCTCGATCTCGTCCACCCTCGCCACGTCGGCCGCGGTGAAGTCGCCGGCCTTGGCGCGGCACACCTCCAACGCGGCCCTCGGCGCCAGCCCCGCGGCCACCATGCCTTCCAACGCCGCCAGCTCGACGTCGCGCCAGCGGGCGAGCCGCGCCTCAGGAGACCAAAGCGCCGCCATCTCGGGTCGGGAGTAGCGAGGGATCATGCCGCACCCCATACGAAAGCGGCGGGCCGGAGGAAAGCGGCTACTCGACGGCCTTCACGGGCAGCCCGCGCTTCGCCGCGAACTCCAGCAGGTCGGCCGCGAAGCGCTCCTTCGCGCCCAGCTTCGCCGCCTGCCCGAGGTCGACGTGCAGCTCGACGCCTTCGGGGTTGGCCACCGCCAGCGCGCCGGGATCGATCTTCTCGACGAGGATGCGGTTGGCCAGGCGTCCGGCCTGCTGACCAATCGCCAGCGGCGCCGGCGACAGCGCGAGCAGCGCGCCCCGCCCCACCAGCGACGGCACCATGCCCACCGTCGGCAGCTTCTCCGCGTCCGCGAACGCGAGCAGCCGCTCCACCACCAAGGCGTTGCCCACCGTCTTGTCCGAGATGATGGCCAGCGCGTCCACCTTGCCCTTCACGCCGCCCAGCGCGCGGTCCACCTTCTGCGGGCTGTCGAGGTCGACGGGCACCAGCGACACCCCCGCGCTCTGCGCCGCCGCGCCTGCGTCGTCGAGGTATTTCTTCGAGAAGCGCAGGTCCGCCAGCACGCCCACCCGCTTCACCTGCGGCCAGGTGGCCTTCAGCGCGGCCAGCTCGAGCGACAGGTCGCTGGTGAGCGCGATGCCGGTGACGTTCTGCCCGTCGAGCTCGTACTTCTGGAAATACGGCACCATCACGAAGACGATCGGCACGTCCGAGAACTGCCGCCGCGCGCCCACCGCCGCCGCGGGGCCGATCGCCAGCACCAGCGCCGGCTTGGAGCCGCTGATCTGTTTGAAGGCCTTCTCCACCGCGGCCGCGCCTTCGCCCAGCGTCACCTCTTCGACGTTGGCGCGAGCCTCCGCCGAGAAGCCCGCCACCACCTGCGCGTAGGGTCCGAGCGCCGCGGACTTCACCACCACCACGCGGGGACGTTCGGCGGCCCTCGACTCGGCCGCGCACAGCCCCACGGGGACGAGCAACGCCGCGATCAGCGCGGATCGGCGCAGCACCGGAACCCGACCTCGGAGGACCTCGAGAAGGACGCGCCGTTCTTCCGCGCCGAGCACCGCACCGCGTAGTCGCTCGAGGCGAACGAGCCGCCCTTGATGATCTTGTCGCTCGTCCACTCCGCGACGTTGCCCGAGAGATCCGCCACGCCGTAACCCGATCGGCACCGCGGGAAGCGGCCCGACGGCGCCAGGCTGCGCGCGTCGCCCACGTCGTCCTCGGTGTTGCAGGTGTCGGCGTCGAAGGTGCTGCCGTACGGCCACTTCGCCCCGCCCGGGCCCTTGCAGGCGCGCTCCCACTCGGCCTCGCTGCACAGGCGCTTGCCCTGGGCCTCGCAGAGGCGCTTCGCGTCGGCAAAGCCGATGTTGGTGGTGGGCGAGACGCCCTTCTTGTTCGGGTACTCGTAGGTGTCGATGCAGTACGCCTCGAGCGAGACCGAGAAGAGGGTCTTCTCGTCGAAGCCCATCATCGGGTCGCCGGGCGCCGTGCCCATCTTGAAGGTGCCGGCGCCCACCGCGCGCATCCCGTCGGGGCAACCGCCGGCACCAGTCTTCGTGGCGCTCGCCGAGGCCACCAGCGCCGCCTTCTTCTCCTCGGCGGCCTTCGCCGCCGCCGCTTCCCGCTCGGCCTTCAGCGCCGCGTCCCGCGCCGCCTTCTCCGCCGCGGCCTGCT
>JBFMAB010000096.1:0-179729 GCA_040755835.1 Myxococcota bacterium
TCAGCTTCCTCACCTGGGCGTCCGTCGCGATCACCGACTTCTCCTTGTCGGTGCTGCGTCTCCGGCGCTCACTCAGGATGGGGAAGTGTAATTGTCGCTACCGGGGAAATGTAATTGTCGCTGGGCAGACGAGCACCGCACGAAGTTGGAGCAGTATCGGAAGAACCCAGACGCGTTCGACAATCAGGGCTATCTGAAGAACGCTCCGAGCCCCGAGATTCGGCAGCAGATCATCGACAAGCGCATCAGACACCTGCAGACAGAGAGCGACGCGCTAGAAAAGGGCATTCGCGATCTGGGAGGCACACCATGAGGATCAAGACGGAAGACCTGAGGCGGGTCGCGAATGTGCTCTTCGATCACTTGGAGCGCACGGGACACTCGGAGGTCGATGTTGACAAAGACTTCTACTGGTCCATTCCGGATCGGCAGCTCTACTCGCCCTACGAGAAACCGACAGAGTTCACGCTAGGTCAGTTGTCGGACGACCACAGCGAACTGGAGCAGATCCTGAGCGGCCGCAGGGAGCCCATCGCGTACGCACTCGTTTGGCTGGCAGCACTGATTCGCTACGTGGGCTCGAAGACCGTGGCCTGATTCGCCCGCGGGAACAGCACACGGCGCACGTAGATTTCGCGACGCCGAATCCGGCGGGCACGCGATGCATTCGGCCGGGCGACGAGTACCTCGCGGTGCACGACGGGCGGGGCAGCGTGGCGGCGCTGCACTCGGCGGTCAGCAACCGCGTCGTGGCGGCGCTGGACTACACGCCGGAGGGCCGCACCGGGTGGCGCACCTTCGACGGCAACGGCGCCGAGACGGGCCACTGCGAGGAGCGCGACTTGAGACGCGACGTGCGGCGGGGCACTGGGCGTGCCCTTCGGCTTCCACACGGCGCTGAAATCGGAAGGCACGGGCCTGCTGTACTTCCGCAACCGCTGGTACTCGACGACGGCGGGGCAGTGGTTGAGTCGCGACGCGCTGGGCCCGGTGGACTCGCACAACCTGTACGCCTTCAACGGCTTCGACAGCGTCAACTTCGTCGACCCGTGGGGGTTGAGCCGGGGAGGTACCGCGCAGGCCGGCGATGACCCGCCGGTGTACCACCCGTGCACGGTGGCGTCAGACCCGACGTGCGGAGCTCGCGGCGGCGACGACCGTGGCGGCCTTGGCGCGGGTGGTGGCGGAAGTGGCTCCGGGCCCTCACCTATTCCAGGAGTCGACGAAGACTTGGGCGGTGGCCAATTCTGCTTTGGGCCCGCGTGCGGCCAGGCCTCGTTCGTCGATGGAGTGACTGCTGGCAGGTCGGAGGCGGCTGCAGTCGCGGTGTTGCAGCCACTCGTGGCGCCATCGACGCCGTCACACGCCACCGGCCCACAGCGGGCCGGTCCCGCGGCTGGGGTGCTCGGCGGCGCGCTCGACATCGTCCTGGCCCAATCGCCGGGCGAGTTCCTCAGGAATCCGGCCAAGGCGCGTTGGAAGAACGAGGAGCACGCGAACTCGAGGGACGTCCGAGACGCCGTTCTCGAACGCGCCTTTCAACTCCGACACGAACGGGTGACCCAGGGTGAGGCCATCATCGACTTGCTCCGAACGACACTGGAGGTTGCCGAGGATGCGCGGGCCCTGGCGCTCGGCCTGTTTCAGTACGCGGAGCCAAACTGGAGCATGTTCAGGTACGACGACACCTCGATTCCGACCGGCCTGCGGCCGGAGTACGAGGATCCGGGTGGAGCTGAGCAGGTGCATCATGCTCTGGCGGCCGTAGCGATTCCGATCCTGAGTGGTGACACCGATGTCGCACGCGGACTCGGGTTCCTGCATGAAGCGCACACGGCGGCCGCAGACGACCGGCCGATGGAACGTGAGGACCTCATGCTGAACGAGGCCTCGTTCGGAGTTGCCCGGGACATCTTGGGTGGAGCGCCGGTCGAGACTGTCCTCGAAGGCGCAAGGAGGTCATTTTGCGCGAACGCATCCTGTCGTTAGGCTTGGTCGTCGTTGGAACACTCGGCTGTCACGCGAACTCGGCTCAGTCCGTTCGGGCTGGGATGTGTGTGGGTGGCGAGATTGTCGCTCGATCCAATGTCGGCGAACGCACGTTCTGGGCAGAGAACGCGCCAGCACTTTGCTCATCCAGTTGCACGTCGGAGGTGTCCCTCGACAGCGACAACTGCACCATCCGCTTCGTTTGCTCTGGGACCGCCTCGCGAACGGTGGTGGGGGTGCTGCAGCCGCTATCGCCGGATGACCCGAGCGACTGTCGGGGCTCCAAGCAGCTCTTCGTGAAGATGTTCATCGACTTCGGGTCAGACGATCCAGCCAAGCGAACTGGACCACACTGACGCTGGCAGTCTGTTGTTCGTCGCGTAGCTCGACCGCGTGCTCACCACGCTCTTTCGTAGCGGCCGGTGCGCGATTTCCCGGACTCGACGCTCGCGTGAGCGAGCGTGAGGAGGCGAAGAAAACGGAGAAGCCCCGGCGTTTCGGCCGGGGCTTTGAGTCACAGCAGGGGCAGTTGTCGGCAGGACGGCGGCATCAGTCGCCGCGGGTGCGCGCGGTGCATGCTCCAGCGGTAGCCGGGCCAGCGCCGCGGTCGTGCGCGCCGGCGGCCCGGTTGCCAGGTGCGCGACGACGTGCACGGCCTCGAGGATGGGCGCCGGGACGAGCCAGACGACGCCGCCGCGGTGAGGGCGTGGTGGGCGAGGAGGTTCAGCTTGCGCGGCAAACCACTGACGGCGTGGAAGACGGCCCCGATGGCCGACGTCTCGAAGAGGGGCAACTCCGTCCCCGCGAGGCGCAGCGGGTGCGTGAGGTAGGCGGGCACCTCGTCGCGGCCCACGCCCTCGAGGTGGTAGCGCACGACGATGCGCCGACTTGAGTGGCGCGTGCACCGCCATCCCGATGCGGCGCCGCAACTCAGCCTGCCCCACCAGCAACAGCCAAAGGCGGTTCGGCGAGTCCATCTCGTCGTTGGTGAGACGCCGCAGCTCCTCGAGGACGTCGCTGCGCAGGTGCTGGGCCTCGTCGACGACGAGGACGGGCAGTACCTTCGCCTCCAGACCATGCCGCGCGTCGCCGTGGCCCGCGGCCTGGTCAGATCAGAGCTGCGGGGCGAACAGCCGGGCGAACGACTGCGCCAGCCGCCGGCCAAGCGGCGCCTTGTCCTCGAGGCGCAGCTTGAGCCGCGAATGCTCCTTGTCCGCCTCGAACATCTCGACGAGCCGCTCGACGACTGGACCGCCGTAGCACGCGGCCACCACTTCGAAGTTCAGCTTCAGCGAGCGATCGTCGAGGTTGGCGGTGCCGACGATGGCGAGGTCGTCGATCACCGCCGTCTTCGCGTGCAGCATGCGCGGCGTGTACAGGTGCACGCGCACGCCCGCGCGCAACAGCGGATCGTGGAAGGACGCGCTCGCGAGGTCCACCATCAGCGAGTCCGTCTTCGTCGGCAGCACGAGCTGCACGTCGACGCCGCGCCAGCCCGCGAGGCAGATCGCCGCGAGCAGGGTGTCGGACGGCACGAAGTACGGCGTCGTCAGCCACACGCGTTTCCGCGCCGTGCCGATCGCCGCGAGGTACAGCGCCTCGATCGCCCGCGAGGTGTCGTCCGGGCCCGACGCGACGATCTGCACCAGCTGCTCCGCCTCCTCGCCGGGCGGGAAGTAGGCGTCGAGCTCGTTCCCCGATTTCTGCTCGCCGGACGCGAAGCGCCAGTTCTCGAGAAAGGTGCGCTGCAGCCCGTGCACGGCTTCGCCCACCAGCTCGAGGTGCGTGTCGCGCCAAGCCTTCTCGCCGCTCGCCTTCGCCGAGTGATCGTCCGTGACGTTGATGCCGCCGGTGAAGCCGACCCGGCCGTCCACCACGACGATCTTCCGGTGCGTCCTGAAGTTGAACAGCCGCTGCCCCAGCTTGCCACTGAACGCGGGGTTGAACGGCGCGAGCCGCACGCCGGCCGCTTTCAGCTCGCGCCGCGACGCGCGCGACAGCCGCGAGCCGACGGCGTCGAACAACAACCGGACCTCCACGCCCGCCTTCGCGCGCTCCACGAGCGCGGCGATGATCCGCCGGCCGGCGCCGTCGTCGCGGAAGATGTAGTACTCGAGGTGCACGTGGTGCTTCGCCGCGCGAATCGCCGCCTCGATCGCGTCGTACGTCTCATCGCCCTCGCCGAAGACGCGCACGCTGGTCGCGTGCATCGGCGGCATCCCGTCGAGGCGCGTGGCGAGGCGCATCAGGGAGGCGGTCGTCGCGTCGATCCGGTGGACGTGCGCGACCTCCTCCGTCGTGTGGCCCACGGCCGCCCGCGCCGCGAGCAGCTTGCTCTTCTTGCGCTCGAAGCGCCGCGGGCCCAGCCACAGGTAGACCGGCACGCCGACCAGCGGGAGGAACGCGAGCCCGAAGATCCACGCCAGCGTCGCCGTCGGCGAGCGCTTCTCCAGGATGATCCAGACCACCATGCCGAGGAACCAGGCGGCCTCGACGCCGGACAGAATCCACCCCCAGGGCAGCGCGGCCAGCTCCGGCGGCACGTGGGCTACTCCGACTTCGGCGGCGCGGGCAGCGGGCCCGACTGGTGACGCGCCGCGGGCGTGGCCTCGAGGTTCTTCGCCGCCATGTAGATGATGTTCCTCGTGCCCTTCTTCCCGCGGTACATCGCGCGATCGGCGAAGTCGATCAGCGTGTCCTTGTCCAGCGCGTGCTCGGGGTAGCTGGCGACGCCGATGCAGGTGGTGAGGTTGAGCCCGAAGCCCTCGCGCGCGAGGAAACGGTGGCTCTCGATCGCCCGGCGCACGCGCTCGGCCACCTTGAAGGCGCCGCCCGAGTCTGTCCCGCGCAACAGGCACACGTATTCGTCTCCGCCCCACCGGCACACGACGTCGTTGTCGCGCACGCAGTTCTTCACGATCCGCGAAACCTCAACGAGGAGCTTCGAGCCGACCACGTGCCCGTGCGTGTCGTTGATCGACTTGAAGTAGTCGAGGTCGAGGAAGAGCAGCGAGAAGGGCTTCTCCGTCTTCGTCGCGTTCTTGAACTCCTTGTCCAGCACGAGCTCGAGGTATCGCCTGTTGAACAGGTGGGTCAGGTCGTCGAGGTAGACCAGGTCCTCCACCGCGGCGAAGCGGCCCAGGTTCCGCAGCGCGAGCGACAGGTGTCGCGCGAGGTACGGGCACGCCGCCACGCCCGCGTCGGGGATGTCGCCACGGAAGAGCAAAAGCACCGCGCCCAGCAGCGCCTCACCGTCGTAGAGCGGCACCGCGAAGGCCGTCTCGAAGCCCGCGCCGTCGAGCTGCAGCTCCTGGCCCGCGCGGTCGAGCTCGGCGAGCGCCGCGCGCAATGGCTCCACCGCCGCGCCGCGCACCTGCTCGGCCTCGTCTGCCTCGCAGCCGAAGACGCCCGCGAGGCCGACGCCGCTGTCTTCGCGGAGGAAGATCGCCACCGCGTCGGCGCCGCAGGTCGACGAGAAGGCGCCCCCCGCGGACTCGAGCAGGCGCTCCTTGTCCAGCGTGAGCGCGATGCGCTGCCCGGCCTCGAGCATCGCCACGTGCCGGCGCAGCTCCGCGTTCTCGCGGAGCAGCACGCGCTGCGCGAGCGCCCGGGACACCGCGTGGGCCAGCACCTCGGGGGCGATCGGCTTGACGAGATAGTCGGTGGCGCCCGCTTTGATCGCGCGCACGGCGGGCTCGACCTTGTCGAGCGCGGTGATCACCAGCACTTCGACGCCGGGGTGCGCCGTCTTGACGTGGTGGAGCAGCTCCATCCCGTCCGTCTGAGGCAGCAACAGGTCGGTGACGAGGAGATCATACGGCTCCTTCGCCAGCGCCTCCTTCGCCTCCGCCGCGGAGCCGACCGCCGTCACCTCGTGGTTCGCGCCGGTGAGGAAGTCGCCGTAGAGCGCCCGCGCGACCTTCTCGTCGTCCACCAGCAGGATGTGCGCCATGACGGCGAAGCGGCTTAACAGAGCCCCTTGGGCCGTGCGAGCGTTGCCGCCGGCGTGACGAACCCGGGCGGCGAGCGACGGCTGTACCTCTTCTTCGAGGCGGGGCGCACGCGCTACGCCATCGAGGCGGTGGGCGTTCAGGAGGTGGCGAGGCCGCCGGCCGGCGCGGACACGCTACACGGCCACCTCGGCCTGCGCGATTTCTCGCAGCTGCTCGGAGGCGGGGACGAGGCGCGCACGTCCACCGCGCTGGTGCTGGACACCAGCCCCACGCTGGCGGTCCGCGTGAAGGACGTCGAGGGCGTCTTCGACGCGTCCGGCGATCGCACGCTGCCGCTGCCGCGGCGGATGATCCCCCTGGCGGCGCCGGCGCTCCGCGGCGGGCTGTTGCACGAAGGGCGCCTGTACTTCGAGGTGGACACCGACGGCGTGGCGCGCGGTCTGCCGCGATCGACGCGGCGCCCCGAGCGCTTCACGCGCGAGCCGACGGAGCCGTGTCTGGTGTTTGACTCGGGCTGCGAGCGCCTCGCGGTGCCGCTCGCGCGCGTGCGCCAGGTGGTGCCGGCGGGTGCCACCTTCAACTGCGCGCCCGGCGAAGGCGCGTTCCTCGGCGCGGTGGTGCACCAGCAGAGCCTGTGCCCCGTCTTCGCCGTGTCGGACACGCACGGACCCGAGGCGCTCATCGTCCTGGCCGAGGCCGGCGGCGAGCTGCTCGGCCTCTCCGCCAAACGGGCAGAAGGGGTGCAGCAACCGGCGGCGCTCGCCGCCGTCCCCGTCCTCGATCTGGAGCGCATGTTTTCTTGAGCGCGCTTCTCGCTTGCCCCTAACATGCCGACGGTTGTCGGTTTCCTCGTGAACGGAAGACTTGAGCGATGCCCAAATCGGTGCTGGTGGCGGACGACTCGCTGACGATGCGGAAGGTGATCGGGATGCTCCTGACGCCCCAGGAGGACTTCTCCGTCACCCTGGTCGACAACGGCCTCGACGCGCTCGCGCGGGTCCGCGAGATGCAGCCGGATCTCGTGTTGGCGGACTGCATGATGCCGGGGAAGAGTGGGTACGAGGTCTGCGAGACGATCAAAAACGACCCCGCCACCGCGCACATCCCGGTGATGTTGCTGGCGGGCACCTTCGAGCCGTTCGACGAGAACCGGGCGCGCCTGGCGCGCGCGGACGGGCACATCGCGAAGCCTTTCGACAGCACCAGCTTCCTCGACAAGGTGAAGGGCCTGGTGGGCATCACCACCGGCTCGGCCATGCCGTCAACCGTGGCGCCGGTCTCGACCGCGCCCGTGACGACGGCGCCGGCGCGGCCCATGGGCGCGCCCACCAGCGCGCCTCCGCCGGCGGCGCCGGGGGGCTTCCAGCAGCCGCGGCCCATGCCGGGCATGGCGGGCATGCCGGGCGCGCCGGGAATGCCGCCGCGGCCGATGGGGATTCCGCAGGGCACGCAGCCGGGCCAGATGCGTCCGCCGGCGGCGCCGGGCACTTCGGGCGCTCCGGGGATGCCGGGCGCTCCGGGGATGCCGGGCGCTCCGGGGATGCCGGGCGCTCCGGGGATGCCGCCGCGCCCGATGGGCGCGCCGGGGATGCCGCCGGGGCCGGGCATGGCGCGGCCGGGCATGCCGGGGATGCCGCCGCGTCCGATGGGTGCGCCGGGGATGCCGCCGGGGCCGGGCATGGCGCGGCCAGGCATGCCGGGAGCGCCGGGCATGCCGCGTCCGATGGGCGTGCCGGGCATGCCGGGTACGATGCCTCCTGGGCCGGGCATGGCGCGGCCGGGCGTTCCGCCTCCGGGCATGCCGCCGCAGGGCTTCCCGCGTCCACCGGGCGCCGCGCCGCTGCCGGGCATGGGCGCCCCGCCGCGACGGGACCCCTACGGCCTGGGCCAGCCCGCGCCGCAGCCGCACCCCACCGAGTCGTTGAGCCTCGACGGCGACGGCGGCGAGGCCGTGCTGCGCGACGCGCTCTCGAAGGCCAGCAAGGAAGTCATCGAGAAGATCGCGTGGGAGGTCGTCCCGCAGCTCGCCGAGACGATCATCCGCGAGGAGCTCGAGCGCCTCATGAAGGAGCGAGAGGCGAAGGGCCTGGCCTGAACGGCCGCCGCCATCGTCCAACTTCCTGATTTTTGGGTTGAATTCGGCGGCCGCTCGGTCAGAGTGGCCGCCTCTTTTGCGTCCTTCGCGGACGACGGAAAACCCATGAGCACCGAGACTGAAACCCGGGCCGCTGCGAAGGCCGAGCTCCCGAAGGCGTACGAGCCGGCCGAAGTGGAAGCCCGCTGGTACCCGATCTGGAACGATCGCGGCTACTTCACGGCGGACCCGCACTCGACCAAGCCGGCCTACTGCATCGTGCTGCCGCCGCCGAACGTGACGGGCAGCCTGCACCTCGGCCACGCGTTGACCGCGACCATCCAGGACATCCTCATCCGCTGGAAGCGCATGAGCGGCTTCAACTGCCTGTGGCTGCCCGGCACGGATCACGCCGGCATCGCCACGCAGATGGTGGTCGAGCGCGAGCTGATGAAGACCGAGAAGAAGACGCGGCACGACCTCGGTCGCGAGGAGTTCCTCAAGCGCGTGTGGGCGTGGAAGGAGAAGTTCGGCGCGCGCATCGGTGAGCAGCACAAGGTGTTGGGCGCCTCGCTGGACTGGACGCGCGAGCGCTTCACGATGGACGCGGGCGTGTCCGACGCGGTGAAGGAGGTCTTCATCCGCCTCCACTCCGAAGGCCTGCTGTACCGCGCCCAGAAGCTCATCAACTGGGACCCGGTGTTGCACACCGCGCTGTCGGATCTCGAGGTGGACAACGAGGAGCGCGACGGCTTCCTCTGGCACATCGCGTACCCGGTGAAGGACTCCACCGAGCGCCTCGTGGTGGCGACCACGCGCCCCGAGACGATGCTGGGTGACACCGCGGTGGCCGTGCACCCGGAGGATCCCCGGTACAAGCACCTCATCGGCAAGACGGTGGT
The DNA here is from genome assembly GCA_040755835.1 of Myxococcota bacterium. Lineage (GTDB taxonomy): Bacteria > Myxococcota > Myxococcia > Myxococcales > Myxococcaceae > JADLDB01. The sequence continues at coordinate 8,919 of JBFMAB010000096.1, forward strand.
GCTGCCGCTGGTGAACCGGGAGATCCCGATCATCGGCGACGCGATCCTCGTCAACCCGGAGTTCGGCACCGGCGTGGTGAAGGTGACGCCCGCGCACGACCACAACGACTACGCGACGGGGCAGCGCAACAACCTGCCGATGATCAACATCTTCGACGAGTCGGCGAGGGTGAACGAGAACGGCGGGCCGTACGCGGGGCTCGATCGCTTCGAGGCCAGAAAGCGCGTGGTGGCGGACTTGAAGGAGCGCGAGCTCCTCATCGAGGAGAAGCCGTACAAGGTGCCGCTGGCGCTGTCGCAGCGCACCGGCGTGCCGGTGGAGCCGCGCCTGTCCTGGCAGTGGTACGTGAAGATCAAGCCCCTCGCGGACGCCGCGATCGCCGCGGTGGAGCAGGGCAGGACGAAGTTCGTGCCCGAGACGTGGACGAACACCTACTTCGGGTGGATGCGCAACATCCACGACTGGTGCGTGAGCCGCCAGCTGTGGTGGGGCCACCAGATCCCCGCGTGGTACCCAATGGGCCCGGACGGCAAGGTGGACTTCGAGAGCTCGACGCCGGTGGTGGCTCGCGAGAAGCCCGAAGGCGACTGGGTGCAGGACCCGGACGTGCTCGACACCTGGTTCAGCTCGGCGCTCTGGCCATTCTCGACGCTCGGGTGGCCGAACGCGGACGCGCCGGATCTGAAGACGTTCTACCCGAACTCCGTGATGGAGACGGGGCACGACATCATCTTCTTCTGGGTGGCCCGGATGATGATGATGGGCATTCACTTCATGGGCGACGTGCCCTTCCGCACCGTCTACCTGCACGCGATGGTGCGGGACGAGAAGGGCGAGAAGATGTCGAAGACGAAGGGGAACGTGATCGATCCCCTCGACATCGTGCGCGGCGCGCCCGCCGCGAACCTGCCCGCCGCCGTGCGCAACAAGTTCCCGCAGGGCATGCCGGCGATGGGCGCGGACGCGCTGCGCTTCACGCTCGCGTCGCTCACGCAGCAGGGCCGCGACATCAAGCTCTCGGTGGATCGCATCGCCGGGTACAAGGCGTTCTGCAACAAGGTGTGGAACGCGGCCCGCTTCGCGCTGATGAACCTCGGCGACTACCAGGACGACCCGAAGCTGTTCATCAAGGAACGTTCGCTGTCGCTGGCGGATCGCTGGATCCTCTCGCGGCTCAACCGCGCCATCGCGGGCACGCAGACGGCGCTGGCGAACTACCACTTCGCCGAGGCGGCCTCGCTCATCTACCAGTTCCTCTGGGGCGAGTTCTGCGATTGGTACATCGAGCTCTCGAAGAGCTCGCTCTACGGCGACGATCCGCACGCGAAGACGTCGACGCGCGCGGTGCTGACGTTCTGCCTCGACCACATCCTGCGGCTCCTGCACCCGTTCATGCCCTTCATCACCGAGGAGATCTGGCAGAAGCTGCCGATTCTCCGCGAGGTGGAGTCGATCTGCCTCGCCACCTACCCGATGGAGGATCGCCGCCTCGACGATCGCGCCGCCGAGGAGGAGATGAAGCCGATCATCGAGGCGATCGAAGGCATCCGCACGATCCGCGGCGAGTCGAACCTGTCGCCCGCGCTCAAGATCGAGGCCCACGTTCAGTCGTCGAGCGACGACGTGCGGCAGACGCTCGATCGCTGGCGCGCGTACGTGATGCCGATGGCGGGCCTCAAGAAGCTGACCGTGATGGGCCTCGGCCCCAAGCCCCCGCAGGCGGCCGCCGACATCCGCGCGCAGATGGAGATCTACGTGCCGCTCGCCGGCATCGTCGACCTCGCCGAGGAGCGCGAGCGCCTGAAGAAGGAGATCGAGAAGGCGGAGAAGGAGATCGGGGTCATCAACAAGAAGTTCGAGAATCCGAACTACGCCGCCCGCGCGCCCGCTGACCTGGTCGAGAAGGACAAGGCCCGCATCGCCGAGCTCGAGAGCCGGATCCAGAAGCTGTCGGACAACTTGAAGCGCATCGCGCCGGTCGAGGTGAGAATCGCGCCGCCGGCCGCGGGCAGCGTGAACCTCGGGGAGGAGCTCAAGGAAGAGCTCTCGGGCGTCTCGGTGCCGGATCCTGACAACCAGGTGAAAGAGGCGCTCGACAAGCTGCGCGAGGGCACCAAGGAAGGCCTCTCGTCGCGCGATCGCTATGATCTCGGCGTCGCCTACATGAACATGGGCCTCGTGGACGACGCTGTGCGCGAGTTCAACAAGGCCAGGGAAGGCGACGAGGCCGCGGGGGAGGCCGCCGCGACCGCGAGGGGCGCTCCGGCGAAGAAGCCGGCCGCGAAGAAGCCGGCCGCGAAGAAGCCGGCCGCGAAGAAGCCGGCCGTGAAGAAGCCGGCCGTGAAGAAGCCGACCGTGAAGAAGCCGGCCGTGAAGAAGCCGACCGTGAAGAAGCCGGCCGTGAAGAAGCCGACCGTGAAGAAGGCGCCGGCCAAGAAGGCGCCGGCCAAGACGGCGGCTGCGAAGAAGGCACCTTCGAGCGAGCCCGCGGCGAAACAGGCGGCCGCCGGGAAGCCCGCGTCGAAGAAGCCCGCCGCGACGAAGAAGCGCTGACGCCATGCACGACCCCTTCGTCGACCGGCTGCTGGAGCTCGCGCTGGACGAGGACCTCGGCGCGGCAGGCGACGTCACCAGCCAGGCGCTGGTGCCGGCCGACGCGAAGGGCACCGCGGAGTTGTGGGCGAAGGAGCCCATGGTGCTCTCGGGCCTGTCCGTGTTCGCGCGCACCTTCGAGAAGGTCGACCCGTTGGTGAGGGTGCGCTTCGAGAAGGCCGATGGCGACAGGACGAGCGAGAAGGAGAGGGTGGCGACGCTGGCCGGCTCGTTGCGCTCGCTCCTCATCGGCGAGCGGACTGCACTCAACCTGGTGCAGCGGCTGTCGGGCATCGCCACGTTGTCTTCGCAGGCGGTGGCGGCGGTGGCGCAGGTGCCGGGAACGAAGCTCAAGGTGCTCGACACGCGGAAGACGCCGCCCGGCCTCCGCGGGCTGGCCAAACAGGCGGTGCGCCACGGCGGCGCGCACAACCACCGCTTCGGGCTCTTCGACGGCGTCCTCATCAAGGACAACCACATCGCGGCAGTGGGCGGCTCCATCAAGGAAGCGCTGCGCCGCGCGAAAGCGAACGCGCCGCGCCTGGTGAAGATCGAGATCGAGGTGACGACGTTGGCGCAGCTCGAGGAGGCCATCGCCGAGGGCGCACACATCGTCATGCTGGACAACATGGACGACGATTTGGTGCGGCAGGCGGTCGCGTTGGCGAAGGGCCGCGTCGAGCTCGAGGTGTCGGGCGGCGTGACGATTGAGCGGCTGCCGGCGCTGGCGACGCTGGGCGTCGACTACGTGTCGCTGGGTGCGCTGACGCACTCCGCCCGGGCGATGGACCTCTCCCTGGAGATCACCGGCGCATGATCCCCGAATATCCGTTCCACAAGGGCGCGCGCACCGCGCTCATCGTCACGGGCGTGCTGCTGTGCGTCCTGTGCATCACCTTCCCCGTCGGGCTGTACTTCATCTGGCGGGTGCTCAAGGGCGGGGTGACGATGACCAACTCGGGCGTCGTGGTGAAGGGGCTCACCAACGACTCGTTTGAGTTCGCGGACGTGCAGCGGCTGGGGCTGCTCAAGGTGCCGATGGTGGGCCGCGGCATCGGCGGGACCCTCGCCAACATGCGCCTCGACAACATGGGCTACGGGCTCAACCTCGTGGTGAAGCTGCGGAACGGGAAGGAGCGGAAGTTCCTGCTGAACCAGTTCGAGCGCCACCAGGAGCTGACCGAGCGGATTACGAAGGCCTCGCCCGTTCCCGTCGAGGAGCTGACGATGGGCCTCCTCGGGCCGAAGTGGCCCGAGAAGGCCTGAGCCGTCGCCTCAGTCCGGCCGCGATACCTCGGCGAGCGAGTTCGAGTTGCTCCACGCGCCCTTGAGCGCCGTCTCGAGCTGCGCCGCGCCCGTCATCGCCGATGACAACTCAAGGCGAAGCCCGCCGCGGATGTCCCGGCAACGACGACTTTCTGAGGCGTCGCGCAGGCGCTGCGGCGGGCTGGACAGTCCAAGGCCGCGGATCGACGCGGCCAGGGCTGTGGCGTCCGGGATGCAAACGCGCGGGCGCATGAGAACTGCGCTCCTGGTCGCCGCCGCCGTCGTCCCGTCGCTCCTCCTGTCCGCCTGCGCGGGCGAGCCAAACGTGCCGCCGCCGGGCGAGCTGGTGAAGTCGTCGAAGGCCCGGATCACCCAGGCGGCGCCGTCGGCCGACGTGGAGGCGACGGTGGACAGCGCGACGACGTTCGCCTTCGACGTCTATCGGAAGCTGCCGGCGGCCTCCGACAATGTGGCCTTCTCGCCGTACTCGGTGTCGGTGGCGCTCTCGATGACGTACCCGGGCGCGCGGGGGACCACGCAGACGGCGTTCGAGAAGGTACTGCACCTCACGCTGCCGGCCGATCGCCACCATCGGGCGATGAACAGCATCGACGCGGCGTTGCAGAGCCGCGGGCAGGGCGCCAGCGGCAAGGACGGGCGGCCGTTCCGGCTGCGCGTGAACAACCAGGTCTTCGGCCAGGTGGGGCAGCACTTCGAGACGGACTTCCTCGACGTGCTGGCGACGGAGTACGGCGCGGGCCTTCGGCTGATGGACTTCGCGAAGGAGCCGGAGCCGTCGCGCAAGGCGATCAACCAGTGGATCTCCACCAACACCGAGGGGCTGATCCCCGAGCTGCTGCAGCAGGGGACCATCACCTCCGACACCGTCCTCACGCTGGTGAACACGCTGTACTTCAACGCCGCGTGGAAGACGAAGTTCAACCACGACGCGACGCGCGACGGCGCCTTCACGCTGCGCGACGGGACGACGGCGCAGGTGCCGATGATGTCCGAGGAGTCGGTGGAGCTCCAGTACGGCACGAAGGACGGCGTCGAGGTGATCGAGCTGCCATACCAGGGCGGCGAGGTGTCGATGGTGCTGCTGGTGCCGCCCGCCGGGAAGCTGGACGAGCTCGAGCAGTCGCTCGACGGCGCGAAGGTGCGGGCGTTCATCGCATCGCTGCAGCCGCGCACGACGGGCCTGCGCATGCCGAAGTTCGAGGCGCGCAGCCAGGCGAGCCTGGGCGAGATTCTCACGGCGCTGGGGCTCGGCGTGGCCTTCTCAGGCGAGGCGGACTTCTCGGGCATGACCGGGCAGAAGGAGCTGGCGATCTCGTCGGTCGTGCACGAGGCGGTGGTGAAGACGGACGAGGACGGCACCGAGGCCGCGGCGGCGACCGCGGTCGTCGTGGGCCGCACGTCGGTCCCCGAGTACCTCGAGGTGAACCGCGCCTTCGTGTACCTGATCCGCGATCGCCCGACGGGCGCGGTGCTCTTCGTCGGCCGCGTCGGACACCCCTGAAGCGCTGACTGAACGCTCTCACGCCCAGGCCCACGTCGAAGCGGGGCAGGATCTGCTTCCCGCCGGAGTCGTCGCGCGACGGCAGCGTGCCGAGATCCCACTCGGGCAGCGCTGTGACACCGAGTGGGGCGCGATGCGTCCCGCTGCGACGGCGCGCGTGTTTCCCCGAAGAGTCCCGTCGGCCGGAGCAGCACCCGAGTTGCGACGCCACAGTGGGGGCCTCCATGAGGAGGGCACCCCTGGTCAGGCGGCGCGTCCCACGAAGGGGAGCGCCGCGAGCGTGTAGGGCATCGGCGGCCGGGTCCTGCGGGCCTCCTGCTTCTCAGAGACGGCGGCGGGGTGCGTCCCTGACGTGGCGAAGGACCGCCCGAATTTCTCGCGGAACGGTCTGGCGCGTTGACACCTTGCGGTCGTCACGGGTCGCGCAGTCGGCACGGAGAACCGCCCACGGAGAACGAGGTGTCACACGATTTTCACGGCCTGTGGTGTCAGGAATCGGGCGAAAGCCCCGTCGGTCGGCGGTATGGTCCCGGGCCTTAGCCCATGCTCACCGACGACGAGTTGTTCGCAGAGATCTCCCGGCGGAAGGCGAGCGGCCAGGACTTCAGGAAGCAGCTTGGCGAACTCGTCTTCCGTTGGCGTGACGCAGCCACCACCGTCATCCGACGCGTGCAGGGAGCCTTCATGAGGGGCTCCCCCGACGACGCCGACGAGATCTTCCAGGACGCCGTGGCGAAGTTCATGGCGAAGGGCCTGGATCAGTTCCGTGGCGTCTCGGAGCAGGTGCCCGGGAAGGCGGCGTCGCCGAAGACGTTCTTCCTCCGCATCGTCAAGCACTGCGCGATCGACCGCTACCGCCGGCAGCGCGAGGAGCTCGACGAGGGCTCCACTGACGAGGACGGCGAGGAGCTCGAGCAGCCGCGCCACGAGGCCGTCAAGGCCATGGCGGAGGCGCGCGCCCGCGAGGAGCAGGGCGAGGCGCACGAGGAGTACTGGGCGGCCTGGGAGCGCCTCAAGGAGGAGCACCCCAACGAGGCCGCGGCGTGGGACCTCTACCACCACCAGGACCTGGACGATCACACCGAGGTCGCCCGCATCCTGGGGATCACGGTCGTCAACTCCTACAAGCGCGTCAGCCGCGCGCAGGCCTGGCTCAAGCTGTACGTCCTCGAGGCGCGCAAGCTCGAGGGCGCCCCCGCACACGAAGACGAGGAGACGTGACGTCATGGTCGCACCCACCAGAGAGCGGTATTCGGCCCGAGTCGAAGAGCTCGAGTCGCTCAAGCACGAGCTCGAGGGCGGGAAGAGACCAGGCGATCCCGGGCCCCTCGTCGGACGGGTGCTCGAGGCCGCGGGCGATCTGCTGCGCCGCTCCGCCGCCGTGCAGGCCGACAGCGCGCTGGTGGTGGGCGTGCTGGGGTTGCTTCCGGAGGCAGGGCTCACGTCGTGGAGCGACGGGGTGCAGCTCCCGGAATTGCGGAGCCGGCTACAGCGCGCCGCGAGCCAGGCCGTCGAGGCCGCGCTCCCCGACACGCCCGAGGACGGCGAGCGGCTGACCGGGTGGGCGATGCAGGATCTCCATTCGCGCGACCGCCTCGAGTCGGCGCTGGTCGCGCTGGAGGCCCTGGCCGCGAAGGGCCGCGGCGACGCGAAGGTGCTCGCGGAGCGCCTGCGCCGCGCGGTGGAGGACGTGGACGCGGCCTGTCGACCTTCGGCCCCTGCGTTGTCCGCGCTCAATCGCCACCGGCGAAGCGAAGCCGCGCTCCTCGACGAGGGTCACCGCGCGCGCGCCTGGTGGTTCGCCGAGCGCAGCGGCATCGACGACGACGCGCTGGTGCGGGTACTGGGTGGCGAGGAGAAAGGCCGACTTTCTGCGGCCGAGAAGCGCGCCGACGGCATCGTCTCGAAGAAACGCGCCAGGCGAATCACCTGGGACGAGCTGTTCCGCTTCGATCTCGGGCTCGCCACCACCGCCGAGGCCGAGGTGCTGAGGCGGCAAGCGGCGGACGACGCCGAACTCAAGCGCGTGCTTGCGGCGATGGAAGAGGGTGAACGCGCCATCGAAGAGCTGACGAAGGACGATCCCCCGCTGCGCAGCGCTCCCGTGCCCCAGCCGGTCGAGCCGCGAAGCGACGCCCCGGAGGTCATCACCGATCGGCCCGAATTCAAGGTGCTGGTGTTCCGCACGAAGGCGCACGTCCAGGTGGTGGTTCAACCCCGCCGTCCGGATCGCTTCGCCGCGGCCGCCGTCTTCCGATCCGACGAGCCGGACCGGGGACTGCCCTCGCGCTCGGGCGAGCTGGGGCACGAGTTCGACCTCGGCGCGCCGCAGGCCGTGGCGGGCCTCACGGCGCGCGTGGTGGTGAAGCTGACCGACGGGAAGACACACGCCGTCGAGGTGAAGCTGTGAGTGACGTCTGCGTGGTGCTCGTGACCGCGCCGTCGATGGAGAAGGGCGCGGAGCTCGCGCGGACGTTGGTCGATGAGGCGTTGATCGCCTGCGCGAACCTGGTCCCCGGCGTGCGGAGCATCTACCGGTGGAAGGGCGAGCTCTTCGACGAGAACGAGGTGCTGGTGGTGATGAAGACGCGCGCCGAACGCTTCGCCGCGGTGGAGGCGCGGGTGCGGGCGCTGCACGTGTACGAGGTGCCGGAGATCCTGCAGTTGGACGTCAAGGCCGGGCACCAGCCGTACCTCGACTGGGTGCTGGGCTCCGTCCGGTGAGGGCCGCGCTCGTGGCGCTGGCGCTCCTCGCGGTCGCCGGCTGCAAGAAGGAAACGAAGCCGCTCGATCCGCAGCCGCCGTTCACGATGGAGAACGGCGTGCAGGTGCGCGTCCTGCGGCCCGGCGACGGCGACGTGGCGAACAAGGGCGACAAGATCACGATCCACTTCGTCGGAAAGTTGACGGACGGCGGCGTCTTCGACAGCTCGCGCGCGCGCGGCGAGCCGATGAAGTTCTGGGTGGGCGAGGGCCAGGTCGTGGAAGGCCTGGACCAGGCGCTGCTCGGCGTGAGGGAGGGCGAGCTGCGGACGGTCACCGTCCCGGCGAAGCTCGGCTACGGGATGGAGGCGAAGCCGAACATTCCGGCGAACTCGACGCTGATCTTCGAGGTCGAGCTGCTCGACGTGCGGTGACTGGTTCCTCCACCGGGAGACGGTCAGGGAGAGGGGACTTTCGTGTCGCCGGTGAGATCGTCGGCCAAGGCGCCGTGCGTCTCCGCCCGCACCTCGGCGTGAAACGCCTCGTACTCGCGCCGCTCCACCTCGGTCATCTGATCGAGCGCGAAGTTCAGCTGCGCGCGGGCCTTCACGAGCCTCTTCTTCGCCTCGTCCATCTTCCGCTTCACGGCGATGAACTCGGGCGCCTCCTCGCTGGTGACGCCGTCGACGCGGATCTCGTCGAGGCGCTTCTCGGCGTCGGCCTCGATCGCCTCGCACTCGTGGATTTCCTTCGCGGCGCTCCAGGCGAGCCTCTGCGCGGCGGACTTGAGGCGGTCGAGGCCCACGCGCAGGGCTCTCGACTCGAGCGTGTTGCGCGCCTGCGCTTCGAGGTGCTGCATCTTGAGGATGAGATCGTCGGCGGAGTCGGCCATGGCGCGCGGAGCGTAGCTGCCTGGCGGCTGACGCGCTCGGGCGATCGAGAGTTCTTCGGATGTCGAGCCTGACCGCCGTGGCGCTGTCCGTCTCCGGTCCCTGGACGTGCGACCGGGAGGGCGCGCGCGGGGCGCGGCACCTCGTCCAGCGCTGGCCGGGCTCCACGCAGGAGAAGCGAAAGGCGGGCGGCCTGCGGCGCTGGCACCGGCTCGACGTCGAGGGCGCCCGGATCGACGAGCCCCGGCTCCGGCGTCCAGCGCCTGATCCCCGACCCGGCGCGGTGGGGGGATTCAGGCGTCCAGCACGCCGCGGAGCACGTCGGGCACGTCCGTCATCACGCCGCCGACGCCGTCGGCGATCGCCTGCCGCATCTGCGCCGGCTCGTCGACGGTCCACACGTTGACCCACTTGCCCATCGAGGCCGCGACGCGCGCCAACGCCGCGTCGAAGACGACCATGCCTTCCCACTCGTACGGCATGTCCAGCACGGTGTAGCGGCCGTCGTCGTCCGGCGGCTCGCCGCCCTTCACCGCGAAGACGAACGAGGCGAGCGCGTTGGCCGGGAAGAAGTGGCACGCGTCAGGGAGCGCGCGCGTCAGCTCCTCGCCGATCGCGTCGTGCTCCGAGCCGATGCAGAGGCGATCGAGCTCCCGCGTGCCGCGCACCAACTCGAGGAATGGGCCGATCGCGCCCTCCGTCTTCAGCTCGACGTTGATCCGCAGGCCGGGGAACGCGGCCAGCACGTCGGCAAACCGCGGGATGCCGACGCCCTTCCCACGCAGCGGCGTGCCGGTCGCTCCGAGCGGCGTGAAGTGGAACGCGGCGTCGAGCCGCCGGAGCTCGTCCCAGGTGAGCGCGGACAGCGGGCCGCTCCCGTTCGTGCAGCGCTCGAGCGTCGCGTCGTGCGCGACCACCACCACGCCGTCGCGCGTCGCATGCACGTCCAGCTCCAGCATGTCCGTGCGGTGCACGCGGACGGCCTGCTCGAACGCGTACATCGTGTTCTCCGGGTACCGCTTCGCGCCTCCCCGATGCGAGATGTGCAGCGGCGCCTTCAGGCCCCGGAGGAACGGGTGCGTCACGGCGCCTCGAAGGTGGTGGCGATGCCCTGGCCGACGCCGATGCACATGGTGGCGAGTCCCCGCTTGGCGCCGCGCGCCTTCATCGCGTGGAGCAGGGTGGTCACGATGCGCGCGCCGCTCATGCCCAGCGGGTGCCCGAGGGCGATCGCGCCGCCGTTCACGTTCACCCGCGACGGATCGAGCCCCAGGTCGCGCATGCACGCGAGCGACTGCGCGGCGAAGGCCTCGTTCAGCTCGATCAGGTCCACCTGCGGCAACTTCCAGCCGGCGCGGGCGAGCGCCTGCTTCGTCGCCGGCACCGGGCCGATGCCCATGACGCGCGGGCTGACGCCGGCGGTGCCGCACGCCACGAAGCGCCCCAGCGGCGTCCCGCCCCAGGCCGCGACGGCCCTCTCGCTCATCAGCACCACCGCCGCCGCGCCGTCGTTGAGCGACGACGAGTTGCCGGCGGTCACCGTGCCGCCCTTGCGGAAGGCGGGCGCGAGGCTCGCCAGCTTCTCCTTCGTCGAGTCGGCGCGCGGCTGCTCGTCGGCGCTCACCACCGCGGGCTGGCCTTTCTTGGCGGGAAGCTCGACGGGCACGAGCTCGGCGGTGAAGGCGCCGGATTTCTGCGCGGCGATCGCCTTCTGGTGCGAGCCCAGCGCGAACGCGTCCTGATCCTCGCGGGAGATCTTCCACTGCTCGGCGATGTTCTCGGCCGTCTCGCCCATCGCCTCGAGCGGGAAGAGCGCCTCCAGCTTGACGTTCGGGTACCGCCAGCCGAGCGCCGTGTCCCACGACTCCAGCTTGCCGCCAGGGTAGCCCTCGGCCGGCTTCGGCGTGGACCACGGCGCGCGCGTCATCGACTCCACACCGCCAGCCACGACGATGTCCGCTTCGCCCAGGCGGATCTGCCGCGCGCCCTGGATGATCGCTTCCATGCCGCTGCCGCACAGGCGATTCACCGTGGCCGCGGGCACCGACTCCGGCAGCCCGGCGAGCAGCGTCGCCATGCGCGCGACGTTGCGGTTGTCCTCGCCGGCCTGGTTCGCGCAGCCGAGGTACAGCTCGTCGACGCGCGCGCCCTCCACGCCCGCGCGCTCGAGGGCGGTGCGGATCACCAGCGCCGCGAGATCGTCCGGCCGCGCGTCCTTGAGGGCCCCGCGCAGCTTGCCGATCGGCGTGCGCACCGCCGAGACGACGAAGCAGGCGCTCACGGAGTCAGCACCACGTTGCCGAAGGTCTTTCGATCCGTGAGCAGCCCGTGCGCCTCCGCCGCCGACGCGAGCGGCAGCACGCGATCGAGCACCGGCTTCAGCTTGCCGGCCTCCACCAGCTCGAGGATCCGGAACAGCTCGCCCTTCGAGCCCATCGTCGAGCCGAGCAGGGAGATGGACTTGTAGAAGAGCACCCGCAGGTCGAGCTTCACCTCGGCGCCGCTCGTGGCGCCGCAGGTGACGAGGCGACCGCCCCTGGGCAGGCACAGCACCGACTTGTCCCAGGTGCTCGCGCCGACGTGCTCGAAGACGACGTCGACCATCTTCCGCTGGGTGATCTTCTTCACTTCCTCGAGGAAGTCCGCCTGCGCGTAGTTGATGAGGAAGTCCGCGCCGAGCGCCTTCGCCTTCTCGAGCTTCTCCTGCGTCGACGCGGTGGCGATGACGCGCGCGCCCGCCAGCTTCGCGATCTGCACGCCCGCGCTGCCGACGCCGGAGCCGGCCGCGTGGATCAGCACCGTCTCGCCGGGCTTGAGCTGCGCGCGGCTCATCAGCATGTGCCAGGCGGTGAGGAAGGTGAGCGGCAGGCAGGCCGCCTCCTCGAAGGACAGCGCCTTCGGCTTCGGCAGGATGTTCTGTCGCGGCACGCACACATACTCCGCGTAGCCGCCGCGCGCGTGCTCGCCGAGGATCGCGTAGGACCGGCACAGCACGTCCTCTCCCGACAGGCACTTCTCGCACGCGCCGCAGGAGAGGCCCGGGTTCACCAGCACCTCCGTGCCCGCCGCAAGATCGCCCACCTCCGCGCCCACCGCGTCCACCACGCCGGCGATGTCGCTGCCCAACACGTGCGGCAACTCCAGCTTCAACCCCGGCCAACCTTTGCGGACCCAGACGTCGAGGTGATTGAGCGCCACCGCCTTCACCTTCACGCGCACCTCGCGCGCCTTCGGCTCGGGCGTCGGAAGCTCCGTCATTTCGAGGACTTCAGGGCCTCCATGCTGGCGGAACGCGATGGCTTTCATGGTGACGACTCCGTGGCTTGCCGCAGTGGGTTGCCCTCGTGCTATGGGCCGTCGCCGACGGCCGAACGGGCGTGGCCGCTTCTAGAGGCGCAGGCCCGGAAAATCTACGGGAGCTTCTTCGACATGATGATTCGAGCGGTGGTGCTGGGTGCAGCGGTGGCGGCTCTGGTGGCGTGCGGTCCGGCGCGGCCGACGCAGGACGCGGGGCAGGGGGGCGGCATCGGCGGCGGCGGTGGCTCGATCACCGGGGGCGGCGCGGGCGGCGGCACCGGCGGTGGGACGGGCGGCGGCTCGGGCGGCGGTACCGGTGGTGGTACCGGTGGCGGTACGGGCGGTGGCTCGGGCGGCGGGGGTGGCAGCGTCTTCGGCTGGGACGGCGGCACCACCATCGACGCGGTGAAGAACGCGCGCTTCTGCCAGGAGAACGTGACCGTCGAGAACGTCGTCGTCACCGGCATCGAGAACGAGTTCCAGGGCTCGCAGGGCGACTGGCAGTCCCAGTTCTGGGTCCAGGATCCGAACGACCCGATGAGCGGCATGTACGTCGACAAGTTCTACACGGACCTGCCGGGTCCGCTGCGGGTGCAGGTCGGCGACGTGCTGAACCTGAAGGGCTACGTGAAGCGCGAGTCCGCACACAACGATCGCACCGCGTACCGCTTCACCTTCGGCAGCCAGTTCGGCTGCGGCACGGGCCTCACCGGCAAGCTGGAGATCACCCTGGTCGATGCCGGCACGCCGGCGGTGAACATGGTGCCCGCGGGCTTCGGTGACGCGGTGAATGGCACGGCGCGCCCGAACCCGGAGTACGCGTCGACGCCGGTGTCGATCCCCGGCCCGCTGGTGCTCACCAACCCCAACCCCGAGGCCTTCAAGCGCATCAGCCTCCGGACCGACGACACCACCGTGTACGGCTTCGAGGTGACGGGCGGCATCCTCGTGAACAACTTCGCGACCTACGACATCCGCCGCAGCGACGGCGGCGTCACGGTGCGCTGCGACTGGCGCGCGATCGCGCTGGACGCAGGCAGCGGCACGGTCGTCTTCCCCAACGGCATCAGCGGCATCTGGGACACGTACTCGCACGCGCCCTGCCGTGACGGCGGCACGAGCTGCAGCGACGGCTTCTTCAACCGCGATGCCGGCGTGGTCCCCGGCACGAGCAACGAGTACACCTACGTGCTCTACCCGACGACCTGCGACGATCTCGCCGGCTACGTCGACGGCGGCAGGTAAGCCGGCCGCATGCTGAACGCGCAGGTCGACGGCGGCATCGGGCACCTCGAGCTCAACCGGCCCGAGGTGCGCAACGCGATCAATCGCGATCTCTGCGACGTCATGAGCCGCACGCTCGACGAGTGGGCGGCCCGCGACGACGTGCGGGCCGTGGTGGTGTCCGGCGCGGGGGGCAAGGCCTTCGCCGCCGGCGCCGACATCGCCGAGCTGAAGGAGCGCACGCACAAGGAGTCCTTCCTCGCCTGGACGCAGCGCCTCTTGCAGAAGGTGGAGGACTTCCCCCGCCCGGTGATCGCCGCCATCGACGGCTACGCGCTGGGCGGCGGGCTGGAGCTGGCGCTGGCGTGCGATCTCCGCGTGGCGTCGAAGACGGCGAAGGTGGGGTTGCCCGAGGTGACGCTGGGCATCTACCCGTCGGCTGGGGGCAGCTGGCGGCTCCCGCGCCTCGTCGGGCTGGGCCGCGCGAAGGAGCTGATCTTCACCGGGCGCATCGTGTCCGCCGAGGAGGCCGCGCGGTGGGGGCTCTTCGAGGCGGTGGTGGAGACGGACGCGCTCGCCGAGGCGAAGCGGATCGCCGGGATCATCGCCGCGAACGCGCCGCTCGCCGTGCAGGTGGCGAAGGTGTCGCTCAACGCGCTGGCCCGCCGTGAGGGGGCCGCGCCGGTGGAGTGGCTGGGACAGGCGCTGTTGTTCGACTCGCCGGAGAAGCGCGAGCGGATGACGGCGTTCCTCGAGAAGCGGAAGAAGTAGCGCCTACGCCGGCAGAAGCTCCGTCGCGTCCGGCTGGAGTCGCGAGAAGCCCACGTCGAACGCCGCCACCTTCGCATGGTGCGGCCGCGCCAGTTGCGCGAGGTACGCGTCCGTCACCTGTCGATCCAGGTCCTCATCCAGATTGATGGTGAGGCGCACGGGGGCACCATGGCGCAGTGATGTCGAGCGGCTTGAAATTTCAGGCGGTCATGAATTCTTTCCGTCCGCTTTGGGCTCCGCGGCGGGCTCGCTCGGCCGTCGGGCGGCGAGGTTCCGCTTGCGCGCCTGCTGCAGGAGCCAGGCGCCGTACCCGGCGGCGGCGAGCGCGACGAGCAACCCGCTGTCGAAGGGCGGCGGCGGCACGGGCTTGGGCGGCGGCGGCAGCGGGATGCGCTGGAGCTGCGCGCCGACCAGGTCCTGCACGGTCTCGAAGACCTCGAGCTCGCCGACCGAGTACATCGAGTCGCCGCCCTCGGCGGTGAGGCGAACGTAGCGCCCCTGCGCGCTCAACGGCTCGGAGGTGCGCGTCTGCACGCCGGGGACGTCGACGGGCTTCGCGCTCCACAGGCGGGTCCAGGTGGCGCCATCCATCGACACGTCCAGGTGGTACGTGTCGTTGTTGTCCGCCTGGATGCGCGTGGCGCCGATGGGGCGCACCATGCCGAAGTCCCACACCACCGAGCCGGCCGGCGCGAGCACCGCGGTGTACTGCGTCTTCCAGAGGTCGCCGTCGGACGGCGCGGTCCCGTCGGCCATTCGCTCGGCGTCGGGCGCGCCGGCCTTCATCGTCAGCGTCGCGCGGCGCAGCAGGTTTCCGGCACCGACCGCCGCTGGGACGGCCGCGTCGGGCCCGGCCGCGGGCATCGGCGTGAGCGTGGACGTCGCCGCCCGGCCACCGTCGGCCGCGAGGAAGGTGAGGAGGATGCAGGTCGAGAGCATCGGGGGCACCATACCCTCGCGGCGGTCGGTTTCCTCTCCTCTCCGCGGGCCGTGCGGCTACGGTGCGCCTCCATGAGTCGAACCATCTCTCAGGTGGGCGTCCTCGGGGCGGGCACCATGGGCCACGGCATCGCGCACGTGGCGGCCGTGGCCGGGTACCAGGTGCTGCTCCACGACGTGACGCTCGAGGCCGCGCAGGCGGGCCTGTCGAAGATCCAGAAGAACCTCGACGTGGGCGTGGACAGGGGGAAGCTGACGATCGCCCAGCGCGACGCGGCGCTCGGCCGCATCACCTGCGTCGATCGCCTCGCGGCGATGGCGCCCTGCCAGCTGGTCATCGAGGCGATCCCCGAGAAGCTTGGGCTCAAGCAGGACACCTTCAAGGCGCTGTGCGAGGTGGTGACGGTCGACTGCATCCTCGCGTCGAACACCTCCAGCCTGTCGCTCACGGAGATCGCCGCCGCGGCCACGCACCCCGGCCGCGTGGTGGGCCTGCACTTCTTCAACCCCGTGCACCTGATGAAGCTGCTCGAGGTGGTGCGCGCGTACCAGACCAGCGACGAGACGGTGGCCGCCGTGAAGGCCTTCGGCGAGGCGCTCGGCAAGCAGCTCATCGTCGTGAAGGACTCGCCGGGCTTCGCGTCGTCGCGGCTGGGCGTGGCGCTGGGGCTCGAGGCGACGCGCATGCTGGAGGAAGGCGTCGCTTCGGCCGAGGACATCGACCGCGCGATGGAGCTCGGCTACGGCCACCCGATGGGCCCCTTGAAGCTGGGTGACCTGGTCGGGCTCGACGTGCGGCTGGCGATCGCCGAGTACCTGTACGCAGAGACGGGGAACCCCACCTTCCGGCCGCCGCAGCTGCTCAAGAAGCTCGTCCGAGCGGGTAAGCTGGGCCGGAAGTCGGGCGAGGGCTTCTACCGGTACTGACCTTCCCGGAGCGACACGCATCTCCACCTCGGGCCCCCAGAACGCCGTCCCCTTCGGGCACTGGCTGCTGTTGAAGCGGCTCGCCGTCGGCGGGATGGCGGAGCTCTTCCTCGCGAAGGACACGCGCGAGGACCGGCTGGTGGTGCTGAAGCGGATCCTCCCGTACCTGGCCGAGGAGGCGGAGTTCGTCCGCATGTTCCTCGACGAGGCGCGGATCGCCGCGTCGCTGCACCACGCGAACGTGGTGGAGGTGTACGAGCTCGGCCGCCTCGACGGCTCCACCTTCATCGCCATGGAGTGGGTGGACGGTCACGACCTGCGCAAGGTGCTCGCCAAGGAGCAGGAGCGCGGTGGCGTCGTGCCGCCCGGCGTCGCTGCGTGGCTGGTGGCGCGGCTGTGCGAAGGGCTGCACTACGCGCACTTCCGCACCGGCCCCGACGGCAAGCCGCTGGGCATCATCCACCGCGACGTCAGCCCGCAGAACGTGATGGTCAGCTTCAACGCCGACGTGAAGCTGGTCGACTTCGGCATCGCCAAGGCCACGGCGTGGATGAGCCGGTCGAAGCCGGGTGTGATCAAGGGGAAGTTCCTGTACCTGGCGCCGGAGCAGCTCAGCCAGGAGAAGCTCGACCATCGCGCGGATCTCTTCGCGCTCGGCACGATGCTGTACGAGCTGACCACCGGGAAGAGCCCGTTCTACCGGAGCTCCACCGAGGCGGTGATCTACGCCATCAAAATGGAGGACGCGCCGGCGCCGCACACGGTGCGCGCGGGCTACCCGGCGTCGCTGTCGAAGGTGGTGATGAAGTGCCTGCAGCGCGATCGCGATCGCCGCTACCAGACGGCCGAGGAGATCCGCGTGGCGCTCGAGAACTTCATGCGCGTCGACGCGCCCACCACGCGCAACGACGTCATCAAGTACGTGTCGGGGCTGTTCGGCGCCGAGGAGGAGCGCACCAGCATCTACATCCCGCCGAACGCGCAGTCGTCGCCGGCGGGCGCCGCGGCCCAGCGCAGCGACGAGACGCGGCCCGATCTCCCGCCGGCGGGGAAGGGCCCGCAGGAGACGACGGACATTCCCCGGGGCGGTCCGGGCTTCGGCAAGCTGGACGAAGAGCGCACCGCGCCGATCGCCACCAGCCCCGCGCGCACGGCGCTCCCGGAAGGTCGCCGGCCGACGGGCGAGACGGTGTCGATCCCCGGCGAGCCCGAGCAGACGGCGGTGACGGCGCCCATGCGCAGCCCCGTGAAGGCGGCCCGCGACGCGGTCACCACGGCGGTCCTCGAGGATCCGCCAGCTCAGAGGGGGTCGAGCTACCCGCGCGCGGGCGAGGGCGACGTCGACGAGACGGCGGTGTCGCTCAGCGGCGCCCGGGACGTCAAGGTCGGCGACGTGCTGCCCGAGCTCGTGCCGAAGGGGCGAACGTTCGACGCCACGGACGAGTCCGAGGCCTCGCTGCGCCCGCTGGATCCCGACCTGGACGAACACCGCCCCGGCCCGCCGATCCCCAGCGGGGAGATCCCCGAGATCAGCGACGTGTCGGTGGTGTCGGCGGGCGAGTCGACGCTGGCGATCGACGCGGGGCTGCTGCCGCCCGAACCGACGCCGGAGCCGCCGCGGCGCTCGCCGTCGGGGCACGATCACCGACGCCCACAGACGGCGGAGGTGCGACGCTCGCCGGTGTTGGGCGCGCTGCCGCAGGCGAAGGGCGCCGACACGCGCCAGCCGGCCTCGAAGCTGCCCGAGACGCGTGTCGCCGACGCCCGCACCGCCGAGCCGAAGCGGCCCTTCCCCCAGCCGAACAGGCCGGCGAAGCGCCCGCCCACCGCGCAGGCGAGGCGCGACCTCCAGCCGGTCGTCGATCCGGAGGACCTGATCGACACCGTCGACATGGCGAACGCCGCGGCCTTCGAGGAGCGCCCGCGACGGTCCGCGCTCGACGATGAGACGCGGCACCGGTACGTCCTCCTCGGGATCCTCGGCGTCGCGTCGTTGCTGGTGATCATGATGCTGACGTGGATCCTCTGGCCGGAGCCGAAGGCGCAGCCGAGGCCCGTCGATTCGCCGCGGCCAGCGAAGGTGGAGCCGGCCGGCCAGAAGCCCGCCGTGAAGATCAGCGTGAACGCGCCGAAGGGCACCTCGCTGTCGATCGACGGCGTGGCCATCGTCCCCGGCGACGTGCGCCAGGTGACGCCGGGGAAGCTGACGATCGACTACCGCTGCCCGGCGAAGAAGAAGCAGAAGCCGAAGGACGAGAAGCTGACCGTCGACGTGGTGGCCGGCGACGCGGTGCAGGTCATCGACATTCCCTGCCCATGAGGTGTGG
Organism: Myxococcota bacterium; assembly: GCA_040755835.1. Taxonomy (GTDB): domain Bacteria; phylum Myxococcota; class Myxococcia; order Myxococcales; family Myxococcaceae; genus JADLDB01. The sequence continues at coordinate 27,378 of JBFMAB010000096.1, forward strand.
GCGGGGGCGCGAAGTGGCGGATGATCGGGCTTCGGGACGGGCCGCTGTGGTGTCGTGGTGGCCGCCGCGTGGGACGAGCAGCGTGACCTGCTCTTCGGCGTGTGCCTGCTGGCCGAAGGCGCGACGCGCGACGAGGTGAATCGCGGTGTCCGCGCGCACCTGTCGATGAGCGCGCCCGCCTCCCGGACCTTCAGTGGCGGCGTTCGTTCGAGGTCGAGCCCGCGAAGGTGCGGCGTCGCCGGGCGAGGATCGCCGGGCCGCCCGTGTGGTGGTCGTCGGGCCGGATCTCCGTCGACGGCGCGCGCGAGGTGGCCGAGGGCGTCGACGGGGTGGCGGTTGGCCGCGGACGTGCGTCGGCTGGGGTGGGGCGCACGGTGAGCCGTCACAGCCCGTCGATCGTCGCGCAGTCGGCGACCGCGCCGTTCATCTGCCCGCCCGGCCAGCTCTCTGCGTAGAAGACGACCTTCGTCGCCGTGTCCCAGCACTCGGACACGGTCGCCCCGGTGTACGTGCCTTCGGCCACCACCGCCTGCGCGCGGCCGGCGCCACTCGTGTTCCACAGCGCGACCGCCGAGAGCACCGTCGCCTCCACCGACGTGGTGCGCACCTGGTAGGCGAGCGCGCCGCGGCCGTCCTGGAGGTAGCGGTAGGTGTAGCCGATCACCGACAGGCCGCTCGTGTTGCCCGGCGTGAAGGTGAACGCCATGTCCACGCGGCGCGGCCAGCTGGCCGTCTGGTACCCGACGTCGATGCGATCGAGCGACTGCATCGCGGGATCGACCGCCAGCCTGTCCTTGAAGTTCGCCACGTGCACGACGAAGGCGCCGGTCCCCTCGCGCGCCGAGGTGCTGGCGTCGAAGGTGCCGGTCAGCACGTTGAACAGCGCGCCGCCCCTCGGCCGCGCCTGGATCGACCACGCGAAACGCGCCGGGTCGAGTTGCCGGATCGCCACCTGGAACTCGAAGCCCACGTTCTTCGCGTCGGGGTACGGGCCCCACACGCGTCCGTCTTCGCTGCGCGTCGTCGGCGGGTACAACCGCACCGTGTCGAGGATGCTCAGGACCTGGTCGAGCAGCCCGTTGAAGTCCGTCGCCGCCTTCTTCGTCGTCGCGTACGCCTGCGAGGGATCGCCCACGTTCAGTCCGTCCTTTCGCGTAAGGACGCCTTCGAGCGGCTGACTGGTCGAACCCACCACCGGCAGCCGCGCCTGGAGATCCGCCCGCTGGGGCAGGACGTTGACGAACTCGAGGTCGCGCGTCGACCAGTTGCCGCCACAGGCCGTCAGCACCACCGCCGCGCTGGCACAGAGGAACGTTCGCATGGTCACTCCCGGAACTCCCAGTCGATCATCAGGCCCAGGTCCGCCGTCCCCAGGCTGCGCGTCTCGTCCACGTTGTAGAGGAGGTAGTGCACCCGCGCGCGCGCGACGAGGCCCACCGTCTTCGTGATGCGGAGCTTGAGGCCGCCCACCACGCCCGGCGTCAGCGTCGTGTACGACTGCCTCGGCAGCGACGGATCCTCGAAGCTGCGCGACATGAGGTTGAGGCCCAGGTGCACGCCCGCGAACGGCACCCAGCGGCCCTCCTGCAGCCACTCGTAGAGCAGCGTCGTGCCGAACAGCACGTTCGTGAAGGAGTACGGCGTCGACGGCAACAGGTCCGAACCGACCACGCCCGAAGTCCACCCGTAGCTCGCGTCGAGGCCCAGGCCCACGCCCTTCGCGATGAGGTTGTGGATCGTCGCCTCCGCGCCCACGTACGGCGCCGAGGGGAATTGCCCGCCGCTGCCGGTCGGCCTGTCGAACACCAGCTGGAAGGTGCCGGCCGCCAACAGACTCCAGTGCCGTTCGTAGACGCGCGAGAGGCCGGTGCCTTTCACCGGATCGTCGGAGAAGCGCGCGTTCTGGAAGGACGCCTCGTCGAGCGTCACGAGCTGGCCTTCGTCGATCCGCACGCGGCCCAGGCGCAGGTGATCGGCCAGGCGGCGCTTCACCACGTACTCACCGGGCGACAGCGCGATGAGGCGCTCGGCAGCGTTCTTCAGCGCCTCGGCCACCACGACGCCGCGCCCGTCGATGATGAAGTAGGTGCCCGGGGGCGCGCTCTCGGGGATCCGGAGGCCCTCGCGCCGCGCCTTCACGTCCGTCAGCACCACGTCGCCATTGCCCGCGAGATCGAAGCTGAACGTCGGGTGCTGCGGGCCCGCCGCGCTGTCCGCGGTGGAGGCCACCGTGCGCTCGTACGCGTAGGCGTAGGCCTCGGCGAGCGACACGCGGCCGTCGTTGGACTCGTCCGCGCCGCCCAGCAGCCCCGTCGCGAGGTGGTACGAGAAGTACGACGCGCCGATGAGATCCGACTCCTGCGAGTCCTCGTCCGCCGCGCTCGAGGTGAGGATGACGAGGCCCTTCGCCGCGCGCGTCGCGCCCGTCTCCACCTCGAAGGCAGGCGCGCGCCGCACACCCTTGGTGCGCGTCAGCGCCCCCGAGCGACAGGCGTCGAAGACGGCGACGCGCGTGTCGGAGGGGCTTTGCGCGAGCCGCGACTTCACCGACTCGAGCGGCAGCCTGGAGTCGCCCAGCCGCAGCGCGCCGTCCTTCGCGTGGCCCGAGTAGTAGAAGAAGAGCGAGGTGCGCTCGCCGCGCGCCTTCGCGTCCTTCGCGCGGCGCTCGAGCTCACCCAGCGCCGTCAGCGCCGCGTCGGCGTCCTCGTCGAGGAGCAGCATCGCGTCCTCGGGCCTCACGCCGCCGAGCCGCGTGAAGACGTCGTGCAGGCGCTTCGCGTCGTCCTTCGCGTAGTAGAGCGGGCGGGTGCCTTCGCCCCCGGTGTTGTTGCCGATGAAGAGCGCGAAGCGGTGCAGAGGGCCCGAGTCCCGGGCGAGCGCGGAGCTCGCGGCCAGCACGCAGAGCAGCGCCAGGGCGGGCTTCGCCCCTCTCGCTGACCCTCTCCCCGGGGCGAGAGGGAAACCGGTGCGGCACGGCGTCATGGTTTCAAGAACGTCCGGTGGAACTGTTCGCCCTCGATCTCGAGCGGGGCGAGGTGGGTGAGGTCTCCGTGCGCGGCCTCGTAGCGCGCCTTCGCCGCCGCCGTCACCTCGTCCAGCGACAACGGGCGGTCCGACAGCACGACGATCACCCGCTCGAGGCCCTTGCCGGTGAACTCCAGGCTGTCCGGGAGGAACTGCGTGTCCGCCGTGCGCGCGAGCGCGAGGCTGTGGCCTCCGGCGTCGTACACCGGGCTGACCGCGCCGGCCTCGTCGACGCTCACCACCACCGCGTAGGTCCACGGCCCTGCCTTGAGGCCCACGCGCACGCGCTCGCCCGGCCCCAGCGCCTCGGGCGTGGACGGATCGGCCGACGCGAGCCGCTGAGGCCCGCCATGTGAGCCGGCCACCACCACCTCCACGTCCGCGCCGCCCTTGGGGCGGGTGGGGGAGTCGGGCGCGCCGGCCAGCCGCTGCACGCCCACCAGCGCGACAAAGGACGCGGCGATCGCCAGCGCAAAGCGCACGTTGTGGCTCGCCATCGGCCGCCACGGCGTCTTCCGCGGCGTGCGCGCCGCGCGCTCGACGCCGGCGGCAAAGCGCTCGAAGGGAATCTCCGCCTCGAAGCGGGCCTGCTCCTCCTGGAAACCCTCGAGGCGGGCCTGGCAGGTGGCGCAGGCGGCGGCGTGGGCCTTCAGCGCCTCGTCCACCGGCTCGCCGGCGAGCAGCGCTCGCAGCTTCAGCTCCGACGGGTGGCTCACCACGGCGTTCATCGTTCCTCTCGCGCGTCGTCGCGCAGCGCCTGGCCGGTGGCTGAAGCGAAGGTGCGCAGCCGCTTGCGAATGGTGGGCACCGAGCGCCCGAGGAGCGCGGCGACCTCGTCCATCGTCATCTCGTCCACGTAGTAGTGCACCACCGCGGCCTGCGTCTCCTCGTCGAAGCGCGACAGGCTCTTGCGCACCACGTCCCGCGCCTCCATCGCGCCCGCGCCGCCGTGCGCCTCGCCGCGCGCCAGCTGGAGATCCGCGTAGCGATCGCGCCAGGCCGCGCCCTCGGCCCGCAGCACGTTGAGGCAGTGGTGGGTGGCGATCTTCATGAGCCACGTCAGCGGCGACGCCTCGCCGCGGAAGCTCGTCTCGTTCAACAGCGCGCGCGCGAACACGTCCTGCATCGCGTCCTCCGCGGCGGCGCCGTCCTTGAGGAGGTAGCGACACCGCCCGTACACCGCCGCGCCGTAGCGCGCGTACAGCGACTGCAGCCAGGCCCGCCCGGTCGTCCTGCCTCCTTCGATGACCTCGAGCGCCGGGCGGCTCATGGCGTCTTCTCGCGCGGGTGCCCGGAGCGCGTGGGTGGCGCCCCGGGCCCGCGCTTCTACCTTCTTTACAGCGTCGAGTACTCCGCGGTGGTGAAGGCGCAGGCGGCCTCGCTGCCGTAGCCGATGGCGGGATCGAAGGACGCCGTCATGAAGCGCGACAGGAAGTTCGAGTCCCAGCACTCCGACACGGTGGCCGAGGCGCCCGGCACGTCGCCGCCGCTCACTCGCGCGTCGCTGCGACCCGCGCCCGTCTGAAGCCAGCGGCTCTTCACCGTCAGCACCTCGAGCGCCGGGCCGCTGGTGACGAGGTCCTTGTTCACCTGAAACTCCAGCGCGCCGCCGTTGCCCGGGTACTCGCGGTAGCGGTACGCCGCGTCCACCCGCTGGCCGGTGTCCCCGTCGCGCACGTCGTCGAAGTTCGCGTCGATGGAGATGGTCGAGGCCGCCGCCGGGCGCGCGTAGGTGTACTGCACGCGGCCCACGTTGGCGTCGTGCTCGGGCAGCGTCTGGGCGACGTCCCAGTCGATGAGGAAGGTGCCGGTGCCCAGCTTGTGGCCCGTGTGCACGTGCGCGCCCGACAGCACCACGCGGTACTCCGAGTCGGCGGCTGTCTTCGGTTTGCCCTCCAGCACGTAGGCGTACTCGTTGGGCGCGGTGCGCGTGACGGTGAAGCGCCAGGTGTTGGGCGACAGCGCGTTGGTGTGCGGGCCCCACGTCGCCGAGTCCTGCGTCACCGACGTCGGCGCGTACTCGGTGATCTCCTCCACCAGGCCCAGCACCAGCACCGCGCCGCCGTTCACCAGCACCGACACGCCGCGCGTCACGCCGTGGAAGAAGGACGGATCCCCGTCCAGCCCGTCGCGCCGCGTGCCTTCGCCGACGAGCGGCTGCTTCCCGCCCCCGCCCGGCACCGCCATCGTCACCTCGTCGGCCTTCGGGAAGCCGTCCCGGAAGCCGGCGCCCGGATCCACGCCACAGGCCGTCGCTCCCACCGCCACCGCTGCCATCAACACGCTTCGCGTCATCATGTGTGTCTCCTGAGTCCCGGTTTCGGGACCGCTCTCGTTTGCGACTTGGACACGGCCGCCCCGGAAAACAGAAAGCGCAGCGGAAGTGCTCGGAATGACGTATGAAAAGCGCCCCGCTCCCTGACCATTCGACAAGGAGCTTGTCCATGCGGTGGATGACGATGTCCGCGGCGCTGGCCGCCCTGGCGATGATCGGTTGCAGCGCGATGCAGCGGCAGCAGACCGAGCGCGCGGTCGCCGAGGTGCTGATCAGCGACGATCAGGAATTCCAACTCGGCCTGCAGGTGCACGAGGAGCTGAAGAAGCAGAACACGAAGTTCAACGAGGACCCGACGGTGGGCCTCTATGTCGAGGGGCTCGCGAAGAAGCTGCTCGCGCAGGCCAACCAGGACCGGAAGCTCGAGTGGATGTGGTACGTCATCGACGATCCAGAGACGGTCAACGCCTTCGCGACGCCCGGCGGCCGCGTCTACGTGTATACGGGCCTGTTGCTGGCCGCGGAGAACGAGGCGGAGATCATCGGCGTGCTGGGCCATGAGATCGGCCACGTCGTCGCGCGGCACTCGGCGCGGCAGTTGATCGGCCAGTACGGCCTGCAGACCGTGGTGAACATGGCGCTGGGCAAGGACGCCGGCGACGTGGCGAAGCTCGCCGCGGGCCTCGCGGGGAAGGGCGCCATGCTGGCCTACGGCCGCGACATGGAGCTCGAGAGCGACCAGTACGGCGCGCGCTACGCCTCGGGCGCCGGGTACGATCCGCGCGGGCTCGCCACCTTCTTCCAGAAGCTCCAGGCGAAGTACGGCGACACCGGCCCGGTGATGACGTGGTTCTCCACGCACCCGTCGAACAGCGACCGCATCAACCGCCTCCACGCGTACATCGCCGAGAACAAGCTGAACGGCAGCTCGCTGGGCGGCGATCAGCTCAAGGCCGTGCAGGCGGCGCTGGGCAAGAAGTGACCCATCGCCGGCTGTTTTCGGGCTAGAACCCGCCGTCTTCTTCTCGCCAGGGGCCCCACCTCCATGAAGCGTTACTTCGGGATCATCGTCGCGATCATCGGCGTCGTCGCCGCCATCTTCTGGACCATGCGGAAGTTCGAGCGGCAGACCGCCGACGCTCAGAAGGAGCAGGCGATGCTCAAGCTGCGCGCCGACTACCTCGAGCGCATCGCGTGGCTGCGCAACGTACCCGACGAGAAGGCCTACAAGGACGAGATCGGCACACTGCTGCGCTGGTACTTCAAGGAGACCACCGAGATCCTCAACAAGTACGGTGGCAACCGGAAGTTCGACGACTACCTCGAGGAGCTCGAGTCGCGCGCGAAGAAGACCCAGAAGGTCGAGGAGTACACCTCGCCCGGAAAGGACAAGAACGAGGAGAAGAGGGCGGTGTACGAGTACACCCGCGCCGTCTTCGATCTGATGAAGAGCGGCAACTACGCCCCGTACTGGACCGCGACGGATCAGGGCGTGCGCTTCGATCTCCTGTCCGCCGACACGATCCAGGAAGGCGGCGAGACGAAGATCCACATGCCGATCGTCGTCTGGGGCCTGCCGCGCGACGAGCGCGTCGACGACAAGGGCATCCACCGCGTCACCTGCAACGCCAGCTTCCGCTTCAACTGGAAGCTCTTCGACGAGAAGGGGAAGCTGCTCGGCGAGATGCCGGGCGAGGGCGGCCCGGACAGCCGCGTCGACTGGCCTGAGCGCTTCATCAAGTTCTTCCCGCCGATGACGTTGCTCGGCCACTACGACATCGAGAAGCTGCCGGCCGAAGTGAAGAACGTGGAGATCACCTTCACCATCTCCGCGCGCTCGCCGACCGGCGGCGACATGAACCTCAACTACGTCTGGAAGCTGGAGCCGCCCGCGGCCTGGAAGCTGGGCAGCGGCGAGACGTGGAAGGGCGCGCAGGAGTCCATTCGCCCCGAGGAAGAGATCAACCCGCAGGGCAAGAAGTAGCCCGTCGCTCTCCGCCCCGACCTTCAGTCGTGGAAGCCCAGCACCTGCCAGGTGATCCCCACCTGGCGGAGCAAGAGCACCGCCGCGTGCCCTGAGAGGTTCCCCACCGCGAGGAAGGTGTTGGGGCCGCGCGTGTCCCACCGCGAGAGGCGCTGTGGCGGCCGGCCGTACTTCTTCTCCATCTCGGCCGGCGTGAGGATCTCCATCGAGTACAGCGTCAGGAGATCGGCCCTGCGCGATCGAAGGATGCGCGCCCACTCGCTGCGCAGCTCGTCGATGCGCTCGATGCGGCGATCCTCGAGGGCGAAGGGCAGGCCGGAAGCGGCCACCATGGCGCGGCCGTCGCCGGCGATCAGATCCTCGAAGAAGCGCCGGGCCACCACGCGCGCCTGGTCCTGCGGCGTGAGCTCCATGAAGCGCCCCATGTCCCAGCCCTTCGGTGGCAGCACGGGGTTGATGTCGAGGCCGCCGAACTGCTTCTGCAGCTCCTCGAGCGCGGCGGGCCTCGCCTCGGGCGGTAGCTCCTGTGCCTTCTTCGCGGCCCTCTGGACCTCGTCGGCCACGCGGTTGCGGACGGGCGCAGCGGGCGCGGGGGCCGGGGCGTCGCCGGCCGGAGGCGCGGGCGCCTCGGCGCCGGCCGGCGCTTCCTCGGGGGGAGCCTGATCGCTGGCCTCGGGGCCCTGCGACAGCGCGAGCAGGAGGATCACGGTCAACATCGCAGCCTCTTCTAGCACTCGCCGTCACCTTCGACACGAAGGTCGGCCCTCCGCGCTTCTTCCGGGCGTGGCGGCGGCCCCGGCCTCGTGCAGCGGGGTGAGGCCCAGCACGGCCATCCAGCCGACCGCGGCGCTGCGGGAGCCTTTGGACACGCGCGGCCCGGCCGTAGCGACCGGCGCAGCCGGACCGGCACGCGCGCGGGACGGCTCGGGCACGGTGTGGCTACACTCGATCCCCGCATGCCGAACTTCCGAGCCCTGCTCAGCGCCGCCCAACAGGCCGAGATCCGCGGGGACAAGGCCGAGGCGATCCGCCTGCTCCGCGAGGCGGCCACGGCCTATCGCGACCGTGACATGCCCGGGCGCGCCTTGCAGATGCTGCGGCAGATCCGCCGGCTCGAGGGTGTGCCGATCGATGAGCTGATGCCGCTCGACGCCGTGCCGGATGAGGACACGGTGACCGGGGCGCGGCCCGATCCGCGCGTGCCGCCGGGCGACGAGTTGGGCTTCGGCGACTCGCTGCTGCCCGACGGCGGCCTCACCACCGACGGGCGGGACGACCGCGACGAAGGCGGCGGTGCCCCGCGGCGGACCTGGGTCCTGTCGGACGACGAGGAGGACGAGGCGCCCATCTCCCGCCGGCGCATCGGCCGCACGCTCGTCGAGCAGCGAGGGCCGTCGCGTGCGGACCCGGCGATCGACGCGTGGTGCTCCTTCTGTTGCCGGCCGAAGCTGGAGGTGGGCGCGCTCATCGCCGGCCCCGCGGGCGCGTTCATCTGCGCGAGCTGCGTGCGCGCCAGCACGGCGCTCCTCGACGGCGACGCCGCGCCGCCGCCTTCCACGCCGCCGTCTCCGCCCATCTCCGCCGCGGCGCAGGCCCCGCCGAAGGTGTCGTTGCCGGCGCAGGCCGCGGCCCGCGCCCGGCTCGAGCGCGCGCAGCCGAAGCTGGCGCTCGTCATCGGGCCCGAAGGCTCGGGCAAGTCGTCGCTTCTGCGTACGCTGGGGCCGACGGTGGAGCCGCCGCTCGAGCGGCTGGCCGGCGACCTGGTGGTGCTCGATCTCACCGCGCCGCTGTCGGCGGCGGACGAGGCGCGGCTGTTGCGGTGGCTGGACGAGCACCCGCAGCGGCGGGCGATCCTCGCGGCGCGCGGCGCGGTGCCGCGGCCGGTGCTGGTGCTCAAGGGCGAGCACGGCGACGAGCCCGTCTTCGACACGGCGGCGCTCAGCGAGTCCGTGACGCACCTCTCCCCGGCGGGGCTCGCGCGCGTGGACGCGGTGCTGCCGCTGGCGGCGCCGGATCGGCCCGCGCTCGAGGCGCTGGCGCGTGCGCTGCTCGAGCTGCGCGGCGTCTCTCTGGCGGAGGAGGCCGTGGCGCAGCTGGTCGACATCGCGGAGAAGGCGGGGCGGGGCGCGCACGAGCTCGCGGCGCTGATCGCGCGGATCCCGCCGGGCCGCTACGCGCCGTGAGTTGCGCCGCGCCGCGCGGGGCGCTACCGACGGCCTCCGCGATGAACGTCGTCACCTGGCACCGCCTCGGCCGCGTCGAGTACGCCGACGGCCTCGAACTGCAGCGCCAGTTCCAGGCGGCGCGCCGCGTGGACGCGGTGACGGACACGCTACTGCTCCTCGAGCACCCGCCGGTGCTGACGCTGGGGCGAGGCGCGAAGCCGGGCCACATCGTCGCCTCGGAGGCGCAGCTCGCGGCAAAGGGCGTGCGCGTCTTCGAGACCGATCGCGGGGGCGACGTCACCTACCACGGGCCCGGCCAGCTGGTCGGCTACCCCCTCTTGCACCTCCCGCCGGGCAGGCAGGACGTGCGGCGCTACGTGCGCAGCATCGAAGAGGTGATCATCCGCGCGTTGAAGGACTTCTCCATCACCGCGACGCGGATCGAGAAGTGGCCCGGGGTGTGGGTCGAGTCGTCGCGGCTGGGCGGCCCGCGGAAGATCTGCGCGCTCGGGGTGCACCTGTCGCGCTGGTACACGCGCCACGGCTTCGCGCTGAACGTCGAACCCGCGCTCTCGCACTTCGAGCTGATCATCCCCTGCGGCATCTCCGAAGCGGGCGTCACGTCGATGGCGGCGGAGCTGGGCGAGCACGTCACGCTGCGCGACGTCGAGCCGGTCGTCGCGAGGCGCTTCGGCGAGGTCTTCGAGTCCGAGCTGCGCGAGGCGGGGGCGCCGGCGCAGACGATCTCCGTCGCCGTCACCCGCGAGGACGGGCGCGTGCTGCTCGTCAAGCGCGTGCCCGAGCGCGGCGGCTTCTGGCAGCTCGTCACCGGCCGCGTCGACGCGGGCGAGTCTCCGGCAGAGGCCGCGCGCCGCGAGCTCTTCGAGGAGACGGGCCTCTCCGCACCGGTGCGCTCGCTGGACTACGTGCACGCCTTCGCGTGGGGTGACGCGAGCCCGCCGCGCGTCGGCCGGGAGACGGCCTTCGCCGCGCGTGCACCGGTCGGCTTCGAGGTGCGGTTGAGCGCCGCCGAGCACGACGCCTTCGCCTGGGTGACGGTCCCCGAGGCGCTCGAGCGCCTGCCGTTCGAGGGCCTGCGCGAGGCGGTGCGGCGCGCGACTACAGCTTGAGGACGAGGCCTTCCCTCGCGGCGACCGTCGCCTTCCGGTGGCGCTTCACTTCCTTCACCAGCGCGTCCAGCGCGTCGTCAGAGCGCGTCGGATCGTGGTGAAAGAGGACCAGCGTGCCCACGTCCGCGTCGGCGGCGATCTTCACCGCGTTCTGCCAGGTGCTGTGGCCCCAGCCGATCTTCGGGCTGCCCTCGCGGCCGAGGTACTCGTCGTCGGTGTACATCGCGTCGTAGATGAGCACGTCCGCCTTGCGGGCGAACTCGATGAGCTGCTCGTCGCGGTCGCCGTGCTCGGTGTCGGTCGCGTAGACGACGCTCTTGCCCTTGAAGTCGACGCGGTAGGCGAGGTTGCCGCCGGGGTGGTTCGCCTCGATCGCGCTCACCACCGCCTCGCCGAGCCGCGCGCGATCGCCGGCCTCGAACGGCTGGTACTCCACCTGCGCGCGGAACACATCCGTCGTCACGGGGAAGAAGGGCTGCTGCATCTGGCTCGCCAGCGTCTCCTTCACCGTGCGGCCGTTGCGCGTCGGTCCGCGCACGAGGAAGCGGCTCTGCGGGTGGAAGATGGGCCCGAAGAACGGCAGGCCCTGCAGGTGATCGTAGTGGTAGTGCGAGATGAAGACGTGGGCCACCACCGGCCCGCCGGCCGCCTCGCCCAGCTCGCGCACGCCGGTGCCGAGGTCGAAGATGATCCGCTCGGTGCCTGCGTACACCTCGACGCACGGCGTGTTGCCGCCGTACCGCGCCGTGTCCGGACCGGGGGAGGGGACCGAGCCGCGCACGCCCCAGAAGCGCACCGACAGGCCGACGGGCGCGCCCGCGCCGCCGTGGCCGCGCTTCTTCGCGTCAGCCCGCCTTGGCTTCGGAGGCTTCCTCGGTGAGGAACTCAATCAGGTGACCAGAGCGATCCCGCTTCGTCTTGAGGTAGGCCAAATTAAGCGGATTCGTCAGAGTGCGCGACGGAATTCGGCGGCGCACCGGCACGCCCTCGTCCACCAGGCCGGCGATCTTCAGCGGGTTGTTGGTGATGAGGTCGACGCTCCGCACGTCGAGCGCCCGCAGCATCTCCGCCGCGATGTCGTACTTGCGCAAGTCGTCCGCGAAACCCAGGCGCAGGTTCGCCTCCACCGTGTCGAGCCCCTGCTCCTGCTGCAGCGCGTACGCGCGGATCTTGTTGCCGAGGCCGATGCCGCGGCCCTCCTGGCGGAGGTACAACAGCACCCCGCAGCCCTGCTGGGCGATGAAGTCCATGGCGCGATCGAGCTGCGCGCGGCAGTCGCAGCGCAGGCTGCCGAACACCTCGCTCGTGAGGCACTCGGAGTGGATGCGCACCGGCACGCCCTCGCGGCCACCCACCTCGCCCTTCACCATCGCCACGTGCTCGCGGCCCGTGCGCTTGTCATGGAAGACGACGATCCGGAACTCGCCGCGCTCCGTCGGCAGCGCGGAGGCACTGTACTGCTCGAGGAAATTCGAGGGCTTCCGCGTCGGGAGGACCTGGGGCTCAGCAGACATTCGCGTTCACACCTTCCATTTCCGTCCGGCGCACCATGCGACCGGGACCGGCCGGGGTCAACCCCCGCCCCCCTCAAGATGCAGACCTTCGACAAAGGTTGCACAACTTTTTTCAGGCTCGCAGCCAGGTGAGCTCCAGCAGTTCGATTTCACTGCCGGCAGTCACGGTCCCCGTCCCGGGAGGTAACGAGACGAGGTGCGTGGCGCCCGTCGCCGAGGCCATCGCGCCGGAGGACTGCGACGACAGCGGTGTGGCCCACAGCGCGCCGTCGCGCAGCACCGCGTGGGCGCGGACGAAGAGGCGCAGGGTGGGCGAGCCGGACAGGGCGACGGCGGCGCGGCCGGGTACGAGGCGTGGGCCGGGCGGCAGGCCCTGCAGCCGGCGGAGCGCGGGCCGCACGAAGCGCTCGAACGTCACCATCGCCGAGACCGGGTTGCCGGGCAGGCCGAAGATCAGCGTCTTGCCCTTGCGGCCCACCGCGAGCGGCTTGCCGGGCTTCATCGCTACCTTGAAGAAGTCGAGGGACACGCCGAGGCGCTCGAAGGCGTCGCGGGTGAAGTCGCGCTCACCGACGCTGGCGCCGGCGACGGTGATCAGCACGTCGTGCTCGAGGCCGCGCGCGAAGAGGGCCTCCAGCGCGTCGAGGCGATCGGCGGCGAGGCCCAGCGGCGTGACGAGCGCGCCTGCGCGGCGGGCGGCGGCGGCGATCACCGGCGAGTTGGTGTCGACGATGCGATCGCCCGGCGGCGTGCCCACCGGCGCCAATTCGTCGCCGCTCGCGGCGATCGCCACCGTGGGCCGACGGTGCACGCGCACCGCGGTCAGCCCCTGCGCCCACAGCGCCCCGGCCTCGGCCAGGCCCACCGGCGTGCCGGCGGAGAACAGCTTCACGCCGGCCTCCACGTCCTCGCCGCGGCGGCGCACGTTCGCGCCCGGCGCCGGTACCTCGGCCACCGTGATCGCGTCCCCGCTCCGCGAGACGCGCTCCTGCATCACCACCGTGTCCGCGCCCGGCGGGAGCGCCGCGCCCGTCATGATCCGCGCGCACTCGAAGGCGCCCACCGCCTTCGTCGGCGCCTGGCCCGCGAAGATCGTCTGCGTCACCGCGAGCGGTCGGCCGCTCGCGAGATCCGCGTGGCGCAGCGCGTAGCCGTCCATCGCCGAGTTGTCCCACGGCGGCAACGTGCGCGCCGCGGCCACGTCCTCCGCCAGCGCGCGATCGATCGCCTCGTCGATCGCCGCAGCCTCGGCCTCAAGCGGCGCACACAAGGACAGGACTCGCGCCTCCGCCTCTTCCACGCTCAGCATCGCCATGGGGCCTCCATGCCGACTTTTTGTCCTGAAAACCAATAGGAATTGCGGGGATTTGGATTGACAAGTGGCGGCACCCCGGCCTATGCCGCGCCGTTCCCTGCCGTCCCGCCGCCCTCGAGGCGGCCAAAGGAGACAGCGTTGGCCAGCAAGAAGGCGAAGGCCGCGAAGCAGAAGCCCACCAGGAAGCCGAAGAAGATCGTCAGAAAGCCCGCCCCGAAGAAGGCTCCGGCGAAGAAGCCGGCCAGGGCCGCCAGGCCCGCGAAGGCAGCGAAGCCCGCCAGGCCCGCGAAAGAGGCCAGGCCGCTGCCGCCTGCCCGGCCGTCGAAGGCGGGCCAGGTGCCCGAGGCCCGTCCGTCGATTCCGGCGCCGTTCGTGAGCGCGCCGAGCCGCCGGGCCGATGGCTGGATGGGTCCGTTGCCCGAGAAGCCGATGCCGCGCGCCTCCCGCCTGCCGCCGGAGGGCGAGATCCTCACCAAGCGCGAGATGGAGCAGGTGTTGACCGTCGGCGTGCGCGGCGTGGTGGGCGAAGGCAGCATGAAGGGGCGCCTCGTCGTGTACCAGGGCTTCCCGTACCTGGAGGTGATCGGCCGCGACAAGCGCGAGCTCTACTTCATCCTCCAGGGGCCGGACGAAGAGGTGCTGCCCGCCTACGTCGACCACAAGGTCTCGGTGTCGGGCCTGATCCGCAAGTTCCACAACTACGGCGGCTCCGTCGACGTGCGCAAGTACTCCGCGCGCAAGCCGGAGCAGGAAGACTCCGCCGAGGCGGCGCCGGACCCGAACAAGCTGCGGCTGTTGTCCCCCGGCGAGGTGGAGACGCTCGGCTCGCCCGGGATGTCCGTGGGCATGAAGGGCTTCGCGACGCTGCGCGGCCGCCTCGAGCTGTCGGGCGACGAGTACTACCTGGTCGTTTCGAACTCCGGCACGCGGCAGCAGGTCGCCTTCACCCTCGAGGGCAAGGGCGCCAGGGGCCTCAAGAAACACGTCGGCGAGATCATGGTGGCCACGGGCGTCGTGGAGAAGACGACCGGCTGGGGCGGGACGATGGAGGTGGAGAACGCCGAGCCCCGCGCGCCGGACTACCCGCCGGTGTCGCGCGAGATGCTCGAGGTGGTGGAGATCGAAGCCTCGGGCACCGGGGCGGCGAAGGAGGTCGAGGTCAAGCTGAACCATGGCCTCTCGGTGAAGCTGACCGAGAAGCAGGGCTACGTGTGGTCCATCGAGCCGCAGATGGCCAAGCGCGCCAGCCTCCGGGAGTGCAACGTGCACGGCGGCTCCGGCCCGATGGTCCGCGAGTTTTTCTTCACACCCCGCAACCCCGGCGTGTTGGAGGTGGAGTTCTTCCTGGGGAAGCTCCACAACCCCACGCAGGTCGCTCGGACCTTCAAGGTCGTCGTCAACGTGAAGCAACCGGAGGTGGTGCCGTGAAGAAGCGGTTGGCAGTGGCGGTGATGTTCGTGAGCGCGCTCTCGTTCGCGCAGGAGATCGGCACGGAGATCACCCCGGTCACACCCAATTCCAGCGCCACCACGCCGGCCCCGGCGGACAACCCGTACGCGCAGCCCAACCAGGGCCAGCCCCCGCAGCAGCCGCAGCAGCAGAAGCAGGGCTACCAGTACCGGCCGAGCGGACAAAAGGCGGACACCCCCAGCTTCGAGGGGCCCAGGGTGTCGGCGGCCGCGGGAGACTTCGGCATCCGCGCGGGCTTCGGCGCCTCGGGTTCGACCTCCGTCTCGGGCAGCGGCGCGACGCTCTCCATCGGCGCGCCGGCGGTCGGCATCAGCTACTGGGCGACCGACGAGGCGGCGCTGAGCTTCGACCTCGGCTTCGGCATGGCGATCCCGGAGCGCGGGGACCCGCCGGTGGCGCTCCTGGCGAAGGTCGGCCTCGACTACCACTTCCGCAATCCGGGCCTCGCGCTGCGCCCGCTGTTCGCGGTGGCCGCGTCCTTCAACATGCTGCTGGTCGGCGGCAACGCGACGATCGGCGTCTCGGCGGAGCTGGGCGGCGGCGCGGCGTACTTCTTCTCGCCGAGCTTCTCCATCACCGGCAAGCTGCTGCTCTCGGTGCCGATGACGTTCTCGCCGAACTTCTCGATCGCCTTCTTCACGCTGACGCCGGGCGTCGCGGCGAGCTGGTACTTCTGACGGGACGAGGCAGGTCAGGCCCGGCGCGCTCCCCGCGTCCGGGCGTTCAGGCGGGCCAGGGTTCCTGCTTTTCATGGCAGGAGCGCTGGCCCGTCGTCATATTGGAAACCGTGGCCGCTGCTCGAGCCCTCGCGAACGCGCGAGCGGCCGGTGGCCCACGTCAAGAACAAGGATGAGTTGATTGATCGATCGTGATGCGTTGGTGAAGTTGGTGGGGGCTGCCGGGCGCCACGTGGGGATCCAGGAGATCCTGCGCGCTGGTGGCTACAACCCCGGAGAGAAGACGGAGCTCAAGCGCGCGCTGCGCGAGTTGGTGAAGGACGGGCAGCTGGAGCGCGACGGCAAGCGCTACGGCATTCCGGAGACGAAGGGCCCGAAGTCGGGGCCCGCCTGGGGCGGTCGCACGCCGGCGGGCGCACGGGCGCTCGCCCGGGCGACGACGACGCGGAGCGCGCACCGTGAGGCGCCGGCGCCGAAGGGCCCGCCGAAGACGCGGCCGACGCGCGGCAAGACGGTGGAGGGGATCATTCACCACCACCGCGACGGGTTCGCCTTTTTGAAGCCGATCGTCGGGCAGGCCGCCGACGAGGACATCTTCATTCCGCCCGAGGAGGCGAAGCGCGCGCTCGATCACGACCGCGTGCTGGTCGAGGTGGTGCCCGGCCGCGGCGGAAGGACCATGGGCCGCGTCCTCGAGGTGACGAGCCGCACCCGGCAGCTGGTGGTGGGCACGTACTTCGAGGACAAGCGGGGAGCCTGGGTCGAGCCGCGCGAGGTCGAGCTGGGGACGATCCGCGTGCCGCCCACGCAGCTGGCGCGGCCCGGTGACGCCGTGAAGGTGCGCTTGGGCGTCGGCGAGGCCATGGTGCAGCGCGCCGATCGCCTGGTGGGCGAGGTGGCGGGCTCCCTGGGCAGCCCGGACGATCACTCCGTCGAGGTGCTGTCGATCGCCTTCGCCAGGGGCTTCCACGACGAGTTCCCGCCCGAGGTGATGGACGAGGCCGATCGCTTCGGCGTCGACGTGACCGCGGAGGACGCGCGCAGCGAGCACCGCCGCGATCTCCGCACGCTTCCGCTCGTCACCATCGACGGGGAGGACGCGCGCGACTTCGACGACGCGATCTACGTCGAAGATCACCCGAAGGGCTGGCGCCTGGTCGTCGCCATCGCCGACGTCGCGCACTACGTGCAGGAGAAGACGGCGCTCGACACGGAAGCCCTGCGCCGCGCGACCAGCGTCTACCTCCCGGGCCGCGTGCTGCCCATGCTGCCCGAGCGCCTGTCGAACGGCCTGTGCAGCCTGCGGCCCGGCGTCGATCGCCTCTGCATGGTGGCCGACATGGTGATCGACCGCCACGGGCGCACGCTGGACACCGAGCTGTACCCGGCGGTGATGCGGAGCCACGCGCGCTGCACCTACACCGAGGTGCACCGGGTGCTGAACGGCGAGCACGTGCCCGGCCGCAGCGAGCTGTTGCCGCTGTTCCGCCGCGCGAACGAGCTCGCGCAGACGCTGACGAAGATGCGCATCGAGCGCGGGGCGATCGACTTCGATCTCCCGGAGCGCCGCGTCGAGCTCGACGAGAAGGGCCTGCCGGTCCGCATGGTGGAGCGCGAGCGCTGGGAGAGCCACCGGCTCGTCGAGGAGTGCATGCTGGCTGCGAACGAGGCGGTGGCGCGCTTCTTCCGCGAGGAGGGGCTGCCCACCGTCAACCGGTACCACGGCCTGCCGGACGAGGAGCGCCTGGCCACCTTCATCGGGCTGTTGCGCGCGTACGGCATCGAGGTGAAGGGCGAGGAGCTGACGTCGAAGCAGCTCAACGACGTGCTCCAGCGGCTCGACGGTCACCCGGAGCAGCGCGCGCTGCACCAGCTGGCGCTGCGCTCGATGATGCAGGCGGTGTACTCGTCGAAGGCGTCGGGCCACTACGGCCTCGGCGCCGAGGACTACCTCCACTTCACCTCGCCGATCCGCCGCTACCCGGACCTGCTGGTGCACCGGCTGCTCAAGCACACGTGGTCGAAGAAGCGGAAGTACTCCGGCCACGCCCTCGAGGAGGAGCTGGAGCGACTCGAGGCGCTGGCGGTGCAGTGCAGCGAACGCGAGCGCGCGGCGATGCAGGTCGAGCGCGAGGTGAACCAGCTGTACAGCTGCCTGCTGGTGAAGGATCGCCTCGGTGAGTCCTTCGATGGCACCGTGTCCGGCCTCTCGGAGAACGGCTTCTACGTCGAACTGGACGCGGTGCACGTCGACGGCTTCGTGCGTGGCGAGGCGGTGTTTCCCGACTTCGAGTTCGACCAGTCGACCTACCGGCTCGTCTTCGGCAACGGCCACGTCGTGAAGGTGGGCGAGCGGGCGCGGGTGACGCTCCTCTCGGTGAACCTGCAGCGCAAGCAGATCGATCTCGGGATCGAGTCGCTCGGTGACGAGGCCGTCGAGGCGCCGGCGGCGGGCTGGGACGCGTCGCGGCGCGGCTCGCGTGGACGGAGCGGGCCGCGGGCCCCAGCCCGGCGGGAGCGGCCGGACAGCCGGAGCTTCCGCGGACGGAGCGGGCAGAGCGATCGCGCCGAACGGTCCGGTGGCCGCAGCGGCGTCGGCGGCGGACGCTCCGATGGCGGGCGCGACTCGGGCGCTCGCGGCGGGCGCTTCGGCGGCGGGCGCGACCCGGACGCTCGCGGCGGGCGTTTCGGCGGCGGGCGCGACCCGGACGATCGCGGCGGACGCTTCGGCGGCGGGCGCGACTCGGACGCTCGCGGCGGACGCTTCGGCGGCGGCCTCGACTCCGACGCTCGCGGCGGACGCTCCACCGGTGGGCAGCACGGGCGCTTCGGCCGGGGCGGGCGCGACGCCGGCCCGCGGGAAGAGCGCGGCGCCGATCGGTTCGCCGGCCGCAAGGAGCGCGGCGGCGGTGGACGAGCGGGCCGCGACGAGCGCGCCGCCGGTAGCCGCATCAAGTCCGGCGGCAAGGCCGGCCGGAGCGGGCAGGCGCCCGCCGTCGACGAGCGGCTCCAGCGCTGGCGCGAGGCGCAGCAGTCGTCGCGCCGGTCCCCGCAGCCGCCGCCTCAGCCGTGGGAGCGGGAGCCGGAGAAGCAGCAGCAGCCCGGGCCCGAGGCGCCGCGCCGCGAGCGGCTGGATCCGCTCGGCGAGAAGCCCGCCGGCGGCTTCGACGCGCGCTCCGTCCTCGACCGCCTCTGGCGCGAGCGCGGCGGCGGCAAGGGCGGGCGGCGCGGCCGCTGAACTGGTCGGGGCCGGCGCTGCGAGAGGCCCTTCACGAAGGCCTCCCAGTCCGCTCGGAACAGGTCGGGATCCTTCCCCAGCACCTCGGTGAGGGCGCGCCACCCGGTCGCGTCCTCGTCCCTGAGCTCGATCGCCCGGCGCACGAGGCGCGTCAGCAGCCCCTTCTCCTGCAACCAGTAGCAGAGGTAGCGCGCCGCGCCGTAGTGCACGCCCGTGGGGTCGTCGTAGAACTCGTCCTGCGAGAAGTGCGCGAGCGTCTTGAAGGACGGCACCGCCTTTGCCGCGAGGCCCTGCTTGAGGCCCGGCAGCCGCCAGTTCACTCGCCCCTTGAGGTGCCCGTGGTCCTCGAAGGGGAACTCGAAGAGCGAGGCGACGCCTTCGTTCAGCCAGGCCGGGGCTTCCGGCCACGCGTGGTGCATGAACGGGTGCACCATCTCGTGCGTCAGCGTCCCGTAGCCAGGCTTGATGTTCATGACGAGCGCGCGGCGGCCCGACAGGTAATAGCCGTACGGCGTGTCGGGCTCGGTGTTGAAGAGCTTCCGCGATGCGCGCTCGTAGCTGGGCCCGTCCTTGAGCACCCAGATCTCTTCGAGCGTCGTCGGCGCCTCGTCGAAGAAGTCCTGCACCAGCAGATCCCTCGCCCAGCGGACGATGTCCTTCGCGCGGGATCGGACCTTCTCGGGCGGCTCGTCGCCGACGACCAGAAAAGGCTTCTCCCAGGCCAGGGTCATCCCGCGGGGGAGCGTCTTCCTGAGCGCCTGCACGTGCTGGCTGAGCTCGGCGGGAGTGGGAGACGTGAAGACCTTCGGCGGCTTCTCGGCCACCGGCGTCACCCGCAGGCGGATGATCGTCCAGCGATCCCTCGCCGGCTTGAAGGTCCACAGCCTGAGGAATGCGTCGCGCGCCATGCGGCGGTTGGCGCCGTCGGCCTCCGCGGGCTCCTGGTAGATGACCTCGTCCTTCAAAGCGTCGTAGCCGGTGACGAGGCGGAAGTGCTCGGTGGTGTCCGGCGTCGCGTCAAAGTGCATGCAGACGATCGACGGCTGGCCAGCGCGGAGATCGGCGACGATCGCGTCCCACTGGGCGGCGATCTGCTTCTTCGCGTCGGGAGGGCGCACCCGGTACCACACGTCGCCGGGCTCGATGCCCAGCGCACGCAGGGCGGTGGCCAGCTCGTTCGTCCACACGCCACGGCCCTTCAGCGGATCGAGCCCACTGGCGTTGAAGACGTCGTCCTGCGTCACGTCGCGTCCGAGGCGCCTGAGCGCCATCTCCGCCACCGCTTCCCCGCAGAAGTCGGGCTTCTGCTGCACGAAGGGGAAGCCGGTGAGTTCCAGCGGCTGGGGCGGGGCGGCGAGGACCGGAATGGCCAGAGCGACGGCGACGACGACGGCGAGCGGGCGCATGGCCGTGCTCCGACACGGCGCGCGGGCGGGCGGTTCCACGCGGGCCTTGGCAGCCGGTCGCCGGCTTGCGCGGTCAGAGCACCTTGCCGCGCAGCTCGACGTGCGGGCGCTGGATGATCTCGGTGCCCACCAGCAGCGACGCGTCGATCGCCTGCGCCGCGCCGTCCAGCGCCGCCTCGACGTCGTGCTGGCTGCCGGCCAGCGTGAACCAGCCCTTGCCGCCGATGCCCTTCGCCACGTGCCACTGCGTCAGCCGCACGCCGGCGCGCTTCACCGCCGCGTCCGCCGCCTTGATCGTCGCCGCCACGGTGTGCGCCTCGACGATCCCCACCGCGTCCTCGCGCCCGACCTGGTCCAGCCGGCCGGCCAGCGCCGCCACCACCGCCTCGGCCACGTGCGTGAGCAGCAGCCGATCGAGGATCACCCTGCCGCCGGCCGCCTCGCCCGCGCGGTACGACTCCTCCACCTCGGCCACCGGCCCGGTGAAGACGAGCAGGTACTTCCCGGGCGTCACCGCCTCGGCGATCGCGATCTGCACCGCCGCCTGCTTCACCAGCGCGTCGGCCACCACCACGCCGCGCGCGAGCGACTCGAGCTCGAAGAGCCCCAGCGCAGGTCCGGTGAAGGTGGGCGCGGCCACGTCGCCTCGGTGCCTCGATCAGATGATGCGGAAGGAGTCTTTGAGCGTGCAGCGCCGCTCACGCGTGAAGCTGAGCGGCGTCGTGAGGCCTTCGCCGGTCGGCGAGGCGATGGTGAACGAGGTGTAGCCCTCGCCCGTCATGCCCAGCCCCGCGAAGGACGGCCCGTTCTTCACGAAGATCGACGTGTTGATGATCTTCGCCATCGCCGACAGCACGTCGATGTTCGTCGAGTGCATCGTCGCCGTGTGGCCGAAGCCGTGCTCGGCCTGCACCGCCGCGGCGATGCAGTCCTCGACCGTCTTCAGCCGCGAGAAGCCGATCACCGGCATGAGCAGCTCGGCCTGGACGAACGGGTGCGTCGGGTCCACCTCGGCGAACAACAGCCGCGTGCCGGAAGGCGCGCGGATCCCCGCGGCCTCGGCGATCTTCATGGCGTCCTTGCCCACCCACTCGCGCGACGGGTGCCCGTCCTCGACCACCAGCTTCTCCAGCCGGTTGATCGCCGACGCCGGCACCTCGAAGGCGCCGTGCTTCTGCATCTCGGCCTTCAGCTGATCGGCGATGGAGGCGACCGCGAAGACCTCCTTCTCGACGATGCAGACGATGTTGTTGTCCAGCGACGCGCCGTCGACGATGTCCTTCGCCGCGCGCGCGAGGTGCGCCGTCTCGTCCACCACCGCGGGCGGGTTGCCGGGGCCCGCGGCGATCGCCCGCTTGCCCGAGTTCATCGCCGCCTTCACCACCGCGGGGCCGCCCGTCACCACCAGGAGCCGGTTGCCCTTGTGCTTCATCAGCGCCCCGGCCGTCTCGATGCTGGGGTTCGCGATGGTGGTGATCAGGTTCGCCGGCCCGCCCGCCGCGACGATCGCCTCGTTCGCCTTCGAGATGAAGAAGGCGCCGACGCCCTTCGCCGACGGGTGCAGGTTGAAGACGACCGCGTTGCCGCCGGCGATCATCGCGATGCCGTTGTTGATGATCGTCTCCGTCGCGTTGGTCGACGGGGTGATGGCGCCGATCACGCCGAACGGCGCGCGCTCCATCAACATCAGCCCGTGGTCGCCGCTCCACGCGTTCGCCCGCAGGATTTCCATGCCGGGCGTCTTGTTCGCCACCAGCAGGTTCTTCTTCACCTTGTCGGGGACGTTGCCCAGCTTCGTCTCCTCGACGGCCATGCGCGACAGCTCGTTGACGTTGTCGCGCGCGCACTGGCGCACCGCCTCGATGACGCGCTCCCGCGTCTCCACTGGCAGCGCCACCCACTGCTCCTGCGCCCGGGCCGCCGCGGCCGAGGCCGCGTCGAGATCGTCGAAGATGCCGGGCCTCCTGGTGAGGATCGCGGGCGCCCGCGCCGGGGCCGCGCCGCCGGAGGCGGGCAGGGCGCCCAGCTCCTTCGACAGCCTCCGCACCACCTGCTCGACGATCGCGTTGATCTGGCTCTCGTTCACTTAGGAGACCTCCCGTGACGGGCTCGGGCGCCGCGGGGGCATGGGCCTTGCCCCCTCGACGTACACGCGGGCCACGTCGGGCCCGTACACCACCAGCAGCCGCTCGCAGGCGTCGGCCTGGGTGAGCGCCTGCGCCTGCCGCTGGGCGGCCGCCAGCATGGCCTCGTTCGTCTTCGCCCGGACCGTGATGACGAGGGGACCGGCCATGCGTCGCTACTTCTGGTACGTCAACTTCCCGCCGACCTCGACCTGGTCGACGATGGCCATGATGACCGCGTCGACCGGCCGATCCTTCGTCAGCTCGGTCTGCCGGGCCGAGGAGCCGGACGCATAGAGGACGACCTCGCCCACGCCGGCGCCGACGCCATCGACGGCGACGACCAGCGTGGACGTGGGCTTGCCCTCCAAGTCGATCGCCCGCACGAGCAGGAACTTCGACCCGTCGAGCGTCGGCTCCTTGCGGGTGGCGACGACGGTCCCCACCACCTTGCCGAGCAACATCGAAGGCCTCGCTTACTTCTGGCCCGACTCGGCCTTCGCCTGATCCAGGCGGCCGAGGGGCAGCACGAGGTCGATGTTGTTGTGCGGCCGCGGGATGACGTGCGTCGACACCAGCTCGCCCACGCGCTCGGCGCCGCGCGCGCCGGCCTCGATCGCCGCCTTCACCGCCGCGACGTCACCGCGGACGATCATCGTCACGTAGCCGCCGCCGATCTTCTCGTACCCGACCAGCTCTACCTTGGCGGCCTTCACCGCCGCGTCGGCGGCCTCGACCATGCCCACGAAGCCCTTGGTCTCGATCATTCCCAGTGCGTCAGCCATCGGAAGTGTGCCTCTTTCGTTACGGGGAGAAGTCCTGCGGGTACGGCGCTTTCAGAAAAACCTACGTCACTTGTCCTTGAAGGCCGGCGGCTCCTTGCCGGCGATGCCCTGGAGCGCGGCCACGGCGGCCTGCGCGGCGGAGTCGATCTCCGACTCGGTGCCGGCCATGTACAGGCGGCCGAAGGCGCCGAAGACCATCACGTCGATGAGGCGCACGTTCGCGGCCTTCTCGGCCTCGTTCGCCGCCAGCGCCGCGTACGCCGCGGGCTCGGTCTCGAGGATGAAGAGCGACTGGCCGGGCTCGATCATCGAGCCGAAGCGGATCTTGTCGAGGATCATCGCGTGCATCGGCTCGATGGCGCGGATGATGGTGTTCGAGACGATCCGCGGCTTCATGCGGTCCGTCTCCACGTGGCCGATGTGCTTCAAGATCGACTCGCCCGCGCTGCGGACCTCGCCCTTGTCCTCGCTGTGCAGCTCGAGCATGCCGTAGGCGCGCTCGACGACGAGCGTCGCCGGGTCCACCTTGGAGCTCTTGAGCGCCACGTCCATCAGCCGGTGGATCGCCATGCCCGGCGCGATCTCCACGAAGAGCGACGCGACGTACGGCACCGGGAAGTAGCCGCGGCAGGTGGTGCAGATGTGCGCGGCGAGCTGCGGCTGGAGGCTGTCGAGAAAGACGTACGTACGAAGCGACGTGGACAAGCGTGTGGCCCCTTCCCCTGGGAAAGACTTCAGCGAAGTGGCGGGGTTGTAGAACCCGCCTGCACGGTTGACAAGCATGCGTTTCGCGGGGGAAAGGCAGCGGCCCCGGCATGAACGCGCTCGCCCTCGCCCTGATGCTGTCGCTGGCCGCGCCCGAAGGGGAGACGCTGTCCGGCGGGGATCCGCAGGACTCGAAGAAGGCGGCCGCGCACCCGGTGCCGCCGTGGGCGCCGCGCGACGCGTCGCTGGGCGTCACCATCAACTCGCCGATGGTGTCGGCGCAGTTCCGGCTCGGCTGGCAGATCGCCTTCTACGAGCGCCGCGGGCACGATCTGGTGGTGACGATCGTCCTCGGAACGGGCGTGGCGCTGTCGAGGCCGACGGGGATGACGGCGCACTCCCAGCACGTCGCGCTGGCGGGCATCGGTTACCGGAAGGTGGGGCCGCTCATCAACTGGGGTTTCCAATGGGGCATCGGCGGCAACTGGTACCAGGCGCTTTACCCGGCGTTCCCCACGGAGAGCCGGGTGGTGGTGTACACCGAGGGCCGCGGGCAGTTCGGCCTGCGGCTGATGAAGCACTTCGTGCTGGGGCTCTTCGTCGGCTACGGCTCGCCGGTGCAGTTCGACGTGCGCTTCCCCGGGCAGACGTACACCGGCGGCCTCATGGTGGGCCTCTTCGCGGACTGGCGGTGACGCGCGGTGGGCCTCGTCGATCTCCACCTGCACCTGTTGCCCGGCGTCGACGACGGCGCGCGGACGCTGGAGGACTCGGTGGCGATGGCGCGGGCGCTGAGCGCGCTCGGCTTCACGGCGTTGGCGCCCAGCCCGCACCACCGGGAGGAGTACGCCTCGCGCTCCCGGGAGCTCTGCGCGCAGAAGCTGGACGAGGTGCGCGCCGCGCTGGCGTCCGGGGGCCTGTCGCTGGAGTTGTTCGTCAACGCCGAGAACTTCTTCCTCGACGACGCGCTCTTGTCCGACGTCGCGGCCGGCACCGCGCGCACGCTGGGCCGGGGCAAGGTGCTGCTGGTGGAGGCGCCGTACCAGGGCCCGCTGCCGATGCTGGCCGACGTGGTGTTCCGCCTGAAGCTCAAAGGGGTGACGCCGCTCATCGCGCACCCGGAGCGCTGCTTCGAGTTCGAGAAGAAGGGGCGCGCGGCGGAGCTGGTGCGGGGTGGGGCGCTGTTGCAGCTCGACGTGGGGGCGCTGATCGGCCGCTACGGGAAGACGGCGCAGCGGCTGG
This sequence comes from Myxococcota bacterium, assembly GCA_040755835.1. Lineage (GTDB taxonomy): Bacteria > Myxococcota > Myxococcia > Myxococcales > Myxococcaceae > JADLDB01. The sequence continues at coordinate 52,431 of JBFMAB010000096.1, forward strand.
CGCGCGGCTTCCTCGACGACGGGCTGTACGCGGTGGCGGCGACGGATCTCCACGGGCCGGTGGGGGCGGAGGCGTGGGTGGGCGACAGCCTGAAGGCGCTCGAGGAGGCCGTGGGCGGCGCCGCGTTCGAGGAGCTCTTCTCCGCGCGCCCGCGGAGGCTGCTGGCGGGTGACGTCTCGTAAGCCGCCCGAAAGGTGCTAAGGGGCCGCCTCGCGTGAGCCGGTGGATCAAATTCGGGCTGAGCCTCGCCATCACGGCGGTGAGTCTGTGGTGGACGTTCCGCGACACGCGCTGGGACGAGATGTGGGCCAGCCTGCGCTACGCGAACTGGTCGATGCTCGTCTGGTACCTCGGCGTGCTGACGATCATCCACGTCGCGCGCACGCTGCGCTGGGGCCACCTGATGTCCGGCATCGAGAAGGTGCCGTTCAAGCCGCTCAACGAGGCGAGCGCGATCGGCTTCATGATGCTGATCATCCTCCCGTTCCGGCTGGGGGAGTTCGCGCGGCCGTTCCTGATCGCGCAGCGCTCGAACATTCGCCGGAGCCCGGCGATGACGAGCGTGGTGCTGGAGCGCATCGTCGACGGCGTGGTGATGGCGGCGACGCTGCGGGTGCTCCTGTTCTGGGTGCCGGACGACAACCCCGACGTCGGGCGCATCCACATCGCCGGCAACCTGATGTTCCTGGTCTTCTTCTCGGGCCTGGTGTTCCTGTTGATCGCGCGCTGGCAGCACGACCGCGTGGTGTGGCTGCTCCGGAAGACCTTCGGCCTGGTGTCCGCGAAGCTGGCCGACAAGGTGGTGCACGTCGTCGACGGCTTCGTGGGCGCGCTCAGGCAGCTGCCGGACGGGAAGAACCTGGCGCTCTTCGTCTTCTGGACGGCGGTGTACTGGACGTTCAACGGCTTCGGCATGTCGCTGGTGGCCAACGCCTTCGACTGCTCGGGCGCGGCGGGCGCGGCGTGCGCGCCGCTGCACCTCTCGGTGTTCCAGGGCTACGTGGTGCTGGGCGTGCTGATCGTCGGCATGATGATCCCCGCGGCGCCGGGCAGCGCCGGCACCTTCCAGTTCGCGATCCTCCTGGCGCTGGGCGTCTTCCTGCCGCAGGCGGTGGTGAAGTCGAGCGGCGTGGCGTACGCGAACGTGCTGTGGATCGTGCAGATGGTGCAGCAGATCGCCTTCGGGCTGTTCTTCATGGTTCGATCGCACCTGTCGTTCAGCGACATCGCGGGGAAGCTGTCGGACGAGAGCGCAAAAGCAAGCTGAGGAGGTCCCATGGGCGTTGGCATCGACTGGGTGGCCGTGGCGATCCTCGCGGCGGCGTGGGTCTTCTCGATGATCCGCACGGTGCCGGTGCGCTTCCGCCACTGGGGCTTCGCGCTGGCGTGCTTCATCATCGCCGCGTGGCGGATCCGCATGGGCGCGGCCGGGATGAACCTCGTCTTCGTGGGGATCGCGCTGGTGCTGGGCGTGTCGTACCTCGTGCAGGGGATTCGGGCGCCGAAGCGGGAGTGAATCACACGCTTTCCTCGTTGCCTCGCCCTGGCGTAGAAGCAGTCGGGTGGACCACGCCACGTTCGTTGCGAAATACCCGCCGCAACCGCCGGCGAAGCCTGTCGAGAATTCGGACGAGGCTCGTCACCTTGGATCTGGCGACGGCGTGCGGCTCTTGGACCAGCCGCCAGCCCTCGTTCCCGCTCCGGAGCGGGCCGTTCCCAAGAGGAAGGGTGATCCTGGCTGTCACCTTTGGGTCTTCACCCGGAGCGAACGGCCGTACATTCTGGAACTGGCCAGGGTGGTCCCTGCGCTTCAGAGCGGGCGCGTGAAGCACTCGAATCTCACGAGTGACGGGCAGGCCTCCTGCGGTGGTGAACTCTGGGTTGATCCGGTTCGGCAGGACCGCCTGTACGTGAATGGCTGTTCGGGCCGGTACGGCCCGACCTCGCCGCAGCAACTGGAAGATGCGGTCAGCGTTCTCCGAGACGCCGGGTTTGACGTCATCTGCTTCGGCTGGGACGATGATGCCGGCAAGCCTGCGATGGTGCTCCGGTCATGAGAATCACCAGCGACGAACTCGACCGTGTTTTGGGGCCGGGCGCTGGCAGCAGTCTCGAGCACCGTGCAAGGACGTCGTCCAAGCTGTTTGTCAGGAGCATCGATCAACTCGCGGAGGCTTCGCCTTTGGCGCTCGGCCGGCAACTGACCGCCTCGGAGGCGCTGTCGGCCTACGGTTGGGACACGCTCCTCAAGGTCGCGGACGAAGGTGCGGCGCTGCTCGCGGCGAGTCCGACCTCGGCTGGAGCTGCGCTTCGTTCGAGGCGCGAACTGCTTGGCCTGACGATCCGTGCTGTCGCGCTCGCCGCGAAGGTCCCTGAATCGGTCGTCGCAGCCTGTGAGGCCTCCAAGCGCGTCTCCATTCGTGAGTACGAGAAGGTCGCCCGAGCCATTGGACTCGACGATCGCGCGGTGTCCTACAGCTTCGACCCCTCGGCGAACCGCGACCTTGCCGTTCGGCTGCGGACGATTGGCGACGAGCTTCCCCCGATGACCGCGAGCGTCGTTGCGGCGGTGGCGGAGGCCGCCTGGGTTGCATTGCAGCAGGTTCGCCTCGAGACCACGATGTTCGGTCAGCGCCGCTCGCGCTTTGCGACGGACCCCAACTACGGAACCTCTGCAAGTCCTGCGTTTCGCGTGGGCTACCAGTTGGCGGGCCATGCGCGGGACGCACTCGGCCTGGGGCAGCGGCCGATTCCATCCCTGCGCCAGCTCACGGAGGAGGAGCTCGGAATCCCGGTCATTCAGTCAGAACTGGGGCCCGATATCGCCGGCGTCACGCTGGAAGTGGAGGGCGAGCGAGCGATTGTCCTCAACATCGGCAGCAAGAACCGCAACGTGTTCGTCCGGCGAGCGACGCTGGCTCACGAACTGGGTCACCTGCTGTTCGATCCGGCTCGTCGGCTCGACACGCTGCGTGTCGATGAGTTCGACGAACTCGCGCGCTCCGCGGACGATGTTCCGGATCCAGTCGAGCAGCGGGCGAACGCGTTTTCGGTGGAGTTCATCGCGCCGCAGCGGGCGCTCGCGAAGCTCTACGCTCAAGCCCCAGCCACGGCCGTCGCTGAGGCCATGAATCGCTTCGGGATCAGTTTCACCGCTGCGCGCTATCAACTTTGGAACGCTCTCGGCCGCAGTGTTAGCCCCGACACGCTGACCACCAGACACGTTCAGCCCGATCCCGCGTGGGACGGTGCCGAGCGATACACGGTCGACTACCACCCGATTGCGGCTGTGCGGCCCTCGCGCGCAGGTCGCTTCAGCGCCCTGGTCATGCGCGCGGCCTTCGAGCACATCATCTCGAAGGACACCGCCTGTGAATGGCTGGAGTGCTCCGAAGAGCAACTCGCCAGCGCAGAGGAAGGCGTTCGCGACTTGTTCCCCTCTGTTTGGCAGCAGCCGCTCGTGTCGGTGTGAAAGAACGCAAGGCCGTTGGGGCAGCAAGGCTCACCCGGTCCGATGAGAAACCGCGGGCACGAAGGTCCCCAAACCGTAGTGGCTGCCGTATCCGAGTGAGAAGGGCGCAAGGACCGGTTCGCCGAATCGAATTCGCAGGCCGAACGCAGGCTGGGGCGCGTCGCTCTTTCGCGCCCGGCGAAAATCCAACCAGCGGAACCGGCGAGCCTTCGTCTCGGGAGGCGCCAGGCGTTCGATCGCAATCGGCCTGGGCAGACCGCGCTGTTCACACTCCTGCGTCACCTGCCGGGCGAGCCACACGCCGAAGTCTCCGTCCCGTTTCTTTTTCCAATGCAGTTGCGACGCGAAGGGCGTCGCGGACACCACTTCCGTGGTGCTCACCAGCAGCTCTTTCCGGGTTCCGTATCGGATCGGCGTGAGCACCAAAGGGTGCCCGTTCCGGCGAGGTACCGGCCGGAGCCGGTCAATCGCCCGTCGTTCCTCGACGGAGAAAGGTGTCGGGTTGCTCAGCAGAATGGCGTCGATGTAGCCGTCGCTGTCCTCGTCCAGGGAAAGAATGGATGCATGCGGGTGTCCCCGAACTGGCCTGCCCGTTGGGTCCTTGCCCGAGAAGACGGGGCTCGGGTGGTCCGCACCAGCCACCGCGCGCAGCGCGCCCATCAAGTTCCTGCGCACCAGCTCTCCGATCCGCAGCGCCTCGGTGATTGGAACCCGGACTTTGGAGTCGACGGAAAACCGTACGGCCTCCACCACTTTCCCGCTCCTCCGCCGCACCGGGGGCGGCCGCGCATCGAGGGCGTTGGCAGGGCGGACGTAGTGCACCACCTCCATGGCCGGCGGACGGTTCATCGTGTTGGCGATGGTCTCGGCGCTGCCCCAGCCGAGCGCCTCGAACCAGCCCAGCTTTTTCTTCTTCTTTCCCCGGCCCACCTCGACCGCGAAGTTGCGCGCCTCGTAAGCATCGGGAGAAATGACGCACGCAACGGGCACCACTTCGCCCGTTGCGATCGGCCCTGGTTCGACCGGCAGGCAGTTCCAGTCGACCGCGCGATCATCGGCGACTCGCGCCTCGACCCATGATTCGCTGCGCCCCAGGTAGCTGAGGGAACCGAGCAGCCGACGTGCCGCATCCACGCAGTCGGCCGACAGCTCGATCCCCGGCCACCCCATGACGACGCTCTCGTCGCGAGCGACGATCGCGAAGGCGTCGAAGACCAGCTTCTTATTGCTCGGGTCTTCCTGGTTCTGTGAGAGATACGACCGGGTATGGCTCGCGCGCGCAGGTGGCAGGCGATAGCGGGGCGGTGTCGAGAGCCCGGCCAGGAGCTTCTCGACCACGGCAGAAGGAATGTCCTGGTGCTTGCGGAACCACGCGTCGAGCATGGATCGCAACAGCCGGAACGGCGAAGGCGGCCACTCGGGAACACCCTCGTTCACGTGCCGGCCCCAGGCTGTGGCGTGAAAGCGCCCAGTCGGGAACCTGAGCTCGATGATCACGCCGTTGCCTCGTCCGAGTCAGAGTCCCTCTTCGCCCGCTTGCTCGTCTTCGTCGTCAGCTTGAGCACGTCTGGCGCGAGCAGGTCCTTCTCCTTGCGTGCCTCGGCGATCAGCTCCTTCAGCGCTCCTTCGAGCTGCTTCGTCTGGGGAACCGAGAAGCCAGTGGGAGCCTTCACTTCGAGCTCGCCCTTCATCTGGAAATCGCAGGCCGTCCTCAACCTCAGACCTTCGTCGAGGAACCGCCGAACCTTGTAGAGCGCCAGGGTCACCAACAACTGTTGGGCGACCAAGGGCAATTGGTAGCCACGGAGCTGAGCCAAGTCGATGTTGAAGTAGGCGCGAATGTCACGGGCGGTGAACTCGAGCCGGCTGTACGGCACGTTGCCGTAGACGTCCTTGTCATAGCCGTCGACGCGAATTTCACCCGCCGGGTCGAAGTGGTTGTTTTTCACGCCTCCCGACGCCACTTCGGCCACGTCGGTCGCCTCGATGAAGCCAGTGAGAACGCGGGGAAAGCGCAGTCGCCCGTCCTCGATGTTGGCGAAGAAAACCCCGTGAAGGAGCGTGCAGGGGTCGTAATAGAAGACCGCACGAGCCGCCGCGGACCACTTGATGACCTGCCCCTTCTTGTACTGGCTCCGCTCGAGGAATCCGGCCGCGAAGTCCTTGTTGGTGACGATGAAAGGCGAGTTCAGCCGATGCGCTTCCACCAGTGAGCTCGTCGTCACGCCCTCTCCTTGCCCGGTGAGGTCGACCCGGACGTACGGCAGGCCCGCCAACTCCGGACGGAGATCGACACCGTCTCCGTCGATGACTGCGCGCTCGAGACGATTGGCCACCGATTGGGCACTCTCAACGAGCAGCATCCGCCGGCCATCGGGCGTCGTGTACTGGGCCGCGCCGAGGTCGGCGAACCCCGTGGGTTGAAAGCGGTCGCCCTGGGCGGGCTTGAGGGGTGCCTCGAGCAGCAGGCGGGGCGCGTCCTTCAGTGAATCGAGGAAGTCAAACGGCATCGGTCATCTCCTGAGTGAGGTGGTGCTCTTCGGTGCTGGGAAGCAGTGCGTCGCGTAGCAGTGCGTCCACCTGGAACATCGGGAACAGCAAGGCCGCCGCGAGCCGGGTTCCGAACTCAGCGTCGGTACGGTGGCTGGGTGAGAGTCGACGTGGCTTCAAGCCCCTCGCGCGCAGCGCAGCGCTGGCGACACGAACCGCATCATCCACACGCCCGGCGATGAGGAGCGGGACGAGCTCCGGCGGAGTCTTGAGAGTGACACGCTCGGTTCCCACAGGCACACCGTCGGGAAGGCAGAGCAACTTGAGCAGTGCGTACTCGCGCGGTGCGGGCGGCGCCGCTGGTCCTCCGATGCGTGGTTTCGGTCCGGGGCCCTGCTTGACCCAGGTGAACCCGAAGAGGAGCTCTTCGAGCGCTACCTCGTCGATCAGTCCCGGCTCGAGAAACACGGCGATGTCTTCGATGCCGACCTGGCGCGCGCCCCAGGTGGGGTTGCGGCCGCCCGCGGCCTCCTTGCCAGGTGCGTTGACGTCGAGCAGTCGCCGGCTGAGCACGCTCGCCAACCGCGCGGGTAGCGTTGACCCAAACCAGGAACGGCTCCTCGGCGCAGGAAGAAACTCCCATTCCTTCTGTGGAGAGACAGAAGAGACATAGGACCGGAATCCGCCAGCCCCACCGGTGCGGCCGAGGGAGGTCAGCGCCGCCGCAAGCCGAACTTCAGGCGTATCGCCGCAGGCGGCTATCCACTCCAGCCCGAGGCCACCAAGCGGGCGAGGCAGTCTTGGATCCTTCGAAGGGTCGCGTCTGGCGAGCACGCGCTCAAGCGCACCGACCGCGCGAACAAGCCGCACCATCGCATCGCTGCCGCCGCGCGTCGCCACGTCGAAGCGGGCTTCGTTGACGTTGCTGCGAAGCGACCTCAGATTGGCCGGAGGACCGTCGCCCTTGAACCGGCGAATGAACTGACTGTCAAGTACGTCGAGTTGGGCGTCGAGTTGTCGCAGTAGGTCGACCTCGCTACGATGCCGGACTTGGAGTCTGCCTGCGGGGACAGCGATGTAGGACCCTCCTCGACGATCCAGAAGTGCGAAGCGAAGAAAGGACTCGACTCCTCGGTCGACGCCGAGAGAACCGACTGCATCGGCGAAATCGAGAGCGTCGCGTGCCCTCTCCATCGAGCCGGATCGCGCACGCACCTCCACCCGCCCATCCGCCAACAGCCTCTCGATCTCGCGAACGCTGGAAGGGCGGCTCCAGACAGGCGTCCAGACCTCCACCACCCCCGCCTGGTCGCGCGCGCCATCGAACGAGGAGTTTCCTGCAGCAACATGGCGCACGGTGAACGGGCTAGTGGCGAACCGGCCGACGCTACTCATGCCGCTTTGTTGGCTGGAAAGTGAGCCCGCCCAGAGCAGGCTGCCCTCAATCAGGAAGATGAACTGCCACGGGTTGTTCGGCAGCTTTTCGTTTTCGACCCCGGGACCAGTGTTCGCCCCACCGGCGCTTCCCAGCATAAACATCCCTGCGGCCGACTCGCGCAGCGAGCGCGTGGGCGTTCCGTGCAAGAACCCGCGCAGCAGCTCAGGCTGGGGCTCATTCGCAAGCAGGGTGGCCCCGATGCACTCCATGAAAAGCCTCGAGTACTCAAGTCTGGGTTTCACGGCGTCTTTGGAGAACGGCGTCGGGATCTGGTCGATTTCACCACCTTCGTTAGGGAACACTACGAGTGAGGCGTCAAGCCAAGCGACGCACGCGTCAGGTAGTTCGTTCCGGCAACGCGCCGCGATCCCTGCCTTGCTGAGCCTCCGACGCTCCGACTTGAACCGTGTAAAGAGCTTCGCGGCTGGAGCACCTTGGACAAGGTCCGCAACGGGAGTTCGGCTAGTCGTCCTTCCCGACTGAATGGATTTCTCACTTTCGCAGAGGAGCCGTACGAGTTCAGTTCTGGTCTTGTTCTCCGGAAGAGTCGCGATTTGAGTCCTCGCCCAATCGAGAACGTCGGCAATCGTTAAGCCGGTAGGAGGCAACTCGGGGAACTGCAGTACTTTCGAAATGACCTCGCGGTATGTCGCGAGTCTTGGCGTTGACGATTCCAAGATCGCTTTCAAGGCGGACCTGTTCTCCCCTTCGGCGAACCCGCTACCGCCAGCCCAGGGCGACACAATCGGTGAGGGTGCGTACTCCGCCGAAAGGAACTCGAGGAGTTCGGCCGAATCCAGGCCCCACAGCGTGAACCCCTCCTCGCGCCAAGCGGCCCTGATGTCGCCTCGAAGCTGCTCGGCACAGACGCGTGCGAGGCCCAAGCCAGCCAAATAGCCCGCCAAGGAGTCTGGTTGGATGCCCCTTAACGTCACGGACACCGGGTCGGTCTCACGCATCACTGGCCCACCGCACCATCAGAAAGCCGACTCGAAGCCCGCTCGTCGGCGCACTTGATCAGCGCCTCGAGAAACCCCAGACGGAACGGACCGAGGTCGGCGCGATCTCTCAACGCCAGCATGCGTTCCGCCCAGCTCGGTCCGGTTTCCGGGTCAAGACCCAGCTCCATGTAGCCGAGGCTGAGCCGGGTGGGCGGAACCTGAATTCCATCTCCAAGATCGACCGCCGGCAGCTGATCGCCGTCCCAAACACCTCTCGCGAAACGAATCCCCGGATCCTCGATGCCGTTGGGATCGGGAATGCGCTCTCCAGGTGCGGAGCGGAGCGAGAGCCGGACCTTCCCGTGGTGGCACGCCACCAGGTATGCCGTCAGGTCATCTTGGCCGTGAGCGAGCGCGGCCAGCGCCGACGCGAGTTCGTGCCGGAAACCTGGTCGCTCGAAGCGGATACGCCCTCGTGGACTGGCGCTCTTGGCGACGAGCGTGGGAGGGGCGTCCTTCCCGAGCTTCTTTGCTGCCGACTGCCATATCGGATGCGCTTTGCCGAGGTCGTGCCATCGGCCCGCGGTCGCCAGCGTCTGTGCGAACGGCGCTTCGAGCCCGACCTGAGCGGCGAGTTCGGTCGCCTCTCTGGCGACGTCACCAGAGTGCGCGTCCAGGCCGTACCACCGGCCAAGCTCGGACTCCGGGTCACCCTCGTACTGCCGGTCTTCATGCGCGGGCGGCGGCGGACTCTCGAGGACATCCACCTTCGCCTTGCCCTTTGGATCGAACCCGAGGTGCGCCGAGTAGCCGCCGTCGGAGGCGCGCAGAAGAATGGTCATCCCCGGGAAGACTCTGCGGGTGGGCGTCCACCTTCCCGCCAGGCCGTCCCAGGTCCACATGTCTCGGTTCTTCTTCTGCCAGTCGCGGACGATGCCGATGGGCGCCGCGCAGACCTCTTCCCGTCCAGGAGAGCGCTGGTCCTGGGGCTCGCCCTCAAAGTCTCTCCAGAAGACCCGAACATCGTGGTCGTCGGACTCTCGGATGAATCGGGACACGTCAACATCGTTGCCCATGAGATCCGGCGTGGTGTCGAACAGGTCGAGCACGTCCCGCCTCCGCAAGACCAGGCCCTCGTCCAGGCTCAGTTCTCGTTTGGGCAATGCCGCCGGCCCGACCTCTGTGAGAGTGGCCAGCACCCCGGCGGACTCGTCGAGGGCCTCGAAGGTGTACGGCCAGTCCAGCTTGCCGCGTGATGTCGGCAGGCCGACCCAGAAGACTCGGGCATCGTCGATTTCCCCCTTCCGATTGCAGCGACCGAACCGCTGGACCAGGGAGGCCCACGGCGCAAGTTCGGTAAACATCGTCGCCGCCGAGAGGTCCACCCCCGCCTCGATCACCTGGGTGCTGACGATGATCGTTCCCTCCGGGCCGGGGGCGGCGAGCGCGCGTTCGAGGTTGGCCTGACGTTCCTTGAGTCGGAACCGTGAATGGAGCAGCACCACGTCGGCGGCCGGCTTCAGCTTCGCAAGGTGTGCGAAGACGTCCCGCGCGCGCTCAACCGTGTTCGCGATGACGAGGGTGCGAGTCCCGGGCCGGTGGGCCTGCTGCACCTCCTTCGCGAGTGCACCTGCCTCACCCATGGAAGACTTCGCCTGGGCGGCTGCCTTCTTCGCGCCAATGCGGGCCGCCACGACCTTGTTGTCCTTGTCGGCCTGGTCCAACCCCAGATGCCCCCGCAAATCGGCGTCCTCGACGTCCACTTTCCGCAGCCAGGCCTCGTTGAGGGTGGCGCTCATCCACGAGGTCTGAGTGGGGAGAAGGGTACCGAGTTTGCGCCTCAGCGCCTGGAGCTGTGCGGTGGTGGCGACGCCCGTTCCCACCAGCTGGACTTCGTCAATCACCCACAAGCAATCGGTGTTGAGCAGCCCGAAGTGAAGCGGCCAGCGGTAGCGGCTCATTCCGTAACCCCGGTTGAGAGCGCGAGACAGCAGCATGTCCTGCGTGCCGAGGATGATGACGTCGTCCGCCGGGCAGGTGTCCCAACCGGCATCGTCGTCCACGCCCCCCATCAGCACTGCGACCCTGGTGGTGGAGCCTGTTCGTTGCCGCACCTCGTTGATCACGCCAAGCGATTGCTCGACGAGGACTCGCATCGGCAAGCAGTAGACGAGGCGCCTTGGCGTGGCTTTGCTGAGTTCAGGATGACGGCGGCGCCAGAGCCAGCCGACGACCACCGCGAGGGTCTTGCCCAATCCGGTCGGCACTTCGATTCGTGCTGGCCACCGTTCGCTCTCCGCGAGGCGTCGCTGATACGGAAACGGCGGCTGCCCTGTGGCCAGCTGGAAGAACTCCGGGAACGACGGCATGGCGTTGGTCATGGATGCTCGGCTTGGCGTCAGGCCTTGTGAGTGTGTCCGGTGTCGACTGCGCCTCTGCCGTGTCGGGCGGTCGCCGCAAGACCGATGACACCGAATCGCGCAGCCCACTCGGCGCATCCACCTCGCGAACCCTTCGGCATGGGCCTGGGAGTAACACACCGGGCTGACACCTGAGGTCCCACTCCATCGCCAGCCCTGAAGCTCACGCGAACCCCCTCCGTTCAGCGGCCCACGGACCCTACGCCACCGCGCATCAGTCCGCAGCTCAAAACCTGAGGGAACCCCGATGTCCGATGAAAGCCCCCAATTCATCCCTGCGAGGATGATCAACGAGTTCTCATACTGCCCCCGGCTCTACTTCCTGGAATGGGTGGACACCGAGTTCGAGGACAACCACTTCACGGCCGACGGCCGTTTCGCCCACCGGAAGGTGGACGACGGCGAACCCACCGCCGCGCTGCGTGACGCGGATCAGCCCTGGAAGGCCCGGAGCATCGAGCTGTCGTCGGAGCGCCTCGGGGTGTCGGGCAGGGTGGACCTGGTGGAAGCCTCCGACGGTGAAGTGTGGCCGGTGGACACCAAGCGGGGGGCAGCGCCGGACGTGCCCGAAGGGGCCTTCGAGCCCGAGCGGGTGCAGCTGTGCCTCTACGGCTTGATGCTGCAGGAGCAGGGCTACCGCTGCACGCGCGGCGAGCTGTACTTCGCGGGCTCGCGCACGCGCGTGGAGATCCCCTTCGACGACGCGCTCGTCACGCGGACGTTGGATCTCGTGGCGCAGGCGCGCGAGGTGGCGCGGGGCAGGGTGGCGCCGCCGCCTTTGGTGGGCAGCTCGAAGTGCGACGGCTGCTCGCTCGCGCCGCTGTGCCTGCCCGATGAGGTGAACCTCTTGCGTGGCGCGTCGCAGGAGCCACCGCGCCCGATGCTGCCGGCGAGGGACGACGCCCAGCCCCTCTACGTCCAGGAGTTCGGCGCGCGCATCGGCGTCAGCGGCCACTGCCTCGAGGTGAAGGACCGCGACCGCCGGAAGATCGCCGACGCGCCGCTGGTCGACGTCTCGCAGGTGGTGGCCTGGGGCAACGTGCAGATCAGCTCGCAGGCGATTCGGGAACTCGCGGCCCGCGGGATCCCGGTGGCGTGGCTCTCGACGGGCGGCTGGCTGTCGGGCGTGCTCGACGGGTTGGGCCACGGCCACGTCGCTTTGCGGCAGGCGCAGTACGCGGCGGCGGCGGCGCCCGAGCGCTCGCTGGCGCTGGCGCGAGGCTTCGTGGCGACGAAGATCCTCAACGCCCGCACGCTGCTGCGCCGGAACCACCCCCAGAGCGAAGCCGCGGGTCTGCGCGAGCTGCAGCTCGAGGCGGAGCGCGCGCTCGAGGCGCCAACGATCGAGGTGCTGTTGGGCATCGAGGGCAACGCGGCGCGCCTGTACTTCCAGGCCTTCGGCGCGCTGCTCGAACCGACCGAAGGCGTCTCGGAGTTCGACTTCACGACGCGGAACCGGCGGCCACCGAAGGACGCGGTGAACGCGCTGTTGTCCTTCGCCTACTCGATGCTGACCAAGGAGCTGGCGGTGACGGCGCGGGTGGTGGGCTTCGATCCGTACCTGGGCTTCCTCCACCAGCCGCGGCACGGGCGGCTGTCGCTGGCGCTCGACCTGATGGAGGAGTTCCGGCCGATCCTCGCGGACTCCGTGGTGGTCAGCATGATCAACACGCGGGCCATCGAGCCGAAGGACTTCCTGCGCCGAGGGGCCGGGGTGACGTTGAACCCGGAGGGCCGCCGAAAGTTCCTGCGGGCGTGGGAGCGGCGCATGGGCGACCAGGTGACGCACCCGCTGTTCGGATACCGCGTCTCGTACCGGCGCATCCTCGAGATGCAGACGCGGCTGCTCGCTCGACATCTGCTCGGTGAACTGCCCGAGTACCCCGGCTTCCGGACGAGGTGAGCCATGCGCCAGCGCTACCTGGTGACCTACGACATCGGTGATCCGAAGCGTCTGCGCAGGGTGTTCAAGGTGCTCAAGGGCTTCGGCACCCACTTGCAGTTGTCCGTGTTCTCGTGCGACCTCACGGAGCTATCATTGGTGTTGCTGAAGACGGAGTTGATGAAGGAGATCCACGCGACCGAGGACGCCGTGCTGATCATCGACGTCGGACCGTCGGACGGGCGGGGTGGGACGGCGTTCGAGTGCCTGGGGCGGGGGACGAAACCTCCCGAGAGAAGTCCGAAGATCATCTGATCTGTGAAAACGGAATACGCGCGAGCGCCCAGGTCGGAGGTGGCCCCCTCAGGCCGCTCGCGCGAACTTTGGAATGGAAGATCGGGAAGTTGCCCGTTTGAAGGAGGTGATGGCGCGCGAGGTTCGCGTCCAGGGACCGAGGTGCTCGAAAAACAACGTGCATGTGCCGATGCTTTCTGGCAATTTTCGAGGGGCCGTTCTCCCGGCTCACCGAGCCGGGCTCCGTTGAAGCGACTTCGTAGGGAGCAAATCGATCATTTTGTCAATCGTTCTCCCGGCTCACCGAGCCGGGCTCCGTTGAAGCCGGACACAGCCGCAACGATCGCAACATTCCCATTGGGGTTCTCCCGGCTCACCGAGCCGGGCTCCGTTGAAGCCCCTCACCACGGCCGCACCGTTGAACGCGGTTCCGAGTTCTCCCGGCTCACCGAGCCGGGCTCCGTTGAAGCGGGGGCTGCGGTTGAACTTTGCCGTGATGGGTGACGTTCTCCCGGCTCACCGAGCCGGGCTCCGTTGAAGCTTGGAGCGCGTCAGCCGCGATCCCGAACTGTTCAGAAGTTCTCCCGGCTCACCGAGCCGGGCTCCGTTGAAGCCGAGGCACGCATCGTCTTCCTCCGACACCGGCACGTTCTCCCGGCTCACCGAGCCGGGCTCCGTTGAAGCTTGGCCAGTTGCAGCAAGTGCGCGAGCCGCTCATAGGTTCTCCCGGCTCACCGAGCCGGGCTCCGTTGAAGCGCGGCGATGCAGCCCACCCCGTTTCTGGCCTGGACGTTCTCCCGGCTCACCGAGCCGGGCTCCGTTGAAGCCTGCGTGGTGTGGCTCTTGACGCTGACCATGAAGACGTTCTCCCGGCTCACCGAGCCGGGCTCCGTTGAAGCATCAGGCTTACTCTGACGTTGAACGTGAAGGGGCCGTTCTCCCGGCTCACCGAGCCGGGCTCCGTTGAAGCATCTTGAAGACGGCTTGCGCAAAATCATCCATCAGGTTCTCCCGGCTCACCGAGCCGGGCTCCGTTGAAGCTGAAAGCCACTCAGGTTGGGTGTCTACAGGAAATCCGAGTTCTCCCGGCTCACCGAGCCGGGCTCCGTTGAAGCAATAATCACGCAGAGTGGCTAGTCTCTTCGACGCAGTTCTCCCGGCTCACCGAGCCGGGCTCCGTTGAAGCGACGGTGCGGCCGGCGACGGCCACTGTGGTCATCCGGTTCTCCCGGCTCACCGAGCCGGGCTCCGTTGAAGCGGCTGCAGCGCCGCAGCAGTCGGAAACGTGGCGTGCAAGTTCTCCCGGCTCACCGAGCCGGGCTCCGTTGAAGCACCCTTCTTGGTGGTCATGTAGAGACTGACCGGGGCAGTTCTCCCGGCTCACCGAGCCGGGCTCCGTTGAAGCGTGCCTCCAAGCCGTCACGGAAGGCCGGCTCAGGGAGTTCTCCCGGCTCACCGAGCCGGGCTCCGTTGAAGCAACGAAACGCTGATCCAGTGCCCGCTGATCCTTGCGTTCTCCCGGCTCACCGAGCCGGGCTCCGTTGAAGCTCGACGGCGTGTGGACGGCGCGCGAACTGCGCTACGCGCGTTCTCCCGGCTCACCGAGCCGGGCTCCGTTGAAGCGCGTCAGGCTCCGACGCACCAGCGGCGCCGGCCGTCGTTCTCCCGGCTCACCGAGCCGGGCTCCGTTGAAGCGCGTGCGTCGCGTGCGACCCACACCAGCCGCGACGGGGGTTCTCCCGGCTCACCGAGCCGGGCTCCGTTGAAGCCTCCTGTGTAGCCGGACCCGCCGGCTCGGTGCTGCGTGTTCTCCCGGCTCACCGAGCCGGGCTCCGTTGAAGCAGCAGCCCGCCCCACGCCGGCCGCGCGACGCGCGCGGCCGTTCTCCCGGCTCACCGAGCCGGGCTCCGTTGAAGCTACGTCACCGAGTACGCCACCGAACCGACGGGCGGGTTCTCCCGGCTCACCGAGCCGGGCTCCGTTGAAGCCGCGAGCGCCCATGAAGCTGGCGCCCCACCGACGAAGTTCTCCCGGCTCACCGAGCCGGGCTCCGTTGAAGCAGGTCGGCGAAGGTCTTCGGCTGGGGGGCGGTGGAGGTTCTCCCGGCTCACCGAGCCGGGCTCCGTTGAAGCTGAAGGATCCATGGACACAAGAAGAAGCAGCGCGCCGGTTCTCCCGGCTCACCGAGCCGGGCTCCGTTGAAGCGACCGTACGCCCTGAAGCCGCACGTCAGCCCCGTGGTTCTCCCGGCTCACCGAGCCGGGCTCCGTTGAAGCGTCGCCGTCTGGCAGGAGTCTGAGTTCGGCGCGCTGTTCTCCCGGCTCACCGAGCCGGGCTCCGTTGAAGCCGGCATGTCGACGCCGAAGCGCGGCGAGTACGTCATGAGTTCTCCCGGCTCACCGAGCCGGGCTCCGTTGAAGCGTGTGCAGCGCCGGCGCACCAATGAGGTAGGCGTCCGGTTCTCCCGGCTCACCGAGCCGGGCTCCGTTGAAGCGTGCTGTCCTCGGCCAGCGGCAGCGTCGGCGGCGTCGTTCTCCCGGCTCACCGAGCCGGGCTCCGTTGAAGCCGGCCGTCGCCCCGACGCCAGCGAAGACGCCATGGGACGTTCTCCCGGCTCACCGAGCCGGGCTCCGTTGAAGCAGCGCCGATGTGACCGCCGGAGGCGTCATCACCAGGTTCTCCCGGCTCACCGAGCCGGGCTCCGTTGAAGCCTCACGCTGCGCAGCGACGCCTACCGCCCGCCCTACGTTCTCCCGGCTCACCGAGCCGGGCTCCGTTGAAGCCAGTCACTCATGATGCGCTGTCTCCAGTGAGGTGTGCGGTTCTCCCGGCTCACCGAGCCGGGCTCCGTTGAAGCACGTCGAGGAGGCGCATGGTGCGCCCGCCCTTCAGCTTGTTCTCCCGGCTCACCGAGCCGGGCTCCGTTGAAGCCCCTTCATGAATGCTGCAATGACCGCCATTCCATTGTTCTCCCGGCTCACCGAGCCGGGCTCCGTTGAAGCGCGTTCGGCTCGGAGATCGAGGGCTACGCGGACAGCGTTCTCCCGGCTCACCGAGCCGGGCTCCGTTGAAGCGACGACTGCCCCGGCCCCTCGTGCGTCGAGTGGCGAAGTTCTCCCGGCTCACCGAGCCGGGCTCCGTTGAAGCTGGCGGAAGGTCACCTTGCCCGTCTGCAGGAAGCGCAGGTTCTCCCGGCTCACCGAGCCGGGCTCCGTTGAAGCTTCAGCTCGGCCTCGCTCTTGGCGCCCTTCAGCTTGTGTTCTCCCGGCTCACCGAGCCGGGCTCCGTTGAAGCGACTTCGCGGCGACGCCCGTCGTGACCCGCTTCGTCGGTTCTCCCGGCTCACCGAGCCGGGCTCCGTTGAAGCCCGCTGGAGCACAGCCCGGCCACCTGGGCCGACGCGTTCTCCCGGCTCACCGAGCCGGGCTCCGTTGAAGCACCGCCGCCCAGGCCACGCCGGGCGACTCTGGCTAGTTCTCCCGGCTCACCGAGCCGGGCTCCGTTGAAGCCCGGTGCGCCGGAACGTGCGCGCCTGCTCCACGAGGGTTCTCCCGGCTCACCGAGCCGGGCTCCGTTGAAGCCAGGGGCGCTGCGGCGTCGTGTAACGCTTGCTTCTGTTTCCTGGTTCTCCCGGCTCACCGAGCCGGGCTCCGTTGAAGCCCGCCCGCGCCCAGCGTCAACGCGGCGAGGCCCAGCAGGGTTCTCCCGGCTCACCGAGCCGGGCTCCGTTGAAGCCTTCTAGGCCAGCTCCTCCACGCACCACTTCCAATCCAGTTCTCCCGGCTCACCGAGCCGGGCTCCGTTGAAGCTTCGGGCGTTTCGCCATGGGCCGGGATGCTGCGCCGTTCTCCCGGCTCACCGAGCCGGGCTCCGTTGAAGCATGTAGCCGGCGCTCATCCAGCCGGCGCCCACGTTGGTTCTCCCGGCTCACCGAGCCGGGCTCCGTTGAAGCGGATCGTTGAGCAGCCACTCCACGAGCGGGTTCACGGGTTCTCCCGGCTCACCGAGCCGGGCTCCGTTGAAGCGGAGAGATGTACGGCGCGAGTGCGCCGAACGTCTCGGTTCTCCCGGCTCACCGAGCCGGGCTCCGTTGAAGCCGGGGAGTGTGTGGGCAGGCCTGCAGTACGCGGAGCGGTTCTCCCGGCTCACCGAGCCGGGCTCCGTTGAAGCATTGACGAGCTCGCGGGGTACATCTCTGCTGGCGAGGAGTTCTCCCGGCTCACCGAGCCGGGCTCCGTTGAAGCCCTCTCGCGAGCGCCGCGAGCGCCTGGGCGGCCTCGTTCTCCCGGCTCACCGAGCCGGGCTCCGTTGAAGCCGAAGGCAAGGCCCCGCAATGAGGGGGGCCACGTAGAGTTCTCCCGGCTCACCGAGCCGGGCTCCGTTGAAGCGCCTCGAACGAGAAGAGCTCCGGCGGCGCACCGCCCACGTTCTCCCGGCTCACCGAGCCGGGCTACGGTGATCTCGTCGACCGCGGCTCACACCAGCGCGGTCGACGGTCCAGATTTCTGCGGATCTGCGTGACCGCCTACAGTCGCCGCCCACGACGCTGGGCGGCGCGGATTGAAACAAGCGCGCGGTCAACAGGATGTCTGGCCGGTGCCGGGAGAGTCGCCCCCGACGACAAGCCTCGTAGTTCGCCGCGGAGAACAAACCGGACCATCAGCTCCGACGGAGCCTCGTCGTCGAGCTCCGCACGCCCTTCGTCGAGCTCCGCATGGCCTTCATCGGGCTCCGACGGACCTTCGTCGGGCTCCGACGGACCTTCGTCGGACTCCGACGGACCTTCGTCGGACTCCGACGGACCTTCGTCGGACTCCGACGGACCTTCGTCGAGCTCCGACGGACCTTCGTCGAGCTCCGACGGACCTTCGTCGAGCTCCGACGGACCCTCGTCGAGCTCCGACGGACCCTCGTCGAGCTCCGACGGACCCTCGTCGAACTCCGCAGAACGTACGCTGAAGTCCGCAGGGACTTCGCTGCTGTTTCCGAAGGTAAATCAACCACTTTCAACTTCTCGCTTGCACACCACATCCGACCTTCGGGTACCCTCCGTCCGCTGTTCAACCAGCCCACTTGGGGGAAAACACACATGTCGACCCAGAAGCCTCGTTGGAGCGCCGATGCCGTGGTACGCGCTGCTGAAGGTCTCCACCTGCTCGCCGTGAAGCACCGCGCCGCGATCGAGCCTCGCCTGCCAGGCGGGTTCATCGATGGCCTCAAGGCCGACGCCGACGCCGTCCGCGCCGCGTCCGACTCCGCGGCCGACTCGCGCGGCAGCAAGCTCGGCGCCACCATCAACCAGAACGAAGCCCTGGCCGTCGGGTCTCGCCTCATCAGCTCGATCCGCGCGCTGGTCCGCACCGGCCAGCCCAACGCGAAGCAGCTCTGGCGCGACATCGGCGTCGGCCTCGCCACCAACGGCTCCCTCGGCCGCGTCACCGCCGGCCTCACGCAGATCCTCAACGCGGCCACCCGCTTCCCCGCCGAGCTCCGCGCCGCCGGCGTCCTCCAGAGCGACCTCGACCAGGCCCGGGCCGCGCTCACCGCGCTCGTCGCCGCCGACTCGACCCAGGAACAGAAGAAGCTCACCGCCAAGCAGGCCACCCAGATCCTCAACGCCACCCGCGTGCGCCTCGAGAACAACCTCGTCCACCTCGTGTCCATCGCGGCCGCCAGCCTCTCCGCCGCCGACGCGAAGCCCTTCGCCGATCTCCTCCCGCCCAGCGGCCGCGCCAGAAAGAAGTCCGACCGCCTCGCGCCCGCCGCGCCGGCATAGCCCTCCGTCAGCCGCCTCCCCGGCCCGCGCCCGCGCTAGGCTCCGCCCCGCCCACACCGGGGACATCATGAGCGACACAAGCCTCGAGACCGTCCGACTGGCATCGCAGCCCGAGGCGCGCGGGCCGGGCCGGTGGCGTGTCAGCCTCGTCGGCGAGGCCGGCTACTCCACGTACGCGCTCCCGCCCGCCGGCGCCGTCACCGTCGGCCGCGGCGACGACGTGGAGATCCGCGTCGACGACGCCGCCGCCTCCCGCCGCCACGCGCAACTCCTCACCTCCAGCGCCGGCGTGCGCCTCGTCGATCTCGGCAGCGCCAACGGCACCGTCGTCCGCGGGCGGAAGCTCGCCGCCAACCAGGAAATCGCCCTGTCCGCCGGCGACTCCATCGAGGTCGGCACCACCGTCCTCGTCCTGCAGCCGGACTTCGTGTCCGGCCCCGCGCGCCCGTGGACGCTCCTCACCCACGCGGACTTCGTCGACGTCCTCGAGGACACGCGCCCGCCCTTCGCCGTCCTGCGCCTACAGGTCCAGGCGCCCCCCGGCGTCGCCCACGAGGTGCTGTCCGCCGAGCTGTCACCGCACGACACCGTCGCCACCTTCGGCCCCGGCAACTTCGAGATCCTCGCCCCCGGCCGCGCCCCCGACGCCGCCACCCAACTGCTCCAGAAGCTCTCGTCGAAGCTCGTCCAGCGCGGCGCCCGCGTCCGCGGCGGCTCGGCCACCGCCCCCGCCGACGGCACCAGCGCCGACGCCCTCTTCGCCGCCTGCGCCCGGCCCAGCACCTCGCCCAGCCCCGGCTTCGTCGTCCGCGACGACGCGATGGCGGCGATCTCCCGCCTCGTCGATCGCATCGCGCCATCGATGATCAACGTCCTCATCCTCGGCGAGACCGGCTCCGGCAAGGAGGTGCTGGCCCGGGAAATCCACCGCCGCTCGAAGCGCTCCAACTTCGACATGCTGAGCCTCAACTGCGCCGCGCTCACCGAGACGCTCCTCGAGAGCGAGCTCTTCGGCCACGAGCGCGGCAGCTTCACCGGCGCCGTGAAGGACAAGGTCGGCCTGCTCGAGGCCGCGACGGGCAGCACCGTCTTCCTCGACGAGGTGGGCGAGATCCCCCCGTCGATCCAGGCGAAGCTGTTGCGCGTGCTCGAGGAGCGCCGCGTGCTGCGCGTCGGCGCCGTGACGCCCGTGCCGATCGACGTGCGCTTCATCTTCGCCACCAACCGCGACCTCGAGGCCGAGGTGGCCCGCGGCGCCTTCCGCGCGGACCTCTTCTACCGGATCAACGGCATCTCCATCGAGCTGCCGCCGCTGCGCGATCGCCCAGGCGAGATCGAGCCGCTGGCGCGCACCTTCCTCGCCGAGGCCGCCCGGCGCGACGGCGTGCCGACGCCCGACCTCTCGCCGCACGCGCTCGCGGCGCTCAGGAGCTACCCGTGGCCCGGCAACATCCGCGAGCTGAAGAACGTCATCGACCGGGCCATCCTCCTGTCCGGCGGCGGCGTCATCGACACCGAGGCGCTGGGGCTCTTCGGCGTCAGCCCCGGCACGCCCGCGCGCACCGCCACCGCCGTCTCCGCGGCGCCGCGGCTCAAGGCCGAGCGCGAGGCCGCCGAGCGCATGGCCGTGGAAGCGGCGCTCGCACAGACGGGCGGCAACCAGACGCGCGCCGCGCGGCTCCTCGGCATCTCCCGCCGCACGCTGGTCTCGCGCCTCACCCAGTACGGCCTGACGCGTCCGCGCCGAAAGGGCGGAGGGCCGGACGGCGGCGGGGAGTCCCCGGAGTAGGGCGTGGAGCCGTTCCAGGGCACCACGCGCTACGAGGTGGTGCGCGCCCTGGGCCAGGGCGCCAACGGCGTCGTCTACGAGGTCATCGATCGCGAGCAGGGGGATCGCCGCGTCGCCCTGAAGATCCTCCGGCGCCGCGACGCCGAGGCGCTCATGCGCCTCAAGCGCGAGTTCCGCGCGCTCGCCGACGTCCGCCACCCGAACCTCGTCTCGCTGTACGAGCTGGTCGCCGAGGATCCACACTGGTTCTTCACCCTCGAGCTGATCGACGGCGTCGACTTCCTCACCTGGCTCCGGCCCTCCACCACGCCGCAGAACGAGCTGCCCACCGCCGAGCTCGCCCGCACCGTGCGCCGCGAGGCACCGGCGCGCGTGAACGTCGATCTCCCCCGGCTGCGCGAGGGATTTCGCCAACTCGCGCAGGCCGTCGCCCACCTCCACGCGCAGGGCCTGCAGCACCGGGATCTCAAGCCTGGCAACGTCCTCGTCACCCGCGAGGGCCGCGTCGTGGTGCTGGACTTCGGACTCGTCACCGGCGCGCAGGTGCACGAGAGCATCACCGAGGCCGAAGGGCGCGCCATCGTCGGTACCGCCGGCTACATGGCGCCGGAGCAGGCCGAGTCGGGGCGGGTCAGCGCCGCCGCCGACTGGTACGCCTTCGGGGTGATGCTCTTCGAGGCGCTCACCGGGCGCCTGCCGTTCGAAGGCAACGCGCTCGCGGTGATGGTGGACAAGCGCCTGCGCCCGGCCCCCGCGCCGCGGGAGCTCTCGCCGTCGGTGCCGGAGGATCTCGACGCGCTGTGCGTGTCGCTCTTGCGCCGCAATGAGAGCGAGCGCGCCGGCGCGCGCGAGGTGCTGGCCGCCTTCGGCGCCGTCCGGCCCGCCGTCTCGCCGTGGCGCGACACCGGCTTCGTCGGGCGCGAGCGCGAGCTGGCCGCGCTGCGGGAGGCGCTCGGGCAGGTGCGCGGCAAGGGCCCGAGGATGGTCCGCGTGCTGGGCGGATCCGGCATCGGCAAGTCGGCGCTGATCCGCCGCTTCCTCGAGGAGGTGGAGGCGAAAGGCGCGGTGGTGCTCGCCGGCCGCTGCTACGAGCGCGAGGCGGTCCCCTTCAAGGCGCTCGACAGCGTGGTGGACGCGCTGGCCCGGCACCTCGCGGCGCTGGCGCCCGAGAAGGTGGACGCGGTGCTCCCCCACGACGCGCACGCGCTCGTCCGCATGTTCCCCGTGCTGGGACGCGTGGACGCCTTCCTGCGCGCCCCGCCGCGCGAGGTGTCCGAGGCCGCCGAGCTGCGCCGCCGGGCGGTGCGCGCGCTGCGGGAGCTCCTCACCCGCATGGCCGATCGTTCCCCGGTGGTGCTGGTCATCGACGACGCGCAGTGGGGAGACGCGGACAGCGCCTTCGTGCTGGACGAGCTGTTGCGCCCGCCCGACGCGCCCGAGCTCCTGGTGGTGATCGCCGCGCGCGTCGAGGACACGCCGCTGCGCGTCGCCTCGCTGACGCCGGTGGATCTCCCGCTGTCCCCCCTGGGCCTCGAGGACGCCGCGCGGCTGGCCCGCCACGCCGTGCGCGACGACGCCCGCGCCCAGGCCATCGCCCGCGAGTCCGGCGGCAACCCGTTCCTCCTCCAGCAGCTCGCCGAGGTGCCGGCCGAGCGCGACGTGACGCTGGAGGACGTCGTGCGATCCCGCCTCGACGCGCTGCCCCGGCCGGCGCGCGCCGTGCTGGAGGTGGTGGCGCTGGCCGCCTCGCCGGTGCCCGCCCCGGTGGCCGCGGCGACCGCCGGGCTGTCTGCCGCCGACGCCGACGTGGTGGAGCAGCTCAAGGCCGAGCGGCTGGTGCGCGCCAGCGGCGACGGCCGGCTCGAGGCGTGGCACGACCGGATCCGCGAGACCGTCGCCCGCGGCGTCGACTCCGAGCGGGCCCGCGACGTGCACGCGCGCCTCGCCGTTCAGCTCCGGGGCCTGCCGGACGCCGACATCGACGCGATCGCCTGGCACCTCACCGTCGCCGGTTTGGTGGAGGAGGCCGCGCGGGCCACCGTCGAGGCCGCCGAAAAGGCCGTCGCCCAGCTGGCCTTCGAGCGCGCCGCCGTCCTCTACCGCCGCGCCCTCGAGCTGTTGCCGGGCGACGATCTGCGGCGGCGCGATCTCACCGTGGCGCTCGGTGACGCGCTGTCGGACGCCGGGCGCGGGCAGGCGGCGGCGGAGGCCTACTCGCAGGCGCTCGAGCAGGACGCCGCGCGGCAGACTCCGCAGGGCGATCGCCTCGAGCTGCAGCGCCGCGCGGCCGAGCAGCTCCTGCGATCGGGGCACATCGACGAGGGCCTCGCCGCGAGCCGCGAGGTGCTCGAGCAGGTGGGCCTGTCGCTCGCGAAGACGCCGCGGCGCGCGCTCCTGACGCTCGCGTGGCGGCGCCTGGTGCTGAAGCTGCGCGGCCTGGGCTTCCAGGAGCGCAGCGCCGCCGAGGTGCCGGTGGAGGCGCTTCGGCGCATCGACGTGTGCTGGTCGATCTCCATGGGGCTGGCCATGGTGGACACGATCCGCGGGGCCAGCTTCCAGTCGAAGCAGCTGATCCTCGCGCTGGACGCCGGCGAGCCGTTCCGCGTGGCGCGCGCGCTGGCCGCGGAGGCGGCCTTCGTGGCCACCGGCGGCATCTCCGCCGAGCGCCGCGCGCGGACGCTGGTGGAGCAGGCGCGGGCGCTGGCCAGGCGCCTGGGCGACCCGCAGCTCTTGGGGCTGGTGGACTTCTGCGACGGGCTGACGCGCTTCCTCGTCGGACGCTGGCGGGAGGCGGCGGAGCTGACGCACAAGGCCGAGCGCACCTTCACGGATCAGGGCTACGCGGTGACGTGGGAGGCGGCGAACTCGCGCCTCTTCTCGGTGTGGTCGCTCTTCTACGCCGGCGACATCGCCGGGCTGTCGGGCCGCCTCCCGCTGCTGGTGCGCGAGGCCGAGCGCCGCGGCGATCGCTACGCCGTCACCAGCCTCCAGAGCGGGCTCGCCAACGTGTCGCTGCTCGCCGCCGACGCGCCGGAGGACGCGCGCGCCGCGGTGCGCCGGGTGATGGCGGAGTGGGGCTCGAAGCAGTTCCACTTCCAGCACTACTGGGCGCTGTTGTCCGAGGCGATGATCGATCTCTACGTCGGCCGCGCGGCGGACAGCGTCGCGCGCGTCGAGGCCGGGTGGGGCGAGCTCAAGTCGGCGATGCTGCTGCAGATCCAGAACGTGCGCGTCGAGGCGCGCTACCTGCGCGCGCGGCTTCAGGTGGCGACGGGGCGCACGGCGGAGGCGCTCGCGCACGCCGAGGCCATGGAAGCCGAGGGCGTCGAGTACGGGCGGGCGTTCGCGCAGGCGATTCGCGGCGTGGTGGCGGGCGCGGGCGGCGCGGCGCAGCTCAAGGCCGCCATCGATCGCTTCAGCGCGCAGGACATGCACGCCTTCGCGGCGGCCGCGCGCGTGCGCCTCGGCGAGGCGCAGGGCGGAGACGTCGGCGCCGCCAACCGGCGGGCCGGCCTCGGCTGGCTCACCGCGCAGGGCGTGCGGAACCCCGAGGCGTTCGCCCGGATGCTGCTCCCGAGGGCGCGGTAGCGTCTTTCAGGGCGACGGGACGTCGATCTGCCCGGACGTGCGCGTCTCGTCCCGCGGCGTCACCTCGAAGGAGTACTCGGCGTGGGTGTTGATGACGTCCAGCAGCTCGACCTCCTCGGTGAAGACGGTCGTCCGGCGCTGCTCGGCGACGCTGTTCAGCACGTCGCCCTTCCATCAGTCGACCTCGTCGTCGTTGTTGACGAGCGGCTGCGGCAGGTTGGTGTCGTTCTGCCCGTCGTCGCGCTCCCACGGCAGGAACTCGGCCTGGTCCTTCTTGAAGACGAGGAAGCCCGGCTGTCGTCGTGGCGCGTCAGCGGTTTCGGATCAGGTGGGCGTGACGGCCGCCAGGCCCACCATGGAGTCGCGCCGCACGCCGGCCTTCACGAAGTCCTGGATCGTCCGCGCGAGCGCGCCGTCCAGCATGCCCAGCAGCGGGAGGTGCTCGCCGCCCTCGCAGGTCGCCTGGCCGGGGTGATCCTCCGGGTCGGGCGTGAAGCGCTCGTCCCAGCGCACCAGACCGAAGGTGCCGTCGCCGGAGATCGCCGCGTGCACCAGCGGCGTCCCGGTGGCCCGCGCGTAGTCCGAGAGGATCCGCCGCGACTCGGCGTTGTCGAAGCAGTCGACCAACAGGCCCGCGCCGGCGCACAGCTGCGCCACGTTGTCGCGGGTGAGGCGCACGCCGAAGGCCTCGGCCTTCACGCCGTGGAAGTTGAGCAGCTGCGCCTTCAGCGCCTCGGCCTTGTTCTTCCCGACGGACTGCTTCACGAAGGCCTGGGCGAGCAGGTTCTTCGACTCCACGCGATCGCAGTCGATGAAGACGAGCGTGGCGTCGAGGTTGCGGCAGAGCACGGCGGTGGTGCTGCCGAGGGCGCCCACGCCGCAGAAGACGATGCGCATGGGCGCCCCCATCGCTCTCAGGCCCCGAACGGCACCTTCGGCCGCAGGTAGATCCGCTGGCCGTTCTGCAGGCGGTCCACCACGAAGCCGTCGAAGGCGTTGTCCGGCAGGTGCGGCAGGTGGAGGCCCGGCACACCGCCGCCGCGGACGAGCTCCACGGCGATCCGCTTGATGTCCGCGTCGCCGACCTGCGCGTCGAGCTCCATCGGGTAGTCCGCCGACAGGCCGTGGTAGGTGATGTTCAAGGTCGCCATGGGTGCACCTCCCGTTTCGTGACCGCGGGGACGGCGGCGGGCGCGGGGCCCTGACGGATCAGCCCAGCCCGTCGGCGTTCTTCAGATCTTTCAACCGCAGGCCGTTCTTCTTGAGCAGCCGGTAGAGGCTCTGCATCGACAGGCCGGTCTTCTCCTCGGCCAGCTTGATGTCGTAGCCGCAGGACTTCAGCACCTCGGCGAAGTAGTGCTTCTCGAAGTCGCCCAGCACCCGGTCCTTCGCCTCGTGGTACGGCAGCTTCCCCACCACCTCGAGCAGCGTGGTGCGATCGGGCCGGCGGTCGGAGGGCACGAGCAGCTCGAGCCAGCTGGAGTTGCCGGTGGCCTGCATGAGCGCGCCGCGCTCCAGGACGTTGCGCAGCTCGCGCACGTTCCCCGGCCAGTCGTAGCCCTCGAGCAGCGACAGCAACTGCGGCGACAGCTCGAACGGGGTGGACAGCCCCTTCACCAGGTGGCGGGCGAGGGTGGGAATGTCGACTTTTCGCGTGCGCAACGGCGGCATGCGGACGCGGGCGACGGCGAGGCGGAAGAAGAGCTCCTGCTTGAAGCGGCCCCGCTGGACCTCCTCCGCGAGGTTCTTCGTGGTGCTGGCGATGATCCGCGCGTCGAGGCGCTGGCCGCCGGGCAGCTCGCGCGTCTCGAAGAGGCGCACCAGCCGCGGCTGCACGCCGGGCGAAAGCTCCCCCACCTCGTCGAGGAAGAGCACGCCCCCCTTCGCCGTCAAGAGCGGCCCGTCGGGGCCGAACAGCTCGCGATCGAGGTTCGCGTCCGCAAGCAGCGCGCAGTCGACCACCTTGAACGGGCCGAAGCGGCGCACGGAGTGGGCGTGAATGGCGCGCGCGGCGAGCTCCTTGCCGGTGCCGGTCTCGCCTTCGATCAGCACCGTCACGTCGTCGCGGGACACGCGGCGCAGCTCGGCGAAGACGATGCGCATCGCCTCGGACACGCCGACCAGGTCGCCGTACAGCTCGCCGCCGTCCAGCTCGACCTCGGTCTCGCGCGTCTTCTGCTTGATGGACAGGCGCGTCTTGCCGAGGTCGATCCGGTCGCCGGGCTCGAGAAAGGCCTGCAGGGTGAGCCGCCCGCCGACGAAGGTGCCGTTGCGGGAGCCGAGATCGCGCAGGAGCAGCCCACGGGGCGTGCGCTCGATCTCCAGGTGCTTGCGGCTGACGGTGTTGTCGCCCAGCACGAGATCGTTCGACTCGTCGCTGCCGACGCGCACCAGCCCGGAGAGCGCCGAGACCTTCTTGCCCTTGTCCGGCCCGGCGACGACCTCGACGGTCCACTCGCGGATCGGCACCCGCGTCATCGTGTCGCCGGGAATCGTGACGGATTCGGTCGTCTCGACCATGGGCCGGGACTGTAGCCGGGCGCCGCGGAAAAGCTCACGGAATCAAGGTGTCCAGCTCCGCGCCCCCGCGCTTCACCGTCACCGGCACGCCGCCGCCGCGCAGGCGCTTGCGGTAGAGGATCTGCGGCAAGGGCGCGGCCCCGTCGACGCGGAGGATCACGTCGCCGGGCAGCACGCCCGCGCCCGCCCTGGCGTCCAGCACGAGAAGGCCCAGCGGCAGCCGGGAGACGTCCGACACCCGGTCCTCCGGCAGCTTCGGCGTCAGGAAGCGCGCGCGGTTCTGCACCCAGACCTCCGCCGTGAGCGCGTCCATCGCGGACAGGCCGGTGTCGTCCTGCGCGGCGGTGACGGCGGGGCTCATCGCCAGCGTGACGGGCAGGGCGTCGAGGTCCGGCGCGTCGTCGGGCAGCGCCTTCGCCGTCCACTCGAGCGCCTCGAGGGCCATCCGCTCCAGCAGGTGCGTCATCGGCGCGTCGGGGTCGAACTCCTCCTCGCCCGTCGGCGTGAAGGGATCGACGGTCAGCTGGCCGGTGAACTCGCCCAACACCTCGCCGGTGGACGGCCGCACCAGCTCCAGCGTGCAGAGCCAGGTCACCTCCTCGGTGACGATGCCGCCCTTCGCGCGATCGTCGGCGTCGCGGCGCTCCATGGCGCTGTTGGCGACGCGCTTCTCGGCGGTGGCGCGGAGGACCAGCGCCTCGTCGGGCTTTCGGCCGGCGCGGATCAGCTGCGGCACGACGGTGGAGGCCGTCCACGCCGCCTCGCCCCACCGCGACACCTGGAACTCGGACGGGCCGAAGAAGGCCAACCGCCCGCCGTACTGCGCGAGGCCCACGTCCACAAGGCGTTGGCCGAGTTCGAACTCGCGCCAGCCGAGCGGCGGCGTGCCGGTGAGCCGCACCGGGTAGACGACGACGGTGGAGACGGTGAGGGGCGTCGCCGGCGCCTTCAGCGAGCGCGCGATGCCGCCGTGGCAGCCAAGCAGCCCGACTGCCAGCACGAAGAGGCCCGCCGCGCGTCGCACGGACGCGAACGCTCGCAAACCTCCGCGGACCCGAGAACTCCCTTCGCCGAGAAAAAAACCGAGTGCCGGCCTGTTCAGCTTTCCTCCTTCGATCACGCCCCCGGGAGCCTCGCGGCAGCCACGGATCTTGTGTCGGGAGGACGGCAAACGGGCCGGCACTCGCCCTCTTCGTAGCACTGCCTCCCCCGGTGGGCGCAAACCTTCTGCAGCCCCCTGCCCAAAAGAGTTTTGGCTGGAATTTCAAAGACTTGAAGCCACGCCAACCCCTTGGACTTCCATGCGGCGGGGTCCACAATGGGCAAGTGCTTGATGTGCTGTCCACGGAGTTGGCCCGGCGCAATCCGAAGGCCTACGTCGCTCATTTTCAGCGGCTCGATCCGGAGGCCCAGCGGGCGTGGGTGGGGGGGCTGTCGGCGGAGGAGCACCGGCTCCACGTCGCGGTGCTCGGCGAGGCGGTGGTGCTGGGCCTGGTGCTGACGGTCGGCGAGGGCGGCGGCGCCTCGGTGGAGCTGTCGGCGACGGTGGCGGGCGGGGCGATGGGCACGGCGAGCGGTTGGGACGAGGCGAAGGCGCTGCAGGACGGGGCGTTCGCGCGCGCGCAGGCGCTGGGCGGCCCGGTGCGGGCGACCGGGTTGGTGCGGCTGCCGGTGGATGAGCTCGAGCGCGCACCGCTCGGCAGGCTGGGCTGGGAGGTCGAGGCGGTCGAGCTGTGGATCGATCCCTGCGGCGGGCCGGCGGCGTGGCGGCTGCAGGGCGCCTTGCCGGGCGGGGGCGCGTTCTGGTCGCCGGCGCAGGCGGTCGCCGGGCCGCCCGAGGCGTGGGAGGCGCGGCTCGGGCAGGCGGCCGGGCGGCTGGGCGCCCGCTTCCGCGCGACGCGGGCGTGATCCCTCATTTCCACGTGAGGCGGTAGCTGGCGCCCGGCCCGGGGAAGGCCTCGAGCTCGACGGTGCCGTCGAGGCCGAGCAGCTCGAGCCCGCCGGACAAGAGCCCTGTCCAGTACCAGGGCAGCCCGTCGACGTCGTTGATGTGAATGATGACTTCCTTGTCGTTGACCAGCTGGTAGGTCGAGCGCGTGTAGTTGTCGCTGGTGCGGAAGGCGCGGTCGAGCCGGGACAGGGATCGATGCGGGCCGACGAGCCGCAGGAAGGCGGCGCTCGCGCGGCCCAACAGGGTGCGCTGCCAGCCGCGAATGAAGTGGAGCCCCAGCAGGTGAATGCGCTGCTCGCGCGGGTGCTCGGGCCAGATGTCCTCGGCGATGGTGTCGAAGTACACCGGCATGCGATCGGCGGGGATCGCCGGGGGAATGTGCTTGAGGTCGAGGCCGACGCCGCGCAGCTTCTCTCGCGTGCGCTCCGTCACCAGGGGCCCGAGGCCCTCGATCAGGCCCTCGATCGCCGTCGGAAACGCCAGCTTCTGCGTCGTTCCTGCGTGCGTCATCGTCACCCCCGTGTGAGGACGACGTCATAGCCGAAGGGCGGGCGCAGGTGGGCCGCGTCAGGGCGCCGCGGGCGAAAGGCCCAGCAGCGGCGCCAGCTGGCCCTTCTGGTGCAGCGTCATCATGTCGGAGTAGCCGCCGATCGACTTTCCGTCGATGAAGATCTGCGGAACGGTCCGCAGGCCCTGGGTCATCTCGACGAGCTTCTCGCGCATCGCGGGATCGTTCGTCACGTCGACGTTCTTGAAGGCGACGCCCTTGCTCCGGAGGAAGGCCTCGGCGCGGCGGCAGTAGGGGCAGTAGTCCGTGGTGTAGATGACGACGTCCGGCATGGTGTCCCTCGAGTAACGCGGGGCCGCCGCGAAAGCACGACGGCCTCCGGTGAGAGCACCGGAGGCCGCGTGACGACTCACGGATTCGAGAGCCGAAGGCGACTTACATCATGCCGCCCATGCCGCCGCCGCCCGGAGCAGGCATCGGCGTCTCCTCCTTGGGCTTCTCGGCGACCATCGCCTCGGTGGTCAGCATGAGCGAGCTGACCGAGGCCGCGTTCTGCAGCGCGCAGCGCGACACCTTGGCCGGGTCGATGACGCCCGCCTTGAGCAGGTCCTCGAACTCACCGGTCGCGGCGTTGAAGCCGAAGGCGTCCTTCGACTCCTTCACCTTGTTGACGATCACCGAGCCCTCGAGGCCGCCGTTCGCCGCGATCTGGCGGAGCGGCTCCTCGAGCGAGCGGCGGATGATCGCCACGCCGAAGGCCTCCTCGGCCGTCAGCTTGAGCGAGTCGAGCGCCGGCAGGCAGCGGATGAAGGCCACGCCGCCGCCGGGGACGATGCCCTCCTCGACGGCCGCGCGGGTCGCGTTGAGCGCGTCCTCGACGCGGGCCTTCTTCTCCTTCATCTCGGTCTCGGTGGCCGCGCCGACGTTGATCACCGCCACGCCGCCCACGAGCTTCGCCAGGCGCTCCTGGAGCTTCTCGCGGTCGTAGTCGCTGGTGGTCTCCTCGATCTGCGCCCGGATCTGCTTCACGCGCGCCTCGATGTCCTTCTGGGCGCCCGCGCCGTCGATGATCGTGGTGTTGTCCTTGTCGATCTTCACCCGCTTCGCGCGGCCGAGATCGTTCAGGGTCAGGTTCTCGAGCTTGAGGCCGAGATCCTCGGCGATCATCTTGCCGCCGGTGAGGATCGCGATGTCCTCGAGCATCGCCTTGCGGCGATCGCCGAAGCCCGGCGCCTTGACCGCCGCCACGTTCAGCACGCCGCGGATCTTGTTCACCACCAGCGTCGCCAGCGCCTCACCCTCGACCTCCTCGGCGACGATGAGCAGCGGCTTGCCCGAGCGCGCGACCTGCTCGAGCAGCGGCAAGAGGTCCTTCATCGAGCTGATCTTCTTCTCGTAGATGAGGACGTAGGGGTCGGCGAGCTCGACCTCCATGCGGTCCGGGTTGGTGACGAAGTACGGCGACAGGTAGCCGCGGTCGAACTGCATGCCCTCGACCACGTCGAGCGTCGTCTCGAGGCCCTTCGCCTCCTCGACGGTGATCACGCCCTCCTTGCCGACCTTCTCCATCGCCTCGGCGATGATGTTGCCGATCGTGGTGTCGCCGTTGGCCGAGATGGTGCCGACCTGGGCGATGTCCTTCTTGCCCTGGGTGGGCTTCGACAGCTTCTTCAGCTCGCCGACGATCACCTCGACGGCCTTGTCGATGCCGCGCTTGATCTCCATCGGGTTGTGACCCGCGGCGACCAGCTTGGCGCCCTCGCGGAAGATCGCCTGCGCGAGCACGGTCGCGGTGGTGGTGCCGTCGCCGGCCACGTCAGAGGTCTTGGAGGCGACCTCCTTCACCATCTGCGCGCCCATGTTCTCGAACTTGTTCTCGAGCTCGATCTCCTTGGCGACGGTGACGCCGTCCTTGGTGATCGTGGGCGAGCCGAACGACTTCTCGATGACCACGTTGCGGCCCTTGGGCCCCAGCGTGACCTTCACGGCGTCGGCGAGCGTGTTGACGCCACGCAGGATCGCGTCGCGGGCCTTCGAATCAAAAACGATGTCCTTGGCAGCCATGGAATTGTCCTTGGAGAGAGTGGGGGGCGCTTACTTCTCGACGATGCCGATGACGTCCTCTTCGCGGAGGATCAGGTGCTCCTCACCCTCGATCTTCAGCTCGGTGCCCGAGTACTTCGAGAACAGCACCGTGTCGCCGGGCTTGATGTCCATCGGGCGGACCTTGCCGTCCTCGAGGATCTTGCCGTTGCCGACCGCGATCACCTTGGCCTCCAGCGGCTTCTCCTTGGCGGAGTCCGGGATGATGATGCCGCCCTTGGTCTTGGTCTCCTCGGCCACGCGCTTGACGATCAACCGGTCGTGCAGGGGACGAATCTTCATGATCTTGCCTCTCCTGATGGTGTGAGTCGGTAAAGGTGTGTTGCGCTTCGGTTGGCACTCGAGGGCTTCGAGTGCCAGAGCCGACAGCGGCGGCGATATAACCACCGGTCCCCGAGCGTCAAGGCGCCCGTTGGCAGTCGCCGGCCCCAAGTGCCAGCGCTGACGCACGGCGTCGTTGGCACTCCCGGGGCTCGAGTGACACCGTAAGTCCACGGAATGACAGGCTGCAAATTGAGGAATAACGGCCCCTGCCGGTACGATTTCGGAGCAGGAGGTTGAAGCACGATGAGTCAGCTGGTCGTCAATGGGTCGCTCAAGGAGTTCTTCAAGCTGCTGGTGGGCGAGGTGGTCCGCCGGCAGCGCGTGAGCCTGGAGGAGGTGACCGAGTTCTACGTGGTGAACCTGCTCGCGGAGTACGCCGAAGCGGAAAAGCTCTTCACTCGAGAGTCCGAGGGGCGTCGCGAGACGGAGCCGCTCGCCCTGTTGTACCACCGGGCGCTTCAACAGGACCGTGACGAGAAGATCCGCACGCTCCGCCGCCTGGGTGACGTGTCGCTCTACACCGCGGGCTTCTTCCAGCAGTCGCTGCAGGACCGGGTGGTGGGCGCCGACTACTACATGCAGATGGGGCGGACGGCGTACGGCGCGGTGGCGGAGCTCGCCGGCCCGACGGCCTTCGCGAGCGCGTACCACGAGCTCCACGCCAAGTTCTCCGCCGTCGTCGAGGTGCTCGAGGAGATCGCCGCGCGCGGGTTGTGCGCGTCCGGGCCGCAGGGGCAGATGCAGGTGTTCGAGACCTGGACCCGCACGGGCAACGAGCGGCTGCAGAACGTGCTGGTCGACGCGGGGATGCTGCCGGGGTCGAAGCTGCTCAACTGATCGCATGCTCGACGTCATCCAGGAACAGCTCGAGTCCATCTACGGCCTGCGCTGCGAGTACCGGGCGAAGGACTTCGTGGTGCTGGACGCGGAGGCGGCGAAGGCGCTCGGCGGCACGGCCCGCGCCCGGGAAGAGCTGCTGGTCGCGGAAGGCGACGACGGGCTCGAGCTGGCCCTGTACTTCGATCCCGCGCTCCTCGAGCGCCTGCAGGCGCTCCACCCGGTGGAGGCGCTGGACGTGGATCTCGGCGCCTTCTGCGAGGTGGCCGAGGGCGTGTCGCACTTCCTGTACGTCGCGCGCTCCGCCGCGCTGGGCCGCTCGGTCTCGCTGCTCGAGATGGAGGCGCAGGCGGAGGTGGACAAGTTCGCGCTGTGCACCCTGCTGCGCTGGGGCCACGACGTCGCGCACTTCGCGACCGGCCTCGTGGAGAGGCTGTTCCACGCGGTGTCCTTCCACCGCCACCTCGGGCCCGACGAGCGCCGCCGCTACGAGACGGCGAACCGCCTGGGCCTGCGGTACGCGAAGCGGCTGTTGCCGCTCATCCGCGCGCGCTCGCTCGACCGCGTGCTGGCGGAGCTGCGCCACTCGTACCGCATGGGGGCGGAAGCGAAGCTCGTGTACCTCGATCGCTGAGCGCTACGGCCGCGGCGGGTGGGGGGCGGGCCCGGCGTGCGGCTGGAGGCGCTTGACGCGGCTCGGCTTGAAGGCGGCGGTGCGCGCGAACACGCCGTCGACCTCCGTGTCTTCCCACCGCGGCGGCGGCGTGGACTCGACGAAGTTGGTGCCGCGCCAGAGATCGCCCAGGTAGCGGTAGCGGTACACCTGGAGCAGCCGCTGGTAGACGGCCTGCAGCGCCGGGACCATGCGGTAGTGCCACTGCCACACCTGGAAGGCGTTGAGCGCCAACAGGGCCGGCGCGCGCAGCATCTTCGGGCCGACGCCAGCGAGCTTCTCGTTGGACATGGCGCGCAGCGCCCGCCGGGCCGCCCGCGCCGGCGAGTAGTAGCGCCTCGCCAGCCAGCGAATGCCCTGTTGGAGCTGCGCGGGCGTCATGTGCCGCGGGCGCACCACGACGTGATCCTTCCCCACGTACTCGTCGTAGTCCTCGGTGAGCAGCCGGCCCTCGTCGCGGTAGCGGCGCCAGATCGCGGTGCCGGGGAAGGGGATCTCGGTGGTGAAGCTGGAGTGCAGCAGATCGGTGGTGTCGAGGAAGTCCAGCGTGCGGCGGAAGACGTCGGGGCGGTCGTCGTCGAAGCCGAACATCCAGTTCCCGCTCGGGATGATGCCCGCCTCGAAGATGTTCGAGATGACCCGCCGGTACTCCGCCGCCGCCGCGCGCTTCGCGTTGCTGTCCAGGCTGTCCTGGTTCACCGACTCGTAGCCGCTGGAGATGAGCGCGCAGCCGGCCTCCCGAGCGGCCACCGGGCCCGCCGGATCCTGGCTGAACTCGACCCGGGCCTGCATGCCGAAGGGCACCCCTTCGCGCTTGAGGGCCGCGAAGAGCTCCTTGGTGTAGTCCGGGTCGGCGGGGAGGTTGTCGTCGACGAAGTACAGCGCCCGCACCCAGCGGGGCCGCGCGCGGACCTGCGCCACCACGTGGGCGATCGGGTAGCTGCGGTAGCCCAGCGTCATGCGCTTGGCGAAGCAGAAGGTGCACGCCTCCGGACAGCCGCGGCTGGCGATCACCGGGTAGTAGAAGGCGCCGTAGCGCTCCGGCTTCATCAGATCGACGCGAGGCAACGGCAGCGTCGCCAGATCGGGCGCCGGCTCGCGATAGATGCCGTGCACGCGGGTGCGGCGGGTCAGGAAGTCGTCGCAGATCCGCTGCCACGCCGTCTCGCCTTCGCCGCACACCACGGCGTCGGCGTGGAGGAGCGCCTCGTCGGGCATCGCCGTCACGTGGTGCCCGCCCAGCACCACCGTCGCTCCGCGCGCCCGGTAGAGATCCGCGAGCGCGTAGGCAGCCTTGATGGTGGGCGTCGACGCGCTGATGCCCACGAGATCCGTCGGCTCGTCGAGGACGAGGCGCTCCCGCAGCACGTCCACCAGCGCGATGTCGAACTGCGGCGGCGTCACCGCGGCCAGCGAGGCGAGGCCCAGCGTCGGCACCTCGA
The DNA here is from genome assembly GCA_040755835.1 of Myxococcota bacterium. GTDB lineage: Bacteria > Myxococcota > Myxococcia > Myxococcales > Myxococcaceae > JADLDB01. The sequence continues at coordinate 86,879 of JBFMAB010000096.1, forward strand.
GCTCCCAGGGCAGGGTGATCAACTTCAGGCGGGGGCGCACCCGGGTGAACTTAGGCTGCGACGCTCCGCCGTCTCCGTGATCCAACGCAAGTCGGTCCGGCTTGGTTCGCGTCAAGGCGCGTGCGCGCGTTCGCGGGCAAACGGCCTGCTCCAACGCGCAGCCAGGAGAGCCGCATGCCCACCGAATACACGTATCCGGATCACCGCCAGCTGTACCGCCTGCCGTGGAGCGACGCGGACAACGTGCTCTCGTGGCTCGAGCCGACGTCCAAGTGCAACCTGGCGTGCGAAGGCTGCTACCGGGAGAACGTGAACGAACACAAGTCGCTGTCCGAGGTGCGCAAGGACCTCGACACCTTCAACCGGCTGCGCACGCACGACTCCGTCTCGATCGCCGGCGGCGATCCGCTGCTGCACCCGGACATCCTCGACATCGTGCGCATGGTGGCGGCCGATGGACACAAGCCCGTCATCAACACCAACGGCCTCGCGCTCACCGAGCCCTTGCTGCGCGATCTCAAGAAGGCGGGCCTCATCGGCCTCACGTTCCACATCGACTCCAAGCAGGGCCGGCCGGGCTGGAAGAACAAGAACGAGCTCGAGCTGAACGAGCTGCGCCTGCAGATGGCGAAGCTGGTGGCGAAGGTGGGCGGCCTGTCGTGCGCCTTCAACTCCACCGTCTACGAGGACACGCTGCAGTACGTGCCCGAGCTGGTGAAGTTCGCGGGGGACCACATCGACCTCGTCGACGTCATGGTCTTCATCCTCTACCGGGCCGCGGTGAACCAGGGCGAGTTCGACTTCTACCGGAACGGCCAGCAGGTGAAGAGCGATCCGCTGGTGTACGCGGTGGAGGAGACGCACCAGCGCGTGGACCTGAACGCGCGCGAGGTGGTGGCGAAGATCCGCGAGCGCTTCCCGGACTTCAGCCCCAGCGCGTACCTCGGCGGCACCGAGAAGCCTGACTCGCTCAAGTGGCTGTACACCGGCCGCTTCGGCTTCCCCGCGGCGAACGGCGAGGAAGGCAAGGTGATGGGCTACGTCGGCCCGAAGTTCATGGAGTTGGTGCAGACGACGCACCACGCGTTGTTCGGCAAGTACCTCGCGTACGCGCCCAAGGCCATGCTGGAGGCCGGCCGCTCCAGCCTGCTGATGGGCGTCATCGAGCCCGGCGTGCGGCAGATCGCGAAGAACTGGGTCGGCCACCTCGCGAAGCGCCCGCTGGACGTGCGGAAGAAGCTGCACTTCCAGACGATCATGATCATCCAGCCCATCGACATGCTGGAGGACGGCCGCCAGAACATGTGCGACGGCTGCCCGGACGTGACGGTGCACGACGGCCAGCTCGTGTGGAGCTGCCGCCTCGAGGAGTACCGGAAGTACGGCGGCCTCGTGCAGTGCGTGCCGAAGGGCTGCACGCCCGTGCCGAGGCAGGAGCAGGTGCCGCTCGCCGCGAAGGCGAAGAAGGGCAACGGCCGCGCGGAGGTGTGACGGCCGCCGGCGGCGCCTCTCCCGTCCGAAGCACAGGGGCGCCCTGCGGCGTCAGTGCTTCAGCATGTACAGCCAGTCGTTGGTGATCGCCGAGTAGCAGAGGCGCGCCGACGCCATCGAGCCCGCGAAGCCCGGCGAGAACGCGTCCTGCCCGGTGAGGTACAGGCCGGGGATCCGCGTCTTGTGCCGCAGCCAGCTGGAGTGCTGCACGAAGCGCTCGCCCGACGGCTCGAGGCCCAGTGAGCAGCCGTGCCACGCGCGCGGGTTGCAGCCCATGGGCACCCCGGCGCGCACGAACTTCGGCGTCTTCCCTTTCAGCACCGGCATGTGCTTGTGGACGATGCGCGTCAGGTGCTCGGTGACGAGGCCCTTGAACTCCTCGGCGAAGGACTCGTCCTCGCGGGCGCGCTGCACCCAGTCCGGCGGCGCCTCCGCCAGGGCGATGACGGTGGACTTGCCGGGGTAGCGCTGCGCGTAGACGGGATCGCGCGCGGACGGGCTCAGCACGTAGCCGCCCATGCCCTCGAAGCGCTTGTCGCGCTTGTACGCCTCGTCGGCGGCGCTCAGGTCGTAGGGATCGATGTCCGGGTACGTCGGCATCTGCCAGATGATCTCCTTCGGCAGCTCGATCGCCTCGTCGTAGCCGAGGAAGAGGTACAGGTGCGCGGGGCTGGGCGCGATCTGCTCGAGGCGCTTCGCGTACCCGAGCCGCACCGCGAGCTCCGGCTCGACGAGCTGCGTCCAGGTCACCCACGCCGACGCGTCGCTGATCACCAGCGGCGAGCGGATCTCCGTGCCGTTCTCCAGGCGCACGCCCACCGCGCGGCCGTTCTCCACGAGGATCCGCTGCACCGCGCTGGACACCGCCACCTGGCCGCCCGCCGCCTCGATGATCGGGACGATCGTCTCGACGATCTGCCCGGGCCCGCCCACCGGGTAGTACGCGCCGTGGCGGTAGTGGAACAGGTTCATCGCGTGGAACGCGAACGGCGCGTACCGCGGCGTGCGCCCGTGGTTCCCGTACATGTACGAGTACACGGCGGTGAGGCGCTTCGAGAAGCCGAGCTCGCCGCGGAAGACCTGCTCGGTGGTGCGGCCCATGTAGTGCGTCCACTTGCCGCCGGTCGCCCGGTAGACGGCGTCGCGCGCGCCCTCGGGCAGCCACTCGGGCAGCAGCTTGTTGAAGCCCCAGCTCCACGCCCACCATTCGATCTGCTCCTCGAGCTCGTAGTAGCGGCGCACGTTCCCTTCGCCGGGGAACTGCTTCTCAACCCACTCGATGTTCTTCTCCGGCGAGCTGTACCAGCGCTGCACGTCGTCGCCGAAGCAGGAGATCTCGTGGACGTCGGGCATCTTCGCCCACTCGAGGCGGCCCTTGGTGATCTCGTCGGCCGTCGCGCGGAACAGCCCGCGGCCCACGCGTGGATCCATGTCGCCGATGGAGTCGATGCCCGAGTTGAACTCGAAGCCCTCGAGCTCGTGGCAGTGCGTGGCGCCGCCGGGCACCTTGTTGGCCTCGAGCAGCAGCACCTTGAAGCCCCTTTTCTGCGCGAGCAGGCTGGCGATGCCGAGGCCGCCGATGCCCGAGCCGATGACGATCGCGTCGGGCTTGTCGAGGTAGTTCGTCGGCGCGCGGTAGCGCGACTTCGCCGGCGAGTCGGCCGTGAGGTACGCCGGGCCGGGGTTGGGACGGCCTGCCTGCCAGAAGAGCTCTGTGTCGGTTGGGGCCATGGGCGCCGATGCGTAGGCAGGCGTCACGCGGTCCGCCTTGATCGGGCGCAGGCGCGCGCCGCGGGTGTTAGAAGGCTGGAGTGGTCGCGACGCGCGAATACTCAGCGGGCGGAGTGGTGGTCCGCGAGCACGACGGCCGGCTCGAGGTCGCCGTCATCCGCCCCCGCGGCCGCAGCGTCACCGCGCTCCCCAAGGGGCACATCGAGCGCGGCGAGACGTCGCAGATGACCGCCGAGCGGGAGATCTTCGAGGAGACCGGCCTCAAGGTGACCTGCCAGTGCAAACTGGCCGACGTGAAGTACGTCTACCGGTTCCGCGGGAAGACGATCTTCAAGTGCGTGGGCTTCTACCTGTTCCGCTGGGCGGGCGGGGAGATCGACCAGATCACCGAGAAGATGCGCGAGGAGGTCGACGAGGCGAAGTGGATCCCGCTCGTCGACGCGCCCCTGGTGCTCAGCTACCCCGGCGAGCGCGAGATGGCCGCGAAGGCCCTGCGGATGCTCGCGCCGTCGCCGCCGACGCACGAGGACGGCAGCGGGATTTGACGGGCCTCCGCTCGCCCCCGCGGGGAGATCCGTTTGCATCACCGGCCGGCCGAAGAGTGCAGACCGGGGCCCGCGTCCTGCACGGACGGCGTCGAGGGGCGTGCTGCGAGGAGCGACGCGAGCGGGAGGAACCGGTCCAGGCCGGCTCCGCTACCGCATCGCGGGGCGTGGTGCGGCTTCAGCCGCGGGCCGACGGCGGCGCGAACTTGCCCATCAGGGCCTCGCGCACGTCGCGGTCGAACTTCACGCGGCCCGTCGCGATCTCGCGGAGCGACAGCACGCACGGCTTGTTCTTCGAGTGCTCCACCAGCGGGCGGGCGCCGGCCATCAACTGACGGGCGCGCTTCGACGCCAGCAGCACGAGGGCGAAGCGGTTGTCGACGTGGGGCAGGGCATCTTCGACGGTGACGCGGGCCATGGTGTGTCCTTTTCGGGAAGCCTGAAAGCGAGTGTGTCTAGGCAGTTCGCCGGGTGAGGTCAAGCCCGGGCGGGGCTAGATCCGCACCTCGAAGACCGCCTTCCCGTCGAAGGTGAAGTCCTTCGCCGGCTGCGTGCCGGTGGCGGTGGTGCTCATGGTGGCGCCGGCGTTGACGTAGGGCAGCAGGTTCACCTCCGGGACGACCGCGAACGACACGCCCGTCTGGCCCTTCGGCACGGGCAGGAGCGTCGCGACCTCCACCTTCGGCAGCCCGGGCGCCTCCACGAAGACGTGCACCTCGTCGAGGAAGTCGAAGGTGCCCGACGGGCTATTGGCCGGCGTGGCGTTCAGCGTCAGCGACTTGAGGAAGACCGCCGTCGCCGGGCCGGTGCCGCGCTTCTCCGTCTCGGCCTGGACGTCGATGGTCAGCTTGAAGGGGTTGGGAAAGAAGTTCGGCAGCACCCCGCCGAGGATGTTTCCGGGCACCCGCTGCTCGGCGATCGGCTGCTCGAGCTCGAAGCGGATCGCGCCGCAGGAGGTGAGGAGCGCGAGGACGATGAGGAAGGCGAGGCGTCTGAGCATCGCCTTCCTCTACATCAACAATCGTTCCAGCGCCGCCCTCGTTTCGGACGGCAGCGTCGGCGCCAGCCGGAGCGCGCGCCGTGACAAGAGGCGATAGATGGCGCCGATGTCGGCGGGCAGCGCCTCCAGGTGCGCCTGGACGACGCCGACGTCGCCGCGCACCACCGGGCCGGTCAGCCCGCGCTCCAGCCCCCGCACCTCGACGCCGCGGAGCGCGCCGCGCATGAGCGGCAGCAGCGCCCCGAGCGCCGCGTCTCGCTCCAGGCCGGCCTCCTCGAGCGCGCTGACCGCCGCGTCCGCGAGCGACACCAGCAGGCCCGCCGAGAGCACGGCGCCCGCGTGGTAGGCCGCGCGGCCGGTCTCCGGCACCTCGATGGGCGCGAGCCGCAGCGCCAGCGCCATCTTCCACAGCGTGGCGCCCAGCGCCTTGTCGGTCGAGGCCAGCGCGACGGCGTGCCCCGAGAGATCGTCCCGGGGATCGGACACGGCGGCCAGCGGGTGAAAGGAGCCGAAGGGGCGCCTGCCCTTCGCGTCCTTGAAGACCGAGAGGGGCAGGGCGCCCGAGCAGTGGACGAGCGCCGTCCCGGCGCCGAGGTCCTCTTCGATCAGCTCCAGCGCGTGAGGAACCGCCGCGTCAGGCACCGCCAGCACGCACACGTCCGCGCTGCCGAGCGCGTCGTGATCGGCCAGGGGAATCCGCATCGCTGCCGCCCGCCGCACCGAGTCCGCCGAGCGCGGGAGCGTCGCCACCGGCCAGCCGGCCTTGTGCAGGCCGAGCGCGAGCGCGCCGCCGACGCGCCCGAAGCCCACGATGACGATCCGCGGGCGCGCGTCCTTCTCGCGGCGGCGCCAACGCGGGCTGGCCGTCTTGCGGGTGGGCGCCTTCCGGCGTGCGGGGCTCACGACGGCCTCTCGTCACCCGCCGGAATGAACTGGAGCTGGCCGGCCGCGACGTCGATCAGCACGCGATCGCCCTCGGCGAAGTCGCCGGCGAGGATCCGCTCCGCCAGCGGCCCTTCCACCAGGCGCTGCACCGTCTGCCGCATCGGCCGCGCGCCCAGCGCGGGATCGAAGCCGCCGGACTTGAGCAGGTGCTCGATGACGCCGTCCGACGCCTCGTAGCTGATGCCCTTCTCCGTCTCGAGGCGCTTCGAGGACTCCTCGAGCAGCATCGACGCGATCTTCGCCACGTCGACCTCCTTGAGGGGCCGGAACGCGCAGCGCTCGTCGATGCGGTTCCACAGCTCGGGCGGCAGCGCCCGCCGCGCCGCGCTGGTCGCCTGCGCCTCGCCGCCCGCCTCGGCTTCGCCCGCGCCGAAGCCCATGCCGCGCGCCTTCGCGGTGAAGCCCTCGGCGCCGAGGTTGGTGGTGAGGATGACGATGGTGTTGGAGAAGTCGATGTGCCGGCCCTTGCCGTCCGTCAGCCGGCCCTCCTCGAGCACCTGGAGCAGGAGCAGCAGCACCTCGCGGTGCGCCTTGTCGATCTCGTCCAGCACCACCACCGACGACGGGCGCCGCCGCACCGCCTCGGTCAGCTGGCCGCCGTCGCCGTAGCCTACGTAGCCCGCGGGCGCGCCGATGAGGCGCGACACGCCGTGGCCTTCGCTCATCTCCGACATGTCCACGCGGATCATCGCGTCGCGGTTGCCGAACACCACCTCGGCCAGGGCGCGGGCCATCTCCGTCTTGCCCACGCCGGTGGGGCCCAGGAAGAGGAAGCTGCCCATCGGCCTTCGGCTCGAGAAGCCGGCGTAGTTGCGGCGGATCACCCTGGCGATCCGATCGATCACGTCCTCGTGGCCGATGACGCGAGCCCGCAGCTGGCTCTCGAGCGTGAGCAGCCGTTCGGAGTCGTTCATCAGCAGGCGCTCCTCGGGGAGCTGCGCCAGCTTCGCGATCACCCGCGCCACGTCGGACGGCTCGACCAGCGTGCGGCCCTCGCGGTGGCAGCGGCTGCCGGCGAGATCGAGCACCGAGATCGCCTTGTCCGGCAGGAAGCGATCGCTGATGTACCGGCTCGACAGCGACGCCGCCGCCTGCAGCGACTCGGGCGCGTACTTGAGCCGGTGGTGCTGCTCGTACCGGCCGATCACGCCGTTCAAGATGTAGACCGTGTCGGGGATCGACGGCTCGTTCACCGTCACCGGCGTGAAGCGCCGCTCGAGCGCCGGATCGGTCTGGATGTACTTGCGGTACTCGTCGTGCGTGGTGGCGCCGATGCACGGGAACTCGCCGCGCGACATCGCCGCCTTCAGCTCGTTCGCCGCGTCCTGCGGGCCGTCGCCCGTCGAGCCCGCGCCCATCAGCGTGTGGATCTCGTCGATGAAGACGACCACCCTGCCGTCGGCCTTCTTCACCTCGTCCTTGAGCCCGTTGAGGCGCTCGGAGAACGAGCCGCGCAGCTGCGTGCCGGCCACCAGCGTCGCCATGTCCAGCTCGACGAGGATCCGCTCGGAGAGGGGCCCGCGCAACGTCGCCAGGTGCTGCGCCACGCCTTCCACCACCGCCGTCTTGCCCACGCCCGGCTCGCCGACGAGGCACGGGTTGTTCGTGCGGCGCTTGCCGAGGATGTCGATGACCTCGTCGATCTCCCGCGCGCGGCCGACCACCGGGTCCAGCTTGTTCTCCCTCGCCAGCGCGGTGAGGTTCCTCCCCAGCGAGGCGAGGAGCGGGAAGGTGCGCGCGTCCAGGGTCCACTTCGAGCCCGCCGAGGGGCTGACCTGCGGCGCGGGCAGTGGCTGCGGCAGCACCGGCGGCGCCGAGGGCGGCGGCGGCATCGCGGCCAACTCGGCCACCTCCTCGTCGGTGAGATCGTCCACCAGATCGCGGACCGACGGGCCGGGCTTCAGCGACACCGGCTTCGGCGGCGGCTGCACCACCGCGGTGCGCCCCGGCGGCGCGAAGGGCAGGGGCGGCGCGCCCACCGGCCGGCCGCTCGACGCGCGTGGAACGCCCGGCGGCAGCTCGCGCTGCAAAAGCAGGCGCCGCGGCATGCGGCCGCTCGTGTAGTAGCTCAGCGCGGTGTTGCGGAGCGCGGTGAGATCGAGCCCCGTTTTGAACAGCAGGTCCTGCGCGCTGCAGCGCAGCCGCGTCATCGCGATCAGCGCGTGCAGGCAGTCGGCCTCGCTCGAGCCGCAGGAGGTGGCGATCTCCCGCGTCTTCTCGCGCAGCTCCTTCACCAGCCCGTCGGGTTCGTTTGGCGCCGTCGTCAGCAGCTCGAGGAGCACGTCCTCGTTGATGCTCCGCTCCTGCATGAGGAGCGCGGCGCGGTTCTCGACCGTGAACATCGCGAGCAACACGTGCGCCGTGGTGAGGCGCTGGTGGACGCTCGCGGCGATGTCCTCGGCCTCGGACATCACCTGGGAGAAGTCGGTGCTATCGACCATGTCGTGGCGGACTCCGGGAGGCGGGCGGCTTCGGCCTCCAAGGTGTACACCCGCGAGATCGCTGCTCCAAATTTTCCGCTACAGGTCGCTACGGCGCTGGAGCGCCGCCAACCCGTGAGAACGACGGGGTTTGTCTTTTCGCTGGGTTTTGGTTGCCGAAACGCGCAGCTTGGGGAAATCACATGCGCCTGCCGGCGTTCTGCGGCCGCGAGACGTCACACCCATGCAAGCCCTCTCCCTGCCGCTGAAGGCCGTCATCGATCCCGTCGGGACGATCCCGAAGGCGATCGCGCAGCGGCGGTGGCTGGTGCCGCTGTTGCTGCTGGCGCTCTTCACGGCGCTGTCCGGGGTGGCGCTGGCGCTGAAGGTGGACCCGTCGCGCCCGGTGCTGTCGAAGATGGAGAGGACGGGCGAATTGGCGAAGGCCACCGAGCGCGAGGTGGAGGAGGCGATCCAGCAGGCGCAGCGCGTGGCGATCGTCGGCAGCGTCGCGAAGGGCGTCTTCCTGACGCCGCTGTGGGTGCTGCTCCTCGCGGTGGTCCTCAAGGTGACCGGCTGGCTGATCGGCAAGAAGGCGACCTTCGTCGAGTGCTTCACCGCGGCGGCGCTGTCGCTGTTGCCGGTGGCGCTGTTCCACGGCATCGAGCTGTTGGCCGCGCTGCGGCAGGACGCGCTGTCCCCGAAGATGGCCGAGGTGCTGGTGCCGTCGTCGCTCGCGGCGTTGAAGGGCGGCGGGCCGCCGAGGCTCGAGCGGGTGTTCGCGGCGCTGGACGTGATCAACGTGTGGAGCGCGCTGCTGCTGGGCCTGGGCTTCTCGGCCGCGACGAAGTGGTCGCCGTGGAAGGGCGCGCTCCTGGGGCTGTTTCTGTACGTGCTGTTCGCCGGCGCGTTCCTGATCGGCGTGCCGGGCATCATGGCGAACGCTCCGGGCATGGGAGGCGGCTCGAGGTGATCTCGGTACTCGGATGGTGGGTGGCGGTGCAACTGGCGGGCACGCCGATCACCCTGGAGCAGGTGCGCGAGGAGTCCCGGCGCCAGCTGGACGCGGTGCGCGCGGAGTTGGACGTCCAGCGCGCCGGGAGCGACCGGAAGACGGCGCGCTCGTCGATCTTCCCGCAGGTGGACTTCAGCGTCGGCGCCTCGGACTTCATCGCCGGGCCGCAGCGCACGTTCTCCACGGTGCCCGAGGTGCAGCCGGACGGATCGATCAACTTCGTGCAGAAGGCCGTCGACACGCCCGGGTTCAGCCGCGGGAATTTCTCGCTCAACCTCACCGTGCAGCAGCTGATCTACGACGGCGGCCGCTGGTGGAACCAGATCGCCCAGGCCGGCGCGCAGGAGGAGGCGGCGAAGGGGCAGCTCGAGGAGCAGCGGTTGTCCAGCGAGCTCGAGGCGACGCGCCGCTTCTTCAACCTCCTCAACGCCCAGGTGCAGCTCAAGACGCTCGAGGAAACCGTCAAGCGGAGCCGGGAGCAGGTCGAGCGCGCGAAGGGGCTGTACGAGGCCGGGCGCTCCCCGCGCTCGTCCTGGCTCGACGCGCAGGTGAACCTGGGCAACGACGAGATCTCGGTGCTGCGGCAGCGGCAGAACATCGTCAGCCTGCGCACCCAGCTGCTGTCGTGGCTCGGCCGGTCTGACGGCGACGTCGAGGCGGTGGTGCCCGAGCAGCTGGACTTCACCACGGCGCCGCCGGCCTTCGACGCCGCGCTCGGGGCGGCGAAGAAGCAGCGGCCGCTGATCCGCGCGCTGGAGCAGCGCCTGCGCGCCCAGGAGATCGCGATCGACGTGGCGCGGGCCGACTACTGGCCGCGATTGTCGGCCAGCGCGGGCTACGGCCGCAGCTCACCGTCGGCGGATCCCTTCTTCACCGACCCGACCAAACAGAACAGCGTCAACTTCGGGGTGAATCTGTCGTGGGACCTGTTCAGCGGCCTCGCGCACCAGGCCAACGTCGAGCGCGCCCGCGTCGAGCTGACGCGCTCGCAGCGCGAGCAGCAGCAGACGCTGATCGAGCTCGAGGCCGAGCTCAAGCGCACGCTGGCCACGCTACAGTCCGAGCTCGCCGTGCTGACGATCGCCGAGCGAAACCTCGAGCTCGCGAAGCAGCAGGAGCAGCTCGAGACCGAGCGCTTCTCGGCGGGCGCCAGCACCTCGCTGGACGTGCGCAACGCGCAGATCAAGCTGACGCAGGCCGAGCTGGCGGTGGTGCAGGGCAAGGCGAACGTCGCCGTCGCCCGCGCGGCGCTCCGCCGCGTCGTCGGAGGAACGGTGGAGGCGAACCCATGACCTGGTGGAAGGGGCTCATTGCCGCGGTGATCGTGCTGATCGCTGGCGCCTTGACCGTGGCCGGTCTCAAGGAGCGCCCGCCGCCGCCCGTCGAGGTGCAGCTGGGCAAGGTGAAGAAGGGGCCGATCACGCGGACCGTCACCGGCGCCGGCAAGGTGGAGGCGTCCACCACCGTGAAGATCAGCTCGAACCTGTCAGGCGATCTGATCGAGCTCCCGGTGAAGGTCGGCGACAAGGTGACCCGCGGGCAGGTGCTCGGGAAGATCGACCGCCGGCGCTTCGAGGCGAGCGTGAAGCAGGCGTCGGCCAGCCTTTCCGCCGCCCGCGCGGAGATCGCCACGTTGCAGGTGGACGTCGATCGCCTCGCGCGCGAGCACGAGCGGGTGAAGACGCTGGTCGACAAGGGCCTCGCCTCGCAGGCGGAGCTCGAACGCGCCAACAGCGATCTCGAGGCGGCGAAGGCCCGCATGGCGGCCCAGAAGGACCGCAGCGCGCAGGCCGCCGCGGTGCTCGAGGAGGCGCAGCAGAACCTCGACAAGACGACGCTCTTCTCGCCCATCGACGGCACCGTCATCGAGGTGAGCCGCGAGGTCGGCGAGCGCGTCCGCGGCTCGGACTTCAACGAGGACGTGGTGATGACGCTGGCCGCGCTCCACACCATGGAGGTGAAGATCGAGGTCGGCGAGCACGAGGTCGTCCACCTGAAGAGCGGCCAACGCTGCGACATCAGGATCGACGCGCTCGAGGGCCAGTCCTTCGACGGCTCGGTGGTGGAGATCGCCCAGAAGGCGCTGATCCGCAACCCGGGCACCGAGCAGGAGACCACCAGCTTCCCGGTCACCGTGGCGCTCACCTCGCGGCCGCCGCTCGTCTACCCGGGCATGAGCGCCGAGGTGCGGATCACCGCCGACGAGCGCGACTCGACGCTGATCGTCCCCGTGCAGGCCGTCACCGTGCGCCCCGAGAAGATGCTCGGCGACACCGCCGCCGACATCGAAGGCTCGAAGCTGTCCGCGCCGAAGAAGGGCGAGACGTTCGCCAAGGTGGTCTTCGTGGTGGATGGCGAGAACAAGGCGCACGCGCGGCGGGTGAAGACGGGCATCTCGTCGGACACGGACATCGAGATCCTCGAGGGCCTGAACGAAGGCGATCGGATCGTCGAAGGCCCGTACCGCACGCTGTCGAAGGATCTGAAGGACGGTGACGTGGTGGAGGAGTCGAAGGGCGGCGGCCCCGGCGGGCGCGGACCGCGCGGCCCGAAGCGCGGGTAGGGCGCATGCTGATCGAGCTCACCGACATCAGCCGCGAGTACCAGGTCGGCGCCGAGGTGGTGCATGCGCTGGACGGCGTGAGCCTCGCCATCGAGCGCGGCGAGTGGGTGGCGATCGTCGGCCAGTCCGGATCCGGCAAGTCGACGATGATGAACGTGATCGGCTGCCTCGACACGCCTACGCGCGGCACGTACCGGCTCAACGGCAAGGACGTGTCGCGCATGAACGACGACGAGCTCGCGGACATCCGCAACCGGGAGATCGGCTTCATCTTCCAGAACTTCCAGCTGCTGCCGCGTGAGACGGCGCTGGCCAACGTCGAGCTGCCGCTGGTGTACCGCGGGCTGTCGGCGAAGGACCGGCGCGCGAAGGCCGTGGCGGCGCTGAAGAAGGTGGGGCTGGAGCACCGCATGGCGCACCGCCCGACCGAGCTGTCCGGCGGTCAGCGGCAGCGCGTGGCGATCGCGCGGGCGCTGGCGAGCGAGCCCTCGCTGCTGCTGGCCGACGAGCCCACCGGCAACCTCGACTCGGCCACCGGTGAGGAGATCATCAAGTTGTTCGAGGAGCTCCACGGCGCGGGGCACACCATCGTGCTGGTGACGCACGAGCCACGCCTGGCGGCCCGCTGCCCGCGCGCGGTGCGCCTGTCCGACGGGAAGGTGATCGGCGATGGGCCCGGCGCCGAGGTGGCCTGGGCCGATCGCTCGGGGCCGCAGGAGGTACACCCGTGAGCCTGCGCGTCGATCTGGTCGAGGGCTTCACGATCGCCGTGAAGTCGCTGCGCAGCTACCGCGTGCGCACGGCGCTCACGACGATCGGCATCGGCATCGGCGTGGCGACGCTGCTGGCGATCCTGGGGATCACCCAGGGCATGGACACGTCGTTCGCGAAGCAGCTCGAGTCGCTCGGCTCGTCCAGCCTCTACGTGTCGCGGCACCCGTGGGTGTCGATGGGCGACTGGTGGAAGTACCGGAACCGCAAGCGCATCGACCAGGCGCAGGTCGACGCGGTGCGCGCCCAATGCACGCTGTGCGAGGCGGTCGCGCCGATGCTGGACGAGCAGGAGGACGTCAGCTTCTTCGGGCAGCAGCTCGCGGCGGTGGAGATCAACGGCAGCACCCCCGAGTGGCTCGACGTGTCCGGTTTCGAGATCGTGCGCGGCCGATTCCTCTCGGGAGCCGACGAGGAAGGCCGTCGCAAGGTGGCGGTGATCGGCGCCGATCTCGTCGATGCCTTCTTCAAGGAGTCGGACCCGATCGGCGCGACGATCCGCATCGGCGACAAGCCGTTCACCGTGATCGGCACCCTGTCGCGCAAGGGGAAGATCCTCGACTCCAGTCAGGATCTCACGGTGGTGATCCCCTTCGGCACCTTCCAGGCGTTCTTCAAGGGCCGCCAATCCATCGACATCGGCGTGAAGGTGAGGAACCCCGACGAGCTGGAGCGCGCCGAAGACCAGCTCGTCGGCATCCTGCGGCGCGCGCGCCTGACCCCGCCGGACCAGCCGGACGACTTCTCGATCAACAAGCCCGACCAGCTGGCGTCGACCTACCAGCAGCTCACCGGCGCGCTGTACGGCGTGGCACTGGGCATCGGCTTCATCACGCTGCTCGTCGGAGGCATCGGCATCATGAACATCATGCTGGTGTCGGTGCGCGAGCGGACGCGGGAGATCGGCGTGCGCCGCGCGCTCGGCGCGAGGAAGCGCACCATCATTCTGCAGTTCATGCTCGAGGCGACGGTGGTGTCCGCCGTGGGCGGCGCGCTGGGCACCTTCGTGGGCCTCGGCGGCGCGAAGGTGATCAGCCTGGTGTCGCCGCTGGCGGCCACGGTGAAGCCGATGACGATCGTCTTCGGGGTGGGCTTCGCCGCGCTGGTGGGGCTGGTGTTCGGCATCTGGCCGGCGGCCCGCGCGGCCAACCTCGATCCCGTGGAGGCGCTGCGGCAGGAATGATCCGCGCCCTCTTCGACAACCTGCGGCTGGCGTTCGGCACCTTCGCCGCCCACCCGCTCCGCACGATGCTGACGCTGCTCGGCATCGTGATCGGCGTGTCGACCGTGATGACGATGATGGCGCTGCTCGAAGGCCTGCGCCTCAAGGTGAACAAGGACTTCTCGCAGCTCGGCGCCAACGTCTTCCAGGTGGACAAGTGGCCGCGAGGCTTCCGCTTCGGCGGCGGGAACCGGATCAACTGGAACAAGCTTTCCCGGCGGCCGCCGTTCACGCTCGACGACAAGCGGGCGCTGCTCGAGCACTGCCCGTCGGTGCAGCGCACCGGCGCGTCGTCGTGGCAGCCGGCCCAGAAGGTGCGCACGGCGGACACCGAGACGCAGCCGTCCGTCTTCATCATCGGCGCGACGGTGGAGTACCCCGAGCTGTCGGGCATCACCATCGCCTCCGGCCGCATGTTCAACGACACCGAGGAGGTCGACGGCCGGCGCGTCGCGGTGCTGGGGCCCGACGTGGCGGACAAGCTGTTCCCGTCCATCGACCCGGTGGGGCAGGAGGTCCGCCTGAAGGGCCGGCCGTACACCGTCGTCGGCGTGATGGCGCGGCGCGGGAAGATCATGGGCCTGTTCAACATGGACAACCAGGTCCTGATCCCCATGACGACCTTCTTCGGCGCCTACGGGAAGCGGCGGAACATCTCCCTGTCCGTCGAGGCGAAGGACGCGGAGAGCTTCGACAAGGCGATGGAGGAGGTGACGCGCGTGTTGCGGCAGCGCCGCGAGGTGCCGCCGAACGAGGAGAACAACTTCGAGATCTCGACCAACGAGTCGATGGCGAAGTCGCTGAACGATCTCTCCAACGTGGTGACCGCGGCGACGTTCGGCGTGTGCCTCCTGTCGCTCATCGTCGGCGGCATCGGGATCCTCAACATCATGCTGGTGTCGGTGACCGAGCGGACGCGGGAGATCGGCGTGCGCAAGGCGCTCGGCGCGCGCAGGCTTCGGATCCTCGCGCAGTTCGCCACCGAGGCGGTGGTGCTGTCGCTGGTGGGCGGCCTCATCGGCATCGCGATCGGCTTCGGGCTGGCCTTCCTGGGCCGGTGGACGATGGGCCTGTACACGGCGGTTCCGGTGTGGGCGGTCCTCCTGTCGGTGGGCATGTCCAGCGGGGTGGGGCTGGTGTTCGGCATCTACCCGGCGGCCCGGGCGGCCCGGCTGGACCCGGTGGAGGCCATGCGCTCGGAGTAGCGCTTGTGCTTGCGCGTCCGGCCGGGCCGAAGTGTCAACCCGCTGGCGGTCCGCACACCGGAGCATGCCCCTGAAGATCGTTCGACTGTCCGCGACGCCCAGCACCACCTGCGGTCCCACCACCTGCCAGACGGGCTGCTGCGACGCCCTGGGCCAGTGCCTGCCGGGCCTGACCACCGACGCCTGCGGCACCAACGGCGCGTTGTGCACGGCCTGCTTCGCGGGGCAGGTGTGCAGCTTCGGCCTCTGCCAGCAGGGCTCGGGCGGCGGGCCGGTGGCGGCAGCGGCGGCGGCTCGGGTGGCGGCTCGGGCGGGGGAGCCGGGCCCATCACCTGTGGGCTGGGGCTCACCGAGTGCGGCGGCGTGTGCCTCGACACGCGGACCGATCGCTACAACTGCGGCGTCTGCGGGCTGGCGTGTCACTCGAACCAGGCCTGCGTGGCGGGCCAGTGCCAGCAGCTGCCGTCGGACTGCACCACCGCGGCGTGCCCGGCCGGCTTCTTCTGCAACCAGGGCAGCAAGCAGTGCGATCCCGGCTGCAACGCGAACAGCGACTGCCCGCAGCCCGGCTCGTGTGACACGCGGCTCCACCGGTGCAGCTGCAACGCCGGCTTCCACGCGTGCGGGCAGCAGTGCATCCCCGACGACAGCACGCAGGCGTGCGGCCCGTCGTGCGCGTCGTGCGAGGGCGTGTCCAACGCGGTGCCCGCCTGCACCAACAACCGCTGCGACTTCTCCTGCAACGCCGGCTACCACCGCTGCGGCGACGCCTGCGGCCTCGACACCGACGTCAACACCTGCGACTCGATGTGCACGCCGTGCCAGGCGCCGCCCAACGCGATCCCCGTCTGCCACAACCAGCAGTGCGACTTCCTCTGCAACACGGGCTTCCACCGCTGCGGCAACACACGATGTCGGTGGCCGCGGCGGATCTCACCGGCGACGCGCGGCCGGAACTGGTCGCGATGCGCGGCGGCTACCCGGTGGTACCGCTCCTCAACTCGGGCACCGGCGCATACCCGGGCGCGACGCGCAGCGGAACGGTGGCCAACGTCAACGCCATGGCCGCCGGTGACGTGAACGGTGACGGCCGCGTCGACCTCGTCGTGGTGCCCGCCACATCCGGCGGCACCACCGTCGCCGCGCCGGTGCTGCTCGGCAGCGGCAACGGCGCCTACGGCGGCTCGACGACGCTGTCGCTGCGCGGCGACGAGCTGGCGATCGGCGACCTCAACGGCGACGCCAACGCGGATCTGGTGACGCTCGTCGAGTCGTCCACATCGCCAGCCGCGGAGATCCGCCTGCCGCGGTGGGCACCGCGCAGGTTCTGCCCACCACCGCCGTCCCGACGAAGGTGGCGATCGGCAACGTCGCGGGCGACGCCGCCAACGACGCCGTGGTCGGAACCACCGCGGGCGTGAACGTCTTCCCGCAGGTGTCGGGCGCCTTCGGCTCGCGCACTACGCTGGCGGCCGGCCACGTGACGGCGCTCGCGCTGCGGGATCTCGACGCGGACGGGCGGACGGATCTCGTGGTCGGCACCACCGTCAGCGGCACGTACTTCCTGAGCGTGTTCCTCAACGTCGGCGACGGCTTCCAGGGCACGGCGGGCTACAGCACCACCATCGCCTCGCCATCCGCCGGCATCGAGTCGGGCGACTTCGACGGCGACGGGCGCGTCGATCTCGCGGTGATGACGGGCGTCTCCGTCAGCCTCTTCCGCAACCAGGGCAACGGCACGTTCACCTCGCAGGGCACGTTCAGCCAGCCGACCGGTGGCTTCGTGGTGGTGGACCAGGACAACGACGGCCGAGACGATCTCCTCAGCATCACGGCGAACGGCCTGTACGTCGCCCGCGGCAACGGCTCGTTCACCTTCGAGGCGCCGCTGCGGCTGTTCGGGGTCGGCCGCCTGCCGGCGACGGCGCAGCCGGCCATCGCCTCGGCGAAGGTGGATCTGGACACCTTCCGCGACCTGATCCTCCTCGCGCCGCTGTCCACGGGCAGCGAGGTGGTGACGTTGTTCGGCACCTGCCGCTGAAACCGGAGGGGTTCCGCGCTAGAGCAGCGACGCGTGGAGCCGACCCTGGTGCGCATCGGCGTGATGGACTCGCGACGGCCGCAGGAGGTCGTCTCGCTGCCGGTGCGTCACCTGCGCCAGCTGGAGCGCGTCGGCCGCGGCCTCAAGCGGATGCTGTCGATCACCGGCATCGGCCTGTTGGTGGCGAACGTCTTCCTGTTGGTGATCCCGCTGCCGCACATCCACCTGTGCCTGCTGCCGATCGCGCTCACCGCCGGGCCGATCATCGGCGTGGCGGCCTGGCGGCAGCGGGTGCTGCTGGCGGCGGGGCCGATCGCCTGCCCACGCTGTGACGCGCCGGTGCTGCTGCCCGCGGAGCTCCCCGGTTGGCCCGCCCGGCTCAACTGCGAGTCGTGCGCCGCCATGGTGGAGCTCAACCCCGCCACGCCGGCGAGGTAGCGGGGCCGAGGTGGCCGTCGTCCCCGGGCCCGCTGGCCGTCGGCCACCCAATCTGCGTCGATGCCGTCCAAGCATTTGAATTCATGGAGATATCTGGGGAGGTGCTCAGAGCACCATGCAGTTCAAAACGACTTGAACTATAGGAGCGCGCATGGATCCTCAGGTCGCGTTCCGGCCGTTTCTCGAGCAGGTGGAGGCGTCGCTGCGGACGCAGCTGGGCGGACCTTCGCCGCGCGAGAGCGACACGCTGATCCAGGCGGCGCGGCACCTGTGCCTCAACGGCGGCAAGCGTGCGCGACCGATGCTGGTGAAGATCTTCGGCGACACGCTGGGCGTGCCGTCGGAGCGGCTGGTCACGGCGGCGGTGTCGGCCGAGCTGATCCACGCCGCGTCGCTGTTGCACGACGACGTGGTCGACAACGGCATGTTCCGCCGCGGCAAGCCGACGGTGAACGCGCGGTGGGGCAACATCGTCGCGGTCATGTCTGGAGATCTCCTGCTGTCGGGCGCGCTGCTCGAACTGGCGCGCGTCGATCCGCGGCTCACGGCGACGGCGCTGGCCACGGTGGCGGAGATGACGCGCGCGGCGATCGCCGAGGTGCAGGCGCGGGGCAACCTCGAGCTGTCCCTCGACGAACTCAAGGCCATCGGCGAAGGGAAGACGGGCAGCCTCTTCGGCTGGTGCGGGGTGGCGGCGGCCACGGTGGCCGGCAACGAGGACGCGGCGAAGCGCTTCGACGCCTTCGGGCGGCGGATCGGCGTCGCCTTCCAGATGGCCGACGACATTCGCGACATCACCGGCACCGACGAGGGCAAACCCCAGTACGCCGATCTCCAGTCGCGCACGCCGAACCTCCCGGTGGTGCTGGCGATGGCGCGCGACGCGCGGCTCAAGAAGCGCGTCGGCGACGCGTGGGGCTGGGCGGCGCTCACGCCCGAGAAGGCGCGCGAGCTGGGCACCGGCGTGCTGGTGACGGGCGCGCTGGACGACGCGATCGCGATGATGAACGCGGAGATCGACGGCGCCGTCGCCGCCCTGGGGCCGTACGCCGAGCACGAGTCCGGCGCCAACCTCGTCATGTGGGCCCGCACGCTGGCGCGCGGTATCGCGCTGAAGGGAGCCGCATGAAGGGCTACCTCTGGACGCGGGCGCAGGCGCCCGAGGCCGCGAAGCCGGCCGCCGACTGGGAAGCGATCGCGATCGACGCGGTGGGCAACACCATCGAGTTCTGGGGCTTCAAGCGCAACCAGGGACGCGTTTGGGCGCTGCTGTACCTGCGCGACGTCGCCCTCACCGCCGCGGAGATCGAGAGGGAGCTCGGGCTGTCGAAGGGCGGCGTGTCGATGCTGCTGCGCGATCTCGAGCGCTGGGGCGTCGTCCTGCGCGTGCGCAGCCCGCACGACGCGTCGTGGCGCTACAAGGCCGAGACGGACCTGTTGAAGATGGCCCGCCGGGTGATCGAGGAGCGCGAGTTCTCCTTCATCGCCCGCGTGCGCGCGGACCTCGAAGAGGCCCGCCGTCTCGCCGAGAGCGATCCGTCCGTCGCGAAGTCCAAGGTGGCGCGCCTCGAGAAGATGGAGCTGCTCGCCGACGCCACCGAGAAGGCGCTGCGCCTGTTCCTCAAGACGTCGAAGCTGGACGTCGGCACGATGTTCGGCGTGTTCGGCAGCGACGGCGACTGACGTCAGCCGCGCCGAGTCCGAAGGCTCTTCCTCGCCTTGCCCGCCAACGCGCGATGACGGTCGACGAGCTCGAGGCGCTGTGCGCGCTGTTTCCCCTTGCCACCACGGCGACGCGCCGGTCGCGGGTGGGGTGCGCGATCGCTGCACGTCTGCCTCGCGAGCCTGAGGTTTACCTGGACGGGGACCCGAAGACGGCGTGAATCGCGAATGGGCGCCGGCTGCTCGTCGGCTTCCCACCCGCGAAGGTCGCCGCGGTCGACCGCCTTCCCGGCTACGGGAAGTCGGCCGCGCTGAGGGCCGCCAACCGCCGCGTGCTGGGGCTCCCGTTCCGTACGGCTGCGGCCTCGCGGAGATCGACGGGCACCTCTACACGCGGTGACAGCGTGAGCTCCCGGCGGGAATCGAACCCGCACCACCGGACGTGAAGCAGGCCTTTCGGACAACGCGCTTCCCGAAGCGGAACGTTCGCCACACCCCGCCAGGTGCATCCGCAACCGTGCCTGCAGGCCCACACCCGCTCGTCCCGACGCGGTAGCAAGCCGCCCGATGCCCTTGTGGGGGCCGGTTGGTCCGTTTTCCGGTGCTCTGCCGACTTGAGCTACGGGAGCATGCGGGTGCCGACGCGGCCCGCCGGCGCTCCTGACGAAGGGCCGGCCGTTACGGCACGTCGACGACGAGCGCGCGGCTCTCCACGTCGGCGCGGTTGACCGCGGCGATCGCCCAGCGCCCGGGGGCCAGCGTCACCGTCATCGGCTTCGCGTCGACGACCTGGTGCAGCTTCCACAGGCCGAGCTCCAGCCGGTAGATCGCAAAGGCGCGCAGCTCGTTCGGTGTCGCGTGCGTCAGCGTCACCGTGGGGCCATTCACCGATGCGCCGGGCGGGGCCACCGTCACGTTGCGCAGCTTCCCGACGGGCGGGGGCAGCGCCGGCTTCGGGTAGAGGTCGACGTCGAACATCGTCTGGCAGCCGCCGAGGTTGTCGCGAAGGTTGGCGTGCCGGAACCAGATGCTGCCGGCCGCGTTCGGGTACTGCGCGCGCGTGAGCGACACCTGCGTGCGCAGCTCCGACAGCGTCCACGCGCCCGAGCTGCCGAGGCGGTACAGCGCGTGGCCCGCGAAGATGCTCTGGCCGTTCGAGACCTGCCTGGACCACCAGTCGATCAAGAGGCCGAACTGCTGCCCGGTCTGCGTCGTCGGCCAGTAGAGCTGCGGGGCGACGTAGTCGAGCCACTCGTTGGACAGCCACGCCAGCGGGTCGCACGCGAGATCGTCATAGGCGTTGAGGCCGGTGATGCCTGGCGGCGTCCCCGGCTTGTAGATGCCAAAGGGGCTGATGCCGAAGCGCACGTACGGCTTCTTCGCGGCGATGACCTGCGAGACGCCTTTCACGAGCTGGTTCACGTTGTCGCGGCGCCAGTCCAGCCTGGTCAGCGTGCCGCCGTCGGCCTGGTAGGCGGCGAACTGCGCGTCGTCGGGGAAGGGCGTGCCGGAGACGGGGTACGGATAGAAGTAGTCGTCGAAGTGCACGCCGTCGACGTCGTAGTTCTGCACGAGGTCGCTGATCTCGTTCACCACCCAGTCGCGCACGGCCTGCGCGGACGGGTCCATCACCGTCGCGGTGCCGTAGGTGATCGCGTGCTGCGACAGCACCTGGCTGATGTGCGTCGCCACCGCCGCGGAGCCCGAGGACACCTTCGCGCGGTACGGGTTCACCCACGCGTGGACCTCGATCGCGCGGGCGTGCGCGAGGGTGACGAGCTCGCCCAGTGGATCGTACCCGGGGTCGCGGCCCTGCGTTCCGGTGAGGAAGCGGCTCCAGGGCTCCCGGGTCGACCGGTAGAACGCGTCGGACTCGGGTCGCACCTGGAAGACGATCGCGTTGACACCGTGGGACGCGGCGACGTCGACGATGCGCCCCAGCTCGGCGATGCCCGCGTCGCGGCTGCCCGCCACGTTCGCCGGGAAGTCGAGGTTGGAGACGGTGGCGACCCACAAGCCGCGGAACTCGCGGGTGTGGGACACGGCGACGGTGAGCCCCGCGTCGGGCGTGCCCGCGTCCGTCCCGGCGTCGGGGGGGCCCGCGTCCGGCGGCCCTGCGTCGGGGAGGCCCGCGTCGCCGCCGTCTCCGCCCGCGCCCGCGTCGACGACGCCCGAGTCGTCTCCGGTGGAGGCGTCGACGCCGGCGTCGTCCGGGGTGACGGGGACGCCGCACGCGGCGACGGCGAGGACGGCGACGACGGCGAGGGCACGTGGGGCGCGCATGCGGCGGCGACTGTTAGCCGCTCGGCTCGCTCCGTGCCAGGGCCGGGGAAGCGCCGCTGTCATCGCCGGGCGACGGCACGAATTGGGAGACAGCGGCCCCCAAAGTCGGTAACACCGCACGGGCTTCTGAGCCGCCCCCCTTCGAGAGACGACACGACATGAAAATCCACGAGTACCAGGGCAAGCAGATCTTCAAGAAGTACGGCGTTCCGGTGCCGCGCGGCATCGTCGCCCGCTCTCCGCACGAGGCCGAGCTGGCCGCGAAGGAGCTGGGCACGAAGGTCGTGGTGGTGAAGGCGCAGATCCACGCCGGCGGCCGCGGCAAGGGCGGCGGCGTGAAGCTGGCGAAGAGCCCGGCGGAGGCCGCGGAGCTGGCCAAGAGCATGTTGGGCATGATGCTCAAGACGGCCCAGACCGGTCCGGAAGGGCAGAAGGTCCAGACGCTCTACATCGAGGAAGGCCTGGACATCGAGAAGGAGTACTACCTCGGCGTCACGCTCGATCGCGCGAGCTCTCGGATCACCTTCATGGCGTCCACCGAGGGCGGCGTGGAGATCGAGGAGGTCGCCGCCAAGCACCCGGAGAAGATCCTGAAGGAGACGGTGGATCCCGCCGTGGGCTTCCTGGACTTCCAGGGCCGGAAGCTGGCGTACGGGCTGGGCTTGTCGGGTGACTCGGTGGGCAAGTTCGTGAAGTTCTGTCGCGCGCTCTACAAGGCCTACGTGGAGACGGACGCGTCGCTCGCGGAGATCAACCCGCTGGTGCGCCTGAAAGACGGCTCCATCGTCGCGCTGGACGCGAAGATGAACTTCGACGACAACGCGCTCTACCGCCAGGGCGAGATCGTGGAGATGCGCGATCTCGCCGAGGAGGATCCCCGCGAGGCGAAGGCGAAGGAGTTCGACCTCTCGTACATCGCGCTCGAGGGCAACATCGGCTGCATGGTGAACGGCGCCGGCCTCGCGATGGCGACGATGGACACCATCAAGCTGGTGGGCGGCCAGCCGGCGAACTTCCTCGACGTGGGCGGCGGCGCCACGAAGGAGAAGGTGACCGCGGCGTTCAAGCTGATCCTCCAGGATCCGAACGTGAAGGCGGTGCTGGTCAACATCTTCGGCGGGATCATGAAGTGCGACGTGATCGCGGAAGGCGTGATCGCCGCGGCGCGCGACATGAAGCTGACGATCCCCGTGGTGGTGCGGCTCGAAGGAACGAACGTCGAGCTCGGCAAGGAGCTGTTGGCGAAGTCGGGCCTCGCGCTGATCCCCGCGGACAACCTGCGCCAGGCTGCCGAGAAGGCCGTCGCGGCGGTGGCGAAGAAGTAACCCTCACGACCAAACGAATTCGAGACAGAAACCATGAGCATCTTCGTCAACAAGGACACCAGGGTCGTCGTGCAGGGCATCACCGGCTCGGCGGGTTCGTTCCACGCCAAGCAGTGCCTGGACTACGGCACGAACATCGTCGCGGGCGTGACGCCGGGGAAGGGCGGCCAGAAGTTCGAGGACAAGGTGCCCATCTTCGACACCGTCGAGCAGGCGGTGAAGGCGACGGGCGCCAACACGTCGGTGGTCTTCGTGCCGCCGCCGTTCGCGGCCGACTCGATCATGGAGGCAGCGGACGCGAAGATCCCGCTGGTCATCACGATCACCGAGGGCATCCCGGTGAACGACATGGTGAAGGCCAAGCGGTACCTCGCGGGTACGGGCACGCGCCTGGTCGGCCCGAACTGCCCCGGGGTCATCACGCCGGGCGCGAAGTGCAAGATCGGGATCATGCCGGGTCACATCCACAAGCCGGGGCGCATCGGCGTGGTGTCGCGCTCGGGCACGCTGACGTACGAGGCGGTCTTCCAGCTGACGCAGCTGGGCCTGGGCCAGTCGACGGCCGTGGGCATCGGCGGCGATCCCGTGAACGGGACCAACTTCATCGACTGCCTGAAGGAGTTCAACGCGGACCCGGAGACGGACGCGGTGATCATGATCGGCGAGATCGGCGGCAGCGCGGAGGAGGAGGCAGCCGCCTGGGTGAAGGCCAACATGAAGAAGCCCATGGCGGGCTTCATCGCGGGCGTGTCGGCGCCTCCGGGCAAGCGCATGGGTCACGCGGGCGCGATCATCTCGGGCGGCAAGGGCACCGCGTCGGAGAAGATCAAGGCGATGACCGAGGCCGGAATCCTCATGGCGGCCTCGCCCGCCGAGCTCGGCTCGACGCTGGTCGAGGCGGCGAAGCGCGCGGGCCTGAAGGTCTGAGAGATCGGCCTGCGGCGTGTGGTTCTGACGGGGCGCTCGGTGGCGGGCGCCCCGTCGGCATCGTCGCGAGGTCGGCGCGTGGGGCACGCGCCGCTCCCATCACTGCGGCTTCGGCGACCCCAGGTGCGACGCCGCCACCTCGGCGGCGCTCGGCTGCGCGGGCGCCTGCTCCGCCGCCTTCAGGAACATCCGGTCGATGAACGCCGACGGCTCCGTCCCATGGAACAGCCGCCGCGCCTCGGCCCGCGCCAGGGCCGCCTGCGCCCCGCGCTCCGTCGCGTCGAACAGCTCGGCCGTGAACCACAGCCGCCGCGCGTACAGCTTCCGACGCTCGGGCGTGAGGAACTCCCGCGCCAGCGCCGTCGCCTTTTTCGCGAGCTGCTCGGCCTTCTGCGCGTCGGTGAGCGCCAGCGGGCTCGACCGCACCTCCTGCGCCTTCTCCGCCAGCGCCGCCAGCTCCGCCTCGCCCGGCATCCACTGGTTGAGCTCCGGCTCCTCGTGCAACGAGGCCGCGCGCTCCGCGTCCCGCGCGTCGTCCGCCTCCAGCGCCGGCACCGGCACCTCGGGATCGAGCGGGACGATCCCCAGCTTCCGCAGCGACGTCTCCCACTCGTCGGGCAGCTTCGTCCCCGAGCGCTCGTTCAGCGTCATCGCCCGCCCGAGCTCCTCCTTCATGCGGGACAGCGGCACCTTCAGCACCTTCAGCGCTCCGTCGCGCTCCAGCTCGCGCACCCGCGCCCGGTAGATGTTCCGGTTCGTCTGCCCTGTGCCGAACTGCACCAGGCCGAACTCGTCGCTGATGATCCCCTGGAAGATCTCCAGCCCGCCGCCCCGCAGCGGCGCCGCGAAGAGGATCGCCCGCTCCCCCGTGCCCACCACCGGCGACAACACGCCCGGCAACCCCGCCGGCTCGCTCGACTCCTGCGCCTTTGCCTCGGCCCGCGCCGGGGCCGACGGGTCCTTCACCTCGAGGCCCTGCGACTTGAGCTGGTACAGCGCCTTCTTCGCCAGCTTCGCCAACGGCTTCGACTTCGAGCCGCTCAGCGCCTCCGGCAGCTCCGTGCGCCTCGCCTTCACCCACGCGGCGAGCACCGCTTCGGCCTGGTCCTGCGGCAGTCCCTCCACCTGCTCCGGCGTCATCGTGAGAAAGTCGCTCATGGAGGTGGAACATGGATCACCGCGCCGGGCCCGTCAGCAACCGGTTGCGGTCCGCCTACCGCTTGCGCACCAGCCACCAGTCGCCCGCCTGCCCGGCGACGAAGAGCTCCGTCTGCAGCCGCGGCCCGAAGATCTGCGCCGGGTGCACGCCGCGCACCACGAAGTGATCATAGAAGCGCCCGTGCTCCTCCCAGCGCATCTGGTCCGGCCGCCATTCGCTCGGGAACGTCGGCGGCGGAGCTCCCCGGTACATGAGCGGCGAGTGCGGCGTGAGCGCGAACGAGAAGTTCGTCAGCCCGCCACGCTCGCGCGCGATCACCGTCGAAGCGTGCAGGTACACCGGGTGCGTCACCGCCCGGGAGCCGGTCGCGTACACCAGCCCCATCACCCGAGGCTTCGCCGCCGCGGAGGCCGCCAGCTCGGTGAGCGCCTTCGACTCGTGATCGAACGCCGCGAACGCCGCGCGCAGCGGCACCATCAGCACGGCCGCGGCCAGCGCGCCGGCCCACACGGCGCGCTTCGACCACGCCTCCGTCAGCGGCGGCACCGCCGCCACGAGCAGCGCGGCGGCCAGGTGCACGTACCGGGTGTTCAGGTAGTACATGTACCCGCGGATATCGAAGGGCAGCGCGAAGAAGAGCGTGAAGCCCAGCGCCGCCAGCCCGAGGATCCGCCAGCGCGCGACGGGCCCCTCCTTCACGGCACGGCCCTTCGCCATCGCCACCACCGTCGCGGCGACCGCCAGCAGCAACACCAGCCGCACGGCCCACTGATCGGATCCGTCGGGCGTCATGCCCGCGAGCAGCGGGAACTGCACGTGCGCGAGATCGAGGCCGCCGCCGGGCCCACGCGGCACGCTGATCAGCTCGGCCACGTTCTGCGCGAAGGACTTCCAGCCCAGGTTCTGCTCCGACAGCATCGGCCCCCACGAGCGCCACGGCTGACCGGGGGCGATCTCCTGCGGCTGGCCGACGCGCAGGCCCACCCAGATGAAGAAGAGGAGCACGCCCGGCACCACGCCCACCACCGCCGGCACCCGCGCCCGCCAGGCTTTCGGGCCCTCCGCGGCCGGCGTCGTCAGCAGGAGGAAGGGCAGCGCCACCGCGAGCCACGTGAAGACCTGCACGTGAAAGAGCAGCACCAGCGTGAGGCTCACGCCCAGCCACACCGCCCACGCGCGCCGCCGCGGTCCGTCCTCGATCGCCCGCACGAAGAAGCCGCAGGTGAGAAACGCCAGCGGCAGTGCTGCGCAGTAGTTGATGAAGCCCCACGCGAAGCTGTCCCCGTACGCGAACGGCAGCGCCAGCAGCGCCGGCCACGCCGGGCGCTTGAGGCTCTTCAGCAGGAAGGCCAGCGACAGCGGCAGCCCCGCCACGTACGCCGACAGGAAGACGCGGTTGGCGAGTTCCAGCGGCATCAGCCAGTGGAGCAGGCTGACCAGGTAGTAATACCCGAGGTACGGCGTCAGCACCGGCCGCCGGGCGAACACCTCCGGGTACAGCGTCGACGCGTCGTCCAGCCGGTGCAGCACCGAGATGAGGTGGAGGTGCTGCGGGAGATCCACCAACGGCAGCGCCTGGCTCGCCCACAGCGGCGCAACCCCGCAGATCAAGGCCAGAAACCAGGCGAGCTGCTCACCGCTGGGGCGCCACGGCAGGGGTTTCGCTTCTGGGCTCACGGAGGGCCGCGGACCATGAAGCGCCGTCGGGCACTTGGCAAGCACCGGGTTTCTGGGCTACGCGGCGCATGTCGGACAAAGGAGCACTCCATGGGCCTGACCATCTTCCGGACGTTGGCGTTTGGCGCGCTGCTCATCGGCTCGACGGCTGGCGCGACGGGTGTGGAGAAGGCGCTGTTCGGCACCTCGGCGACCTGCAACTGCAAGGGCCCGGGCGACTGCACGTGCCCGAAGGGCCAGTGCAAGTGCAAGAAGTGCGGGAACGGCGCGCACGGCAAGCCGGAACTCATCAAGACGCTCCGGGGCTCGCCCGAGACGACGCGCTTGCCGGACACCGCGCGCAACGACGCGCACGGCGGCGTTTTCATCTAAGGCCAAGCCGCTCGCTTCAGGGCAGCTCGACCTTCCAGATCAGGAAGGGCGGCACGCGCATGCGCTCGAAGTGGATGAGCCCGGCTCGGCTGATCCCCTGGCGCAGCTCCAGCTCGCCACGCGGGTGCAGCCCGGCGCGCTCGTGCGTCCGCTTCTTCAGGCCCGCCGCCTCGTAGGTGGTGGCGACGAAGCGGCCGCGGGGTTTCAGCACGCGCGCCACCTCCGCGAGCAAGAGGTCCAGGTTCGCGACGTAGTGCACGAAGCTGGTCGCGACGATCGCGCCGATGGCGTGATCGACGAAGGGCAGCGGCGGCACCTCCGCGCGCACGAAGTCCGCTGCGAGCGCGTTCTCCCGCACCTGCGCCATCGCCTCCTCGATCATCGGCTTCGACACGTCCACGCCGATGACCGGCACGCCCTTGAAGTCGCGCGCCAGCCGCCGGAGGAAGGTGCCGGAGCCGCAGCCCAGGTCCATCACGGGCCCGTCCGGCGTCCCCACCATGTTGTGGAGCACCGTGTACTCGCTGTCGAGATCGAGCCGCCCGCGCGTCAGCACCGCGTCGACGGTGGGGCGCACGTAGCGCTCCCAGCTGCGGGCGATCCACGGCACCTCCATGGCCTGCTGCAACCCTTTGGGCCTCGGGCGATCGCCGACGAGATCGATGAGCCCCTCGTGCACCGGGAAGCGCGACGAGCAGCCCACGCACCGCGCGGGGCCGAACAGCAGCGCCGGCTCGGGCGTGGGGCCATCGGGCACGAGGCTGGGGCCGTGGCACTTCGGGCAGCGGAGGAGATCGAGCGTCGAGCGCCGCATGTCAGCCCTTGGCGACGAGGACCGGCCAGCCGCGGGACATCGCCTCGCGGAAGAAACCCGCCAGCGCATGCCGCGCGGCGTTCACCTGGGCCTGGACCGGGTTCGTCAGGTGGGATTCGCCCTGGCTGGTCTGCGCGTCGAGCTCGATGGTGCGATCGCAGCGCTCGCAACGGAGCGCCACCGGGCGGAAGAGGCTGACCGGCACGGCGTAGCGGGTGCCGCATTCGCAGCGCCACACCATGGCGCGCTCGCCGGCCTCCTGGCGGGCGAAGAGCACCAGCTGGTCCGCGGTGCGCAGCAGGGCCGGGAGATCGTTCGGCGGCCGCGCGAAGACGACCGGGCCCGGGGCCTGCTCCAGCAGCGCCAGCGCGCGCTCCAGCGCGAGCTCGCCACGGTACTCCGCGCGGCCCAGCACCCGGTCCAGCGCGGCGTCACCCAGCGCCGGCGTGAGCGGCGCTTCGGGCGGCGGCGCCGCGGCGGACGGCTTCGGGTCAGCCCCGAGCAGCTGCCAGGCGGGCAGGGCGTAGAAGCGGAACATCAGCTCCACTCCAGCATTCGCCTGAGCGGCTTGAGCGCGGCCACCCGCAGGTCCTCCGGCATCTCCAGCCGGGGCGTCTTGTCGCGCATGCAGCGGTACAGCTTCTCCATGGTGTTCAGCTTCATGTGCGGGCACTCGTTGCAGCTGCACCCGTTGTCCGGCGGCGCGGGGATGAACTTCTTCTCCGGCGAGGCCTTCTCCATCTGGTGCATGATCCCCGCCTCGGTCACCACGATGAACGTCTTCGTGGCCGAGGCCTTCGTGCGCTCGAGGAGCTGCTTGGTGGAGCCGATGAAGTCGGCGTGCTTGAGCACCGACTCCTCGCACTCGGGGTGGGCGATCACCTCGGCGTCCGGGTGCTCGACCTTCAGCTGGACGATGCGCTTCTCGCTGAAGATCTCATGCACCATGCAGCTGCCCGGCCAGAGGATCATCTCGCGGCCGGTCTGCTTCATCACGTAGCGGCCGAGGTGCTGGTCCGGCGCGAAGAGGATCGGCCGGTCCTTCGGGATCTTCGAGACGATCTTCACCGCGTTCGAGCTGGTGCAGATGACGTCGCTCATCGCCTTCACCGCGGCGGACGAGTTCACGTACGTCACCACGAAGTGATCGGGGTACTTCGCCTTGAACTGCTGGAAGAGCCCGGGCGGGCAGCGATCGGACAGGCTGCAACCGGCGGCGAGATCGGGCAGCAGCACCAGCTTGCCGGGGTTCAGGATCTTCGCGGTCTCGGCCATGAAGTGCACGCCGCAGAAGACGATGGTGTCGGCGGTCGTCTTCTCGGCCGCTTGAGCGAGCTGCAGCGAGTCGCCCACGAAGTCGGCGACGTCCTGGATCTCACTCTCCTGGTAGTAGTGCGCCAGGATGACGGCGTTCAGCTCTTTCTTGAGCCGGAGGATCTCGGCCTCGTAGTTCATGGCGCGAAGTTAACGCTGAAACGCCCGGGGCGCCTCAGTCGCCTTCCTCGACGGTCAGCTGGTAGCTGTCCTGGAAGTTGGCCTCGCGGTGCTTCACGTCGCGCACCTCGAAGACGTACAGGCCGGGCTCGGCGGAGTAGCGGATCGTCTCCGGCTTGTCGCCCTTCGCGGAGTCGCTGGTCTGCACCAGCGTCAGCTTGCCGTCGTCCTCGACCCGGTGGAGGTACAGCCCGACGTCCACCTTCAGCACGCCCAGCAGCGTCGCCTTGAGCGGCGTCTTCACCTGGCGATCGCGCAGGTCGACGGCGAAGTAGTCGACGTCCTTCTTCGGGAAGACGGTGCCGCGGATCGACTTGCCCGGCGGGAGCGGGGACGCGCTGGCGGCCGCGTTGTTGGGCTCGCGCTCCTCGGTGCCGTCGTCGGGCACCACCTCGGACGACAGCCGGTACGCCTGGTCGGCGTTCTCGTTGTCCTTCACCCACTTGCCGTCCACCTTGCGGGCGGCGGCCTCGACGCGGATGAAGCAGCTCTTGTCGCAGGAGACGTTGTTGAGGCGCTCGGGCTCCTTCACGCCGCCCTCGTTGGCCTTCAGCACCGTCTCCTCCTTGCCGTCCTTCACCTGGACGACGGAGAGGATCAGGTCGACCTTCTCGACGCCCTCGAGGTTCAGCTTCGCGAGCGACGGGCCGTCGGTGACGAGCTGGAAGTAGTCGACGTCGCCCCCGGGGCTGATGAAGCCTTCGCGGTAGCTGTTCGACGGCAGCTCGGTGGCCTTGTCGCGCTCGTCGTTGGGCTCGTACTCCGCGCTGCCGCCGGCCTCCTCGGGCGCGACGGTGAGCGTGTAGCTGGTGGACGCGTTGTAGCCGCGCTTCGCGTCCTTGCCGGTGCCGACCGGCGCCGAGCGGACGACGACGTAGATGACGCGATCGCTCTCGCGGACGCCGACGTTGCGCAGGGACAGCGGGCCGCCCTCGCGGGACTTCGCGGCGAACAGCACCGCCTCGGCCTCGGTCATCACCTGCACGTCGAAGGCGACGCCCTCCACCTGGCTTACGTCGACGCGCAGCGCGAGGCGGCGCTCCGTCGGCGGCGGGCCGGCGTCCACCTCGCCGGCGTCGGCGATGCCCGCGTCCTCGGCCGCACCGGCGCCGGCCTCGCCCGCATCCTCGTCGCTGCCGGCGGGCGCCTCCGTCTCCGGGGCGGAGGACGGCAGCTCGTAGCGGAACCAGTCGACGTCGCTGCCGTGGGACAGGGTGCCGGAGATCGCCTGGCCCAGCGCCACCGACGTGGCATCGACGCGGCGATCGTTCGGCTCGAGCTCGTAGCCGGGCTGCCGGTCGGCGAAGGTGGCGGTCAGCTTGTACGCCCCGCCGGCGCCCTTCTTGAGGCCCACCACGCGGACGAAGGCCTTGCCGGAGACGTCCAGATCGGGGAAGCGTTCGGAGGCGCCCGCGCCGTCGGTGTTGATCGACGCCAGCACGGTGCCCGTCTCGTCGACCAGCTCGATGGCGACGTCGGCGCCGGGCGGGCAGGTGACGGTGAAGTCCACGGTGCGCGGCAGGCTGGACGTGAAGACGTACCAGTCCGCGTCGGCCTTCGCGGGATCGGCGCCCAGATTGGCCTCGACGATCGACGAGCGCTCGATGACGAGGGCGCCCGCGGCGGAGTCGTTGGGCTCCTTCTCGGTGAGGACGGGCGGCCCGGCGTCGGCTGGAGCCTGCACCACGGGCTTGTCCTCGCACGAGCAGGCGAGGAGGAGGGCGCTCAGCGTCACCGGCAGCAGTCGTCGACTCATGGGGACGTCATGCCATGCAGGTGGAACCTCGCAAACGCTGAAATCTTCCGTGGCATAGTGCGTCGCATGCGCATGCGTGACTCGGGGTGGACGCGACGCGTGGTGGTGGGCCTGCTGGCGCTCTCGTCGCCGGCGCGGGCGGGCGGGGCGATCGGCTACGCGCAGGCGACCGGGTACTTCAAGCAGGACTCCCGGCCGACGCTGTACCAGCCGCTCGGCCTCCTCGACGCGCGCGACGCGACCGCCTGGTGCAGCCCGACGGCGGATCCGCTCAACGAGCTGCTCACGTTCGGCTTCGACGGGCCGGTGACGATCGAGGAGCTCAAGATCACCACCGGCAACAACTTCGACGACGGCACGTTCTCCACGTTCGCGCGGGCGCGGAAATTCCGGCTGAAGAGCGGCAAGCAGTCGCAGACCTTCACGGTGGAGGACACGCGGGGGCCGCAGTCGGTCTCCCTGAGCCCGCCGATGGTGGGGACGCGCTTCATGCTCGAGGTGCTCGATCAGTACCCGGCGGACGATCCCGACCAGCCGGTGTGCGTCACCGACGTGGTGTTCGTCGACGGGGGCAAGCCGCTCAACGGGCCGTGGCTCACCACGAAACTCAAATACGACAAGCACGTCGCCCAGGTGATGGGGACGTGGTTCGCCGGCTACGACAAGACGCCCGACCGCTTCCTCACGTTCAACTTCGACGGCAGCTTCCGCTACTCGTTCGAGCCGTACGACACGACGCGCGCGAAGGAGAAGGTGGTGGAAGGGAAGTACGACGTCTCCGCCGGCCGCCTCGTGCTGACCGTGGGCGGAAAGAAGTACCAGACCAAGTTCTCGAAGGAGCCGGCGAAGAAGGGCTTCGCGCTCAAGTTCGACGGCGAGCTGCCGGACGATCTGAAGGGCGACTGGCGCAGCGTGCCGTAACGAGCGTGCTTCCGACTCCCCGGGGGGAGCGAGAAGCCTCGCCGCGCCTTCAGCCGCCGGCGGCCTTCTTCACCTTCGGCGAGAAGCGCTTGAAGAACTCCACGATGATCTCCTGGGCCGCCGCGAAGTCCTCCGCGTCCTTGAACTCCTCCTCCAGGAAGACGCCGCCGCACGCCTCGCATGTGTCGTAGCTCACCGGGTCGTTCTTCTCGCCGCCCTCCACCCGCACCAGGTCCACCAGGCAGTCGGGGCACTGGCCACTCATCGCCTCCGCGTTCACCTTGCCGCCGAGGGTCTCGAGTCCAGGCAGGCCCTTGTGCAGGAGCATGCGGTTCAGATCCGCGATGTCGAGCCACAAGCCTCCGCACTCGCCGCACTTGCGTAGCGTCTGATCGTCTCCGGCCAGGTCGACCATCTCGACGCCGCAGCTGGGGCACTCCATTGTGATGTTCGGCTCCTGTTGGGGTGGAATCGGGGGAATCGTATTTCTGCGCGATCGCGAAAGGCAACCGCCCATGTAGGCGCGAGCCCGCTGGAGCGTAGACGACTTCAGCGGTCCTTGACTCGACGAATCTTCGCTCCCAGCGCGCGGAGCTTCTTCTCGAGCCGCTCGTAGCCGCGGTCCAGGTGGTAGACGCGCGAGACCTTCGTCTTGCCCTCGGCGTGCAGCCCGGCCAGCACCAGCGACGCTGACGCCCGGAGATCCGTCGCCATCACCGGCGCGCCCGACAGCCGCGGCACGCCGCGCACCACCGCCGTGTGCCCGTCCACGGTGATGTCCGCGCCCATGCGCCGCAGCTCGGCCACGTGCATGAAGCGGTTCTCGAAGATGTTCTCGGTGATGACGCTGGTGCCGTTGGCGGTCGCCATCAGCGCCATCAGCTGCGCCTGCATGTCCGTCGGAAAGCCCGGGTGTTCCTGCGTCTTGATGTCGACCGGCTGCACGCGGCTGCCCGCGACGAGCCGAACGCCGTCGCCCTCCACCGTCACCTTGCAGCCGGCCTCCCGCAGCTTCGCGATGACGGGCTCGAGCGTCTCGGGCGCCGCCCGCTTCACCAGGACGTCGCCGCCAGCGATCGCCGCGGCCACCAGCAGCGTGCCCGTCTCGATGCGGTCGGGGATGATCGCGTGATCCACCGGCTTGAGATCGTCCACGCCGTCCACGGTGATGACGTCGCTGCCCGCGCCGGAGATCCGCGCGCCCATCTTGTTCAGCACGCGCGCCAGCTCCTCCACCTCCGGCTCGCGCGCCGCGTTCTCGATGAGCGTCCGGCCCTTCGCCAGCACTGCGGCCATCAGCACGTTCTCGGTGCCGGTGACGGTGATGAGGTCGAACGTGATGGTGCGCCCCTTGAGGCGCTTCGCACGGGTCTCGACGTAGCCTTCTTGGAGATCGACCTCCGCGCCGAGCGCCTCGAGGCCCTTCAGGTGCTGGTCGATGGGCCGCGCGCCGATCGCGCAGCCGCCGGGCATGGACACGCGGGCGCGGCCATAGCGGGCGGTGAGCGGTCCCAGCACCAGCACCGACGCGCGCATCGTCTTCACCAGCTCGTACGGCGCCTCGGGGTGCACCTTCGTCGGCACCCTGACGACGACGCTGTCCTTCTTCTTCCCGGTGAGCCGCTGCGACTCGCAGCCCATGGTCTCGAGCACCTTGAGCATCGTGCGCACGTCGGCGAGGTCCGGCACGTTGCGGAAGGTGTGCTCGCCGGGCGCCAGCAGCGCCGACGCGAGGATCGGCAGCGCCGCGTTCTTCGCGCCCGACGCGTACGTCTCTCCGTACAGCGGGCCGTTCCCCTCGATGACGATCGCGTCCATCTACTCGCTGTCCTTCGGCGCCGACCCGAACGCGAGGCGGTCGTGCCGCGCCAGGTCCTTCTCGATCCGCACGTCGTGGTAGCCCGCCCGCACCAGCAGCTCCTTCAGGGCCGCGCCCTGCTCGTCGCCGATCT
Organism: Myxococcota bacterium; assembly: GCA_040755835.1. GTDB lineage: Bacteria > Myxococcota > Myxococcia > Myxococcales > Myxococcaceae > JADLDB01. Next base: position 120,608 of record JBFMAB010000096.1, read on the forward strand.
CCAGTGCAAGCAGCCCGCCAGCCTTGAGCCGGGGGAGGGCGGCGTCGGCGATGCGGCGGATGAGATCGAGCCCGTCCTCCCCGCCGTCGAGCGCCGCCCGCGGCTCCTTCTGCACTTCCTTCTGCAGGCCGGGCAGATCCCCGCGCCTCACGTAGGGAGGATTCGAGACGATCACGTCGAACGTCGCGTCCGCTGGAATCGCCGCGAACAGATCGCCCGGGAAGAAGCTGACCCGCCCGTCCACGCCGAGCCGCGCGGCGTTGCCGCTCGCCACCTCGAGCGCGCCGGCCATGAGGTCCGTCGCCCACACCGAGGCCTGCGGCCGCTCGGCCGCGATCGAGATCGCGATGCAGCCCGAGCCGGTGCAGAGATCGAGCACCCGCGCCGGCGCGTCCTTCGGCACCGCGCGCAGCACGGCCTCCACGAGCAGCTCCGTCTCGGAGCGGGGGATCAGCACCCGCGCGTCGACCTCGAAGCGGCGCCCGTAGAACTCCTTCGCGCCGACGAGGTACTGCGTGGGCTCGCTGGTGAGGCGGCGCTGGATCAGCGCGCGGTACGCGGCCAGCTCGTCCTTCGAGAGCGGGCGCTCGAGATCCATGTACAGCTTCACGCGCTCCACCTCGAGCACGTGGGCGAGCAGCAGCTCGGCGGTGAGTCGCGGCGCGTCCACCTCGTGCCGCTCGAAGTGGCCGCGGGTCCAGTCGAGCACCTTGCGGATCGTCCACGGCTCGGCGGAAGGCGAGGGCGCGCTCACTCAGGCTCCCTGGCTCTTCAGGGCCTCGGCCTGAAAGTACGTGCGCAGCTGCGTCAGCAGGTCGTCGATGTCTCCGGCCATGGCCGCGGGCAGGTTGTGGCGCGTGAAGCCGATGCGGTGATCGGTGAGCCGGTCCTGCGGGAAGTTGTACGTGCGGATCTTCTCGCTGCGATCGCCGGTGCCGACGTGGCCTTTGCGCATCGCCTCCCGCTCCTGGCGCAGCTTCTCCTGCTCCATCTCGTACAGCTTCGCCCGCAGCATCTTCATCGCCATCGCGCGGTTCTTGAGCTGGCTCTTCTCCTGCTGGCACTTCACGACGATGCCCGTCGGCTTGTGAATGAGCCGCACCGCGGAGTCCGTGGTGTTGACCGACTGGCCGCCGGCGCCCGTCGAGCGCATCACCTGCATCTCGACGTCGGCCTCCTTCAGCTGCACGTCGGCCTCTTCGGCTTCGGGCAGCACGGCGACGGTGATGGTGCTGGTGTGAATGCGGCCCTGCGCCTCGGTGGCCGGCACGCGCTGCACGCGGTGCACGCCCGACTCGTACTTCATGATCGAGTACACCGAGTCGCCTGACAGCGCGATGGTCGCGTCCTTCACGCCGCCCTGGTTGCCGCCGGAGAGATCGATGATCTCGGCCTTCCACCCGCGCGCCGCGGCGTAGCGCAGGTACATCTGCATCACTTCCTCGGCGAAGAGCGCGGCCTCGTCGCCGCCCGCCGCCGCGCGGATCTCGATCATGACGTCCTTGTCATCCATCGGATCCTTCGGCAGCAGGAGGATCTTGAGCGCCTCGGTCAGCTCGTCGAGGCGCGCGCGCAAGGCCGGCAGCTCCTCCTTCGCCATCGCCTTGAGGTCGGCGTCGCCGGACTCGAGCAACTCCTCGTTGCCGCGGATCTCGTCGCGCACCTTCTTGTACGCGCGGTACGTCTCGACGACCTTCTCGAGGCCGGCGCGCTCGCGCGAGACCTTCTGAAGGCGCGCGGTGTCGGCGATGACGGCCGGGTTCGACAGATCGGCCGTCAGGCGCTCGAACTTCTGCTCGACTTCATCCAGCTTCTCGATCACGGCGAGCCGCTGTGTACGCGGGGCGGCCCGGGGCAGCAACAGCAGATTCCCTGTCCTTCCGGGCCACTTTTGCTAGAGAGGTTCGGTACCGGCCGTCGTGAGACGGCGAGTCAAGCAACGAAACGAGGAACCACCATGGCGAAGCCCGTGAAGTCGAACCGCAGCAAGAAGAAGCTGAAGAATCGCGCCAAGACGCGCAAGATCGCGCTCAAGCGCCGTCGCGTCCGCGCGCGTCGCGCGAAGGGCAAGTATTAGGCTTCGCCTTCACGAAAGGCTCACCGGGGGCCGGCGTCGGGACTCGAAGCCCGCGCCGGCTTCGTCGTCTCCGAAGCGCCCCCGGCCTCGGGCCGCGGCTTCGTCCGCCGCGCCACCAGCTGTGGGATCGTCCGCGGGAACTGCGCGCTGATCGCCGCGAGGTGATCGAGCACCGCGTCGGCCTTCTCGCCTTCCGCGAGGTACGGCTGCACCGGCACCTCCGGGTACGCGTCGCTGTACGCCGGCACCACCGTCACCCTCGCGACGCCCTTCGCGTCGAAGCGCAGCTCGAGGAGCGCCGTGCGCTTGTCGCGCGGGTTCCAGTTGCCGCCGAAGACGAAGTTGCCCAGCGAGTAGGCGATCGGCCTGCCCTGGTACACCTCGATCCCCTGCAGCACGTGCGGGTGGCTGCCGATCACCGCCGCCGCGCCCGCGTCGATCGCCGCGTGCGCCAGCTCCACCTGGTAGGGCTCGGGCTGCGTCGTACCTTCACGCCCCCAGTGGAAGAAGGGGATCACGTGGTCGGCCCGCTGCTTCGCCGCGCGCACGTCGGCGTCCACCATCGCCTTCATGGCCGGGCGATCCGAGAAGTCGCCGGCCACGCCCGGTCGCTCCGCGGTGGCGATGACTTCCCTGGGCTCGATGTTGCGGTCGCCGAGGAAGAAGTAGCCGAGGAACGCGAACGTGAGTCCCTTCTTCTCGACGATCGCCGGCGCGCGCGCCTCGGCCAGCGTGCGGCCGGCGCCGAAGTGGGCGACGCCCAGCGTGTCCAACGCCGAGACGGTGTCGAAGAGGCCTTCGGGGCCGTAGTCCATCATGTGGTTGTTGGCGATCGACGCGACGTCCACGCCGCCCGCCGCCAGCGCCGCCGAGAGCTCCGGCCTCGCCCGGAAGTTGAAATTCTTGGGGATCTTCGCGCCGCGATCGGTGAACGGGCACTCGAGGTTCACCACGAAGAGATCGGCTTTCGTGGTGACGGGCTTCACCTGCTGGAAACCCCAGCCGATCAGCTCGTCCTTCTTCCCGCCCTTCGACACCTGTTCGTCGACGTACTCCTCGTAGTGGTACCCGAGCGTCACGTCGCCGGAGAAGAGGACGGAGACCGACGGGTTCGGCGCGGCGGCGAGCACGAGGGGCAGGGCGAGGGAGAGCATCGCGTCGGGACTATAGAGGGGGGATTTGCTATTGCATTCACATGCCTCGCGAGAAGGACACCATCGCCGCGTCCGACGAGCACAACAGCCGCGGCATCGAGCTGGCCGACCGCGGCTGGCTCGACGAGGCCATCAAGGAGTTCAAGAAGGCGATCGAACTGGATCCGAACTCCGCGCACGCGCACGACAACCTCGCGACGGTGTACGCCGAGAAGAAGCGCTTCCGCGAGGCGCTCGAGGAGTACCTCACCGCGCTGCGCCTCGAGCCGGACAGCGCCACCGCGCACTACAACCTGGCGTGCTTCCTCTCGGCCCACGCGATGGACTTCGCGGTCGCGGAGTACAAGGAGGCGATCGAGCTCGAGCCCGATTACCCGGACGCCCACCTGAACCTCGGCCTCACCTGGGCCGATCTCGGACGGAACGAGGACGCGGCGCGCGAGCTGCGCACCGCCGTCGAGCTCGATCCGGCCGACGCGCTGCCGCGGCAGGAGCTCGCCGGCGTGCTGATGGACTCCGGCGACTTCCGCAACGCGATCCCCCAGCTCAAGGAGGTCGTCCGCCTCGAGCCGGACAACTTCGACGCGTGGCTCGACCTGGGCATCTGCTACGCGCAGAAGGGCTTCTACGCGGAGGCGGAGCGCGCCTACGACACGGCGAAGGCGCTCAAGCCCGACGACGTGCTCCTCAACTACAACCTCGGCGCGCTCTACGCGCTGTGGAATCGCCCGAAGGAGGCGATCGCCCAGCTGAAGAGGGCCGTGGCGATCGATCGCGCGAAGGTCGCCGGCTGGCTCGCCGCCGACCCGATGTTCGACGCGCTCAAGGGCGACCCGGAGTTCGAGGCGCTGCGCTGATGGAGGTGGCCGCGCTCATCCTCGCGCTGGCGCTCGTGCTGGCCAACGCGTTCTTCGTCGCCGTCGAGTTCGCGCTCGTCAAGGTTCGGCCGACGCAGCTCGAGGCGCTGGTCGCGCAGGGCCGCCCCGCCGCGTCCACCGCGCTGGCGATGCGCAAGTCGCTCGACGTCTGGCTGTCGGCGTCGCAGGTGGGCATCACGCTCGCGTCGCTGGCGCTCGGCTGGGTCGGCGAGCCCGCCTTCGCACACCTGATCGAGCCGGTGGTCCACCGCGTGGCGCCCGACGCGGCCGGCGCGCAGGCGATCGCCAGGACGGTTTCGATCGTCTTCGCCTTCACGGTGATCACCTTCCTCCACATCGTCGTCGGCGAGCAGGTGCCGAAGACGCTGGCGATCGCGAACGCGGAGCGCACGGTGCTCGTGCTGTCCTGGCCGATGCGCCTGTTCTACCTGCTGTTCTACCCGGTGATCTGGATGCTGAACGCCGGGACGCGGCTGGTGCTGAAGCTGCTCGGCCTCGACAACCGCGCGTCCGAGGGCTCCGAGGCGCTCAGCGAGGACGAGCTGCGGATGATCTTCACCAGCTCCGCCGAGGCGGGCGCGATCGCCGAGGTCCGCGCCGAGCTGCTCGATCGCGCGCTGGGCATGATGGAGAAGACGGCGCGGCAGATCCTCGTGCCGCGCTCGCAGATGAAGGCGCTCGATCTCGAGTCTTCGCTCGAGGAGAACCTGGCCGCCGCGTATTCGGCCGGGCACACCTGGCTGCCGGTGGTGCGCGGCTCCCTCGACCGCGTCGAGGGCCTCGTCAACGTGAAGGATCTCTTCTACCTGCAGGCCCGCCACGAGCTGAAGTCGATGAGCCAGGTGCAGCGGCCGGTGCTCTTCGTGCCCGAGACGGTGACGCTGGAGCAGCTGCTCGCCGAGTTCCGCCGCCGCAACAAGCAGATCGCCGTGGTGGTGGACGAGCACGGCGGCACTTCCGGCCTCGTCACGCTCGCCGACGTGGTGGCCGAGCTCGTCGGCAACGTCGCGGAGATGGGCCGGAAGGTCGAGCCGGTGAAGACGCTGCCCGGCGGGAAGCTGGAGCTGCCCGGCACCGCGCAGCTGGACGACCTCGAGCACACGCTGGAGATTGAGTTCGACATCGACAAGACGCAGGTGACGACGATCGCCGGCTACCTGATGGCGAAGCTCGGCCGCGTGCCCGTCGCCAACGACTCCTGGGTGGCGGGCGACTTCCGCATCGTCGTGGTGAGGACCGAAGGCCCGCGCGTGGTGACGGTGCGCATCGAGCCCAAGCTGGCGCCGCCCGCGCCGAAGCCCGCGGCCTGATTCAGACGGAGATGCCCGCGCGCCGCAGCACCTCGAGCGCGTTCGTCGTCGTCACCACCCCGTCGCGCAGCCGGTAGTCGAACGTCATCTCGCCGTCGGTGATCTGATCGCGGAAGTGCACGTTCTTCACGCGGTCCGGCCGCTCGCCCGCCAGCTCGCAGATCGACAGGTCGTGCGTCGTCACCGCGCCCGCCGCGCCTGCGTCGAGGAGGAGCAGCAAGAGCTGCCGCGAGGCGACCTGCCGCTCCTTCGTGTTCGTGCCCATGAAGAGCTCGTCGAGCAGGAAGAGGCAGCGATCGCGGTGCGCCTGCGACGTGTCGAGCAGCTTCTTGATCCGCTGGACCTCGGCGTAGAAGTACGAGACGCCGCGCTCGAGCGAGTCCTTGACGCGCATGCTGGTCATCACCTGGACGCGCGACGTCTTCAGCGATCCCGCGCACACCGGCAGCCCGGCCAGCGCCATGACGGTGTTGAGGCCCATGGCGCGCAGGAGCGTCGTCTTGCCGCTCATGTTCGAGCCGGTGATCACCCACGCGTGACCTGGACCCGGCAGCGTCACGTCGTTCCTCACCGGCGCGTCGAGCAGCGGGTGGCCGAGCGCGGTCGCCTCGAGGTGCACCGGACCGTCGTCCACCTCGGGCCACGGATCCTGCGGGCGCTCGAACGGCCACGCCGCGAAGCTCGACAACGCCTCGAGCTGCGCGAGTGCGTCGAACCACCGCCGCACGCCGCGCCCGTGCGTCGCGCGCCACGCGTCGATCCGGAAGAGGAACAGGATGTCCCACAGCGTCAGCGCGTTGATGATCGGGTGCAGCTGGCCCGCGTTGCGCAACTCGGCGAAGCCCATGAGCCGCGCGAAGGCCCTGAGCCGCTCCGACACCGGGGGCCCCTCCGACAAGCCGGCCTTGAGCGCCTGCAGCAGCGGCGCGTCGAAGCGCTCGGCGTCGATCGCCTTGAATGTCTCCTCGAAGCGGATGAAGCCGCGCTCGCCCACCGTGAGCGCCTCCCACATGCGCCCGAGTGGCACGCGCGTCGCGAAGACGATCCCCACCTGCGCCGCGAGGCCGACCCAGAAAGGCAGGGCGCTGATCACGTCGTTCGCCGACAGGAGCCCCGCGCCGATGGTGAAGACCGGCAACACGTGCGCGATCGGGTACGCCCAGCGAATGCGATCGAGGGGCGACGGGCCTTCCGCCCACGCGATGAAGCGCGACGGATCCGCCTTGTCCTTCCCGGCGAGCCGCGCCTCGGTGATCAGCGCCTGGCGGAAGTCGAGCTTCGGCGCCAACTCCTTGAGCGCGTCCTGCCGCGCCTTCACCGTCGCCGCGTCGGGCGCCGCGGTGAGCAGCCAGTCGGCCAGCTGCCGCTCGCCCGCCTTCGTGCCGGTGTCGTCGAGCCGCTGGAAGAGCGAGCCCTGGCCCACCACGTCGAGATCCGCGCCGTACAGGTGGCCCTCGGGCAATAGCTCTGCCCCCGTCTCGGGGAAGGCGTGCCACGTGCCGTCGAGCCGCGCCAGCCCGCGCTCGTTGAGGGCCTTGAGCACCTTCGCCTTCGCCTCGTCTCGCAGCACCCGCGCGTGGACGATCGCCAGCGCCACATAGCCCGCGAGCGCCGCCAGGGCCCCGAGCAGCCCCACGCGCGGCACCTTCTCGAAGAGGACCGCCAGCAGCAGCCCGGCGAAGGCCACGAAGGTCACCGTCCGCCCGTTGGCCAGCCAGGCGCCCCGCCGATCGAGCCGACGCAGCTCTTCCGTCCGGCGCACCACGCCCGCCTCGTAGGCCTGCCGCGCTGGCGCTCGGGCGCTCATCGGCCCTCCCGTGGACCCGTCGGGACACCGTTCGCGCCTCGACCGAAGGCCCGGCGCCTCGGCCTGCGATTCAGGTTCCGGCGTTCGTCCCCTGCCGATCGCGCGCGCCGCCTGTTTCCCGCGGCCGCACGCGGCGTTGGCGTCTTCCGGAGGGGCGTTTCCATGGGGCTCGTCAGGTTCCTTCACACCGAGGTAGGACAACGGCGCCATGGGTCGGCCGGAAAAATCAGTGCGGGGTTGACCCCGGTTTCGGTGATGTGTCAAGAGGCCGAATTGTCTCGGGATTGTGGCCAGACGCGCCGGGTTCTGGCCGCCGCAGTGAAGTTGCCGTCTCGCTGGAGAAAACAATGAGCAAGTCTTTGAAGCTGTTCACGGTGGCGCTCGCCGCCGCGGTGGTGGCTGTGTCTGGCTGCCGCTGCGGCGGAACGACGCCTCCGCGCTCCTTCGGTGAAATCCGCATCGTCTACACCGACGAGACGGGCGCGACGCTGGCCGGTGAGAGCGGCACGTACGACTTCGGCCAGGTCTCCATGGGCAAGACCGAGGCCCTGAAGCTGGTGGTCACCAACTCCGGCCTCGGCGTGCTGTCGCTGACCAACTTCGACAAGGTCGAAGGCGATGCCGTGCTGGCGACCCCGGGCGTCACCGAGGCGAACCCGATCTTCACCGTGTCCCTCGGCGAGGCGGGGCAGGTCGACCTCCCGTCCGGCGCGACGCAGGAGTTCGACATCACCTTCACGCCGCCCATCGATCCGGTGGAGAAGCAGGTGAGTCACCGCGCGGTGCTGAACCTGAAGGCGCTCAACACGGAGGCCGGCAAGGACACGGCACAGATCACGCTGCTCGGCGTCGGCGTGTCCGGCCAGTGCGATCTGCCGGCGGAGATCGACTTCGGCGCGGTGGCCCGCGGCGACACCTTCTCGCGGACGCTGAACTTCGAGAACACGCAGCCCATCGACACCCGCGCGTTCGTCGGGGACATCCAGTCGGCGCAGGGCGCCGGCATCTTCGCCTTCACCCCCGAGTCGCCGCGCGGCGAGTTCACCATCGTGTCCGGCCGCTCGAAGGACGTGACGATCGTCTTCGCGCCGACCGAGGCCCGCGACTACTTCGGGAACGTGCTGATGCGGAAGGCCGAGGGCTGCCCCGAGAAGCAGGTGCGCCTGATCGGCACCGGCGTCGACCAGGTCCTCACCTGGGCGCCCAGCACCGTCGACTTCGGCTACGTCACGCCGGGCCTGACGGTGGACGGCACGGTCACCTTCTCGAACCAGGGCCTGCGCGAGGTGCAGCTCTCGTCGCTCGCCACCTTCGAGGGCAGCGTGCCGAGCTCCGTCTTCAAGGTCGTCGAGGCCTCGATGGGCGATCTCACCAAGCTGACCGTGCCCGCGGCCACCCGCGACGCGAACCGGGCGATCGTCCCCGGCACCGCGACGGTGAAGATGAGCTTCAAGCCGCTGGTGCTCGGCCCCCGCCCGGGCACGCTGCGCGCGAACACGGACCTGAAGAACCAGGCCAGCATCGTGGTGCCGCTCCGCGGCGTCGGCGGCGGCCCGGACATCGACGTGCGCCCGTCGCCGACGCTGAACTTCGGCCGCATCGCGTACTTCACCAACGCGAACCCGCCGTCGTTCGCCTCGCGCAAGCTGACCGTGCAGAACACCGGCACCCGGCCGAACCCGCCGGACCCGAAGGCCAACCTGAAGCTCGGAAAGCCGGACGGCAGCGGTGGCTACGCGAAGCCGTACTGGGAGATCACCCCGAAGAACGCGGACTCCTCGCTCTCGGAGATCTGCATTGGCGCGTTCGACTCGATGACGGGGATGTGCCTCGACGATCTGCCTGCCACGGGCCCGGGCCGGTACGATCCGGCGATCGGCCTCGAGGCGAGCGGCACCGCGGCGCTGCTCGACATCCCCGTGCGGATCACCCCGTCGGGCCTCGGCATGAAGGAGTGGGAGGTCAAGATCTTCTCGAACGATCCTGACGAGCCGGTCACGACGGTCACCATCCAGGCGAACTCGGTGATGCTGCCGCCCTGCCAGGCGCAGATCACGCCCACCAGTCTGGCGTTCGGCGTGGTGTCGCCGCCGTCGACGAAGGACCTGGGCTTCCAGATCCGCAACCTCGGCACGCAGCCGTCGGAGATCTGCCTCGTCACCAACGTGCAGCTGCAGCCCGAGACGGGCACGCCGTCGGGCATGCCGCCGGTCTTCACGCTGCCCGCCGGTGAGATCAACGAGAGGGAGCTGCTGCCCGGGGAAACGATGCAGGTGCTGGTGCGCGCGTGGCCGCAGGGCCAGCTGCCGGCCAACCCGGCGACGGTGACCGGCCGCGTGCAGTTCAACCTGTCGAACCCGATGACGCCGCAGGGCACGGTCAACCTGTCCGCGACGATCGCGCCGAGCTGCCTGGCGATCTCTCCCAGCGACCTCGACTTCGGCACCGTGCAGAAGGACTGCAACAGCCCGAACCGCTCGTTCCAGATTTACAACACGTGCTCGACGTCGGTGACGGTCAACTCCACGGCCATGGTGTCGGCCGCGGGTGAGCCGCCCGGCGGCCCGAACTGCCCCGGGACAGCGCCGTGTCCGGAGTTCTTCGTGACCATCAACATCGCCGGCCTGCCGCGCGTCATCGCGCCCGGCGGCAGCACCCCGGTCACCTTCGAGCTCAAGTACCGGCCCATCAACTACGGCCCGGACACCGGCGCCTTCGTCGTGAACGCGACGCAGGGCGGCCAGTCGGTCGACTACGTCGTCACGCTGCGAGGCCAGGGCGACACGATGGGCCTCAACACGGACACGTTCCGCCAGGACTCCAAGCCCAAGGCCGACATCCTCCTGGTGATCGACGACTCCTGCTCGATGAGCGACAAGCAGCAGGCGCTGGCGCAGAACTTCAACTCGTTCATCAAGTACGCGCAGTCGAGCCAGGTCGACTTCCAGATTGGCGTGACCACCACGGACCCGACTCCATCGGTCATCGGCCGCCTGAAGACCGGCCCGGCTGGCGTGAAGATCCTGAAGCCGACCACCCCGAACCTCGAGCAGCAGTTCGCGGCGATGGTGAACGTCGGCACGCTCGGCTCGGCGACAGAGTCGTGCATGGAGCCCGCGGTGGCCGCGCTGACGGCACCGCTCATCACCGATCCGAATGCCAACCTGGGCCTGCTCCGCCAGGACGCGGTGCTCGCGGTGGTGTGCGTCACGGACGCGCAGGACCAGGCGGTCCAATCGCCTGCCTTCTACCTGAACCAGCTCCAGAACATTAAGGGCGCCCAGCGGCCCGGCCTGTTCACCTACAACGTGGTCGGTCCCTTCCTCCCGAGCTCCCCGCCGGGTTGTCTCTACGACGGTGGCAGCGACGACGGGAGGCACGCCACGCTGGTCAACGCGACCAACGGCGTGAAGGAGGAGATCTGCACGCCGGACTGGGCCAAGGCGCTCGAGAACATCGGCAAGAACGCCTTCGGCTTCCGCACCAACTTCTACCTGACGGCGCGCCCCGACCTCACGTCGATGCGCGGCATCACGGTGGCCATCGACGGCGTGCAGCTCGATCCGACGGACCCCCGTGGCGCGAAGGTGTGGGAGTACGACCCGACCAACAACTCCATCAACTTCGAGCCGCTGTATGTGCCGGAGCCCGGCAAGACGCTGACGGTCACCTACCAGGTGGCCTGCATTCCGTGACGCTGGGCTAGGGCATCAGGCCGAACCGGCGCGCGGGAGAGAATCCTCCCCGCGCCTTCGCTGCAGGAGAACGACGTGAAGACGATCATGCTGGCCCTGGCCGCCGGGGCGTTCCTGGCCTCCCCGGCGTCCGCGCAGACCCCGGTGTTCAACGTCAGCACTCAGCCGTACATCCCGCTCAGCGGCGGGACGACGATCTCCTTCAGCAGCACCGACGAAGGCTTCGTCGTGCTGCCGCTCCAGTTCGACTTCCCGTGGTTCGGGCAGACGTACAACTCGATTTTCGTTCACGTCAACGGCGTCGCTGTGATCGGCGGGCCTCCCGGAACCTGTACGGGCACCTCGGGCTCCTGCGCGCTCTACAGCAGCATCACCAACATCCCGAACGCGGCGAATCCCAACAACATCATCGCGCCGTTCTTCGACGACCTCGAGCTGGGTCTCGGCATGATCCGCTACACGTCGACCGCCAGCGAGTTCGTCGTCGAGTGGTACCAGGTCGAGGAGTGGCTGTACGGCACCTACTCGATCACCGCCCAGGTGCGGCTGAGCGCGTCAGGCGCGGTGCAGGTCCACTACGGTCCGAAGACCGGCACCGGCGGCGGCGGCGCGGCGGGCTTCGAAGGGCCGACCGGCGCGCTGGGCGCGTCCTTCCTCGCCACGGGCGGCACGGGGACGTGCTCCAGCGCCACCCAGACGGGCTGCTGCTCGGTCTCCGGCGCGAACTGCACGATGAACGACATCGTTCCGAATACCCTGATCACCATCGGCGAGCCGAACGAAGCGGACCTGGGCGTCCCCTCGGTGACCATCTCCAACCTGCAGGTGGTGAGCGGCGGCAACCTCACCTTCGACGTGCAGGCGCAGCTCCGCAACTACGGCAAGACGGCCGCCAACAACTTCCTGTGGCGCGCGTTCCTGTCGACGGACCGGATGCTGGACGGCTCGGACCAGCAGGTCGCGCAGGGCGGGCCGGTCAGCATCGGCATCACCACGGCGATGAACGTGAATGGCTCGGCGGCCACCACCACCGCGCCGGCCCCCGGCGCGTACTACGTGCTCGTGCAGGTCGACCCGACCAACGTCGTCATGGAGGCGTCAGAGGCGAACAACGTCGGCTCCACGGTCGACACCTTCGTGCAGGGCCTTGACCTGGTGGCGACGAGCATCAACGGCGTCGCCCAGTCGGGCGGCGGCAACGTCGACCCGATCCAGGTGAACTTCTACAACCGTGGCACCGACTCGCCGGGCCCGGTGACGTTCCGGATCCTGCTGAGCAACGATGCGACGGTCAGCACGGACGACTTCGAGATCTTCACGGGCACCCGGACCTTGACCGGCGGCCAGACGATCAACGAGACCGTCAACGTCACCATGCCGGCGGCCTCGCCGAACGGTGACTACTTCTACCTGCTGCAGGTCGACCCGGCGAACGCGCTGACGGAGATCAGCGAGACCAACAACACGGCGGTCTCGGCCAGCCGCGTGCAGGTGCGCCGCGCGGACATCGTCGCCGAGTCCGCGGACTTCCTCGACCCGGTCACCGGCCTGTCGACCCGCACCGGCAAGTTCGGTGAGGCGGCGCGCGCGACCGTGCGCCTCAGCAACCAGGGCGGCGCCAACGCGAACAGCTTCTCCGTCGCTCTGGTGATCTCCAACGACGCCACGCTGTCGCTCTTGTCGGACACCATCGTCTGCGAGCAGGTGGTGACGTCGCTCCCGGCGGGCGGCGCGCCCCAGACGATCGATCTCCAGTGCCCGCTGCCCCTCAGCGGCCGGGACATGACGCCGTTCGCCACCGGGCAGTACTTCATGTTCCTGGTCTCCGACTCGACGGGCGCGATCTACGAGTCGAACAAGGCGAACAACAGCCTGGCGGTCGGGCCGATCCGCGTGACCGCGCCGGGCGTCGACCTCACCGTCGCGTCCGTCACCGCGCCGGCGGTCGCGGGCGTCGGCGAGGTCCTTCCGGTGGTCCGTACGATCCGCAACATCGGCAACGTCGACTCGGGGATGCCGGTGGCGTACCGCTACTACGCGTCAGCCAACGACATCATCACCCGCGACGACGTGCTCCTGCAGATCATCGACCCGTCGACCGGAACACCGCGCACCGGCGGCAGCGTTACGCTGGCGAGGGGGGCGGCGGACTCGGCCACCGAGTTGGTACGCCTGCCGGGCACGATGCCGCCGGGCAGCTACTACATCGGTTGCATCGTGGATCCCGACGCGACGATCGCGGAGCTCGACCGCGCCAACAACGCCGGCGCGTCCCGGCCGATGCAGGTCGCGCCGTCCTCGCTGCGGATCCTCACCACGCAGCTGCCCGACGCCACCGTCGGCCGGCCGTTCGACGTGCGACTCGCGGCCGCGGGCGAGCAGGGGGCCTCGAAGTGGAGCATCGACGAGACGCAGGGCGCGAAGCCCGCGTGGCTCAGCCTCGACGAGGCGACCGGTGCGTTGAGCGGGACGCCCACGGGCGCCGCAGGCGCGCAGGTCGTCGCCTTCACGGTGGTGCTCGAGAACAACAACCGGCAGGCCGCGATGCGCCTCGCGCTTCGCGTGCTGCCGCCAACCACCCAGGTGGAGATCACCACCACTGCGATCCCCGCGATCGTCAACAGCGCGAGCAGCAACTTCTCCTTCGCGTTCGGCGCGGCAGGCGGTGTCCGCCCGTACTCCTGGCGCGTGGCGGGCGGCACGCTGCCCAGCGGGCTGACGCTGGAGACCGACGGCGTGCTGTCCGGCGCGCCGCGCGGCGTGCCCAACGGCAACACCCCCATCGTGTTCGAGGTGTCGGACTCCACCGGCGGCCGCGCCCAGAAGGCGCTGGTGCTGCGCCTGGTGGCGCCGGGCTCGATCATCTTCCGCACGCTGTCGCTGCGCGACGCGCTGATGGGCCAGGACTACCTGCAGGACATCGCCGTCGACAACGCGGACGGGTCGCCGCTGGCCAAGCCGCTCGTTTGGCGGCTGACGGGGAATCTCCCCGAAGGCTTGTCGGTGACGGAGCAGACGGAGCTGGTGACGCTCTCGGGGCGGCCGGCGGCTTCGGGCGTCTTCACCTTCGGCATCGCCGTCGAGGACGCCAACGGCCGCAGCGAGACCATGGACTACACGCTGGTGGTGTACCCGCCGCGCTACAAGATTGGCGCGCCGGTTCTGCCCGACCCGTTGCGGCCGGGCGAGGAGGTGAACGTGACGTTGACGGTGAGCCCGAGTGCCCCGGTGGCCTGGCACGTGGTGTCCGGAGCGCTTCCGCCCGGGCTGTCGTTGAGTACCCAGGGGGTGTTGTCCGGCACGGTCGCGACCGAGGAGAGCGAGGGCCTGTGGAGCTTCGTCGTCGAGGCGCGCGATGCCGCCGACGCATCGGGCCTCTCGCCGCTGGCGATCCGCGTCGAGCGCGAGCCGGCGAAGACGGGCTGCAGCGCCACTGGCGGTGGCCCGTCGCCGATGTGGCTGGCGCTCCTGGGGCTGCTCGGCCTGCGCCGCCGCTGGTCGTTCCGCGTGCCGCGCGCCGCCGCCGCGGTGCTGGCGATCGCCGTCGCCCTTGCCCCCGCCATGGCGAACGCGCAGACGTACCAGGTGGTCGGGCCGTCGACGATCAACTTCCAGGCGCTCGGCACCGGTGGCCTGCCGGCCGGCCAGAACGTCACGTCGGGCTCGATGATCACGCTGCCGTTCGACTTCCCGTTCTACTCGCAGTCGCTGAACACCGTGGTGTTCTCGGCGTACGGCTACCTGGCCGTCGGCGGCTCGTACGCCACGGACACCAGCAACGAGACGGTTCCGCACGGCTCGACCTCGTCGTTCTCCGCGCGCGCCTTCATCGCCCCCTGGTGGGACTCAATGACGACCTCCTCGGTCACCTACAAGTACGCGGTCACCGGCACCTCGCCGAACCGGATCGCGATCTTCGAGTGGAACAACACCGCGCCGTCCGCGGCCACCAGCACGCGCATCACCTACCAGGCGCTCTTGTACGAGACGACCGGCCGCATCCGCTTCGCGTACAGCTCCGCGGTGCCTGGCTCGTCGTCGGCCTCGGTGGGCGTGCAGAGCGAGCTCGGCAACGGCATCGCCGGCCTCAATTGCGCCACCACGGCGACCTGCGCGTCGACGGACTACCCGGCGTCGAAGGCGATCGACTTCTTCCTCCCGCCGGATCTCGACTTCACGTCGCTGTCGGTGCCGCAGACGGGCTACGCGGGCGTGTCGCTGCCCATCACCGCTTCGGTGCGCAACCGCGGCGGCCGCGACGCGGCCTCGGTCGACGTGCGCTTCTACCTGTCGGCGGACGCCGCGTGGGACGCCGGTGACGCCGTCATCGGCACCCAGACGGCCACCAACATCGCGGCGGGGGCCACCGTGCAGGTGACCTCGACCGCGGCGCTCCCGGCCGGCGCCGCGGCGGGTAACTACTACGTCATCGCTCGGGTCGACCCCGACTCGGTGCTGCCGGAGCAGAATGAAATGAACAACACCTCGGCGCCGGTGCCGATGACCATCGGCATGCCGACGCCGGATCTCGTCGTCTCGGCCTTCTCGTCGCCCACCACGGCTCAGCCGGGCTCGATGCTGTCGGTGACGCGCTCGTTCCAGAACCTTGGCAACGCCGCCTCGGCCGCCGCCAAGTACACCTATTTCGTGTCGGACAACGCGGTCGTCAGCATCTCGGATCGCGCGCTGACGCCGGTGGGCCAGCTGGGCGCGCTCGCGCCGCAGGCGGTGGACACGGCCACCGATATGGTGGCGCTGCCGGCGGACCTCATCGCCGGGCGGTACTGGTTGGGCGTGTGCGTCAACTATGACGGCGCTGCGGGCGGCTTCGGCGGCGGTGAGATCACCATCGTCAACAACTGCGCGACGGGCCCCGAGGTGCGGCTGTCGACGACGCAGCTGACGATCACCACCACCGCGCTGCCCGCGGCGACGCAGTACGCGCCGTACGGGCTGCGGCTGCAGGCGTCGGGCGGCACGGGCGACTACGCGTGGGAGCTCAACGCGGGCAGCTCGCTGCCTCCGGGCCTCACGCTGTCGTCGGCGGGCGACCTCGCGGGCGCGCCGGCCACCACCGGCAGCTTCTCCTTCGAGGTGAAGGTCACCAGCGGCACGCTGACGCAGACCGGCTCGCTCAGCCTTACCGTGGGGCAGGGCAACCTGCCGCTCGTCATCGTCGACCAGGCGCTCCCGGCCGCGGAGTTCGGCCGCGCGTACAACACCGCGCTGATCGCGGTCGGCGGGAAGCCGCCGTACCAGTGGTCCATCGTCTCTGGCACCCAGCTGCCCGACGGCCTCGCGCTGTCGAGCGACGGCGTCATCGAGGGCCGCGGCTCGGCCGCCGGTGACTTCACGTTCGCGGTCGAGGTGAAGGACTCGTCGGGCGCCATTGCTTCGAAGGAACTCTCGGTGCGCGTGGTGACGCCCACGGCGCTGGCGATCGCCACCACGGCGCTCGAGACGGGCTTCGTCGGCCGCGAGTACCTGCAGCCGCTCGTGGCCGTCGGCGGCCGCGCACCCTACGCGTGGACGCTGATCCGCATGCAGAAGCTGCCCGAGAACCCGACCGAGGAGCCGGCCCAGCCGATCGAGTCCAGCCCGCCGGGTAGCCCGATCGATTTTCCGGTCGACTTTGGCATCGTCATCGAGGACGGCGCCAACGACGACTACCTGCGCGGCGCGCCCCGGCAGGCCGGCCTCTACGTGCTGACGTTGCGCGTCACCGACGGCACCGGCACCGAGGACACGGCGACGGTGATGCTCTACGTCACCTACCGGGACGGCCTCGCCATCACCACCACGGTGCTGCCCGACGCGTTCATCAACAACCAGTACAACGCGCGCCTGTCGCACAACGGCGGCCGCGAAGCGGAAGGCGTCAACTTCTCGCTGCCCTGCGTGAAGCAGGCGATCCGCCCGGGCGAGTTCGTCTGCACCGGCGCCGACCCGAGCCAGGCCCTCCCCGCAGGGTTGATCCTCGGGGCGGACGGCCTCATCACCGGCACGCCGACGGGGCCGGAAGGCGTCTACAGCTTCCTCGTCAAGGTGACGGACGCGCGCGGGCGGCAGGACGTGCGCGGCATGTCGATCCGCGTGCGGCCGGACTTCACCCTCGAGAAGTCGGGCGGCTGCTCGGGCACCGGCATGGAACCGTCGACGCTGGCGCTCCTCGGGGCGGCGGTGGCGCTGTTGCGCCGTCGCTCGCGCCGCTGACCTCTCAACCGACTGACGGAAGGACGTCCTGACACCATGCTGAAGAACATCGTCTTTGCGAGCCTGGCCGCGGCCGTCGTCGGCGCGGTCACCGCGTCGTGCGGCGGCGGCACGAAGAACCTGTGCGTCGATCGCAACGTCAGCTGCGAGGCCCCGTTGACCTGCGATCCGTCCGACGGCGTCTGCAAGTGCGGCGGGCGGGGCGGGGTGGTCTGCGCGGCGGGCTTCTCGTGCGACCCGGCTTCGAACACCTGCCTCTCGACCCGCTGCTCGAAGGTGGACTGCACCGACAAGCCGGGCACCAGCTGCGATGTGCTGGACGGCCTCTGCAAGTGCGGCGGCACCGGCGGCGCGGTGTGCAGCGCCACCGAGGAGTGCAACCCGAACGCGAAGGCGTGCATCCCGCGGATCAACTGCAACCAGGTCGCCTGCCCGGTGAACCAGAGCTGCGACCAGGCCACCGGCCACTGCCGCTGTGGCGGCGCCGAGTGCTCGCCCGGCCAGAGCTGCTCGGTGGCCATGAACGGTGCCAAGACGTGCGTGAACGACGCCTGCACCGGCGTCACCTGCACAGGCAACAACGCCTGCGACAGCGCCGACGGCCTCTGCAAGTGCAACGGCGTCGTCTGCCAGAGCGGCGAGGCCTGCGCCTGCCCCGCGGGCAGCGACGGCGGCTGCGCGGCGAACCAGCTGGCCTGCCGGCCGGGCAACGCCTGCACGAACGTCACCTGCGGCAACAACACCACCTGCGACCCGGTCGACGGCCGGTGCAAGTGCGGCGGCCCGGGCGGGCCGGTCTGCGCGTCGAACCAGATCTGCAACCTCGGCCCACCGGCGCAGTGCCAGGGCGGCGCGCAGTGCACGCTGCCCGACGGCGGCGCGAAGAGCTGTGCCGGCGGCACCAGCTGCGACCCCGAGGACGGCAAGTGCAAGTGCGGCGGCCGCGGCGGCATCGTGTGCGCACCAGAGAACGTCGACGGCGGCGTGGTGCCCGCGGAGATCTGCGTGCAGAACCCCGTGCAGCAGGCCTGCCGGCAGCCCTGCGACATCCGCAGCCCGAACTGCCCGACGGGCACCTACTGCTTCTACGACTCGTCCGCGGCCACGCCGGCGGCGTACTGCGCGGCCCCGACGGACACCAAGACGGAAGACGACGCCTGCACGGTCGCCACGGCCTGCTTCTCCACCAACCCGGCACCGCGCTCCGTGCACTGCCTGGGCCTGGTGTTGGGCCAGACGGGCATCTGCCGCGCGTACTGCGACGTCGCCGCGGGCACCGCCGGCTGCATCCAGGTCCCGCGCCCGCAGACGTGCCTGCAGATCCCGCAGGCGCCGTCGGGCTTCGGCTACTGCAACCCGATGTAGCCGGCCTCGTGGCGGCACTGCGCCCGCCGTCACCGGCGGGTTTGGGGGGAGTTCCTTCCACGGGACTCCCCCGTTGCGTTTCTGGTGTTCTCTGATATTGATTTCGAAATCAATTTCCCGGCGGCTTCGTGGGGAAGCCGGGTGCGAACTTCGATGCCGGGAGAGAAAGCGAGCGACACGCGATGCCGAGTTACTTCACGCCGGAGCACGAAGCCTTTCGCAAGTCCGTCCGCCAGTGGGTCCAGAAGGAGCTGGCGCCGCACGCGCTGGAGTGGGACCGCGCGGGGATCTTCCCGAAGGAGGTCTTCAAGCAGGCCGGTGAGCTGGGCTTTCTGGGGATCAACCACGACCCGAAGTACGGCGGCAGCGGGCTCGACTACTGGTACGTGACAGCCTTCTGCGAGGAGCTGATCCACAGCCGCAACGCCGGCGTGAACATGGCCCTGCTGGTGCAGAGCCAGATGGCGACGCCGATCATCAACGAGATCGGCACCGACGAGCAGAAGCGCACCTTCCTCGAGCCGGCGCTCAAGGGCGAGAAGATCGCCGCGCTGGGCGTCAGCGAGCCCGGCGTGGGCAGCGACGTGGCGAACCTGAAGACGACGGCCCGCAAGGTGGGCGACGAGTACGTCATCAACGGCTCGAAGATGTGGATCACCAACGGCACCCGCGCCGACTTCATCACCCTGGCGGCGCGCACCGGCTCCGAGGGCTACGGCGGCATCTCGCTGTTCACCTTCCCGACGGACGTGAAGGGCTTCAACGTCTCCAAGAAGCTCGACAAGATCGGCAACCTCTCGTCGGACACGGCGATCCTCTACTTCGAGGACTGCAAAATCCCCGCGCGCTACGTGCTCGGTGAGCCCGACGAGGGCTTCTACCACGTGATGACGAACTTCCAGGGCGAGCGCCTGACGGCCGCGATCATCGCCGTGGCCGGTATGGAGCGGATGATCGAAGACGCGGTCAAGTACGGCAACGAGCGCTCGGCGTTCGGCAAGCCGCTGATCAAGTTCCAGGTGTGGAAGCACAAGTTCGTCGAGCACCTGACCGCGATCGAGGCGGCGAAGCGGCTCACGTACCACGCGGTCGAACTGTTCGACGCAAAGCAGAACCCGGTGAAGGAGATCAGCATGGCGAAGCTGCTCGCCGGCGACCTCGCCCAGAAGGTGGCGTACGACTGCCAGCAGTTCTACGGCGGCATGGGCTACATCGAGGAGACGGACATCGCCCGGGCCTGGCGCGACATCCGCCTCATCACCATCGGCGGCGGCACCAGCGAGATCATGAAGGAGATCATCTCCAAGCTGGTCGGCTTCTGACGGCGGTCAGCTGGGCAGGGCCGGCGCCCTTGCGCGCCGCCCCCCGGCCGTGAAACACCCCGGACGTGCTGCTGCGACGCCTCGCTCTCCTGATCCTCTGCGCGTCGGCGCCCGCCTGGGCCGACTACATGGACCACTTCGTGATGCGGGAGGACGTCGGCCCCCGCAAGGCACCGTACCTCGGCGACGCGAAGCTGGTGCTGATCCCCATCGAAGTGAGGGGCTTCCCTCCGATGGACGTGGCGCGGCTCGAGCGCTTCTTCTCGCCCGCTGAGCCGAACGGCTTCGTCCGCTACTACGAGACGGCGTCGCTCGGCCGCTACCGCCCGCGCGTGGTGGTGGCGCCGAAGGTGACGTACGACGCGTGCCCGCTGCCCGTCGACCGCTTCCCCGGCTGCGCGATCGCCCGCGGTGACATCAACGCGCTGACCGCCGGCATGGACATGATGCGCGACGTCATCGCGCGCACCCGCGACGCCGGCTTCGACTTCACGCAGCTCGACGTCAACGGCCGGAAGGGCGTTCCCGACGGCTGGGCCGACGGCGTCATGCTGCTCACCAACGTGCCGTTCGGCGGCATTGCGTTTCCGTTCGCGTTCTTCAACCGCGCCGACAACCTGAACGGCGGCACCGGCGGCCCGCTGGTGGTCCAGGGGATCAAGATGGGCCACTTCGCCGTCGCCGGCGAGAGCGACACCCTGGTGATGATCCACGAGTTCGGGCACCTGCTGGGGCTGACCGATCTCTACGACGAGTCGGGCACCTACGACGGGTTGCACCTCTCGTTCATGGGGGCGTGGCGGTACGATGAACGGATCCCGCTGCCCGACGCCGAGACGCGCTTTCGCCTGCGCTGGGCGAACTGGCACCAGGTGCAGGGGCGGCAGCGGGTGCGGATCCGGCCCGCCGAGACGAGCGGCGAGGTGTACCGCCTCGGCACCGGCAGCGAGTACCTGCTGATCGAGAACCGCGGGCCGGGCGCGTACGACCGCGGGCTGTCGGCGCGGGGGCTGGCCGTCTTCCACGTCGATCGCACGGTGAAGCTGAAGGGCGACGAGGGCGCCTTCGCCGAACGGATCCTCGACTGCGTGAACTGCGACCCGTTCCACCCGTACATCCGCCTGGTGCAGGCCGACGGCCGCTACGAGATCGAGGCGGGCGGCAAGCTCGACGCGAACACCGATCTCTTCCAGGACGGGCGCTTCCTGCGGCCGGGGGTGGCGGGCGACGCGCTCTCGTCGACCAACCGCACCTTCGACACCAACACCTACGATGGCGGCGTCACCGGCTGGCTCATCGACGACATCCGTGTGCAGGACGACGGCTCGATCGAAGTGACGCTGGGCGCGCCCGAGGCCGGGCAATGCGGGGAGACGCTGTGCGCGGAGGGGGACGCGTGCGCGCCCGTCACCTGCGGCGAGTCCAACGCGGCGAGAAGCGGCTGCGCGCAGGTCCCCGCGGCGCCGCTGGCGGTGCTGGCGCTGCTACTTCTTGAACAGCGCCTCCGCCGCCGACAGCAAGTCGGCCTTTGACGGGCCGCCACGCCGGTTGGTGCCTTCTCCGATCTGAAACAGCTCGCAAAAGTTCGCGGATTCCTTGTCCATCGGCACCTCGGCGAAGGGCTCCTTGCATTCCCTGGCGACGTGCTCGTCGTAGTGCCGGCAATGAATGCACGCGTGCAGCTCGGCCTCGCAGTCGGGACAGGTGTCGGCCCGTCCGACCTGGTTGAACAAGACGTCGAGTTTCGCTCCGCACTTTCCACACCCGGGCATGGCCCGGGTATAACGCACGCCCACCCTGGAGGTCCCACCCGGATGCGTACGCTGTTCGTCTCCCTCGCGGTCACCCTGTCTGCCGTCCCCGCCTTCGCCCTCGAGCCGCTGGGCCTGACGGAGGACGAGTTCCGCATGTACCGCCAGTACAAGAATGCGATGGCCGACGAGCGTGTCCAGGCGATGAAGCCCGAGAAGCGGCTGCCGGCGATCGCCAAGGACGCGGGCTACAAGACGAAGGAGCTTCAGCAGGCCGTCGACAAGGGCGAGGCCGCCGGCGACCTGAAGGCGAAGTGCGAGGCGAACCTGAAGGAGATCTTCACCGCGGGCGAGCTCGCCGGGCGCACCGGCCGCCTCGAGGTGGACACCGATGCCGCCCAGGCGGTTGCCTACGTGCAGTGGTTCAACGCCGAGCCGCGGAACCTGCCCATCGAGGCGTCGTTCGCCGCGGCGAAGGCGGCCGAGGCGTGCCCGATCGCCTCCACCATCACCGTGTGGGCGCAAGACAAGGGCGCCCCGAAGGTGCGCGTGTTCCAGGCGCTGATCAGCAGCACCGGCGCCAGGCGCATCAACGTCGAGCGCGTGAAGGACTTCGCCGAGACGCGGTACATGAAGCTCTTCGAGAAGGTGAAGAACGCCGCCAACGGGGACGATCTCTCGGCCGAGCAGGGCACGCCGTCCTCTCAGCCCTGAAAGAAGGCGCGCGGGCGAGGCGGCAGTGGCGAAGCGGCCGTACCAGCCGAAGGACTACTTCTTCCGCAAGGCGAAGGAGTCCGGGCTGCGCGCCCGCTCGGCGTTCAAGATCGACGAGATCGCGAGGCGCTTCGGCATCTTCAAGAAGGGCCAGGTGGTGGTCGACCTGGGCGCGGCGCCCGGTGGTTTCCTCCAGGTGATCCTGGCCGAGGTGGGCCCGAGCGGCTTCGTGGTGGGTGTGGATCTCGCGGCGATCCGCCCGCTGGGCCGGCCCAACGTCGTCACCGAGGTGCTCGACGTGCTGGCTGACGATTTCGACGCGAAGCTGGAGGCGCTCAAGCCGGGGCCGATCGACGTCGTGGTGTCGGACCTCGCGCCGAAGACCACGGGCATCAAGTCGACCGACGAGGCGCGCTCGCTGCGGCTGGCGGGCAAGGCGTTGGACGTGGGCCGGCGGCGGGGGCGCGCGGGCGGGCACTTCATCGCCAAGCTGTTCATGGGCGGCGGCTTCGAGGCGTTCCGCGATGAGATCCGCGAGCTGTACGAGGACGTGAAGGTGGTGCGGCCCGAGGCCACGCGCGGCGCGTCGATGGAGATCTACCTGCTGGGCCTGCGCCGCAAGGCGACCTGAGCTCAGCGCCTCAGGCCTTCGCGATCGGGTGCTCGCCGGTGCGGCGCCGCTGCGCGTGCGGGCCGCGCTGCCGCGTGGGATCGAGCTCCATGCCGGGCTGGTACGCGGTGACGCGATTTCGTCCGCCGCGCTTGGACGCGTACAGGGCCGAGTCCGCGCAGTCGACCAGCTTCGCGCGCTCGGTCGCGTCGCCGGGCAGGTTCGCCACGCCGACCGAGATCGTCACTTTGCCGCCGGGTTGCGCCTTCGCCTGCTCGAGCGGCGCTTCCTCCACGCTCTTGCGCAGCTTCTCGGCCACCTCGAGCGCCTCGGCCCGCGCCACCTGTGGCAGCAGCACCACGAACTCCTCGCCGCCGTAGCGGGCCACGGTGTCGACCTTGCGCACGGTGCCCCGGAGGATCGCCGACACCTGCTTGAGCACGTCGTCTCCTGCGCTGTGGCCGGCGGTGTCGTTCAAGTGCTTGAAGTGATCGATGTCGATCATCAACAGCGACAGCTGCGTGCCGAAGCGGCCGGCGCGGACGATCTCGGCTTCGAGCTGCTGGAACAGGTGCCGGCGGTTGGGGATGCCGGTGAGCGGATCGGTCACCGACAGCGCCACCGTCTGCTCGTGGAGCCGGGCGTTTTGCACGGCCATGGCGGCCTGGTCAGCGACCGCGGTGAAGAACTCGATCTCGTCGGCGGAGAAGTCGGCTTTCTCGGGGCGCTCGAAGTTCAGCACCCCGAGCAGCTCGTCGCCGTGCACCATCGGCACCGACAGGAGGCAGCCGCGGCCCTTCGCGCCCGCGCCTCCGCGCACTCGGAACATCGTGTCCTTCTCGAGGTCCGGTACGTACACGCTCTTGCGGGTGGCCGCCGCGCGCCCGCAGACGCCTTCGCCGATGGTGAAGGTGAGGCCTTCGCTGCCCACGTTGGCGGGGAACGCCGCCAGCACCTCCAGCAGGCCCTCGCCGTTGAGCAGCATGATGCTGAACTTCGGCACGCCCAGCTTCGACGGCACCACGTGGGCGATGCGCTCGAGCACCTCGCTGAGGTCCAGCGTCGAGGTGATGGTGCGCGCGAGATCGTAGAGGATCTGCAGCTCGCCCACGCGGTGCTCGAGCTCGGCCTTGAGCGAGAGCTCGGTGCGGGCGTGGTCGAGGTCGCGCTGGTTGTCGATCTCCACCGCCTTGAGCTCGGTGAGCCGGGCCAGCATCTTGTTGTAGGCGCGGGCCAGCTGGCCGAGCTCGTCCTGGCCGAGGTCCGGGGCGCGGACGACCAGGTCGCCGTCCTCGACGCGCTTCATGATCGCAACGAGGCGCGCGATGCGCCGGCTGACGAAGGCCCGGACCGCGAAGAAGACCACCAGCGCCAGCGCGATGGAGAAGGCCAGCACGAAGCCGGTGGCCCGGGAGAACACCTCGGCGACCTCGCGACGCAGCGCCGACTCGCCGATGACGAGCTGGATCGCGCCGGTGCGCATCGTGGCCTCGCCGGTGTGGCACCCGCCGCAGGCGGCGCCGCCCAGCGGGTAGACGACCTCGCCGCCGCCGCCGCTTCCTGGCCAGAGGCCTGGCCCGCCGTCGAACGTCGCGCGACCGACCGTCACCTCGCCGAGGCGCCTGGCTTCGGGGTGTGGCCGGTCTTCCTCCTCGATGCGGCGGGACCACCGCACCACGCCGTTGCGATCGACGATTCGCAGCTCGGTCACGAGCTTCATCGCTGACCAATCGCTGCGCACGGCGTTGGTGACGGCCCGGTGGGCGACGCGGGCCGGGGTGCCGGGCTTCGTCTCGTCGACGGTTCCGAAGCTGGTGGCGACGAACTCGGCGAGGCCGACGGCGTCGGCGCGGGTCTTCTCGCGCACCGCCGCGTCCGTCTGCCGCCATGCGGCGGCGGTGCCCACCAGCGCGACCGCCAGCGCAGGCACGGCCACGGCCAACAAGAGTCTGGTGCCAATCGACTTCAGCGTCGTCCTCTCTGGGTCGAGGCCGGTGAGCATCGGGCACGTTGGGCTATGGTGGAAGCGTGGAGTTGATCACCAGCCCGCTGCTGAGCGTTCCGCACGGTTTCCCGACGCGCGAGGGCGGGGTGTCGAAAGGGCCGTTCGCCTCGCTCAACTGCGCGGTGTCGGTGGGGGACGCGCCCGCGGCGGTCGAGGAGAACCTCCGCCGCCTCGCCGCTGCGGCGCACGTCGAGCCCGGCGCGCTCCTCACCGTCTCCCAGGTGCACGGCGACGTGGTGCTGCGGGCGGGCGCCGCCGGCGGGCCACATCTCCGCCCGACGCTGGGGGAGGCCGACGGCCTGTGGACCGACGCGCCGGGCACCGCGGTGGGCGTGCGGACCGCCGACTGCCTGCCGATCCTCTTCGAGGACCGGGTCGGACGGCGGGTCGCCGCGGTGCACGCGGGCTGGCGCGGGGTGATCGCGGACATCGCCGTGCGGGCGCTCGAGCGGCTGGTGGCCGCGGGCACCCGGCCTGGGGACGTGCGGGTGGCGATCGGCCCGTGCATCCAGAGGTGCTGCTTCGAGGTGGACGGGGATCTCGCCGGGCGCTTCGCGGCCGCCTTCGGCGACGAGGTGGTGGTGGCGGTGGAAGGCAAGGCGAAGCGGCACCTCGATCTCCCGCGCGCCGTGCAGGTGGCGCTCGGGAGGGCAGGACTGCCCATGGCCCACGTGGCCGCGCTGCCGCACTGCACGATGTGCGACGCGCGCTTCTTCTCGCACCGGCGCGAACGCGGCACCACCGGGCGGCACCTGTCGTTCATCACCTGCAGGTGACGCACAGGCCTGTAGCGGCGCCCGAGTCCATTTCTTGACCCCCTTTCCGCCCGGTCCCTATCCTCGGCCTCATCCGAACCGTGTTCGCCATCGGCGTCGTCGCGCTCTGCGGGTGCGCGACGGCCAACGTGACCCGCGCGCAGCTCGACGAGCTGACGGCGTCGGTGCGCGCGCTGCGCGCCGACAACGCGCGGCTCGAGTCGCGGTTGGAGAAGCTGGAGCAGAGGACGATGCTCGCCCAGGCGACCCGCGGGGTCGCGCCCATCAAGTCCGCGCCGCCGGCGAGCCCGAAGGCGGACAACTCGCTCGACGCGCTGCCGCCGCTCACGGTGGTGAAGCTCAAGCCGCGCCGCGAGGCCGCTCCGCGCCTCGACACCGGCGTCTCGGTGGTGGAGCCCCCGGCCGAGGTGCTCGAGGCGCTGGGCGACTCGAAGACCTCTGGGTCCAACCCGGCGGCCGTGTCGGACGACCCGACGGATCTCGCGATCGCCGAGGCGCAGTTCGAGCGCGCGCTCGACGCGCTCAAGACGGGAAACGCGCAGGGCGGGGTGCAGGCGATGCAGCAGTTCGTCGCCGAGTGGCCGCGTCACCCGCGCGCCGACAACGCGCTGTACTTCGCCGGCGTCGGCCTGATGAGCGAAGGGGAGTACGAGGACGCCGCGTCGTCGTTTCAGCGCGTCACCGCCGAGTACCCGGCGGGAGACGCGGTGGTCGACGCGATGCTCAAGCTCGCCGACTGTCGCTTGAAGCTGAAGCAGCCCAGGGAGGCGAAGATCACCTGGGAGCGCATCGTACAGAACTATCCGGGCACGGCCGCGGCCACCCAGGCCCAGGCGCGCCTCTCTTCTCACTCCGCGGCCTCGGCCGCCACTCCGTAGCGAGCACCTCCATGCGCAAGCCCCTGCTGACCGCCGCTCTCTGCTTCGTCTCCCTGGTCCCCTCCGGCGCGTACGCGCAAAGCGACGAGGACGTGGCTGCCGACGAGGGGAACGAGGCGCCGGCGCCCGAAGGCGCCGCGACGGTCGCGCCCGACGACGGACCGGGAGGGGGCGGCAGGACGGCGCCGGGCACGCAGCACACCGTCGAGCGCGGCGACACCCTGTGGGATCTGTCGCAGAAGTACCTCGGCAGTCCCTGGTACTGGCCGAAGGTCTGGTCGTACAACCCGGAGATCGCCAACCCGCACTGGATCTACCCGGGCAACCAGGTCCGCTTCTTCCCGACCGGTGAGGAGGTGCCGACGCAGGTGGAGATCGGCGCGCCCGAGACCCCGGACGTGGACGAGGGGATGATGGTCGCGGACGACGACCGGGTGCACGTCAGCGGACAGATCGGCTTCAAGCCGAGGTCTGCGATCAGCCTGCTGACGCCCGGCTT
The DNA here is from genome assembly GCA_040755835.1 of Myxococcota bacterium. Lineage (GTDB taxonomy): Bacteria > Myxococcota > Myxococcia > Myxococcales > Myxococcaceae > JADLDB01. The sequence continues at coordinate 147,662 of JBFMAB010000096.1, forward strand.
CATCACGTCGGCGGAGGTGGAGGAGACGGGCCGCGTCGCCGGCTCCTTCGGCGAGACCGAGCACCTCTTCTACCCGCAGAAGCTCTACGTGGAGTTCGGGAAGAAGGGCGCCGCCAAACTGGGCGAGACGTACCTCGTGTTCCGGAACATGGGCGAGGTGCTGCACCCGTTCACCCAGGTGCCGGTCGGCATCTACACCCAAATCGTCGGGCAGGTCCGCGTGACGGCGATCGACAAGAACGGCATCGCAACGGCCGAGATCGTCCGCCAGCAGGACGCGGTGATGCGCGGCGACCTGATCGGCCCCGCTGGCGAAAACATGATGCGCCACGTCGCGGCGCGACCGAACGAGCGCGACGTGAAGGACGCGATCCTCGTCGCGGCGCCGAACCGCGCGCTGGCGCACTACGCCGAGAACCAGCTGGCGATCATCGACAAGGGCTCGGACGACGGCGTGAAGCCGGGCAATACCTTCACCATCTGGCGCCAGCATGACGCGCTGGAGCAGGACAAGCTGCTGAACCCGAGCCGCATCGAGGAGCAGTGGCCGCGCGAGGACATCGGTGAGTGCGTGGCCTTCGAGGTGAAGTCGAAGGTGTCGATCTGCCTCATCTCGCGCTCGCTTCGCGAGTTCGTCCGCGGCGATCACGCGGAGGTGCGTGCTGCCACGGGCGGGCGGCGTGCGTCGCGGTAGGCGGCCGGGCGTATGGCCCGTCTGAGCTGTGGCCTCATTCGGAGTTGGAATCCGGAGTTCGACCCCGTGCCCCACGAGAAGCGCGGCTGACCGCCCAGGTCGACGTCGCCGCGAGGTGACTACTGGCACGCTGTGCGTGGTGTGCAGAGCTTCGCGCCGAGCGAACTCAGGCAGCACGCTCTGGGGATGGTGCCGTACGGCGGGCACTCGAGGTCAGACGAGCAGAGCATGTCGCACAGCGACTCGATCATGCACTGCTTGTTGAAGATGTCGCTCGTCGGCGCGCAGCAGTCGAGGCCGTTCTTGCAGTCCGACTTGAAGCCGCAGGGGCCGGTGAACGAGCCGAACTTCGGCGTGCAGCTCGCGCCGCCGTCTTCGCCCATGGTGCTGCCGCAGGCGAGCATCGCGGCGGTCTGCTTCGCGTTGAGCTCGCGTTCGACGCCGCCGCACTTCATCTTCATCGTCCCGTCGTCCTCGGTGGAGATGGTGACGGCGCCGCGGCCCTTGACGGTGAAGGTCATCCCGTTGCCACTGGGCACCACCTCGCCGCACAGGGTGCCGTCGGGGCCGTAGTACTTCGACACCAGGCCGCGGAGCAGATCGAGGCCCGAGGTGGTCCTCGCGCCGTTCTGCCAGGTGAGCTCGGTCGACGGCGCGCCCGTGCCGATGCCCGGGTCGATGTCGCTGACGCACGTTCCGCCGGTATGGAAGCATTCGTAGAAGTCTCCCAGCTCGCTGGCGCAGCTGCCGGTGAAGGGGTTGGTCGACATGACGGAGGCGCAGGCCTCCTCGCCGGTGCCGGGGTCGTTCGTGCCGACGATGATGGGGACGAGCTGCATGCAGCCCGAGCTGCCGCAGACCCTCGGGTAGTCCTGGTTCACCTTGTCGCCCGAGGTGAAGCGGCGCTCGGTGATGCGACCCGACGCCTCGCGCACGGTGAGGAGGATGGGCGTCTGCCGCGCCACCGTCATGCAGAAGGTGCCCTCGTTCCACGTCGTGTCGTTTGCGAAGAGCTGAGCGCTGCCGATCACCGACGGGTCGGCGCGCGCGGAGATCCACGCGTTGTTCACGGGGTTCCAGTTCGTGTCGACGACGATGCCCTGGATGCAGCCGGGGGCCTCGAGCGGCACATCGCAGTTGGTGGTGACGTCGAGCGGGTAGCCTGGGCCGAGCTGCGTGGTCCAGGTGCGCGTCGTCGCGTCCCACACGCCGTCGGGCAGCGGCAGCCACAGCGCCTGCGCGATGTCGTAGCGCCACATGCCCATCACCGCCGGCATCGTGCCCTTCGATGCGGCCGGCACGCGAATGGTGAGCGTCTGCCCCGGCGCGACCTGCAGCGGCGCGCCGTTCTGCGTGACGGTGAGGTCGAGCAGGCCGTACGTCATGAGCGGCACGCGCTTCGAGTCGGCGGTGAGCCCGACGAGCTCTCCGGGGTACGCGAGCGCCTCGGTTGGCACGGCCGGGTCGTACGGCGTCAGGTGCACCAGCACCTCGCCGGTGACGGGCTCGCCCTTCGCGGTGACGAATGCGCCGGGTGGGGCGATGAGCGCGGCGTTGCGCGCGCCCACCAGCGTGCCGCCCGTCTGCGCGGCGAGGGGCTGCGGCGGGGCGAGCGGCATCATCACGACGTTGATGTACGACTCGGTGTCGGCGGCGAGCGGCAACCGCTGGCTGCTCGGCACGAAGCCGTCTTTCGTCAGCGTGAGCAACGCGTCGTCCACCGGCGCGAGGCTCAGGCTGAAGCGGCCGTCGGCGCCGGTGGTGGCCTTCGCGGCGCCGACGCTCGCCTGCACGCCCGCCACCACCGCGCCCGTGACGTCGGTCACGTCGCCCACCAGCTTCGCCTTCGAAGTCGGCTTGCCGCACGCGTCGACGAGCAGCGCGGCGACGAGGTACACGACGAGCCGCTGCGGTCTCATGATGAACCTCCCGCTCGGGCGTTGGAGGCTCCGTGCCCGCGGGCGCAACGCCCAGGCCGACAAAGCGCTGGAGATGCATCGCTCGTGCGCGCTCGCAACGAGCGGAGATCAGGGCGCTCCGCACGTGAGAGTCATGCAAAGCGTGCAGCGCCGCAGGGTTCTCCATGCCGCACGTCTCCCAGACGAGCAGCTCCATCTGGGACATCGTCACGCCCCGGACAGAGTGTTCGACAGCCCAGCGGCGGAGCAGCTCTCCCTGCAGCTCCTCCACCGAGTCGTCCCCAAGCGTCTTCTTGCGCGTCATGCGGGGGCGGCGATCACGACCGCGGTGCGGGTGTCGATTCCCCGAAAGAAGTTCCGGGTGGTGGCGCCGGCCGACCGATCAACCGCGTCCGCCAACGCCGCGGAATGTCAGCATGATGGACTCGTTCCCGACCAACGCCCGCAGAAATCCCTCACTCCGGACGCGCTCCCCGCTCCCTCGGTTGTCAGACCCCCGTGGTAACTCGGCCCGTCATGGACACGGCGGAGCGGCGGGTGGTGGCGGCGCTGTGGGCGCTGCCGGGAATCGGCGTCAAGACGATCGAGCGCGTGCGCGAGGTGTTCGCCGCGCCGGGGGAGCTCTACGAGCGGCCCGTGAAGTCGTGGCGTCGCGAGGTGGACTTCAGTCCGCAGGCCGTCGCGGCGCTGCGCAAGCTGGACGCGCTCGCCGAGGTCGCGGAGCGGCTCGAAGCGGACCTGCGGCGGCTCGGGTACCGGATCATCTTCCCGGAGGAGGCGGCCTGGCCGCCGGCGCTGCGAGACGTGGCGGGGGCGCCGCCGCTGCTGTTCATGCTGGGCGAGGGCGCGGTGGGGCCGGCCCGGCGGCGCGTGGCGATCGTCGGCACGCGAACGCCCGAGACGGGCGCGACGGGCGAGGTGCGAAAGCTGGCCGCCCAGGTGGCGGAGGCGGGCGTGGGCGTCGTGTCCGGCGGCGCGCAGGGCATCGATCGGGCCGCGCACCTCGGGGCGCTCGATGGGGGAGGCGAGACCTGGGCCTTTCTGGGGTGCGCCATCGAGGAGATGGACTCGGCCCAGGCGGTGCTGCGCCGCCCGTTTCGCGAGGGGCAGGGCACCTTCTTCTCGCAGTTTCCGCCGGGAGCGCGCTGCGAGAAAGGCCACTTCCTCTTGCGGAACGCCTGCATCAGCGGCGCGTCCGAGGCGGTGCTGGTGGCCCGCGCCCCGGCGTCCTCGGGCGCCTTGAATACCGTGCAGCACGCCCGTGAGCAGGGCCGGCCCGTCCTGGCGCTTCCAGGCGACCCCTGGAACCGGGCCGCCGTGGGGAGCAACCAACTGCTGCGAGACGGCGCGCGGCTGTGCACCGGCGTCCAGGACGTGCTCGACGCGCTGGGCTTGTCGGGGACGGTGACGCCCCGGCCGGCGCCCGGGCCGGTCGACCGGGAGCCCCTGGGCGAGACGGCGGCCCGGGTGCTGGCCGTGCTGACCCGGGCGCCCACGGGCTTCGACGAGTTGCTGGCGCAGGTGCCGGGCGTGGGGGCCGGAGCGCTCGCGGCGGCGCTCCTCGAGTTGGAGCTCAACGGCGACGCGCTCCAACGCGCCGGAAAGCGTTATGAACGAGTGAGCTGAAGGCCCGCGGAGGTTTGTTGACGATGCGGGGGCCCCCAACTAGAACTCTGCAGACTTTCGCCGCCTGGTTTGAAAGGAACCAAGACCTGACATGTCCGCCACTGTGATGGTGCACCACCTCGTTGACGTGGTGCTGTCCGCGGAGCCCGCCAAGGGCGGGGGTTTCGTGCACGAGCTGGTCGCCTTCTTCAAGGAAGGTGGCCCGTTCATGTTCATCAACATCTTCTGGCTGGCCTCGGCCCTCGCGGTGATCGTCGAACGAACGGTCACCCTGATGTTCCGGTACAACCTGAACGCCGCGCCGTTCATGGAGCAGGTCACCAAGCTGGTCATGGCTGGCAACGTGGACCGCGCGGTGAAGCTCTGCGGCGCCGCGCCGAACTCGCCGCTGGCCAAGGTGGTGCGCTCGGGCCTCACCCGCGCGAACCGCGGTGAGATCGAGGTCGCCAAGGCGCTCGAGGAGTCGATCCTCGAGAACAACCCCCACATCTCCGCCCGCATCCAGTGGCTGTGGTCGCTCGCGAACATCGCGACGCTCGTCGGCCTCGTCGGTACGGTGTTCGGCCTCATCGGTACGTTCAAGTCGCTCGGCAACGTCCCCGCCGACCAGAAGCAGGCGCTGCTCTCGAAGGGCATCTCCGAGGCCATGAACAACACGTTCTTCGGCCTCTCGATCGCGGTGATCTGCATCATCGCGCACCTGTTCCTCACCGCGTACGCGCGGAACATGATCGAGACCATCGAGCTCAACGCGATGAAGCTCGAGAACCTGCTCGGTCGCCGCGCCGCTGGTGAGACGAGCGCGATGGACTTCGAGAAGGCCTCCTAGGGGACGGGAAACCCTCAAGCGCCACCTGGTGTCAGGTGGGGTGACCGATGGCGTTCTACTTCTCCAGACGGAAGATCAAGCCGAAGGAAGAAGAGCACGCGGGCGAGCTCAACATCGTCCCGTACCTCGACATCCTCATGAACTTGATCATCTTCATGCTCCTGTCGATGACGGGCCTGGCGGCCTTCGGCATGTTGAACGTCAACGCGCCCAGCTACGGCGCGGGTGCCGGGGCGGCGGGGGAGAACGACAAGCCGCCGCTCACCCTGACCGTCGCGGTGGGCAAGAAGGGCTTCTTCGTGGCGGCGACCGGTGGCGTGCTCCCCGGCCAGACGGAGGGGGAGGCTGCCGCGGCTCCCGGCGAGGGCGCCCCGACGATCCCGCTGAAGGCCGACGGCACCTACGACTACGCGGCCCTCACGGAGATGATGAAGAAGGTCAAGGCCGAGTTTCCCGGTGAGAGCAAGGTGATCCTCGCCGCCGACGCGGAGACGTCCTACGAAGTGCTGGTCGGCACCATGGACGCGACGCGCGAGACCAAGGACCACAAGCTGCTCTTCCCCGACGTCACGCTGGCGAGCTTCTAGAGAGTACCCATGGCGCAGCCCAATGCCCCGACGATCGAGCTGAGCGACGACGATCGGCAGCGCATGCGCTACCGCAAGGCGCTGGCGCGGAAGAAGCGCATCGAGCGCGAGGCCGAGGGCGAGATCAAGGAGCTCAACATCACCGCGATGATGGACATGATGACCATCATCCTGGTGTTCCTCATCAAGTCGTACACGGCGTCGTCGATCACCGTGACGGCGTCGGAGGACGTGCGCCCGCCGCTGTCGACGACCCGGACGACGCCGAAGGACACCATCGCCATCACCGTGACGCCCAAGAGCATCCTCGTGGGCGACAAGAAGAAGGTCGAGCTGGTGAACATGGCGGTGAAGCCGGGCGATCTCGACGGCAAGCGGATCCTCCCGCTCGACGCGGCGCTCTCGAAGGAAGTCGAGAAGCTCAAGTACATCGCCGAGCGCAACCCGAACGCCCCGTTCAACCGCGAGGTGGCGATCATCGGGGACAAGCGGGTTCCGTACGAATTGCTGAGCTCGGTGCTGTATACGGCGGGGCAGAACGAGCTCGAGAACTTCCGCTTCATCGTCCTGCAGAAGAGCCCGGAGTAGCGGCGCCGCCGCGAGCGCGTGGCGCCCTCGAAGGACGCGGGGCGGGCCGCAAACGAGCCCGAAGCGAGGGTTCCGGTGTCGCTTTCGAACCAGCCCCAGCGTGTCACGGTCATTGGTGGCGGCCTCGCCGGCACCGAGTGCGCGTTCCAGCTGGCGCGCCTGGGGCACGACGTGGTGCTGCGCGAGCAGAAGCCCGTGAAGCGCTCCCCGGCCCACCGGTCGGACGCGCTGGCCGAGCTGGTGTGCTCGAACTCGCTGCGCTCGGACAACCCCGAGAGCGCGATCGGCATGCTGCACGCCGAGTTGCGCCGGGTGGGGTCGCTCATCCTCTCGGCGGCCGACGAGACGAAGGTGCCGGCCGGCGAGGCCCTGGCCGTCGATCGCGAGCGCTTCTCCGCAGCGGTGCAGGGGCGCCTGCTGGGCGGCGGCCGCGTCACCGTCGAGCCGGGCGAGGTGACGGCGCTGCCCGACGGGGTGGTGGTGATCGCCACCGGGCCGCTCACCTCGCAGGCGCTCACCGACGCGCTCGCGCCGTTGGTGGGCGAGAAGCTGTATTTTTACGACGCGATCGCGCCCATCGTCGCCGCCGACTCCATCGACATGTCCATCGCCTTTCGCGCGAGCCGCTGGGGGAAGGGCGACGGGGACGACTACCTGAATCTGCCGCTCACGAAGGAGGAGTACCTGGCCTTCGTGCAGGCGGTGCGCGACGGGCAGAAGGTGCCGCCGCACGCCTTCGAGGAGCCCCGCTACTTCGAGGGCTGTCTGCCGATCGAGGTGATGGCCGAGCGCGGCGACGAGGTGCTGGCGCACGGCCCGATGAAGCCGGTGGGGCTCACCGATCCGCGCACGGGGCGGTGGCCGCACGCCGTCGTCCAGCTGCGCAGGGAGGACGTGGCCGGCACCGCGTGGAACCTGGTCGGTTTCCAGACGCGGCTCACCTGGGCTGAACAGAAGCGGATCTTCGGGATGATCCCCGGCCTCGCGAAGGCCGAGTGGGTGCGCATGGGGCAGATCCACCGCAACACCTTCCTCGACAGCCCTCGGCTGTTGGCGCGCGATCTCTCGCTCAAGGCGGAGCCGCGGCTCTTCTTCGCGGGGCAGATCACCGGCGTCGAGGGCTACGTCGAATCGGCGGCCTGCGGGTACCTCGCGGCGTTGGCGGTGCATGCGCGTCTTTCGGGCACCGCGTTTCGCCCGCCGCCGCCCACCACCGCGCTGGGCGCCGTCTACCGCCACGTCACCGGCGAGGCGCACCCGGACGGCTATCGGTACCAGCCCACCAACGTCGTGTTCGCGCTGTTTCCGCCGTTGCCGGGCCGGGTGAAGAAGCAGGACAAGCGGGCCCGCTACGCGGAGCGCGGTCGCGCGGACTTCGACGCCTGGGCGCCCCATGCCCCGCACCCGGTCGCGCCGGCCCCGCCGCCGCCGGCACCGGCTGACGCAGACGTTCACCCACCGGCCAGCGCCTGACGCCGGCCATCGAGGAGCCCCCATGTTGCGCCGCACCGCCACCGTCCTCGCCATCGCCGGCCTCGCGCTGGGCGGTGCCGCCTGCAAGGACAAGTCGGCGCCGAAGTCGGGTGCGAGCCCCAGGAGCGTCATCCAGAAGGTGCAGCAGGAGAAGAACGCGCCGCGGCTGCCGGTGCTGGGCGAGCGCCGCCTGTCAGGGGACGCGCAGGATCTCCGCGCCTCGCCGGACGGCTCGGTCCTGACGGCGCTGGTGGACGCCAGGAAGCCGCCGATTCAGGGGGCGCCGCCGCCGATGCGGCTGGGCGAGCTCTGGGCGGTGCCCACGGTGTCGGGCGAGGCGGTGAAGTTGGCCAACGGCGTCACCAACATGCCGGGCGGCTGGCTCTTCACGGCGGACTCACGGTGGATCATCTTCTCCGGCGCGTACGATCCCACGCAGCAGATCGGCGAGCTCTACGTGCAGGACGCGAAGGACCTCTCGAAGGAGCGGCAGCGGCTCGCCTCGCGCGTCACCTACTACGTGCCGAGCGATGACTCGAAGCAACTGGCCTTCGTGGAAAACGGCGTCCTCTCGGTGGGCGCGCTGCCGGCGGGGCCGTTCCGGCAGGTGGCGGGCGAGGTGTCGACCGCGGAGTTCTCCGCCGACGGCAAGTACCTCTACTTCCGCCGGAAGTACTCGGCGGCGGGCGGCCTGTTCCAGGTGAACCTGGCCGATGAACGCGCGCAGCCGCGGCGCCTGCTGGACCAGGTGGCGGACTACACGATTCTTCGCAGCGGAAAGCACGTGGTGGCCAACGCCCGCGCGACGCCGGGCGACCGCACCTTCCAGCTGCACGTCATCGACGTCGCCACGCTGGACGACCGCAAGCTGTCGGACGACGCGGTGCGCTTCCGGGTGACGCCCGACGGCAGCGCGGCGGCGTGGGTGGCCAACGGCGGCGCGGTGTCGGAGCTCGGCGAGCTGTGGGTCAGCACGCTGGTAGGCGGCAAGCCGCGCAAGCTGGCCGAGGGGGTGAAGGACTTCGAGTTCTCCCCGGACTCGAAGCGGCTCGCCTTCCGCGCGAACTACACCGAGCTCCCGCTGGGCGGCCGCGAGGCGAAGGAAGGCGACCCGAAGCTGGAGAAGGTGGGGGAGCTGTCGCTGGTCGAGTTGCCGGACGGTGCCCCGAGGACGTTGCAGCGGCTGTGCCCGAACTACCTCTTCTCGCCCGACGGCGCGGCGCTCGCGTACACCGCGCGCATCGAGCAGCCCGAGGTGACGCGGCGGCTGTTGCTGCTGCGGCCCGGCGCCACGGAGCCGGCGGCGCTCAAGGACTGGCTCTACGAGTACGTCTTTCGGCCCGGCACCAACGAGCTCTACTTCCGCGCCGACTGCTTGCGGGAAGGGCGGGCGTGCGACGTGCTGAAGGTGCCGCTCGACGCGCCAAAGGACGCGCTGCCGAAGAAAGAGCTCGAGGGCGTCTTCGGCATCAAGTTCTCGAAGGACGGCAGCCGCGCGATGGTGGCGTACGCGCACCTCACGGACCAGACGTTCGATCTCGCGCTGCGGAACGTGACGTCGGGCGAGCAGAAGACGGTCGACCAGTACGTGGAGTGGCCCGCGCTCAGCCTGGGCGCGGACGGTGCGTACGTCGCGTACCTGGTGAAGGAGAAGCCGCGCGCCGGCGTGTACGTGGCGAAGTCCCCCTGAGATCCAAAAAACGGGCGGCGGCGCCTGCGGCCGCTAGACTCTTCGTACCGTGAGCCCGTACGTCACCGAGTTCCTGCGCTACCTCGAGGTGTCCCGGGCGGCGTCGCCGCACACGGTGAAGGCGTACGCGCAGGATCTCAAGGCGCTCGAGGCGTACCTGGAGCCGCAGGGCGTGGCGCTCGAGGCCGCAAACCACCTGCACCTGCGAGGCTTCCTCGGCGTGCAGTCGGTCGCGCTGGCGGCGTCCTCGCGAGCGCGGCGGCTCGCGGGCTTGAAGTCCTTCTACAAGTACCTCGCGCGCCGGAAGGTGATCGCCGCGAACCCGGCGCGGCGGGTGAAGACGCCGAAGCTGCCGCAGAGGCTGCCGCGCGCCGTCCCGGTGGACCAGGCCTTCGCGCTGATGGGCGCTCCCGACGGCAAGGCCCTGCTGGGGCTGCGCGACCGCGCCATGCTCGAGGTGCTGTATGGCTCGGGGCTGCGCGTCAGCGAGCTGGTGGGGCTGTCGCTGCAGAGCCTCGATCTCCAGTCCGGCGTCGTGCGGGTGCTGGGCAAGGGCAACAAGGAGCGGATCTGCCCCTTGAGCGAACCCGCGGTGGAGGCGCTCACCGCCTGGCTCGCGCGGCGCGCCGAGCTGCTGGCGAAGCCGGCGAAGAAGCAGGATCCCAACGCGGTGTTCCTGAACTTCCGCGGCGGGCGGCTCACCACGCGCAGCGTGGAGCGGCACCTCGACAAGTACGTGCGGCAGCTCGCCTTGAGCCGCAAGCTGTCGCCGCACGCGCTGCGTCACTCGTTCGCGACGCACCTGCTGGCGGGGGGGGCGGACATCCGCAGCATCCAGGAGCTGCTGGGCCACGCCAGTCTGTCGACGACCCAGCGCTACACCGCGGTGTCCTTCGAGCAGCTGCAGAAGGTCTACGACGCGGCGCACCCGAGGGCGTGAGCCGTGGCGAGGAAGAAGGACGAGCCGTTCAACAACCCGTTCTCGAAGCTGAAGCTCCCGGAGCAACCGCAGCCGGCGAAGGCCGCCGCGCCGGCGCCTCCGCCGCCGAAGAAGGCCGAGCCGATCGCCGCCGACGAGGAGGCGGCGCTCTTCCTCGAGACGGTGGGCGAGGTGCGCCCGGTGCGCGAGAGCGTGGCCCGCGCGCCGCCGCCGCCGCCGCGGACCGCGGAGCAGCTCTCGATCCCCAGTGAGGAGGCGGAGTCGCTCGCCCGGCTGGCGGAGCTGGTGAGCGGGGGAGGGCCGTTCGATCTCGCGGACTCCGACGAGTTCATCGAGGGCGCGGTGCAGGGCTTCGACGAGCGCGTGCTGCGGAAGCTGCGCGCCGGCGCCTTCTCCTTCCAGGCGCACGTCGATCTGCACGGGCTGACGAAGGAGCAGGCGAAGGGCGAGCTGGAGCAGTTCATCCAGAAGAGCCGGGTGGCCGGGCGGCGCTGCGTCCTCGTCGTGCACGGGCGAGGGCTGCACTCGAAGGACCAGATCCCCGTGCTGAAGCAGAGCGTGCAGGTGTGGCTGTCGCACGGGCGGTCGGCGAAGCACGTGCTGGCGTTCTGCACGGCGCGCCCACAGGATGGCGGCGCCGGGGCGGTCTACGTGCTGCTGCGGCGGTGAAGCCCGCGCCGGGCCGGCCGCTCATGGCGCGGGTGGCCGCCGCGGCTGCGGGTGGCGACACGCGCTCAAAGGGTGGTCAGGAGGCTCCGTCGGATCCCCGCGCGGGCCCGGCCCGCCGCTAGAACGGCAGCCGCGTGAAGGCATAGGCCGCGCCCGCGCCCGACGCCGCGCCCGGCGCGCCGCAGGTGAAGGAGACGCCGTCGCCCGCCAGCGTCACCGTCGAGCCGAAGCCGTCGCCGACCGCCGGCGTCGATGCCTTCGCATACACCTCCTGCACCCAGCCGGCCGACGTCTTGCCGAACAGGTAGGCCGCCCCCGCGGCGAGCAGGTTGTTGAGCGCCTGGTCGCCGTCGAGGCCCATCGCGCTGCTGGCCTCGCCCGGCGCGCCCACCACCACCGACTGCCCGTCACGGGACACCGAGACGGACTGACCGAAGCGATCGCCCGAGTCGGCGTTGGACGCCTTGAGGCGAGCTGCCTGCTGCCAGCCACTCGCGGCCTCCACGAAGACGTAGGCGGCTCCGGCGAGGTCGGCCGTGTCGTCGTCTGGCCCGTCGACTCCCACGCGCCCGCTGTCTTCCCCCCAGGCCCCGGCCACGACGGTCTTCCCGTCGCCGGAGATCGCCACCGACGCGCCCAGCACGTCGCCCGCGCCGGCGTTCGACGCCTTGAGCCGCACCAGCTGGGCCCACGTCGTGGCCTTGCGGAAGACGTAGACGGCGCCCGCGTTCAGCGCCGAGTCGTCGTCCGGCAGCCCGTCGATGGTGGTGGCGGCGCTGGACTCCCCCGTGGCGCCCACGGCGACCACTGAGCCGTCGTCGTTGAGCGCCACGGCGACGCCGAAGCGATCCCGGGCGTCGGGGTTCGACGCCTTCACGTACGCCTCCTGTGCCCAGGCCGTCCCGTGGCGGAAGATCCACACGGCTCCCGCGGAGGGCGCCGTGTCGTCGGAGGCGTCGTTGTCGATGCCCGGCAGGCCGCCGTCCTCGTCGGGTCCGCCGGCGGCGATCACCTGCCCGTCGCCCGACACCGCCACGCTGGCGCCAAAGCCGTCGCCCGCGCCCACCAGCGTCGCCTTGAGCCGGGCCTCCTCGGTCCAGGCGCCCGCGGAAGCGCGAAACACGTAGACGGCGCCGGAGTCCGCGGCGGCCTCGTTGTCACCGGCGCCGTCCGAGTCCTCCTTCGGCGCGCCGATCGCGATGACGGCGCCGTGGGCGGAGATCGCCACCGAGCTCCCGAACGCGTCAAGGGCGCCGGCGTTCGAGGCGCGCAGCGTCTGCACCAGTCTCCACGTCCCCGCGACGCGCTGGAAGACGAAGGCGGCGCCCCCGTTCATCACCGCGCCGCCCGTGGCGTCGTCGCCGGGCGCGCCCACGACCAGGGTGTTGCCGTCGCGGGAGAGCGCCGCCGAGCTGCCCAGCGCGTCACCCATCACCGGCGTCGGCTGGGCAAGCACCCCCTGCTCGACCGTCCGCCGCGCGCGGGCCACGGTGAGCGAATACGGCGTCGAGCGCTGGGTGGCGTCGAAGCGCACGGTGACCGCGACCGGCCGCGTGGGGGCCGAGAGGGGGATCATCCGGGTCGTGGTGGGCTGGCCGTCGATCAGGATCGTCGCGCCCGCCGCTTTCGTCGCTGCCGTCACCGTGATCAGCGTGCTCGCGTACGGCACCGACGCCGCGTACGTCGTCTGCGCGGGGGAGAAGAGGGGCGAAAGCGATGCAGGCGAAATCGTCAGCGACGACAACCTCGGCGTGCAGGTGAGCCCGTCACCCTCGGAGCCGGCCGGGCAGGTGCACGTGACGCTCGAGCCCGACGGTGTGCAGGTCGCCACGGCGTCGCACCCACCGTTGCCGACGTCGCACGGGCCCATCGCGCCACCGTCGCCGCCCAGGCCGCCGTCCGGCACCGCGCAGGCGCCCGCCACGCACCGCGCGCCGCCCGTGCACATGACGCACGCCGCGCCCGCCGCGCCGCAGGCCTGGGCCGTGGGCGCCGCCACACAGGCGCCATCCGTCGCGCAGCAGCCCGGGCACGTCGTGGGGCCGCACGGCGCCTGGGTGCTGCCGCACGCGACCGCGAGGAGCGACAGGCAGGCGAGGTGCAGGGCGAAGCGAAGCATGGCGACGGATCTACACCGGCACACCTGCGCCCGGTGAGGGCCGGGACAGCCGTGCAAGGGGCAGAAAACGGGCCGCGCGGCTGTTAAACCGCGCACCACCATGACGACCATTCTCTGCGTGCGCCGGGACGGCAAGACGGTGCTGGGCGGCGACGGCCAGGTCACCCTGGACAAGACGGTGATGAAGGGGGCGGCGAAGAAGGTCCGCCGCCTGTCGGAGGGGCAGGTGATCGCCGGCTTCGCGGGGGGCACCGCCGACGCCTTCACGCTCTTCGAGCGCTTCGAGGCGAAGCTGAAGGAGCACCAGAAGAACCTCGCGCGCGCCTGCGTGGAGCTGGGCAAGGACTGGCGCACCGATCGCTACCTGCGCCGCCTCGAGGCGCTGCTCGTCGTCGCCGACAAGGAGAAGACGTTCATCCTCACCGGCGCGGGCGACGTGGTGGAGCCGGACTACGGCATCGCCGCGGTGGGCAGCGGCGGACCGTACGCGCTCGCGGCGGCCCGCGCTCTCCTCGCGCACTCGAGCCTGTCCGCGAAGGAGATCGTCGAGAGGTCGCTGTCGATCGCCTCCGACATCTGCATCTACACCAACGCTCACCTGAGCTTCGAGGAGCTGTGATGCGCTCGTCCCTCACCCCCCGGGAGATCGTCAACGAGCTCGACCGGTACATCGTCGGCCAGGGTGCGGCGAAGCGCGCCGTCGCGATCGCGCTGCGCAACCGCTGGCGGCGGCAGCACGCGCCCGCCGAGCTGCGTGACGACATCACGCCGAAGAACATCATCCTCATGGGGCCGACGGGGGTCGGGAAGACCGAGATCGCCCGCCGCCTTGCGCGGCTCGCCCAGGCCCCGTTCATCAAGGTCGAGGCGTCGAAGTTCACCGAGGTGGGCTACGTCGGCCGCGACGTGGAGTCGATGGTGCGCGATCTCGTCGAGGCGGCGGTCGCCCTGGTGCGCGAGGAGGAGACGCAGCGGGTGAGGGCCCGCGCGCTGGAGAACGCCGAGGATCGGCTGCACGAGCTGGTGAAGTTGGGCGGCACGCCGAAAGCGGGCAGCGGGTTGGGCCTGTTGCCCGGCAGCGGGGCGCCCGCGCCGCGGCTCACGGACGCAGAGCGCGAGAAGTTCCGCGCGCAGATCGCCGCAGGTACGCTGGACGACGTGCAGGTCGAGGTGGACGTGTCCGACTCGAGCCTCATGTTCATCCGCAACTTCTCGGGGCAGGGCCTCGAGGAGTTGGGCGTCAACCTGCAGGACCTCTTCAAGGGCATGCCCGGCCTGGGCAACCGCACGCGCCGCCGCCGCGCGAACGTGCCCGAGGCGCTGAAGATCCTCGAGCAGGAGGAGGCCGCCAAGCTGATCGACCAGGATCGCGTCAACCGAGACGCGGTGAAGCGCGCCGAGTCCGATGGGATCATCTTCCTCGACGAGATCGACAAGATCGCGAGCCGCGAGGGCGGCAAGGGCGTGGGCCCGGACGTCTCCCGCGAGGGCGTGCAGCGCGACCTGTTGCCGATCGTCGAGGGCAGCACGGTGAACACCAAGTACGGCCCGGTGAAGACCGATCATGTCCTCTTCATCGCCGCGGGGGCCTTCCACGTCTCCAAGCCGTCGGATCTGATCCCCGAGCTGCAGGGCCGCTTCCCGATCCGCGTGGAGCTCGAGCCCTTGTCCGGCGACGATCTCGTGCGGATTCTCAAGGAGCCGAGGAACTCGCTGGTGAAGCAGTACCAGGCGCTGCTCTCCACCGAGGGCGTGACGCTCACCTTCACCGACGACGCGCTCGCCGAGCTGGCGCGCCTGGCGCAGCAGGTGAACGACCGCAGCCAGAACATCGGCGCCCGGCGGCTCCACACCGTGCTCGAGAAGCTCCTCGAGGAGGTGTCCTTCTCGGCGAGCGAGCTCCAGCAGAAGGCCGTCGCCGTCGACGTCGCCTACGTCCGCGAGAAGCTGGCCGACCTGGTGAAGGACGAAGATCTCTCGAAGTACATCCTCTAAGAGACGCTCTCATGACCGTGACCGCGAAGGCCTCCGAAGCTCCCACCGCCGCCGCCCCGACCCGCACCGACGAGGTGATCGCCCGCGCGAAGCAGGTGCTGCTGCAGAACTACAAGCAGCAGCCGATCGTCCTGACGCGGGGCGAAGGCGCGTACGTGTGGGACGCGGAGGGGCGCCGGTACCTGGATCTCATCGCCGGCATCGCCACCTGCGCGCTGGGCCACTGCCACCCGGCGATCATCGCCGCGGCGAAGGCCCAGCTGGACACGCTGTGGCACGTGTCGAACGTCTTCTACTCGGAGCCGCAGATCGCGCTCGCCGAGCGGCTGACGAAGGCGTCGGGGCTGCCGGGGGCGCGGGCCTTCTTCTGCAACTCGGGCGCCGAGGCGAACGAGGCGCTGATCAAACTGGCGCGGCGCGCGCAGCGCGAGGTGAAGGGGAACAAGGATCGCTTCGAGATCATCACCTTCGAGGGCGGCTTCCACGGGCGCACGCTGGCCACCGTCACCGCGACCGCGCAGCCGAAGTACCAGGCGGGCTTCGAGCCGATGCCGGCGGGCTTCGTGTACGCGCCCTACGGCGATCTCGACGCGGTGAAGGCGCGCATCGGGCCGCACACCGCGGCGATCCTCGTGGAGCCGATCCAGGGCGAGGGTGGGGTGCGCCCGGCGCCGAAGGGCTTCCTCGCGGGCCTGCGGGCGCTGTGCGACCAGCACGGGCTGCTGCTCCTCATCGACGAGGTGCAGACGGGCATCGGCCGCACCGGCAAGCCGTTCGCCTTCCAGCACGACGGCATCGTCCCCGACGCCTTCTCGCTCGCGAAGTCCCTGGGCAACGGCCTGCCGATCGGCGCCATGGTGTGCACCGACGCGGTCGGCCAGGCACTGCCGTCAGGCACCCACGGGTCCACGTTCGGCGGGAACCTGGTGGCCGCCGCCGCCGCGAACGCGACGTGGGATCTCGCCACCGCGCCCCAGACGCTGCGGGAGAACGAGGCGAAGGGCGAGCATGTCCGGCAGCTCGCCGAGGCCTTGAAGGCGCGGCGCCCCGAGCGGGTGAAGGACGTGCGCGGGCGCGGCATGCTGTGGGGCATCGAGGTCGACGCCGGCGCCGCCGACGTGCTGGCCCGCTGCCGGGCCAACGGCCTGCTGGCCAACCTGGCCGGCGAGAAGACCATTCGTTTCGCACCGGCCTACGTCACCACCCGCGAGCAGCTGGCTGAAGGACTTGCCATCCTCGAGCGTTCCTTGTGACATTCCAGCCGAGCGGATTTTTGCAGCGGGGCGCCGGGGGGGGACGGACGCGTGGCACTCGACGAGAAGGTTGACATCGACGAAGCGCGACGGAAGGAGATCCTCGAACTCGAGGCGAAGCTCGGATCGCCGAATCACTACGAGATCCTCGGCGTGCCCCCGGGCGCATCGACGGAGCAGGTCACGGCCGCGTTCCGCGAGGCGTCGAAGAAGTTCCACCCCGATCGCTACTTCGGCAAGCAGCTGGGCAGCTACAAGGCCCGCCTCGAGAAGATCTTCCGCCGCCTGGTGGAAGCGCACGGCGTCCTCACCGATCTCCAGAAGCGCCAGGCCTGGCTCGAAGCGAACCCGCTCATTCGGGCAGCGGTCCGGGCGCAGGCGGGCAGTTCCGGCAGCTTCCCCGCCATCGGCCCCGCCAACGGCGTCCAGGAAAAGACGGAGGAGGAGCGCAAGCGCGACCGGGAGCGGCAGGCGCGGCTCGCCCGGCACCCGTACCTGGCCAGGGCCACCCGAGTGCACGAGCAGCTCGCGCGCGCTCGCGAGGCCATCGCGAAGGGCGAGTACAGCCAGGCTTTCACTTTCCTGAACCAGGCCGCGCAGATGGACGGCCAGAACGCCGAGGTGAAAGCCCTCCTCGCCGAGGTGCGCCAGAAGAACGAACAAATCCGGGCTGATGCGAGCTTCAAGGCCGGTCTGGAGGCGCTCGAGCGGCAGGACGAAGACGCCGCGCTGGCCGCCTTCCGCGCGGCCGTCTTCGCGAGCGCCGCGCACCACCAGGCGGCCTACAAGGCGGCGACGCTGCTCGACCGTCGCGGCGCCGAACCCCGCGAGGTGGTGTCCATGGCCCAGAAGGCCGTCGACGCCGCGCCGAACAACGCCTCCTACAGACTCTTCCTTGGCCTGAAGATGGAAGCGGCCGGGATGAAGGCGCTCGCGAAGAAGCACCTCGAGGAGGCGGCCCGGCTGGCCCCCGACGATCCCGAGGTCAAAAAAACACGTCAAAAAGCGGTGGGCGTTCTAACATCGCGACTCCATGGCCGAGCGCGAGCCTGTCATCGGCATCGATCTGGGGACGACGAACAGTGTCGTTGCAACTGTCCAGGGCGCCAGCCCCGTCGTCATCAGGAGTCGCAGCGGCTCGAACCTGACACCGTCGGTGGTCGCGGTGTCGAAGGCGGGCAAGCTGCTGGTGGGGCCGATCGCGAAGCGGCAGGCGATCACCAACCCGACGGACACCGTGTACGCGGCCAAGCGGCTCATCGGCCGGAAGTTCTCCGCGCCCCAGACGCAGCAGGCCCTGAAGGTGCTGCCGTACCGGGTGCACGCCGGCGAGCACGACGACATTCGGGTGACGCTGGGCGAGCACGAGTACTCGCTGCCCGAGCTGTCTGCGATGGTGCTGCGGGAGCTCAAGGCGGACGCCGAGGCCTTCTTCGGACGCCCGGTGAAGAAGGCCGTCGTGACGGTGCCGGCGTACTTCAACGACGGCCAGCGGCAGGCGACCAAGGACGCGGGGCGCATCGCTGGCCTCGAGGTGCTCCGGATCATCAACGAGCCGACGGCCGCGGCGCTGGCCTACGGCTTCGGCAAGACGATCAACGGGAAGATCGCCGTCTTCGATCTGGGCGGCGGCACCTTCGACATCTCGGTGCTCGAGGTGGGCAGCGGGGTGTTCGACGTCATCGCGACGGGCGGCGACACGTACCTGGGCGGCGAGGACTTCGACAACCGCATCATCGACTGGCTGGTGGCGGACTTTCAGAAGGAGCACGGCATCGATCTCCGCGGCGATCGCATGGCGCTGCAGCGCCTGAAGGACGCGTCCGAGAAGGCGAAGATCGAACTGTCCACCACCCGCGAGACGCAGATCAACCTGCCGTTCATCTCCACGCCGCAGGGCGGGGGCGCCGCGCTGCACCTGCAGAAGACGCTCACGCGCGAGCAGCTCGAGGAGATGTGCGGCGCGCTGGTGAAGAAGACGATCACGATCTGCGAGCAGGTGCTGCAGGAGGCGAAGGTCAAGCCCATCGACCTCAAGGAGATGGTGCTGGTCGGCGGCATGACGCGCATGCCGGCGATCCAGGCGGCGGTGAAGGAGTACTTCCGTCGCGATCCGTCGAAGGGCGTGCACCCCGACGAGGTGGTGGCGCTGGGCGCCGCGGTGCAGGCCGAGGCGCTCACCGGCGCCGGCGCGGACGTGGTGCTGCTCGACGTGACGCCGCAGTCGCTCGGCGTGGCGATCGCGGGCGGCTAAGTGCGGACGCTGATCCCCCGCAACACCACCGTGCCCACGAGCGTCACCGAGGTCTTCAACACCTCGAAGGACAACCAGAACACGGTCAAGATCATGGTGCTGCAGGGCGAGGCCGAGGTCGCCCACCAGAACGAGCTGCTCGGCGAATTCATCCTCACCGGGCTGCGCGAGGCCAAGCGCGGCGAGGTGGAGATCGACGTCACCTTCGACATCAACTCGGAAGGCATCGTGTCCGTGTCCGCTCGCGATCGCGAGACCGGCCAACAGCAGTCGATCCAGGTGACGGCGTCGGGCGGCCTGACCGAGGACGAGCTGAAGCGGATCCTCGACGAGCAGGCGGACCTGCTGCTCGAGGCGAAGAGCGAAGAGGAGACGAAGAAGAAGATCGCCGAGCTCAAGGCGCTGGCCCGCGAGGTCACCGAGCTCATTCCGCAGCTCCAGCAGGCGACACAGGGCTCCGAGTTCGGGCAGGATGCGGTGTCGAAGGCCAACCGGGCGCTGGAGCAGGCGAACAAGGCCATGGAGGGCACGGACCTGGCCCGGTTGAGCGAGAGCATCGACACGCTGACGCGCACCATCAGTCTGTTCAAGGGTGTGCTCCAGCGCATCGGGCGGTGACGGATGAGCAAGGAGCGCGCGGCACAGCTCGTCGACGCAGGTGTCTGGTTGAAGCTGTCGGGGGATCTCGACGGCGCCCGGCGCCTCTTCGAGCGTGCACTGAAGCTCGATCCCACGAACGAGAAGGCGAAGCAGCTGCTGTCGCAGCCGGCCGGGGCCGCGCCGCCCGCCGAGCCGCCCCCGCCCGAGTTGCCGCCGCCGTCGAACCCCTTCGAGCGCGAGGCGTCGCCGCCGTCGGCGGTGGAGACGGACTGGGGCCTGGCGACGTCGGCGCCGCCTGCGTCTGCGGCGTTCTCGATCGACGACGACTGGGGCCGCCTGACAGGCGCCTCGACGCCGGTGCCGCAGTCCGCGCCAGCACCCGCGCCTTCGAGCAGCCCGTCCGCCACCGGCCTGCCACCGCCGCCGGCCTTCTCGAGCTCGCCGTCGCAGTCGACGCTGCAGTTCGCGATGCCGAAGGAGGTGCGGGCCGCGTCGGCCCCGGCCACCCCGGGCACGATGATGTTCGCGCTGCCCGACGAGGTGCGCGCCGCGGCGGCGTCCACTCCAAGCGCGTCGCCCTCGACGCCCGGCACCGCGGCCCCGTCTTCTTCGCCGTCGGGCACGCTGACCTTCGCCATGCCCGCCCAGGTGCAGCAGGCGGCGGCGCCCCCGGCTTCCACGCCGTCGGCGCCGGGCACGATGGCCTTCGCGATGCCGGACGAGGTCCGGCAGGCGATCGCCGCGCAGCCCGCGTCCTCGCCTTCTTCGCCGGGCACCATGGCCTTCGCCATGCCCGACGAGGTGCGGGCCGCCATCGGCGACGCGCCGCCCGGCGCCACCACGAAGTTCTCGGCGATGCCCGCCGTGACGGGCGGAGGCCCTACTCCGGAGGACGAGTTCCAGGCGCTGGCCGACCAGGAGGAGACGTTCCCGGACCTCCACGTCGACCGCAGGCAGCTTCGGCCCGACGGCCCCGCCACGCCGGCCGTGCCCTGGGAGGACCCCCAGCCGCCGGACGAGCGGCCGCCCGCGCTCGGCCAGACGCCGCCGGGGAACACCTCGCCCTTCGGACTTCCGGCGGGCGCTTCGCCTGCGTCGGCGCCGCCCGGCACCATGGCTTTCGCCATGCCCGCCGAGGTGAGAGCGGCGATGGGACAGGTGCCCGCGTCCACGCCCTCGGGCACCGTGGCCTTCCCCATGCCCGCCGAGGTGAAGGCGGCGGCCGGCACGGCGCCGGCGTCCAGCCCGTCCGGCACGATGGTGTTCGCGCTGCCCGTTGAGGTGAAGGCCGCCGCCACCGCTGCGCCGCCGGACGACAGCGACGAGTTCGGGCGCCTGGCGGACGAGGTCGAGGAGATCCCCCTCACCGCCGCGCGGCCCTCGCGCATCGCGCCGCTGCCGCGGCCGGCGAAGGGGCCCGCCCGGCAGCCCGCGACGGCCCCGGCTGCGCGAGGAGATGACCCCGACGACTGGGGACGGCTCACCGACGATCCCGCCCGTGTGGCGTCGTCCGACAGCTTCACGGCCGCGCCGTCGTCCGCGGGCCTCCCGCCGCCGCCGGCCTTCGAGAGTCGCCCCTCGCAGGGCACGCACCAGTTCGCCATGCCGAAGGACGTGCGCGACGCCTCGGTACCGTCCGCCAGCCGTCCTTCGGGGACGATGCAGTTCTCCATGTCGGACCAGGTGGCGAAGTCCTCGTCGCCGTCGGGCACCAGGCCGTTCGCCATGCCGAAGGACGTCGGGCCGGCGCCGCCGGAGCCCGCGCCCGTGCCCAGGACGGTGTCGTTGTCGGGCGAGTTGCCGCCGCAGCCGCCGCAGAACGTCGTGCTCACGGGCGACGCCGAGCCGCCGCTGCCGCCCAGGACGACGCCGCCGCTCTTCTCGACGCCCCAGGGCGGGGCCGTGGTGCTGGACGGCGACGCGCCGCCTCCCTCGCCCCCGAGCGCCACACCGCCGATGTTCAGCGACGCCGCGCCGGCCCCGGGGGCCTTCACCCCCGAGCTGCTGCCGCCGCCGCCCGGGCCCCTCGAGGCGCCGGTTCCCCCGGCGGAGGCCGCGTGGCAGTGGAAGTCCACCAGCCCGCCGCCGTTGGCGCCGCGCCCGTCGCCCAACCTCGATCCCGCGGCGCAGTCGGCCTGGGACGCCCGCTCCAACCCTGGCATCACGCTCGAGGCGGTGGTGGGCGCGGACCGGGCGCTCGATCTCATCAGCAGCGACTCGAAGGTGACGCGGGACCCGGCGAAGGCCCGCGCGGAGGAGATCGCCACCATCCTCCGGGGAGCGCGCGACCTGCTCGACCTCGACGATCACTCCGGCGCGATGGAGCTCATCGCCAGGGCCGAGAAGCTCGCGCCGGACTCGCCCGAGGTGCGGCAGCTCAAGGAGCGCAGCGAGCGCACGCTGCTGGCGATGTTCGAATCCAAGCTGGGGCACCTCGACAAGAAACCGCGGGTGTTGCTCAAGGACGACGAGATCATCTGGCTGAACCTCGACCACCGCGCCGGCTTCGTGCTGGCGCAGATCGACGGCTCGGTCACCTTCGACGATCTGTTCGCCGTCTCGGGCATGTCGCGGCTCGACACCGCGCGCATCCTGGCGCAGCTGGTCGACGAGGGCGTGATCAGCCGCGGATGATCGCGGTCCACTTCGCGCGAACCACGAGCGCGCCGCGCTGGTTCCAGCTCTCGGTCGTCACCGTGAGAAAGTCGAGGCTCTTCTTGGCGGAGATGTCGGTGATCGCCCCGGTGGTGGTCAGCGTGTCGCCTGGCCGCACCACCTCGAAGAACTCGAACTCCTGCTCGCCGTGGACCAGGCGCAGGAGATCCACCCCGAGCTCCGGATCGGTGCAGGCCTTCGAGAACGGGCCGATCGCGTAGACGACCGCGAAGTTGGGCATGGCCACCACCGCGCCGTACGGCGAGTCCTTCGCCGCGGCCTTGTCGTGGAGCCACGGGTGCAGCCCTTCGGGCGGGCCGACGCCGGAGAAGCCCATCGACGGCACCGAGCCGCCCACCGCGTAGGCGAACTCTCGCAGCTTCTCCACGCCCACCTCGTAGACGAAGGGGCCGTACTTTCGGCCGACGAACTTCGGGTCGAGCGCCATGTCAGATCCTCCCCTCGACGACGGCGCCCTTGAGCACGTCCTCGCCCCGCTGGTTCTTCGCGCTCACCTCGGCGGTCAGCCTGCCGCCGTCGATCGCCGTCACCGTGCCGGTGATGGTGATCGTGTCCTCGAGCGCCACGGGCCGCGAGAAGCGCACCCGGATCCGCGCCACCTTCCCCGGGTCGCCGAGGTAGTGGATGAAGGCGTCCACCGCCCAGCCGAGCGTGCACAGCCCCTGGAGGATGACGCCCCCCAGGCCCGCCGCCTCGCCGACCCGGGGATCGATGTGGATCGGGTTGAAGTCGCCCGAAGCGGCCGCGTAGTAGACCGGCCGGTACCGGTCGCAGGTGCGCACCAGCGTGAAGGTGTCTCCGACGGCGTAGCGGGGGTGCATGCGCTTCCTTTCGGCTACTTCGACGGGCGGTCGAGCGGGTCGTCCACCTCGTCGGCGTCGCGATCCTTCTTCGCCTTCCACGTCCTGATCGCGAAGTCGATGAGTTTGTCGAGGTACGAGTCCAGCGGCGGGCAGCGCACGCCGGTGCCGTCGAGCAGCTCGAGGCAGGTGTGGCAATTGTAGAGCGCCAGGTGGTTCACGTAGTGAATGGCGGCGCGTTGCGGGCGGGCCAGCTTCTCCACGCCGGGCAGCCGCAGGAAGAGATCCGTCGCCCGGGCCGACAGCGTGAAGCGGGGCAGCTTCTTGTTCGCGCGCTCGGCGATCAGCTCGTACACACGGCGCGCGCTCATCGGGTTGGGATCGACGAGGTGCACCGTCTTCCCGATCGCCCGCGGATTCTGCGCCAGCTTCCACGTCGCCTCGACCGCGAAGTCGATGGGGATGACGTTCAGCGGCGCCACCCCGTTGCCGGGCAGCGGCAGCGGGAGCACCAGCGGCGACATCACCAGCAGCATGCCGAGGTAGTACGGGCCTTCGAAGCGGTCGATCTCGCCGGAGCGCGAATCGCCCACCACCGTCGACGGGCGGATGATGGTGATGGGCAGCTTCGACTTCGCCTTCTGCACCAGCTTCTCGGCCTCGAACTTCGTCTCCTCGTAGGCGTTGCGGAACGACTGGCCCACGTCGAGCTCGTCCTCGGCGATCACCCCGACGCGATCGCCGGACACGTAGCAGGTGGAGTAGTGCACCAGCCGCTCGAGGTTGGCGCACGCGCGCGCCATCTCCAGCACGTTGCGGGTGCCGTCGACGTTCACCTTGCGCGCCGTCTCCCGCGGCATGCCGAGGTAGCTGATCGCCGCCAGATGGAAGAGGTGCGTGGTGTCCTTCGTGAGCCGCCGGACCTCGGGCCCGGAGAGGCCCAGGTGCATGTCGACGATGTCGCCGGCGAGGATCTCGATCGTCGCGCCCTTGATCCGGCTGGCGTACGCCGTGGCCTCCTTGACGAACTTCGGCTGCACCAGCAGCGCGATGTGCCCGTCCGGGTTCTCCTGCGCCAGGTGCTTCACGAGGCGCTTGCCGATGAAGCCCGGGTAGCCGGTGACGAACGCGTGGAAGCTCACGGGGCACGACCCTACCGACTGGTGGGCGCGTTGCCCACACCCGATCACGCGGCGGGGATGGCCAGCATCGCCCGGTAGATCTCGTCGACCTGCCGGCGGGTGTCCTCCAGCGCGCCGCCATTGTCGACGATCCACGTGGCGTGGGCGCGCTTCTCGTCGAGCGGCATCTGCGAGGCGATGCGGGCCAGGGCGGCCTCGGCCGACAGCCCGTCGCGCTGCATGAGCCGCGCGCGCTGCACGTCCGGCGGGGCCACCACCAGCACGACGCCGTGCATGCCGCGGTGGAGGCCGTTCTCGATCAGCAGCGGCGCGTCGTAGAGGACGCGCGGCGCGCCGGCCTCGGCCAGCTGGCGCGTCTTCTCCAGCACCGCGGCCTGGATGCGCGGGTGGGTGATGGCGTTCAGCGCGGCGCGCTCGGTGGGATCCCCGAAGATCCGCTCGCCCAGCTTCGCGCGATCGAGCCGCCCGTCGGCGCCGACGACGCCGGGGAAGCGCGCGGCGATCTCCGCGAGCGCCGGCTGACCGGGCTCGACGACTTCGCGCGCGACGAGATCGGCGTCGATGATCGGCATGCCTTTCTCGGCGAACAGCCGCGACACGGTGCTCTTGCCGGTGGCGATGCCGCCGGTGAGGCCGAACACCTGCATCACGGCGCCGCGGGCTTGACCGACTCGGGGAGGAAGACCAGCGACTGCACGGTCTTCCCGTCCTCCTTGAAGAAGATCGCGAGGCCCAGCTTCAGGTACAGGAAGTACGTCTTCATGAGCTGCGACTCCTTGCGGTAGTAGCAGGGCTCGACGGCCTCGAGCGGATCGCACGCCCTCCCATAGGACTTCTCGACCGCGGCCATGGGAATGCTGACGGCCGGGTACACGTCGATGCGCTCGACGACGTGCGTCGACGGGTTGGTCTTGAACTGCGCCTGCAGCGTGCCGGTGATCGCCGCCTGGCCGGAGTAGACGAGCACCTCCTGGCCCTTCGCCATCACCCGCTTCGACGGCTCGCCGAACTTGCCGATCACGTCCAGCGTCGACGACACGCCGGGGATGATGCCGTTCCACGGCTTGGCCGGCGCCGGCAGGGGGACCACCGCCACCACGAGGGACAGGAAGAGGAAGCGCGACATCACGCCCGGGCAATGCTACTTCGTTTGGCCCCATGCGCACGCTCGTCCTACGCGCCGTCTTCGCACTTTCGGCTACCTGGGGGGCCGGCGCCCTGGCCTACGGCTTCCTGGGCTCGGAGAGCTGTCAGAGCTGCCACCCGGACGCGTACGCGGCCTGGCAGGCCTCGCCGCACGCCCGAAGCCGCGACGTGCTGTCGCCGCAGCAGCAAAAGGACGCCCGCTGCCTGTCCTGCCACTCGCCCAACGAGGCCGAGGACCGCACCGCGCAGGTGGCCTGCGAGACGTGCCACGGCGGCGGCCAGTACTACTCGGCGCGCTACGTGATGAAGGACGCCGAGCTGGCGCGGCTGGTCGGGCTCGTCGACCCGGTGGAGAAGGCCTGCCGCGCCTGCCACGACGACTCCAGCCCCTCGCTCAGGCCCTTCAACTTCGCGGTCGCGCTCAAGGCGATCGATCACTGGACCGTCGAGCGCGAGAAGCGCGGCGCGGGCAAGGCGAAGACGGGCGCGGCCCCGCGGCGCTTCCCGGCGTTCGCGCGCCTGCTCCAGGCCGGGCGATGATCAAGGTCGTCGACGCCCGTTTCGTCACCACCGCGACGGAGCCCGGCCAGTACCCGCGCGAGCCGCTGCCCGAAGTGGCCTTCGTCGGGCGCAGCAACGTCGGCAAGTCGTCGATGATCAACGCGCTGGCGCACCGCAAGAAGCTGGTGCGCGTGTCCAACACGCCCGGCCGCACGCGCACGCTCAACTTCTTCGACGTGGTGCTCGAGCGCCGGGCGACGACGAAGACGCTGCGCCTGTGCGATCTCCCCGGCTACGGCTTCGCGAAGGTGTCGAAGGCCGAGCGCGAGAAGTGGCAGGTGATGATCACCCGCTACCTGCGGGAGCGGCACACGCTGCGGGTGGTGGTGCTGATCGTCGATGGCGAGGTGGGCCCGACGCCCGACGACGTGCAGATGCTCGACCTCCTGCAGGACATGCCGCCGCGGATCCTCGTGGTGGCCACGAAGATCGATCGCCTCAACAAGGCCGCGCGCAAGCCGCGCCTCGACGCGATCGGGAAGCAACTCGAGCTGCCCGCCGGCGGGCTGCTGGGATTTTCGGCGGTCGAGAAGATCGGCGTCGACGAGGTGTGGGGCACGCTGCTCGACGTCGTCGGGGCCGGGCGCCGTTGACGGCCACGCGCCCCGGGCCGACACTCCGGGGCACGATGCATCGCTCGGCCTTGTTCGTGGCAGTGGCGCTGATGACGGTGGCTGGCTGCCAGTGCCAGTGCACCAACACCGTGACGCTCTCTGACGGTGGGACGGGCGCCGGCGGCGGCTCCGGTGGTGCCGGGGGCGGATCGGGCGGCGGCGGCGGCCAAGCCGGCGGCGGCGCCGGCGGTGGCACCGTCTTCGACGCGGGCGACGGCACCACGACGGTCCACGTGGGCGACGGCGGCTTCACCCTCGACGGCGGCACCGCCACCGGCACCGGCACGGGCGTCACGCTGGATCCGATGGGCCACATCGTCCTCTCCACCGGCAGCACCGAGCTGTACTTCATGTGGATCGCCAACGACGCCCGCGGCTGGGTGTCCAAGTACGACACGCGCACCGGCAAGGAGGTGGCGCGCTACTGGTCGGTGATCCCCAGGGACTGCGCGAACAGCGCGGGCCCGCCCTGCGCCGGCGGCAACGCCACGGGCCTGCAGGCGGGGCCGGACGCCGCCGACAGCTACCACCCGAGCCGCACCGCGATCGATCTCGCCGGCGACGTGTGGGTCGCCAACCGCGGCATCCAGAAGCAGGGATCGGTGACGAAGATCGCCAACGCCGACTACGCCTGCATCGATCGCAACGGCAACGGCACCATCGAGACGAGCCGGGATCTCAACGGCGACGGGCAGATCTCCACCAACGCCGCCGACGGGGAGATGATCATCCCCACCGACTGGTCGGACCCGGCGCAGTACGACGAGTGCGTGCTCTTCACCACGCCGGTGGGCGGCGTGCCGCCGGCGAACAGCCCGGTCGGCGCGCGCGCGCTGGCGGTGTCGGCCGGCCCCGAGGGCTCGGCGGGCGACGTGTGGGTCGGCATTCACTTCGAGAATCGCGTGTACAAGCTGAACAACCGCAACGGGCAGATCGTGCCGGTGAACGGCGGCGGCGCGACCTTCATCACCCTGGGGTTCGGCCCGTACGGCGCGGCGGTCGATCGCCTGCAGCGGCTGTGGATCGTCCAGCCCGGCGTGGCGCGGCTCGCGCTCATCGACACCGGGACCGGCACCCTGGTGTCCGACACGATCCAGGACACCGCCAACTGCGGGGCCTACGGCCTCGCGATCGACGGGAAGAACCGGGTGTGGCTGCCGGGCTGGTCGAAGGGCGCGATCGCCTGCCGGTACGATCACGCGACGCAGACGTGGACGAAGTTCGACTTCTCCGCGGTGCGGAACGACCAGGGCAAGGCCTTCCAGTGGGGTCGCGGCATCGCCGCCGACACCGCCGGCCGCATCTACATGAGCGGGTGGGGCGACTCGGCGGCCAGCCCGCCGGCGGCCCAGCTGATCCGCTTCGACGCCGAGACGGGCGCGGTCGTCCCGTACGGCTCCAACGCCTTCATCGACATGACCGACGCCGCCACCAACGGCAGCATCGGCGTGGGCCTCGACGGCGACGAGAACGCGTGGGTCAACAACTACAGCGGCAACGCGACGCGCATCGACAAGAACACCGGGGCGGTCCTCCACACGGGGCAGCAGCCGGGCGGGCTGTACACGTACTCGGACTTCACCGGCTACCAGCTGCGCAACTTCACCGCGCCCCAGGGCACCTACAAGCGCGACTTCGAGGCCTGCGCGACGGACAACGAGTGGCGCACGTTGACCTGGGACGCCACCGTGCCGGCGAACACCACGCTGCAGGTCTTCGCGAAGGCCGCCAACACCGCCGCGGAGCTCGACCTGCCGTCGACGCCGCGCTTCGGGCCGTTCACCACCTCGCCTACGGATCTCAAGGCGGCGGGCGTGCCGAAGACGAAGTTCCTCCGCGTGGAGTTCGTCCTGCGCTCGGCCGACGGCCGCAGCACGCCGGTGCTGCGCGGCTTCAACCTGGTCTGGGCCTGCGGCGGCGGCATCAACTGACGGCCCGTCGCCAGGCGGCGAGAACGGCGATGACAGTTTCCCTGGTACGGAGTACGCGCGCCCCGTGACTTCGAGCGACGACAAGCGCCTGACCCGGGCGGAGCTGGTGCGGCGGCTCGCCGACCTCAACGTCAAGCGACGCGCCGAGGCGATGTTGGAGGAGGTCGACGGCACGCCGCTGGTCGCCACGCTGCCGGCCGAGGACGTCTACTCGACGATCATCGATCTCGGGCTCGCGGACTCCACCGAGCTGGTGCAGCTGTCGACGCCCGAGCAGTTCGTCGCCTACGTCGATCTCGCGTCCTGGCAGAAGGACCGCATGGATCCGCGTGAAGTGCTGCACTGGCTGCGCGCGGCCCGCGGCGACGACGATCAGGCCTTCATGCAGAAGCTGTCGGCGCTGGACATCGAGGTGCTCGAGCTCATGTACAAGAAGCTCGCGCGCATCCACGACCTCGAGGAGAACCCGGACGTCAACACCGAGGGCGTCACCATGGAGACGCCCGACGGAAAGTTCCTGGTCGAGTTCCTGGTCGAGGGCGTCGACGAGGCGGCGATGCGGCGCCTCACGTTCGATCTCATGGCGCACAACCCCTTCGAGCTCTCGCGCTTCCTCGAGGCGGTGCGCTGGGAGCTGCCGACGGAGATCGAGGAGGCGGCGTTCCAGTTCCGGCAGGCGCGCCTGCAGGATCTCGGGTTCCCGCCGCTGGAGGAGGCGGTGCGCGTCTTCGCCTGGGTGGACCCGGACAAGGTGGCGGTGAAGGGCGCCGGCGCGGCGCTCGCGTCGCAGGCGCACGTCGATCTCGTGAGCGCGGCCTTCCGCGGGCTGGACGACGTCGAGCGGCAGAACCTCGAGGGCGAGGTGCGCTACCTGGTGAACTGCGTGCTGGTCGCCGAGGCCGCCGAGCCGGGCGACCCCGGCGCGGTGCGGAAGTACTCCGAGTACGCCCGCGACATCCTCGACCTCGGGCTCGAGCACCTCACCGGCGGGCAGCCGGAGCTGGCGAGCGCGGTGGTGCGCGAGAAGCCGCTCAAGGAGATCTTCCAGCTGGGCTTCTCCCTGACGCTGAAGCTCAAGCGGCAGGTGGAGAAGCTGGCGAAGGAGGAGGGCGCGAAGTTCGGCGACACCTGGCTCGCGCTGGACGAGGAGACGGCCGCGCTCAACGCGTTGCTCCGCCGCCGCCCGCTCAAGGCGGTGAAGGTGCCCGGCGCCGAACCGGTGCCGTTCCGCTCGAAGCGCGAGCTGCACGAGGCCGAAGGGCTGCTCAACCGGGTGCGCGCGCAGCGAACGGTGCTGCAGGCGCTGCTCGGGCCGTCTCCCGGCGACGTCGTGGCGCGCTTCGGCGTGACGCTGGCCGAGCTGACGCCCCAGCGCCTCTTCGGCGCGGTGGTGGCGCGGGCCGAGGTGGACGGCGTGGTGGACGCGGCGCCGCTGCCCGAGCTCAAGCTGACCGAGCTGTGCGAGCGCCTCTTCGAGGAGCGCGGGCCGTCGGCGGCGCTGCGGGACTCCGCTGGCAGGCGCGCCAGCGAGGTGCTCAAGGCGTCCCTCACGGAGGCGGGCCCGGAGCTGGACGTGATGGTGGCGCGCGTGCTGCAAGCGTTCCTCCAGGACTTCGGCGCGACGTGGGCGAAGGCCGGCCGCGTCGACGCGAAGCGGGTGCAGGCCCTGCCGCTCGACGGCCAACTCCCGGTGTGAGGAGGTCTCCCGCGTCCCCCACGGGAGCGAGCGCCAGGGCGCGGCGACGGTCTACGCGTCGCGTCCCACCGCGCGCTCGATGGAATCCAGCCCCAGCGCCGTCACCCGCTCCTCGAGAACGTCGAGGATCCGCCTGGGCAACCCCGGCCCGCCGTAGATGAACCCGGTGTAGACCTGCACGAGGCTCGCGCCGGCGCAGATCTTTTGCCACGCGTCCTCGCCGTCGAACACGCCGCCCACGCCGACGAGCGGCAGCGCGCCGCCGGTGCGCCGGAACGCACGGCGGAGCACCGCGGTCGAGCGATCGAACAGCGGCCGGCCCGACAGCCCGCCGGCCTCGCCCGCGAGCGGGTGCGCGAGGGGCCGCGTGATGGTGGTGTTGGTGCAGATGAGCCCGTCGGCGCCGCAGCTCCTCGCCACGTCCACCACGTCGTCCACGGCCTCGTCGGCGAGATCCGGGGCGATCTTGAGGAACAGCGGCCGCGCGATGACGGCCTTGCGGACGGCCTCGAGCAGCCGGGCGAGGGCCTCCGGCTCCTGCAGCGCGCGCAGGCCCGGCGTGTTGGGGCTCGACAGGTTCACCACCACGTAGTCGGCCAGCGGCGACAGCGCGTGGGCGCAGGTGACGTAGTCGTCGACCGCCGCCTCGTTCGGCGTGTCCTTGTTCTTCCCGATGTTGACGCCCACCGGCCCGGGCCGCCACTCGAGCTCCCGAAGCCGGGCGCCGAGCGCGGACATGCCTTCGTTGTTGAAGCCGAGGCGGTTGATGAGCGCCTGGTGCTCCGGCAGGCGGAAGAGGCGGGGCGCCGGGTTGCCGGGCTGCGGCCGCGGCGTCACCGTGCCCACCTCCACCGAGCCGAAGCCCAGCGCGAAGAGGCCGACGAGCGCCTGCGCGTTCTTGTCGAGCCCCGCGGCGAGGCCCAGCGGGTTGGGGAAGTCGAGGCCGGCGACGTGGATCTTCAGCGTCGGGCGATCGGCGTGCGCGCGCGCGCGGCGCCAGCGCGCGAGGCCGGGGGAGAGATCCATGAGCCCCAGGCCCCAGAGGCCGAGGTGGTGCGCGGACTCCGCCGGCAGCCGGAAGAGCAGCGGGCGCAGCAGCGACTCGTACACGGCGTCAGGCCCGCGGGATGAAGGAGTACTCTCTGGCCCACGCGAGCGTCTGCCCGATCTGCTCGGGCGTGAGGATCCGGTTCTGCTCGACGAGGTCGATCTCCCGCCGCATGTCCGTGTTCAGCAGGTACGGGCCGTCGGTGTTGAGGGTGATCTTCACGCCGCGGTCCCAGAAGGTCCGCATGATGTGCTCGAGCTCCTTCACGCCGTCCACCGCGCGCGTCTGGAGGTTCGACGTGGGGCACAGCTCCAGCACGATGTCGCGCTCCCTGAGCAGTTTCATCGCCTGGTCGTCGTACGCCGCGCGGATGCCGTGGCCGATCCGGTTGGGCTTGAGCTTCTCGACGACGGCGATCACGCCCTCCGCGCCGGTCCCGCGCGTCTCGCCGGTGTGCACGGTGGTCTTCAGGCCGGCCTTGCGCGCGCGGTCGAAGAGATCGACGTACTGCGTGACGACCTCGGGCTTGAGCTCCAGCGCGTTGGACTCGGTGCCGGCGAGGTCGATCCCCAGCACGCCGCGACTCCGGTACTTGATCGCCTTGTCGACGATGATCGAGTTCAGCCGGTGATCGAACTCCCGCGCGAGGCAGAAGAGGAGACACGCCTTGACGCCGTACTCGAGGCAGGCCCGGTCCATGCCGCGGATCGCCGCGTGGATGATGTGGTCGAGGTCGAGCTCGCTGCCGAGGTTGCGCTTCATGGGGTTGAAGCGCAGCTCGATCTGCGTCACGCGGCTCGATCGGTACTCCTTGCCGATCACCTCGTACACCGAGCGCTCGATGGCCGACGGAGAGCTCTGAATCTTCTCCGTCCACTGGTGCATGATCTTCAGGTAGTCGTCGAGGCCGCCCACCTTGTCCGGCGTGGCGGTGATCAGGTCCACGAACTCGAAGTAGTTCTTCACCGGCAGCTTGAAGCCCTGCTGGTGGGCGATGGACCAGAGGATGTGGGGAGCGACGGCGCCGCCTACGTGGATGTGCAGATCGATCAACTCGCGGGGCATGGCTTTACCTGCCACAAGGCGACCCGGCGCGGAAGAGCCGTGGTAGGACGCGGGACAGGAGGGGACACCTTGGCAGCGAAGAAAAAGCCGGTGAAGAAGGCGAAAGCCGCGCGCGGGGCGAAGAAGACAGGCCGGAAGCCCGCGGCGAAGAAG
>JBFMAB010000097.1:0-80036 GCA_040755835.1 Myxococcota bacterium
CGGCTGCAGTTGAACATCCACTTCGCGGGCCGCTTGCCCACTGCCTGATGAATGTGTCAGAGACGCCCAACGACGAACGGCATCAACCCGCCGCTCCGGCCGATACACCGAATTCCTGACACCCTCGGCCGGCGCGTGCCCGACGCGTCAACCTGTACCCCTCACTTCAACCCATACTTCTTCAGCAGCCGATACACATACACCCGGTCCATCTCCGCGGCCTTCGCCGCCTCGGCGACCTTCCCGCCATGCAGCGCGAGCAACGCCTGCAAATACTCCCGCTCGAACTCCTCGTTCGCGATGCGCTTCGCCTCTGCCCAGCTGCGCCGCGGGTTGACGCGCCCCTTCGCCGTCGGTGGCAACGTGTCGTTCAGCGGCAACGCCGCCCCCATCACCAGGCAACGCTCGAGGTGGTTGTGCAGCTCGCGCACGTTCCCCGGCCAGCTCGAGCTCACCAGCCGCCCGAGGAACTCCCCCGTCCGGTACGGCGCCGCCTCCTCGTCCGTCAGCCCTTTCGCCTCGAGGTAGTCGTCCACCAGGTCCGGCACGTCCTCGGCGTGCTGCCGCAACGGCGGCATCACCACCCGCATCACCGCCAGCCGGAAGAAGAGCTCGCTCCGGAAGCGCCCCTCATTCACCAGCTGCCGCAGGTCCACCCGGCTCGTCGCCAGCACCCGGCACCGCAACAGAATCGGCGGCCCACCGCCCGTGCGCCGCAGCTCCCCGCGCTCCAGCACGCCCGTCAGCCGCGCCTGCAGGTCCTGCGGCAGCTCCGCCACCTCGTCGAGCAACAGCGTGCCGCCCCGCACCTCTTCGAACACCGACAGCCGCCGCGGCGCCTCGCGCCCGAACAGCGCCGCCTCGAGGTCTGGCGCCGTCTGCGCCGCGCAGTCCAGCGTGAGGAACGGCTCGTCCTTTCGCGCGCTCGCGTCGTGCACCGCCTCCGCCGCTACCGTCTTCCCGGTGCCCGTCTCGCCCTCGAGCAGCACCGGCCGGCTCGTCTCCGCCGCGCGCTCGAGCTGCGCGAAGCACGCGCGCATCCGCACGCTCGCGCCGATGAGCGGCCCGAAGTGGTCGTTCGACGACGTCGGCCGCGACGTCACCTCGCCCGACAGGCTGAAGCGCAGCGCCACCTTCCCGAGTTGGAGGATGGCGCCGTCCTTCAGGTACGCCTCCTTCACGCGAACGCCGTCCACTTCCGTGCCGTTCGCGCTCCCGAGGTCCTTCACCCACGCGCCGTCCGGCCCCACGCCCACCTCGCAGTGGAAGCGCGACACCGTCGGCTCGTCGACGACCACCTCGTTCATCGAGTTGCTGCCGACCTGCGCCGTGCCGGTGTTGACGATGACCGCCGGCCCCTTGCCGTCCACGCGCTCGAGGGTGAAGTGGCGGAAGCCCGGCGGCACATAGCGCTCGACCTTGATCGTCGGGTGCGTGCCTCGCTTGAACGTGCCCGTCATCGGCTGTTGTCCCCCAGGCAACATGGCGTCCCCGGCGAAGGGACTCGCAGGCAACAAACCCCGGTAGGCCCATGTGCGCAAGGCCACTCCGCGCGTCCAGGCGCCTGAAAAACAAGCCTTCTCACGCGGCGAGAACTCCCTCGAACGCCTCGCTTCGAGGCCCACACCACAAGGAAACCGTCATGACCGTCCGCCTGAGCCCCGCCGCGCTGTCCCGCATCGCCCCGACCGTCGTCAAGCCGCACACCTCGCCGCTGTCCAACCTCGCCACCGCCATCCAGGACGCGTTCGGCGGCACGCACTCCAGCTACAAGGCGCGGCTCCGCAACATGAATGACCAGCAGCTCGCCGCCGAGGCCAGGCGCCTGCAGGCCGTCATCGCCGATGCGTCCAGCGGGCCGAACCGGAACCCGTCCGTCGCCGCCCGCGCCCGCGCGCAGCTCGGCGAGGTCCGCGAGGAGCAGAAGACGCGGGCCGACTTCGCGAAGTCTCCGAACCCGGCCTACGCGAGGGACGTGCACCACATGAGCGACGCGCAGCTCTCGCAGGAGCGCGCGAAGCAGCTCGAGCGCTACCACGAGGCCACCACCGGCTACGACAAGGACCCGGCGAAGGCCGCCGACGCGAAGGCGAAGCTGGAGATTCTCGGCCAGGAGTCCATCGGCCGCTTCAAGGACGCGCTGCAGGGCGCGTTGCCCAGGGCCGTGCCGACCAGGCCGATGAACGTGCTCGAGCAGATCGGCTTTTCGCTCAAGGCGTCGAAGATGACCGACGCGCAGCTGCGCCACGAGAAGGCGAAGGCGCTCGGCGAGCTGCGCGACGCCACCACCGGCGCGCACCGCGACCCCGTCGCCGCCGCCAACGCGCAGAAGAAGCTCGACATCTTGAACCACATCGAGCGCAGCCGGCACCCGCACACCAGGCCCATCTCGAACCAGGAGCTCGCCGCGTTCCAGAAGCACGCCTCGCAGCGCAGCTCGGGCCAGCTGAAGGCTGACATCGAGCGCACGAAGGCCGAGCTGAAGAAGCTGGGCAACAGCGACCCCGTCGCGGCCTCGAACGCCATGCGCAAGCTGGGCGTCCTCGAAGGCGCGCTCCGCAAGCGCGAGGACGAGCTGTACCAGCTGGGCAAGTGGGCCGCCGGCGCCAGCGACGCCGACCTCGCGAAGTACGCGCAGGACTGCCGGAAGCACCTGAACCGCTCCAGCCCCGACTTCGCGAAGACGCTCGAGAACCTGAATGTCATCACCGCCGAGCAGCACAAGCGCGCGGAGAAGCCGGCGCCGGTGGAGCCCAGGCCCGCCGAGATGAGCCTCGACGACCTGGTCGGCGACCTCTTGAAGAACCTCGAGCGCTACCACGAGGCCACCACCGGCTTCGACCGCGACCCGGCGAAGGCGCAGGACGCGATGGGCCACATCCGCGCGGACGTCGGCGAGCTGCTCAAGCGCGTGTTCGAGGAGGCGCTGAAGGCCGCCTTCTAAGGCGCCCCGGAGCGAAGACGAGCCAGCGCGCCGCCCGCGGGGAACACCTCGCGGGCGGCGTCGTCGTGTGCCACGGTTGCCGCCATGCGCATCGTGCTCCTCGCCGGCTCGTCCCACCCCCAGCTCGCCGCCGACCTGTCGAAGGAGCTCTCGCTGCCCCTGGGCGCCTGCGCCGTGCGCCGCTTCCCCGACGGCGAGTTGGACATCGAGGTGGCCGAGGACGTCCGCGGCGCGCACGTCGTCATCGCGCAGGGCCTCCACGCGCCCACCGGCGAGCACCTGCTGGAGCTCGCGCTCCTCACCGACGTCGTGCGGCGCGGCGGCGCGGCGACCGTGACGGCGGTGGTGCCGTACCTCGGCTACGCGCGGCAGGATCGGCGCGAGTCGGGGCGCGAGCCGCTCGGCGCGCGCGTGGTGGCCGAGCTCATCGCCGCGGCGAGGTTGGACCGCGTGGTGTGCCTCGACCTCCACTCGAAGGCCGTGGAAGGCTGCTTCGAGCGCCCCGTCGAGCACGCCGCCGCGGTGCCGGCGCTCATCGAGCACGTCCGCGCCCGCCTCCAGACGCCCGCGGTGGTGGTGTCGCCCGACCTCGGCGCCGTGAAGCGCGCGGAGGCCTTCGCCCGTCCGCTCGGCCTCCCCGTCGCCGTGGTGCACAAGCAGCGCCTCACCGGCGAAGACGTGAAGGCGGTGTCCATCGTCGGCGAGGTGAAGGGCCGGCACGTGGTGGTGGTGGACGACATGATCTCCACCGGCGGCACGCTGGCCGCGGCGGTGGAGACGGTGGTGGCCCACGGCGCGAAGACGCCCGTGACGGTGGTGGCCTCGCACGGCCTCTTCGTGGGCCCAGCCAACGAGCGCCTCGCCCCGCTGCCGCTGTCACGCGTGGTGGTGACGGACAGCGTGCCCGCGCCGGAGGCGCCACGCTTCCCGCTCGAGCGCGTGCCGTCGGCGCCCGCGCTGGCCGCGGTGATTCGCCGGCTGACCGCGTGATGTGACAGGCTGGCACTCCCCGCGCGGCCGCGGGGCCCGGGGAGACGACATGCAGATCAAAGGCATCGACGGCATGAGCGTGGGCGAGGTGCAGGACCTGGTGCGCCAGGGCGGGCGCTTCGTCGTGTACAGCTACTGCATCTCCATCCTGGTGATGACCTTCAAGCGCTCGAGCGACATCCAGTTCCTGCGGCCCGGCGAAGGCGCGTTCCTCCCCGGCCTGCCGTACACGCTCCTGTCGCTCTTCCTCGGCTGGTGGGGCTTCCCGTGGGGCTTCATCTACACCCCGATGGCGCTCGTCCAGAACCTCGGCGGCGGCAAGGACGTCACCGCCGAGGTGATGCAGATGTTCGCCCAGCCCGCCGGCGGCGGCGCCTTCAACGGCTGAGCCGCTCCGCTCAGCTCTCGGGCGCGCTCTCGCCCGCCTTCTCGCTCGCGCCCCACGCGTCCAGCTTCCGGTACAGCGTCTTGCGCTCGATGCCCAGCGTGCGCGCCGCGGCCGTCTTGTTCCCGCGGTGCGCCTCCAGCACGCGGAGGATGTAGCGTTTCTCCACTTCCTCGAGCGTCACGAAGTCGCTCGGCGCGTCCGCCGTCACCAGCACGCGCGTCGGCGTGTGCGTCTTCACCTTGTCCGGCAGGTCGTCGACGCCCACCTCGTCGTAGCGCGTCAGCGCCACCGCGCGCTCGCAGCAGTTCGACAGCTCGCGCACGTTGCCCGGCCAGTCGTAGGCCAGCAGCTTCTCTGCCGCCTTCGCCGACAACCCCTTCACCGCCTTGCCGGAGCGCATCGCGAAGTCCGACACGAAGTGGTGCGCCAGCGGGAGGATGTCCGCGTTGCGCTCGCGCAAGGGCGGGAGGTGCAGGTGCACCACGTTCAACCGGAAGAAGAGGTCCTCACGGAAGCGGCCCTGCTCCACCATGTCCTCGATGTCCCGGTGCGTCGCCGCGATGATGCGCACGTCCACCGAGTGCTCGCTGCGCGCGCCGATGGGCCGCACCTTCCGCTCCTGCAGCACGCGCAACAGCTTCGGCTGCAGGGACAGTGGCATGTCGCCCACCTCGTCCAGCAGCAGCGTGCCGCCGTTCGCCTCGGTGAAGAGGCCCACCCGCGCCTCGCGCGCGTCGGTGAAGGCGCCCCGCGCGTGGCCGAACAGCTCGCTCTCCAGCAGGTTCTCCGGCATCGCCGCGCAGTTGATGGCGACGAAGGGCCCGCTGCGGCCGCTGCGCTGGTGAATCGCCCGCGCCAGCACCTCCTTGCCGGTGCCCGACTCGCCGGTGACGAGGATGGACGTCGGCGTCGCCGCCACGCGCGTCACCAGGTCCAGCACCTGCCGCATCGCCGCGCTGGTGGCCACCAGGCCCTCGAGGCGCGCGCCGCCGCGGCCCACCTCCACGCGCAGCCGCTTCACCTCGCGGTTGAGCGCCCGGTGCCGCGCGGCGCGCTCCACGGCGATGGCGATGACGTCGAGGCGCGCCGGCTTCGACAGGAAGTCGTACGCCCCCGCGCGAATCGCGGCCACCGCCGAGTCGTAGCTGCCGAAGGCCGTCAGCACGATGACGGGCAGGTCCGGGTGGCTCTCCGACACGCGCTCGCAGAACGCGATGCCGCCGAGGCCCGGCATGTTGAGGTCCGTGACGACGACGTCCACGTCCTCCGCGTCCAGCTGCCGCAGCGCCTCGTCGGCGCGCGCGGCCGTCACCACGCGGTAGCCGCGCTGCGAGAGGCCGAGCTCCAGGGTGCTGGTCAGGTTGGCGTCGTCGTCGACGAGCAGGATGCGGCCGCTCATGGCGCTCCTCCGGGGAGGTGAATGGTGAAGGTGCTGCCCTGCCCGGGAGCACTGTCTACCGCGATGAAGCCCCCGTGGTCCTCAACGATGCCCCAGGCCACCGCGAGCCCGAGGCCGGTACCCTCGCCGGGCTCCTTGGTGGTGAAGAAGGGCTCGAAGACGCGCGCCTTCACCTCGGGGGCCATGCCGGACCCGTCGTCCTTCACTTCCAGCACCGCCCAGCGCTTCGGCGTGGCGTCGCCCGGCGGCGTCGTGTCCCGCAGGCCCACCGTCACCGTCACGTGGCCGCCCGCGCCGCACGCCTGCGCCGCGTTCATCACCAGGTTGGTGACGGCCTGCTGCAGCAGCACCTCGTCGGCCAGCACCGGCGCCGACTCCAGCGTCCCCGTCTCCACCGTCACCTGCTGCTTGGCCGCCACCGGGCGCACCAGCTCGACGACGGTGCGGCCCAGCGCGTCGAGCTGCATGGGCCCCTTCTCCACGCGGCGCTCGCGGGCGAACACCAGCAGCTGCCGCACCAGGCGCGTCATCTGCTCGGCGCAGGTGATGATGACGCGGGCCGAGTCCTTCACCGGGTCCTCGGCCGTTGCGTCGTCGAGGATCAGGCCAGCGCGCGCCTCCACCACGTTGAGCGGCGTGCCCAACTCGTGCGCCAGGCCCGACGCCAGCCGGCCGACGGTGGCGAGCCGGTCCGCGTGGCGCAGCTGCTCCAGCGCCTCGAGGCGGGCCTGCGCGGCGCGGGCGGTGGACTCGCGCGCGTCCTTCAGGTGCGCGCACATCGCGTTCATCTCTTTCGCGAGGTCGCCCAGCTCGTCGGTGGCGGCCAGCCGCAGCGGCGGGTCCAGCTCGCCGCGGCCGACCGCGCGCGCCTTCTCCACCAGCTTGCGCGTGGGGCTCGCCACCAGCCACAGCCCCAGCACGAAGGCCAGCGCGGTGGTGGCCACCACCGTCATCAGCGCCAGCAAGAGCGCCTCGTCGAAGTGCTGCGTCGCCCACGCGCCCTCGTGCTCTGGCGCCTCCGACACCTCGATGGCGCCGGACGCCGCGCCCGCCACGGCCAGCGGCGCCAGCGTGAAGCGCCGCTCCGACGCGGCCCCCTCGGGCGCGGTGACGGTGACGGGCAGCGTGGCCTTCGCCAGCTGCTCGCAGCCCACCGGCGCCGGCGGCACGTCCTGGCTGCCCGGCATGCACACCCAGCGGATGCGGATGTCGCCGCCCTGCCGCTGCGCTGTCGTCTCCAGCGTGCGGCGTGCGGCGTCGAGGCCTTCGCGGGGCGCCACCAGCTCGATGGCGTCGGCCAGCGACGTGGCCACCAGCAGGTGCGTGCGGTCCATGTCGCGCTGGAAGTCCACCAGCTCCTGCTTCAGCCGCCGCACCTCGTGCAGCGAGATGACGAGCAGCTCCACCAGCAGGAAGGCCACGGTCAGCCGAGTGACGAGCTTCATGCGTCCCCCCTGACCCTACTGCTCAATGGCGTGGAACCGTCTTGCATTGGTGTGAGCCCTGCTCTTCCAGGCGGATGGCTGAGCCACTTTCGAAGGCATTGAGGCAGCCCGCCGTCGAGGCGTACGAGCGCGGCGACGGCGGCTACGCGACGATTGCAAAGAAGTCGGGGCGTGAGGACCTGTTCGGCTCTTTGAGCGGGGACCGGGGGACGACACGCCACTTCAACGACTGACCGGCACCCGCTCGGGCCCCAGCCGGTCGAGCAACGAGAGCAGCCCGTCGAGGATGGTGAGCGGGTGCGGCGGGCAGCCCGGAATGTAGAGGTCCTCGGGCACCACCGACGAGGCGCCGCCGTGTTGCTCCTTGTTGTTGACCACGCTCGTTCGTGATCGATCGGCGGTCGTCGCACGGACTGCGTGAGCGCCGAGGCGACGGAAGTGGTGGCCGAACTCGGGGCGTTTGTCGGCCGAGAATTTCCCACTCAGAGCAACCGGCACTGTGCTGGGGGGGCGCCCGTGGGCATGGTGCCTGCGCGCACGCAGGAAAAGGTGAGGCCCGCGACGGAGTGCAGCCGTGCGGGCCTCGAGGTGGTGCAGCTTCGGCACGACTGCCAGCTGACCATCGAGGAGTATGTAAAGCAGGAGGCCTGGAAGAGCGCCAGTTTGCAGCGCTGTCCGAAGCACCCGGCGGGCGGGTGCGGCTTTGCACGTCACACGCCGTACGCGCGCGTCGAGCCGCCGGGGATGCGCATCGCGAGGTGGTACTGCCCCAGGGCGCACGTCACCTTCAGCCTGTTGCCGGACTGTCTGGCGTCGAGGCTGTCGTCGACGCTTGGCGATGTCGAACGTGTCGCCGACGCCGTCGAGAAGCGCGCGGGAAGCATCGAGGCCGTGGCCGTGCAGCTTCGGCCGGACATCGAGGTGCAGGGCGCGGTGCGGTGGGTGCGGCGACGGGTGGCAGAGGTGGCGGTGGTGCTGAAGGCGCTGAAGGGCCTGTTGCCGGACGTACTCGGAAGCGTGGCGCCCACGCTGGGGGAAGTCCGCGCGGCACTCGGCGCCGCCGCGAGGCCTGGAGGTCGCGCGCCCGTCTCGTCGGTCGGGCCGAGCGCCTCCGGGGACACCGGCATACCCTTCGTAGTCGCCCACTCGATGAGGTCCGTGCGGTTGAAGCGCACCTGGTCGCGTACCCGCCGGAAGGGAATCGCTCCCTCGTCGACCCATCGATACACCTCTCGCTCCGTGGTCAACAGCAGCGCGGCAGCTTCCTGAGCCGTCAGCAGCATGGCGCGCTCGTCACACGCCTCAGGTGGGCGGGCTGCACGGGCGAACTCGCTTCACGCCTGGCGGGCGTCGCTCGACGGCTCTCGACGGCTCTTCACGGCGCTCCCAGCAGGTCGAGGACGGCGTTGACGAAGGTGAGCGGGTGCGGCGGGCAGCCGGGCACGTACAGCGTCGGCCCCACGTCGTCGAGGAAGCGGCGGTCGTTCGCCGGGCCTTCGTGCAGGCCGCCCGAGATGGTGCAGGCGCCGACGGCCACCAGGAAGCGCGGCTCGGGCATGGCGTCCCACGCGAGGCGAACGGCGTCGCGCATCGTCTTCGTCAGCGGACCCGTCAGTACCAGCGCGTCGGCGTGGCGCGGCGAGGCCACCCAGTCGATGCCGAAGCGCCCCATGTCGAAGTTCACGTTGGCCGCCGCGTTCAGCTCGAGCTCGCACGCGTTGCAGCCGCCGGCGGACACCTGCCGCAGCTTCAGCGAGCGGCCGAACAGCTTCGCGAAGGTCTCGTGGGCGCGCGCGCGCAGGGCCTGGGTGTCGCCCTCCCGCACGAGCAGCGCGTCGCGCGACGTCGCCGCCATCTGCGTCGCCGGCGTGAAGTCGATTTTCTTCGGCGGGCACGCCTCCGCGCAGAGGTTGCAGAAGACGCAGCGCCCGAGGTCGATGGCCACCGGCCCCAGCGCCACCGCGCGTGTGGGGCAGACCTCGACGCAGGCGGCGCAGCCTTCGGCGCAGGCGGCGCTCGAGATGACGGGCCGGCCCCGATGGCCGGCCGGCGTGGCCGCCCGAAGGTCGGGAATGTACTGGCGCCCCTGGGCGGCGCGCACGCGCAGGGCTTTGAAGCGGCTCATAGGTCGTTCCCGCAGTACGAGAGGTCGAAGCTCTTGTTGCAGATGGGGAAGTCGGAAATCTCGTTTCCCCGCACCGCGACGGCGAGGCCCAGCCAGTTCCGCAGCGACGGGTCCTGCACCTTGTAGTGGATCAGCGCGCCGTCCTCACCCGTCTCGAGGGCGTGCACGACTTCGCCGCGCCAGCCTTCGACGATGCTGACGACGAGCTGCCGCGGCGCGAGCGGACCCAGGGGCCTCGGCGCCTCCATTCGCGGCGGCGTCTCGTCGGCCCGCCGCGCCAGCCAGGCGAGGGACGCGTCCAGCTCCGCGATGCGCACCTGCGCCCGCGCCAGGCAGTCGCCCCCGGCGCACGTTACCGGCTCGATGGGCAGGGCGTTCCACAGCCCGCCTGCCTGGCGGCGCGTGTCCGAGGGCACGCCCGACGCCCGCGCGGCGTGGCCGACGACGCCGAGCGCCCGCGCCTGCTCCGTGGACAGCACGCCCACGCCGGCGAGCCGGTGCCGCACGGTGCGCGCCGAGGTGAACAGCTCGTTGATGCCGGCGAGGTCACGCTGCAGGAGCGCCACGTTCTTCTTCAGCTCGGCCCACCGCTCGGGCGAGGCGTCGACGCGCGCGCCCCCTGGCCGCACCGCGCCGCGACCGAAGCGGCTGCCGCACAGCCGCAGGCTGGTATTGATGGCGGTGGTGCGCAGGCGCCCGTACGTGCTGGCGCCCTGCAGGTGGCCGATGTCCATCGCGAGGCCGGACAGCCCCGCGAGGTGCATGCCCACGCGCTCGAGTTCCAGCATCACGGCGCGCAGCCGCTCGGCGCCTTCGCCCACGTCCACGCCGGCGAGTGTCTCCAGGGCCGCCGCCGACGCCCAGCTGTGGCCGATGGTGGTGTCTCCGGCGATGGTCTCCACCAACGGGAGCAGGGCGCGCGGAGGCTTGCCGAGCAGCCGCTTCTCCACGCCGCGGTGCTGGTAGCCCAGGTGGATTTCCAGGTGCAGCACCTGCTCGCCGTGACACATGAAGCGAAATGAGCCCGGCTCGATGACGCCCGCGTGAATCGGGCCCACCGCCACCTCGTGCACCTCCTTGCCCGTCACCTGGTACCAGGGGTACGCGTTCATCGCCGCCTGGTCCCCGCCTTCGAAGCGGAGCGGCTTGAGCCAGGGGTGGCCGGCGATGCGCAGGCCCGTCTGCTCGTGCAGCTCGCGCTCGAAGCAGTGGAGCGCGGGGAAGTCCGTCGTCAGCTCGTGGTAGCCGTGGGCGACGTTCACCGCCGCGCGCGACACCGCCAGGGCCCCGTCGGCCCTCTGGGTCACCGCCGTCACCAGCGCGTCGTCGCCGGCGCGGCGGCCGAACAACGTCACGAGTCGCTCGCCGCCTCGCAGCTTCGCCACCAGGTCCGCCCGGAAGGCCTGGGGGTCGGCCACCGTCGCATGGCTCAGGTCGACGCGCGCCTGCAGCACCGAGCCGCTCATTGGCGCGCCTCCAGCGTCGCCGCCACCGCTTTGAGCAACCCTTCCATGGCCGGCGGCACGTAGAGCCCCAGCGCGATGAGGGCCACGAGGAAGAGCAGCTTCGGGCTGACGCTGCGCAGCGTCTGCCGCGGCCAGGTGTCGGTCTGCTTCGGCTCGCCCCAGATCATCGGGAAGACGGTGCGGCCGGTGGCCACGAAGGACATGGTCGCCAGCACGCACAGCGCGGCGAAGATGAGCGTCTGCCCCGAGCCGCCAAGCGCCGAGAGGATGAGGAGCTCTCCGAAGAAGCTGCCGAACGGCGGGAAGCCGAGCAGCGCGAAGGTGCCCACCATGAGGAAGACGCCGCTGTACGGCAGGTCGCGGATGAGGCCCTGGATGCGCGCGGTGTCCTTCGTGCGGTAGTACGACTTCATCTTCCCCGCGGTGAGGAAGAGAATCGCCTTGATGTACGCGTTGCTCAGCACGTACAGCAGGACGCCGTAGGACGCGCCGCGGCCGACGCCAAGCCCGATGGCGATGACGCCCGCGTGGTTGATGGACGCGTAGGCCAACAGCCGTTTCAGGTTGCGCGTGGCGATGAGGCTCGCCGTCGACACCAGCACGGAGCCCAGGCCCATGGCCAGGAGCAGCCCCGTCAACAGCGCGCCGCCGGTGGGGCGCCACGCCTGCACCACGCGCAGCAGCATCACCAGCGCGGCGTTGAACTGCACCGCGCCCAGCAGCGCCGTCACCGCCGGCGGCGCCTCGTCGTACGTCTCGGGCAGCCAGCTGTACATCGGCGCCAGGCCCAGCTTGGTGCCCAGCCCCAGCACCACCAGCGCCAGCCCCAGCCGGCCCCACGTCCCCTCGGGCGTCGGCAGGGCGTCGAGGAACCAGCCGTGCGCGCCGTCCCCCGCGCCGCGCGAAACGCAGCTGAGGCCCAGCAGCACCAGCCCCAGGCCGATGGACGAGAAGAGCAGGTAGCGCCACGAGGCCTGGCGCGCCGCGGTGACGCCCGGGCGGATGACGAGCGGCGCGATGGCCAGCGTCGTCGCCTCGAGCGCAAGCCACTGCACCACCAGGTGGTTCGCCATCATCACCGCGTTGGTGGCGCTCAAGAAGACGAGCGACAGCACCGCGAAGCGCCGCCCCTCCGATTCGAGCGACGGCGTGGTGTGCACCCGGTTCCACACGTACGAGGCCACGCCGAGGTAGATGCCGTCG
Source organism: Myxococcota bacterium (assembly GCA_040755835.1). GTDB lineage: Bacteria > Myxococcota > Myxococcia > Myxococcales > Myxococcaceae > JADLDB01. The sequence goes on from JBFMAB010000097.1 coordinate 11,961, forward strand.
ACGACGAAGAGGAAGAGGCGGGCGGTGTCGTCCAGGCGGGCCCACGGCGCGAGCAGCTTCGCCTCGGTGGCCGTCGCCAGCTGCGTCGCCGCGAGTACGGTGCAGGCCAGGGCCACCGAAGACATCGCCAGCATCACGCCGCGCTTGAGCGTGACGGACGCGAGCGCCAGGGCTGCCGCGAGCGGCAAGGCGAGGAGGACGAGGGCCGTCACAGCGTCGGTCCCTCGGGCGCGTCAGTGGGCGCGGTGGGCGGGGTTTCGGGGCCGAGCGTCTCGAGGTAGTGCACGAGGAACCCCACGGTGACGAGGAAGACGACCAGCAGGCCGGCGCGCAGCCAAATCGGTTGCTCCGGCTCCGGCGCGCCCAACTCGAAGAGGGCCAACGCGTTCTCGAAGCGCAAGGCCCCGACCATCTGCCCGAAGGTGCTGGACTGCGAGCCCAGCACGAAGAAGGCGAGCAACAGCCCCGCCGTCGCCACGCCCGCCTGCAGCCGCGCGTCGCCGGCCTCGGGCACCAGCCCCTCAGCGAAGGTGAAGGCCCCCAGCACCAGCGCGCCCGCCAGCGTCCACGACAGGAGGTTGGGGGGAATGACGTCGTGCCGGGCGGCGCTGTCGCGCGAGCGCATCACGACGTACAAGAGCCCGGGCGCGAGCAGCCCCCGCACCACCACCAGGTCGACCAGCCGCAGCCAGCCTTCCGCGTCGGGCGGCTCCGCGTGGCCCTCGACGGCCAGCCACCCCAGCAGGAGGCCCTGGCAGGCCAGGCCGAAGAGGCTCATCCGCCATTTGCCGAGAAAGAGCGGCAGCAACATCACGCCGAGGAGCGCCACCAGCAGCGTGCTCATTGCGGGACTCCCGTCTTCCAGGTGACCGCCAGGAGCGCCAGCACCCCGGCGCCCACGGCCACGCCCAGGTACTGCGGCACCGCGCGCAGCTTGAAGCGGGCCATGAGGGACTCCACCGTGGCCACCACTGCGGCCAGCAACAGCGACAGGCCCACCGTCAGCACCGCGGACGCGAGCGTGCCGTCGCCAGCCCTGGGGTTGAGCAACATGGCCAGCGCCGCCGTCGCCACCGTCAGTTTGAGCGCGCTGCCTACCTGAATCGCTGCCAGTTCCGGGCCCGAGTGGTCGAGCACCATGACTTCGTGCACCATCGTCAGCTCGAGGTGCGTCGTCGGGTCGTCCACCGGCAGGCGCGCCGTCTCGGCCTGCAGCACCACCAGCAGCGCCGCCACCGACGTCGCCCACAGCAGCGCGCTCGGCCCGCCCCGGACGTCGAGCGCCAGGGCGTGCGCGAGGCTCGTGGTGTGCGAGAAGAGGCACAGGGCGCCCAGCACCAGGAAGAGCGCCGGCTCCACCAGCGTGGAGAACGTCGCTTCGCGCGCCGCGCCCATGCCCTCGAAGGAGCTGCCCGTGTCGAGCGCCGCCAGCATGAGCGCCAGGCGGCCCAGCCCCCAAGCGTAGGCCAGCACGACGAAGTCGAAGCCGAAGCTCAAGACGGCGGTGGTGCCCAAGAGCGGCGTCACCAGCGCTGCGCACAGGGACGTGAGGAGCAGCACCCACGGGGCGGCGCGGAAGACGGGCGTTGACACCTCGCTGTACACGGGCGTCTTGCGCAACAGGCGCAGCGCATCCCACGCGGGTTGCAGAATCGGCGGGCCGCGGCGGCCGGCCCACAGCGCCTTCACGCGCACGATGAGGCCCGTCAGCACGAAGGGCAGCGTCAGCAGGGCGGCCACGTTGGCGAGCGCGGCGAGGCTCATCGAACCACCCCCAGCAGCGCGAAGCCAAGGAGCAGGAGCGCCACGAGGCCCGCCGAGAAGGAGAAGCGAGGCGTCTCCGACATCCAGAAGGCGGTCCGGACCACGTACTCCTCGCCCCGGCCCAGCACCTCAAACATGCGCCGCTCGACGGGGTCCGCGTGGTGGGTGGCGAGGTGGCCTTGCTGCCGCGGCAGGAGCTCCGTCGGCAGGTGCTCCCGGCGCAGCGCGGGGATGAATGCGCTGAAGAGGCGCGCGAAGTGCTCGCTGAAGCTGCTGCCGGTGTACTGGAGCCGCGGGCTGGGCGCGGTGTAGCCGCACCCCCATGTGATGCTGCGGCGCGCCGCGCGGCCCCGGCGCCAGCTCCACACGACGACGACGAGGACGCCCAGCGCCAGCGCGCGGCTCGCCCACAGCGCCGGCGTCAGCGGCTCGAGCAGCCCGCCGGTGGGGAAGGGGAAGGGCGACAGCGCGCCGCCTACCGGCCCCATCGCCGCCTGCGGCCACACGCCGACGGCCACCACGGCGAGCGCGTGGAGGGCGAGCGGCCAGTGCATGGTGCCGGGCGCGTCCTCGCCGACGTGCAGCTGAGGCTCGCGCGCGCTGCCGAGGAAGGTGATGCCGAAGGCGCGCGTCACCGCCAGGGCGCTCACCGCGCCGACGAAGGCGAGGCCCGCGGCGGCGGCCGCCAGCAGCACGCTCTGGTCCGCCCGCGGCGCCTGGCCGGACAGCAAACCCGAGTAGAGGAGGAGCTCGCTGACGAAGCCGTTGAGCGGCGGCAGCCCGGTGATGGCGACGCCGCCGACGAGGAAGAAGCCCGCGGTGCGCGGCACCTTCTTCGCCAGTCCACCGAGGCGCTCGAGGTCGACGGTGTGCGTCGCTCGGTACACCGCGCCGGCCGCGTAGAAGAGCAGGCACTTGAAGAGTGCGTGGTTGAAGAGGTGCAGCAGCCCCGCGCCGAAGCCGATGGCGGCGAGCGCCGGCCGACCCCACGTCCAGCCCAGCATTCCCGAGCCGAAGCCCATCGCCACGATCCCGACGTTCTCCGTCGACGAGTAGCCCAGCAGGCGCTTCAGGTCCCGCTGCGTTGCCGTCGACAGCACGCCGAAGAGGGCCGACAGCGTGCCGAAGGCCAGCACGGTCCACCCCATCCACTCCTCGGGCCGGCCCAGCAGCAGCGTGAAGCGCAGAAAGCCGAACAGCCCGGCTTTGTGGATGACGCCTGACATGAGCGCCGACACATGGGCGGGCGCGGCGGAGTGCGCACGTGGCAGCCAGGTGTGGAACGGGAAGAAGGCCGACTTGAGCGCGAAGGAGACGCCGAGCAGGACCCACACCGTCGAACGGGTCGGTCCAGGCTTCGCGAGAAAGGCGCTGAAGTCCTTGAATTCGAACGACCCGGTCGCGCTGTGCATCAGCATGAAGGCTGCGACCAACACGAAGAGGCCGAGGTGCGTCGAGACGAGGTAGTTGAAGCCGGCGAAACGAATCTTCTGGTTGCGGTAGTCGTAGATGACGAGCAGCCACGCGGCGACCGCAGCCGTCTCCCAGCCCAGGAGGAAGACGAGCGCGTTCTGCACCGAGTACACGATGACGAAGGACACCGACGTCAGCGCGAGCAAGGCGAAGTGCCAGCCTGCGCGCCGGCCTTGCTCGAAGGAGGGGGCGAGGTAGCTCCACGCGTAGACGGTCCCAAGGAGTGTCATCGGAAGGGACCAGGCGAGGAAGAAGGCGCTCAAGCCGTCGAGGTGCAGCGTCACGCGCTCGATCGGGAGCGGCCAGCCCAGGGACGCTTCGAGTGGCGCGGCACCGGCGAACAGCGGGCCAACCGCTCGCAAGACGAGCGCGGTCGCGACGCCCTGGCTGAGGAGGGACACGGCGAACGCGACGCGGTTCGATTGCACCAGCGCGGCGAGCCCGGCGCCGAGGAGCAGGACCGGGAGTGCGATGAGAAAGAAGGTCATGGTGTCGAGGCGGCGAGGGGCGCCCGGGTGGGCCGCCTGGAAGCCTGGGGCGCGAATCGAGACAGCGGGGAGCGGGTCATGGTGTGCGGGCCAGAGGAGTCACGTCAGTGCGCTCGTTGCTTCGAGTTCGAGTGGTGCCGCAGCACGTCGACCAGCCGCCAGGCCAGCACGGGTGCGGCGAGCAGCAGGATGGGCGCCCCGGGTGACGGCTCGAAGTCGGCGAAGTCCGGCAGACTGGTGCTGACGACGATGATGAGGCGGCCGTCGTCGTCCTTCAGGAGGTGCTTGAGCCACGCGCGGGCGGCGTCGACGTCAAAGCCTTTGGTGAAGAGGACGATGCCGTCGCGGACCTCGCGCAGCGAGGCCGGCGTCGGCAGCCCGGGTACGTGGGTCGCCTCGATGCCCCGCTCACGAAGAAAACGCTCGAGCTCGCGGCTCTCCGCTTCCTGGTCGGGGTTGGCCACGATGGCCACGGGCGTGGTGCAGACCGGCCGGCCCATCGTCAGTCGCGCTCCGGCTCGACGAGCCGAGCCACCAGTGCATCTTCCATCGAGCCGTGGGGTGAGCGCTTCACCAGCGCCGCGAGGAGGCTCGCCGGGACGAGTCGGTCTTCCACCTCGATGAAGGCGTCCGTCGAGGGATCCTCGTTGTGCTTCACCCACAGGCGCATCATGTTGCCGCCGACCCGCTGCTCCTTCTCGCAGCGCCAGGAGTAGGGGATTCGCCCGCCGAGCCCGTTGTAGGTCAGCATCACGGTGCCCAGCTTCGCGGCGCGCAGCCAGCGCTCGACGGTGCGCGCGTCGCGTACGTACTCGTCGAGCGAGCAGACCTGCGTGTCGTCGATGCGCTCGTACTTGTCGGCGATGTGCTCGGCGAAGGGGTTGTAGAGGTAGAAGGCATCGAACCGGTGCGGCTCGATGATGCCGAGGCCGCCCTCGTGCATCACCACGTCCGCGTTGAGCGCCTGCGCCAGCTTCCGCGCCTCGAGCACGAGCGAGCCGCGCCGCTCCAGCCCCCAGTAGCGTTGCCCCGTCGTCAGAGACGCCACGGCGCAGAACTTCCCCACCCCCGCGCCGACGTCCAACACCCGCCCGCACCCAGCCGCATGCAGCCACCGCGCCGCGGTCTGCGCGACGTGGACACTCGACCAGAAGGACGCCGACTTGGCTTGGAGCGCTTCGGGCAAGAGCCGGTCGAAGTACCGGTCCTCGACCCAGCCGCCCTGGCGCAATACCGCTTCGATTCGCCTCGCCCGGTCCACGGCCCGGGCCGGTGCACCCGCCGTTCCATTGACTAACCACCTGGAATAAGAGGTGGGACATGAGGTCCGGCGACAGAAAGAGACAAGTTGACGTGCTTTTTGAGCCCGTAATCGCCTCGACTGCGCTCAAACGGCTCGACAAGACGCTGCAACTCGTCGCCGATAAGGACGTGACGGTCACTTTTTTGGGGGAAAGCGGGACCGGGAAGGACGTGCTGGCGCGGCGGCTCCACGAACTGTCCGGCCGGCGGGCGGGGCCTTTTGTGCCCATCAACTGCGCGGCGATTCCCGAGGCCCTCGTGGAGAGCGAGCTGTTTGGCCGGGAGAAGGGCGCTTTCACGGGGGCGAGCGAGCGCGCGCCCGGAAAAATCGAGGTGGCGTCGGGCGGCACGTTGTTTCTCGACGAGGTCGGCGAGTTGCCGCTGGCCGTACAGCCGAAGCTGCTGCGCTTCCTCGAGACACGACGCTTCATGCGCCTTGGCGGAACCACGAAGCACTCGGCTGACGTGCGCCTGGTGCTGGCCACGTTGAGGCCGCTCGAAGACGAGGTGAAGTCTGGCCGCTTTCGCGCGGACCTCTACTACCGCATCCAGGGCATCACGGTGACGGTGCCGCCGCTGCGCGAGCGCCGCGCGGACATCGAGCCGTTGCTCGACTCGTTCCTCGATTACTTCGCCGCGAAGCACGGCGTGGCGCGCCCCCGCCTGCCGCGCCGCGTGCGCTCGCTGTTGGTGGGCGCGCCGTGGCCGGGCAACGTCCGCGAGCTGCGCAACCTGGTCGAGCAGCTCTGCCTGCTTCACCCGGGCGAGCGAATCGGCGTCGACGCGCTGCCGCGCTCCGTCGTCTCCGAGGCCTCCGATGGTGGAACGGCGCCGGACCACGTCGAGGTTCCCCTCACCGCCAGCCTCGCGGAAGTCGAAGAGCGCTTCATCGACGCCGTCCTTCGCGCGTCGCAGGGGAACCGGGCGCGCGCGGCGCGCAGCCTGGGCATCAGCGTCCGCACGTTGGCGCGGCGCCTGTCCCGCGCCGGCGCGCCCCGCGCCCTGTCCAACCCCAGGCCGCCGGCCTCCTGAGGCGACCCGGCTGGCAGCGGCGCCGCGGCGTGTCCGCGCATCGGCGCCGAGGCGTTGCCGCGGCGAGTGGCCCCGTCGCCGACGGCCAGGCCGGGCGCACCGCGCGGAGCCGTCCATCAGCCGGCGGCCAGCGCGCGGCGCACCGCGCGGGCCAGGGCTTCGGGTGCGAAGGGCTTCTCCAGCACCGGGTTGGAGACGCCGTCGAGGAAGCGGCGCACGTCGGCGTCGGCGATGGCGCCCGTCATGAAGACGACGCGGCGCTCGAGGCGCGGGAAGCGCTCGCGCAGGCGGGCGAAGAATTCCCTGCCCGACAGGCCGGGCATGCGCACGTCGCACAGCAGCACGTCGAAGTCCTTCCGCTCCAGCGCCGAGAGCGCGTCGCGGGCGTCGGTGAATGTCACCACCTCACAGCGCGGCAGCACGCGGCGAAGGGAGTCGCCAATGGCGGGCTCGTCGTCGATGACCAGCACGCGCAGCCCTTCGAGCGGGCTTTCGACGGCCGGCGCCGACTCGGCGCGTGGCGCGTGGGTGAGCTGCAGCCGCACGTAGAACGTGGTGCCCACGCCCACCGTCGACTCGAAGTCGATGCGCCCGCCCAGCGAGGTGACCAGCCCGTGGCAGATGGCGAGGCCCAGTCCCGTGCCCTCCCCCTGCGGTTTGGTGGTGAAGAATGGGTCGAAGATGTGCGGCTGCACCTCGGGCGGAATGCCCGCGCCGGTGTCGCGCACCGACAGCACGCCCAGGTCGCCGTCGGCCCGCACCCGCACGTGCACTTCGTGGTCCTGGTTCCGGCCGCCGGTGATGGCCTGGGCCGCGTTGACGAGCAGGTTCATCACCACCTGCTCGAGGCGCGGCGCGTCGCCCAGCACCCAGACGTCGCCTTCGAAGGACGTGGTGAGGCGGGCCTTCGCGCGCACGTGGCCCGAGGCGATGCGCAGCGCCGCCTCGGCCACCGCGCGCAGCGACACCGGCGCCGGCGGCCCCTCGGAGGCGCGCGTCACCGCGCGCAAGTCGCGCACGATGCGGGCGACGCGCTCGGCGCCGTCGAGCGTCTCGTCCACCAGCCGCGACAGCTCGTCGGGCTCGACCGGCGCGTGCCCGCGCAGGTGCCGCGCCAGCATCGAGAGGTTCAGCATCACGTAGGCCAGGGGGTTGTTGATTTCGTGCGCCACGCCTGCGGCCAGCGTGCCCAGGGCGGCCAGGCGGTCGGCCATCACCAAGCGGGACTGCAGCTCGTTGCGCTCGGTGACGTCGCGCACGAGGCCCAGGAAATGGCCGTTGGAGAGGCGTGTGCCGCTGATTTCGACCTGCACCCGCGAGCCGTCCTTTCGCTTGAGGACGCGGTCCGTGCGGGTGCGGCGTGCCGCCACGAGCGTGTCGAGGCGCAGCGGCTTCGTCGCGAGGTTCTCGTCGGCGATGAGCTGCTTCATCGTCATCGCCAACAGTTCGTCGCGCGTGTAGCCCAGCATGGCGAGCCCGGCGTGGTTGACGTCGATGTACCGGCCCGTCTCGTCGGCGACGAAGATGCCGTCGGCGGCCTGCTCGAAGAGCATCCGGTAGGCCTGCTCGGCGCGCGCAAGCCGGGCCTGGGCGTCGAGGCGGTCGAGCGTGAAGCAGATGTCTTCCGCGAGCGACTCGAGGAGCGCCCGCTCTCCTCCGCGGAAGAAGGCCAGCTGGTCCGAGTAGATGTTGAGGCTGCCGATGGGGCGCCCCTCGCGGCGGAGCGGCAGGGCGGCGGACGAGACGAAGCCACGCGCGAGCGCCGCCTCGCGCCAGGGCGCCATGCGCGGCTCGCTGGCGATGTCGTCGACGTACGACGCCTCGCCTCGCCGGAGCGCCTGTCCGGTGGGGCCCTGCCCGTGCGGCTCATCGTTCACCGAAACGACGATGGCATCGACGTACCCCTCGTCGTGGCCCGCGCGCGCGACCGGAAGCACGCGCCCGTCCGCGGCCGTCAACCCCACCCACGCGAGGCGGAAGCCGCCCACCTCTACGGCGAGGCGGCACGCGGTGTCGAACAGCGACTGGGCGTCGGGCGCGCGCAGCAATTCCCGCACCGTGGCGTGCGTCACATCGCGCAACCGCACGTCCGCCGATGGTACCGGCCCAGTTCGAGACACGTTGGAAGTCCGGACGGTCACCCGAAGGGGAAGTCTCGGAAAGCCTAGCTGGCCCGCGGGGTGCAAAAGAAGTCACCTGCGGGTGCAACCCGGGCTTCCGGCTCGACGGCGCGGGCCAGTGCGTGCCGGTGGTGGCCTGCACGCCCAACCCGTGCACGCAGCCGAACCGCGGCGTGTGCACCGACGTCGGGGGCACGGCGGTGTGCGGCTGTGACGTCGGTTACGAGGACCGGCAGGGCACGTGCATGCAGTCGGACCCGTGCCAGCCAAACCCGTGCACCGAGCCGCACCAGGGCGTGTGTACGGCGGGCGCGGACGCGGGCGTCAGCTGCGCGTGCGACCCCGGCTACCAGCCCGGCGCTTCCGGCTGCGAGCGGATTCCTCCGCCGACGTGCACCGGCCAGCACACCACCGGCGACACGTACGAGCCCGACGAGTGCCCGGCCCTGGCGAAGGACATCCTCTCCGGCGTGCCGCAGTCGCACACGGTGGACCCGGTGGGCGACGTTGACTTCGTGAAGCTCTCCGTCGACGCGGGCGCGGTGGTGCGGCTCGAGGAGACGAGCGCGTTCTCGGCGAGCCTCACGCTGTACGGCACCGACGGCGTGACGGCGCTGCAGACCGCGTCGGCGCCGGACCGCATCGTCCGCAAGCTGCCCACGGCGGGGACGTACTTCCTGCGCGTGCGCGCGGCGTCGAGCAGCGCGACGGGCAGCACCACCATCGCCTTCGACGACCTCGGCTTCGACGACCAGGCGGACGCGGAGACGGGCGCGAATACGCTGAACGCCGCGACGGGCGGCGCGGTGCTGACGGGCGCCTTCGAGTACCCGACGGAGTGGGACGTGCTGGCGGTGCCGGTGCAGGCGGGGCACGTGTACCGCTTCGAGGAGTCGAGCAGCACGGACGTGTACGTGCGCCTCGCGCAGGGCGGGACGACGTTGGTGGCGACGCAGGACACGCCGGAGGCCTTCCAGTGGCGCGCGGCGGCGAGCGGCACGGTCTTCTTCGGCATCCGCCACTACAGCAGCGGCGCGACGGGCCCGTGGACGATGACGGTGACGGAGGTGGGCCTCGACGACCACGGCGACGCGCGCACGAGCGCGACGACGGTGACGTTGGGCGCGGCGGCGACGTCGGGGGCGCTGCAGTTCATCGGCGACGTGGACTACTTCGGCTTCACGGCGGCGTCGGGCTCGCTGGCCTTCCAGGTGGTGACGACGGGCAGCGTCGACGTGCAGGTGCAGAACGCGAGCGGCGGCGTGGTGGCGTCGGGCACGGGGCCGGGGACGTTGACGTTCAGCGTGCCGTCGGCGGGCGACTACTACGTGCGCATCAGCCGGGCGGCGTTGGTCAGCTACACGGTGCGCGTCTCGAACTGACGCGGAGCGAGCTGGCTCGCGTTCGACACCGCGAACGGCGCCGACATCACGAGCGCCGTCCGCAGCCTCGACGAGGGCACGCCGCCCCTCACCGCTGGTGTCCGAGGCGCACCTCCACCTCCGGGTGCTCGGCGACGAACTGCTTCATCGTGGCGAGGCTCTGGGCGCTCTTCGGTCGGTCCTCAGAGAAGCTGCCGGGCTCGACGCCGTGGTCCCAGCCCCAGCGGGTGTGGCTCGCGTCGCCGGTGAGCAGCACGGGGCCCGTCGTCGTGCGGACGAGGTACGCGGTGCTGCCGCGGGTGTGTCCCGGCATGGCGAGCGCCCACACGCTGCCGTCGCCGAACACGTCCACCACGCCGGCGAAGCGGCCGGCCGCGTCCCCGGCGAAGGGCCACTCGTTGAGCGCATCCTTCCCCTCGAGGGCGCGGTCGATGTTCGGCTGCACGAAGGCGTTGAGCACCGCGCGCCCGAGCGTCTCGCCCGGCCCGGCGTACACCGGCGTGGTGTCGGGTACGTCCGGCATGCCGCTGACGTGGTCGAGATGCAGGTGGGTGAGGAACACGCCGGCGAGCGGCTTCGGCTCGTTCGCGAGGAAGTCCCCGAGCGGCTGGTGGAACGTCATCTTCTCGACGTGCATCACGCGGGCGACGAGGCCTCGCACGGCGGCCTTGTCCGGCGCGTCGCGCAGCGCCTTTTCCACGCCGGTGTCGACGATGAAGGTGCCCTTCTCCGGGTGGCGGATGACGTGGAAGAAGACCTGGATGGGCTCGGGCCCGTCGACGAGGCCGGCCTCCTTCGCGGCGGGATGCTCGAGGTTGATGAGGCCGGAGCGGTCCACTTCCCAGTCGCAGGACACGACGGTCTCCAGCGTGACGGGGCCGGGTGTGCCGAGCAGCGCGACCAGCTCATCTGACGAGCGGGCAGTGCCCAGGGGGGAGGCCCGGGTGGCGTGGCTCGACGCGGTGCAGCCGGCGAGGACGGCGAGGGCGACGACGGCGGGCAGCAGCTTCATGGCGTTCTCCTTCATCCGGGTTCGACGACGCAGAGGCTGCGTATGTGTGGTCGAATTGTATTCGGCTAAATGGGCATGATGTTATGCGTCCATGGATATCCCCTGGGACGACGTGCGGCTGTTCCTTGCGGTGGCCGAGGCGGGCAGCCTCAATCGCGCGGCGAAGGTGCTGCGGCTCGGGCAGCCGACGGTGAGCCGGCGGCTCGCGGCGCTGGAGTATTCGCTGGGGGCCTCGCTCTTCCTGCGCGGCGTGCGGGGTGTGGCGCTCACCACCGCGGGCGAGCGACTGCTCGAGCCGGCCAGGAAGATGGCGGAGTGGGCGGGCGAGGTGGGGCGGGCGGCAGAGTCGCGCGACCAGTCGCCGCGCGGGCTGGTGCGCGTCACCTCGAGCCCCTGGGTGTGCGTCGACTTCCTCGCGCCCTTCGCCGGCGTCGTCGCGCAGAAGCACCCGGGCTTGCGCCTCGAGGTGCTCTCGACGATGGCCTACCTCGACCTCGCGCGCGGCGAGGCAGACCTTGCGCTGCGGCCGCGGCCGCCGACGCAGCCGGAGCTGACGGTGGTGCGCGAGCTCGAGGTGGAGAACCACGTGCTGGTGTCGAAGGCGCTCAGCGCGCGGCTGCCGAAGCACCCGAAGCTGACGGACCTCCCGTGGATCGCCTGGGCGCCGCCATTCGACACCCTTCCGCCCAACCCGCAGCTCGAGCAGCTGATGCCGGGCTACACGCCGGCCTTCACCTCGGACAACTTTCTCGTGATGGTGGCGGCGGCGGAGGCGGGCCTGGGGGCCATCGTGCTGAACCGCGCGCCGCACCGCTTCGCGCGCCCGAGCGCGCTCGAGGTCCTCCCGCTGCGACTGGGCGCGTTCGCCACCGCGAAGCTGTATCTGGTGGCGGCGAAGTCGGCCCTCGACGTGCCGCGCATCCGTCGGGTGGCGGAGCTGCTCGACGCAGAGCTGGACGCGCTCGCGAAGACGAAGGGCCGGGCACCCGCGAAGGAGCGCCCGGCCGTGGTGAGGTGACGGCGGCCTTCGACGACCTCAGCTGCCGAGCAGCGCGCGCACCTTCTCCTTGTCGGAGCTGAAGGTGAAGCGCTTGAGCAGCGTGAAGCCGTTGCTCGGGTCGACGAGGCGCGCGCGGGTGAGCTGCACCACCTCGACCTTGTCCGAGCTCATGTCGAGCGCGTCGACGAGCTGGCCCACCTGCGCGCAGCTGAAGTACGCGCCGCCCTCCACCGCCGAGCGGATGACGCCCAGCTTGTCCGACGAGAAGTCCTCGTCCTGCACGGCCGACAGCAGCGCGCCGAAGTCGGCGGGCGCCATGCCCATCGCGCCCGGCTGCGCCACCACCACCGGCGCGGGCTGCTGCACGACCACCACCGCGGGCGCGGGCCGGGCCAGCGTCACCGTGGCCTGCTTCCACGCGCGCAGCTCCACCTTGCGGTCCAGCACCGGCGTGCCGTCGGCGGCGTAGAGGATGACGCGGTAGTACTGCCCCGCGCGGCCGACGAAGGAGAACGGCGTGGCGAACTGGCCTTCGAACTGCGCGTCGCTCCACACCTGGGCGGCGAGGCCTTCGGGCTGCGCGACGACGAGGCGCGCGTCCTGCGACAGCGAGTAGTCGACGCGGAAGCCGTCGCCGTGGATGACGCGCGGCGGGGGCGCCTGCTGCACGACGGCGGTGGTCGTGGGCGCGGGCGGCGCCTCCTCCACGGTGACGCCGGCACGGAAGCCTCCGAGGTCGATGTTGACGGACTGCGCGTGGGCGGTGACGGCACAGACGACGAGCGCGGCGGCGAAGAGACGCATGGTTGCTGCTCCTGGTGGTGGGGTGAAAAGGGAAAGCTAGAGGCAGATGCCGGGGAAGCCGGGGAAGGCCTGGCTGCAGTTGCCGCTCTGGCAGTCGGCGGCGGACGCGCCCGGCGCGCCGGTGCCCTTGTTCGAGCACACGCCCAGCACGTCGAGCGCGTTGAGCTTGAAGCACAGCCAGTTGCTCGGGCAGTGGCTCGCGTCCTTGCAGAGGCCGATGAGGCAGATGCGCGCCTTGTTGGGGATGAGGCCGTCGTTGCACACCGCGCCCTGCACGCCGACGGGCCCGTCTTGTCGGCGGCGCACGCGGGGAAGGTGTGGCACTTCGGGTCCTGCGCGCTGGTGTCGGAGGTGTCGACGCAGATGGAGTTGGCGTCGCAGCCGTCGTTGCCCGAGGCGACCTGGTTCGGGTCGCACTGCGTCGCCGGCGGCGGCGTGCTGCAGAAGCCCGACACGCACTCCTGCGTGGCCGCGCAGCCGGTGGAGCCGCTGCAGGTGGACACCGTGTTGTTGTGGCAGAGGTGGTCGAACTCGGTGTCGCAGTACTGGTCGGCGGCGCAGTTGGCGTTCGACTGGCAGCCGATGGCGCACAGGCCGTTGAAGCAGAATTGGCCCGAGGGGCAGGGCGAGGCCGTCGAGCAGCCGAGGAGCGCGGTGCCTCCGCCGGAGCCGCCGCCGCTGCCGCCGCCCGAGCCACCGCCGTGGCCGCGCGGCTGGGGCGGGAGCCGTTCGAGCCGGCGGCCGCGACGGTGGTGCGCGCGCGCATCGACCGGGGAGAAGGGCCGGCGCTCGAGGCGCAGGTGGAGGTGGAGCGCGCCGACGGCACCACCGGGCGCCGCCGCCTCGACTCGCCGACGGGCGACTGCCTCGAGTTGGCGAGCGCGGTGGAGCTGGCCATCACCCTGGCCATCGAGCCGCTGTGGCTCACGAAGAAGCCGCCGCCGGAGCCGCCGCTCGTCACGCCGGCGCCCGCGCCCGCGCCGGTGGTGCCGCCGCCTGTGCCTGTGCCGCCACCGCCACCGCCGACGCCGCTCGAGCTGCGCGTGCGCCTCGGCGTGCTGGGCACGGCGGGTGGGGTGCCGGGCTTCACGGGAGGGCTGCTCGTCGGCGGCGTCATCGCGTGGCCGCGCGTCGGCGTCGCGCTCGAAGGGCGCGCGCACCTGCCCTCGGGCGTGGACTTCGGCTTCGGGAAGGCGTCCACCTTCTCGGCGCTGGGCAGCGTGGTGCCGTGCCTGCGGGCGGGCTGGTTCTCCGGGTGCGCGGTGGTGTCGGTGGGCGCGTTCCAGGTGGAGAGCGCCGCGGCGGAGGTGCGCCGGCAGACGACGGTGATGGCGCAGGCGGGCGCGCGCGCGACGGCGGACGTGCGGCTCGCGCAGCGCTTCGCGTTGGTGCCGTGGCTGGAGGCCGCGGTGATTCTCACGCGGACCTCCATCGTTTCGGGCACTTCGACGCTGTGGGTGACGTGGCCGGTGGCGCTGTCGGGCGGGCTGCTCGTCGAAGTGAATTTTCGTCATGACTTCCGGGGGCTCGTGCCAAGACAGGTGGGGAGCATGAGCGCCGCGCCCCCCAGCCTGGACGCGCTGTACCGGGCCGAGCTCAAGTCGGTGTACGCCTTCCTCTGGCGCCTGGGAGCACGGGAGAGCGAGATGGAGGACCTCGCGCACGACGTCTTCGTGACGGCCGCCCGGCGGCTCGCCTCGTTCGACCCGTCGCGACCGGCGCGCCCGTGGCTCCTCGGCATCGCGTTCCGCGTCTTCTCTGAGGCGCGGCGGAAGGTGCGCCCTCAGGACGAGGTGTCGGACGCGCTGGAAGACACGTCGCCCGGGCCGGACGAGTCGGTGGCGCGGCGGCAGGCGCAGCGGATTCTGCAGCAGGCGCTCGCGACGCTGCCCGAGGAGCGGCGCGTCGCGTTCGTGCTGCACGAGCTGGAAGGGCTGTCGGTGAACGAGGTGTCCGAGGTGATGGAGTGCCCGGCGCCGACGACGTACTCGCGGCTCAAGACGGCGCGCGACGAGGTGGCGGCGGCGGTGCGGCGCTTCCAACTCGCCGAGGCGCAGCGGGGAGGGGCGCGATGAGCGACCAGCTGCCGCCGCTGCCGGATGAGCTTCGCGCGCTGCTCGACGCGGCGACGCCGCCGGCGCCGCCGGTTGGGTTCGAGGCGAAGCTGCTCGCGAAGGTGAGCGCGACGCTGGGGTTGCTGCCGGGTGGCGGGACGTCGGGTGGGGACGGCTCGGGTGGTGGGACGCCGGGGGATGGCGCGTCCGGTGGTGGCGCGTCCGCGGGCGGTGCGTCCGGTGGTGCGTCCGCGAGTGGTGCTGCGGCGAGTGGTGCTGCGGCGGGCGCTACGCTGGGCAGTGCGGGCGCGCTCGCCATGACGAGGGCGACGCTGCTCGTCGGTGGTCTCTTCCTCCTCGGAGTGGGCGTGGCGGGCGGCGTGGTGCTGGGGCGCACGGTGTTGGCGCCGGAGGTGCCCGCGCCGGTGGTGGCCGTGGCGCCGCCGCCGGTCGTCGTGGAGCCTGTGCGCGTCGAGGCGCCGCCGGAGCCGATCGCCGTGCCGCAGGTCGACACGCCGCCCACGCCGCCGAAGCCGGTCGTGGCGAAGCCGCCGCGTTCCGTCGAGGTGCCGCCGAAGGAGCCGACGGCGCCGGCGTCGCGCGACACGCAGCTGTCCCAGGAGCGCGCGCTGCTCGAGGTCGCGCGCACGACGCTCGCGCGGGGCGAGGTGGTGGCGACGCTCGACGCCGTGGAGCGCCACGCGCGCGAGTTCCCCGACGGTCGGCTCGGCGAGGAGCGCGAGGTCTTGTTCATCCAGGCGCTCGTGCAGGCCGGCCGGAAGGACGAGGCCGCGCGGCACGCCGAGGCGTTCCGGCAGAAGTTCCCCGACAGCCTCATGCTGCCGGCGGTGGACGCCGTGCTCGCGCCGTAGGTGGCCGTACGCGGGCTCGCCTGCCTCGAGGTGGGCAGGCGCGCGCGTGTCGGGTCACCCGGCGAGAAGCCACCAGCCGCGGCGTGCGACGCGTGGATGCGGCGCCTGCGTCGCGCGACCTCCGACTCGCTCAGGATCGCGCGTTGCTCGAGGTCGCGCGTACGACCCTGACAAAGGCCACGTGGCGGCGACGCTCCACGCAGTGGAGCGCCACGCGCGAGACTTCCCCGACGGCGGCTCAGTGAGGAGCGCGAGGTGTCGTTCATCCACGCGCTCGGACAGTGTTCCGAGGCAGCCAGCGGTGGACGCGGCGCTCGCGCCGTAGCCGGAGCGCTCGGCGGGTGCTTCTCTCCCAGGCGCGATTCGAGACACCCCTGTTGTCTCACCGCCAAACGGGCCCTTTCACAAATTCGCAAGTCGTTCCGACTGCTTGGACTTTGGTGTCCACGCCACGGAATGAGACACCAGGGGGTGTCTCAAAGTGGCATTGCGAGGGCGACTTGGGCTTGTCCCTGGTCAGCTTCGGGCCCTGGGCGGAGGGCCGGGGGGACTCGGTCGCCGGTCGCCCCGACGCAGCGTAAGCCCGTCGCCAGACACCCTCTGGGCTGATCCATCCCCTTGCACTGTGCCACCATGCCGGGTGTCCCGCCGGTATGGCCCGCGCCCGTAACACCAGCTTCGTCGTGCAGGCCGCCGAGCCGGGCATCGCGCGCGCGCGCGCCACCGGCCTCATGCACACGCACTTCTCCCGCCGCGACGGGAAGCGCGTGACGCTCCCCGAGGGCCGCGAGGCCGTCGAGTTCATCAACTGCAGCTACCTCGGCCTCGACACGCACCCGCGCGTCCTCGACGGTGCGCGCCGCGTCCTCGACCAGTTCGGCGTGCACTTCTGCTGCGCGCGCACGCGCCTCTCCATCGAGCCCAACGTCGAGCTCGAGGAGAAGCTCTCCGCGCTCTTCCGCGGTCACGCCATCACCTTCCCCTCGGTGACGACGGCGCACATGTCCGCGCTGCCGCTCATCGCGTCCGGCGACCTGCTGCCCGACGGCTACCCGCGGCACACGCGCTTCGTCTTCGACAAGAACGCGCACGCCTCGATGCAGTACCTCCGCCCCATCATCGCGGAGGAGGCCGACGAGGTGACCGTCATCGGCCACAACGACCTCGCCGCGCTCGAGGCCGAGTGCCAGTACGCGGCGGCGCGCGGCCAGACCGTCGTCTACCTCGCCGACGGCGTGTACTCGATGGGCGGCGTCTGCCCGCTGCCCGAGCTCATCGCGCTGTCCGAGAAGTACCCGCTCGTCCTCTACCTCGACGACGCGCACGGGACGTCCATCTTCGGCCGGCACGGCGAAGGCTTCGCGCGCGGCGCCTGGAGCGGCGAGCTGCCCGAGAACGTCTTCATCACCTACTCCCTCGCCAAGGGCTTCGGCTGCAACGGCGGCGGCATCCTGCTGCCCACCGACTGGCAAGCGCGGCGCGTGCGCAGCTTCGGCATGACGTACGGCTTCTCGGCGCCGCTGGACTTCTCCATCGTCGGCGCGTGCCTCGAGGCGGTCGAACTCCACCAGGACGGCACCGTCGAGGCGCTGCAGAAGACGCTGCGCGCGCGCGTGGCGACGTTCGACGCGCTCGTCGGCGCGGAGTCGCGCGACTTCAGCCCCATCCGCACCATCACCGTCGGCGACGAGGACGAGGCGCGCGCACTCGGCGAGGCGCTGCTCGAGCGTGGCTACCTCCCGTCGGTGGCTTTCTTCCCGGTCGTCGCCCGTGGCCGCGCCATCCTCCGGCTGTGCCTGTCCGTCGAGCACACCGACGCGCAGCTCGAAGGCTTCGCCGCGGCGCTCACCGACGCCCGCGCGTCGCTGGCTCGCACCGGGAAGTCGGCGTGACCCGGCGCGACGCCTCCGCCCACCTCAACGCCCGCGCGCTGTCCGAAGGGCGCGCCGCCCTCGAGCGCTACCGCGCCATGGCGGCCCGACACCGCATGGAGCGCCTCACGCCGGTGTTGCGCCCGTACGTCCTCACCGCGTCGCAGCTGGCCGCGCTGGAGGCCGCCACCGTGGCGTTCGGGCGCGCGATGGAGCAGGCGCTGGCCGCGTGGGCGAAGGACGGCGCCTTCGCCGCCGACGTCTTGCTGCCGCCGCGCTTCGACGCGCGCGCGAAGGCGGACGTGCTGGCCGGCCGGGCGTTCGGCCACGTGCGCTTCGACTTCCTCTTCGAGCCCGACGGCGGGCTCGGCCTCCTCGAGGTGCAGGCGGGCGACCCGTCGGGCATGGGCATTCAGCACGCGCTGGCGCAGCACTTCGCGCCCGACGCCGCCGAGGTGCACGGCACGCTGGACTCCGTCGCCGCGTCGCTCCGCCGCGCGCTCGCGCCCACGCCCGCGGAGGCCGGTCTCGTCGTCTTCGCCATCCAGCGCGGTGCGACGCTGCAGTTCGACCACGCGCTCGTCGCCGCCGTCTTCCGCGACGCGGGCGTCGACGCCGTCATCGTCGACCCCGACGAGCTCGTCTTCGACGGCGCGGCACTCACCTGGCAGGGCCGCCGCGTCACGCTGGTGGTCCGCGACAGCCTCGAGGACCTGCTGGAGCCGAAGCGCGTCGCCGGCAGCCGCGCGCTGCTCGAGGCGTGGCTCGCCGACGCCGTCGTGGTGCACAACCCGGCGGGCAGCATCGTCGCCGACCACAAGGTGCTGCTCGCGCTGCTGGGAACGCAGGAGCTCCCCGAGGCCGCGCGCCGGGCGCTGTTGCCCGTCGAAAAGCTGGACGCGGCGTCACGCCCAGGCGTCCTCGCACGGCGGGCGTCGCTCGTGTTGAAGCCCTCCGACGGCTTCGGCGGCTTCGGCGTCGTGGTGGGGCCCGCCGTCGACGACGCCGCGTGGACGGCAGCGGTGGACGCCGCGCTCGCCTCCGGCCGGCCGCACGTGGTGCAGGCCTTCGGCGCCCACCCGTCCGAGGACTTCCCGGTGCCCGACGGGGCCGGCGGCGTCCGCCTCGAGCGGCGGAACGTGGTGATCAGCACCTGGTTGCACAGCGGCCGCTTCGGCGGTGTCTTCGCCCGTGTGCACGCGGGCCCGGTGGTCAACGTGCACCAGGGCGGGGGCCTCCTTCCCGTCTGCGTAGTGAACGGGTAAGAACCGTACGGAAACGTCGTACCTCGCTCGAGGAGCACGTCATGGCGAAGCGCATTGGCCCCAGCAGCACCCCGCGGACCCCGAAGACCGAGCGCAAGCCGCCGGCCAAGCCGAAGAAGCCGACGACCGAGGCTCCCAAGCCGAACAAGGGCTGGGGTCCGAAGCCGGGCGGCAAGCCGAACCGTCCGCTCGAGTGAGCCGCGGTTCTCCTGGAGTCGGGAGGGGCGGGTGGCGCGAGAGAAAGCGGAACGCCTGCCCGAGGACGAGGCGCTCGTCGGCCTCTTCCGTCGCAAGCTGAAAGCCCACCACGGCCGCATGCGCGACGTGGTGCAGCGCTTCGAGGCGCGCTGGAAGCGGCGCGGCGTCGACACGCTGCATGGCGTCGGGATTCCGCTGCGACCGCTCTTTCTTCCCCGTCAACGCCTCGAGCAGCTGAGCCTCGGCATTCACCGGGCGATGGCCGGGCTGCGGGCGGAGCTGCTCAAGCACGCGCAGCGGCCGAAGTGGCTCGCGCGGCGGGTGCCAGTGCCCGTCGAGTTCCTGCGCAACGTCGACCTCGCCGCGGCGGCGAAGAGCGAGCTGTTCCTCTCGCACTTCCGGCCCGACGGGTTCCTCTACGAGGACCGCTACGTTCTCTCGGAAATCAACTACGGCAACGGTGTCATCGTCAGCCTCGGCTACACCGACGTGCTGGCGGACCTCTTCACGCACCACCCGGTGTTCGACGGCAAGCCTTTCCGCCCCGAGGTCATCGAGCGCCCGTTTGGCCACTGGGTCGACCTGATGGACCGCTCGCTGGGCTGGAAGCGGCCGGCGCACGTCGCGCTCGTCTCGCACTCGGCGGAGTGGCCGTCGGTCATCGACTCGGCGCCGCGCGTGCGGCACCAGGTGGAGCAGGCGCTGCTCAAGCTGAAGGCGCGCGGCTTCACCGTCACGCTGGCGCACGAAGGTGACTTCACCGTGCGCAAGGGCCGCGCGTACGTGAAGGGCTCGCGCCGCGAGGTGGACCTGGTGGTGGTCGTCACCATCGGCTGCTCCTTCATCGACACGCCGGAGCAGCTGGTGCGCGAGGCGCGGCCCTTGCGCGGCGTGAAGGTGGGCCGCGCCCCGATTCTGAAACCCTACGTCGGCGTCGCCGTCGACAAGGGCACGCTGCCGTGGATGCTGGACCTCGGGCTCTTCCCGCAGAAGATGGACATGGGCTTCGAGGTCGACGCGGCGGACACGCGCTTCATGTCGGCGGACGACGTCGACTGGGTGGTGCGCGACCGGAAGCAGCTCGTGCTGAAGCGCGCCTTCGACGGCAAGGACACGTTCGTCGGCGTGTCGACGAAGCCGGCCGCATGGGCGGAGGCGGCGCGGCGCGCGGCGGACGACGTGGGCTACGTGGTGCAGGGCTACTCGCCGATGCCGCGCACCGAGATGCCGGTGCTGCTCGACGGGAAGCACGTCGAGTGGATTCCGGTGCGGGTGGAGCTGACACCCTTCATCGTGCACGGGCGCTTCTGCGGCGCGCTGGCACGCTACGCACCGGACGCGCCGGGGCTCATCCTGTCGCCGGCGCCGGACGAGATGGGCATGACCAGTGTCTACCCGTGCTGACCGAAGACGACGAATCCCCTCTCCCCCATCGAGGGAGAGGGTCAGAGTCCCACTCGCCCGCGGCTGGACGCTGTGGCCGCACGTGCTCGTCCGCGGCGCCGGCTTCCCCGTCACCGACGTCCTCGCCCTCGCCGAGCCGGCGCTGGCCGCCCTCGCACGCCTCGCCGTCGAGAACCCGGTCACCCGCGCCACCTTCGACGCCGCCTGGGCGGACGCGCGCGCGCGCCAACGCCTGCGCCTGCGCGACGTCGCCGGGTCGCCGCGCTTCCGCGAGGCCGTCACCTGGCAGAACCGCGGCGCGCTGGTGACGGGGCTGGACGCGCTGCTCCGCCAGCCACCGGAGCGCGACGACTCGCGGACGCGGAAGAAGGAGCTGCTCGTCGCGAGCTACCTCCAGCGCTACGCGACGAAGTGCGAGACCATCGGCTTCTTCGGGCCGGTGGGCTGGGGCCGCTGGGACGCGGGGCAGGGCGAGGCGGTGCGCGCGGCGCCGGGCCCGTCGCTCCTCGACGCGCGGGCGACGTACTTCGAGCCGTGGGCGCTCGAGGCGCTGGTGGACGCGCTCGGCGGGACGCGCGAGGTGGCGGAGCTGATTCCGCTGCGCCTCGCGGGGATGGTGCGGCTCGAGCGCGCGGGGGCCCGACTCCGCATCGCCGGCGAGCCCGGGACGACGGAGGACGACGCGCTGCTCGTGTCCCTCGTCGACGGCAAGCGCCACGCGCGGGCGCTGGCGACTCACGCGCGGCGCCGCTTCCCGAAGCGCTTCCCCGACGTCCCCGCCGCCGTCGACCGGCTCTTCGCCCTCGTGGAGGCTGGCGTGCTCCTGCCCGCGCTGCCGATGGCCATCGAGGCGCACCCGGAGCGCCGGCTCCTCGCCGCGGCGAAGCGCCTCGCGTCCCCCGCGCGCGAGCGGCTCGTGGGGGCGCTGCACCAGCTGGAGGAGGCGCGGGCCAGCGTCGCGGCGGCGGCGGGTGACGCGGCGGCGCTCGCGCCGGCCATGGAGGCGCTCGAGGCCACCTTCAACACCATCACGGGGCAGGCGGCGACGCGGCACGCGGGCCGGGCGTACGCCGGGCGCGTGCTCGTCTACGAGGAGACGCGGCGCGCGGGCGTGGTGACGCTGGGCGAGGCGCTGCGCGAGACGTTGTCGGAGCCGCTCGCGCTGCTGCTCGACGCATCGCGCGCCTTCACCGCGCGGGTGGCGCAGGGCTTCCTGCGCGGCGTGGAGCGCCGCTTCGACGCGCTCGGCGGGCGCGCGGTGCCGCTCGACGTGCTGTGGCGCGAGACGGCGGACCTCTTCGACGGCCAGCCGCCGGCGGTGGTGGCGCGCGAGGTGGCGGCGCTGCAGGCGCGCTTCGCGAAGGCGGCGCCGGTGGACGAGGCGCAGCGCGAGCAGCGCTTCGCCTCCGTGGACGTCCGGCGGGCGCTGGGGCGCTTCCTCACCGCGGAGGTGGGGCCGGCGTGGCCCGGCGCGCGACACCACTCGCCCGACGTGATGCTGGCGGTGCAGGGCGGCGAGGTGACGCCGGTGCTGGGCGAGCTGCACGTCGGCGTCACGCCCTTCACGACGCTCTCGGTGCTGGCGCATTGCCCGGTGCGCGCGGAGCTGGAGGCGCTGTACGCGCAAGACATCCCGGGGCCGCACGTCACGCCGGTGCCGTGGGAGGACTTCGCGCGCTCGACGCACGACGCCCGCCTCGCGAAGGACGCGCGGCGCTGGCACGTCGACCTCGGTTTTCGCGCCACCTCGCCGCTGCCGCCCGCGCGCGTGCTGCGCGTCGCGGACCTGGTGGTGCGTCGGCACCGCGGGGAGCTCGTGGTGACGAAGGGCGCGTTCCGCGCGCCGCTCCTCGCCGTGCTGGAGCGTCGCATGAAGCTGCGGGCGGCGGGCGAGTTGCACCCGTTCGCGTGGACGGCGCACCGGCCGCGCCTGTGGCTGGACGGCGTGGTGGTGGCGCGCGAGGCGTGGCGCGCGGCGACGGCCAGCCTCGCGTGGGCGGCGTCGTCCGATGGGCGTGAGCGCTTCCTCGGCGCGACCGCCTGGGCCGCGGCGCGCGGTTTCCCGCGCTTCGTCTTCGTGCGCTCGCCCGCCGAGGTGAAGCCCGTCTACGTCGACTTCGAGAGCCCGGCGCTGGTGGACCTGCTGTGCCGCTTCGTGCGCGGCGCGCCCGAGGTGGTGGTGACGGAGATGCTGCCGGCGCCCGACGCGCTGTGGCTGCCGGACGCGGACGGGAAGCGCTTCGTGTGCGAGCTGCGGATGCTGGCGGTGGACGCGCGGCGGGCGTGAAGCGCTCGCGCGGCGCGTCGCGAACGCCGCAAAAGCCCCCCGTACCGCGACCGCGCGCTCAGTTCCCGCCGAGGATTGCGCTGCACGCGAGGCCGGACGGGCTGGGCACGTCAGGCACCTCGCGGTTCGTGATGAGGTGCCAGGCCCGGTAGATGAGACCGACGTCACCGGGCACGGTGCCCAGCCCGCTCCACCCGGGAATCGGCCCGCCCGCGGTGTCGATGCCGAAACTGCACAGCTGATTCTCCGCGTCGCCGGCGGGATCGGGCCCCTCGCCCTCGAACAGCATGATGACGCTGCCGAGCAGGCTGACCTTGGTGGACTCGAGCTGGGCCCAGTGCGCGACGCCTTCGTAGCCGTACGCCTCTCCGGCGCGCGCGGCGACGTCGAGGATGAAGGTGAGCCGATCCACCAGCGCCTGCGTGGACTCGCTCTCGCCCTCGCCGCCGTTCGGCAGCACGCCGATGAGCTCGCCGGTGCGCTTGTGCACCGCCCAGAATGCGACGGGCGTACCGTCGGCCGGCGCCAGCACGTCGTAGTCGGAGTACGCCGGGTACGCGACGCCGTTCCACCCCGCGCCAAGCATGCCGTCGACCGTCAGCGGATCGTACAACCCCAGCGTCTCGCCCATCAGCGCGGGCCGGGTGCTGCGGGCGAAGCGCTCGGACTCGAAGGCCGCCAGCATGGCGGTGCGCTCCGTGGTGCGCCGCGCCGCCGACGCGCCGGTGAAGTCCACCGTCTCGCGCGGCACCAGCGGCAACAAGTCGAGGCGCCGAAGCACCTTCTGGCCCAGCACGGGAATGTTGGACTGGAGCGTCACGGTGAGGCCGTCGGCGAAGGTGACGTCACCCGGCGCCTCCTCACCCGGCAGCGCGGCGGCCACCCAGCGCACGTCGGTGGGCGTTCGCCACAGCGAGCGCTTCGCCGCGGCGGCGATGGCGGCGGCGTCGTTGGCGCGCAGCGCGTCGGTGAGGGGCTCCAGCGCGAGGCGCTCGGCCAGCACCTCGTCCAGCAGCGTGGAGAAGGACGGCGCACCGCCCTCGACGCCCAGCACGAAGCGGCCGAAGAGGGCGCCGGCGACCTCCTCGCGGTCCGCCTGCGTCGCGCCCGGCCCGCCCGCGAGCCGCCGCGTCACCGCGTGCCCGTCCGTCTCGATGGTGAGGTACAGCGCGCTCAGCGCCGGCGGCAGCACGGGCGTGGCCGGCGGAACGTAGCTGCCGCTGCCCGTCGCGGTGCCCGGCGCGCGAATCGCCACCGACACCTGGCGCGTCGCGGCCCCGCCGGCGGGCGCGCGGTAGACGATGCGGTAGTCGAAGCCGGTGCGCTCCGCGAGGAAGGCGGTGACGTCGCCGGGCAGGCTGGCGGCGGTGACGGCGGGCAGGAAGCGGCCGCGCGTCAGCGTCGCGATGCGCTGCCCGGTGGTGGCGTCGACGGTGCCCACGCCGGCCACCAGCACCGGCGGGCCGGCGACGAGGCGGCTGGCGATGTTCGCCGTCTCCGCGTCGTCGGTGACGGCGTCGGTGATGGCGACGACGGCGGTGGCGCCGGTGTCGGCGAACGTGTCGAGCGCCGTCCACAGCTCCGAGCCCGTGCCCGACAGCGTGGCCAGCTGCGCGTCCACCGCGGTCAGCGTGTCGACGAAGCCGCCGGCCAGCGTCGGCCCGTTGAGGTCGATGGCGGCGACCTGCACGAGCGCGCCGGGGAACTGCGTGAAGATGGCGTCGGCCACCGCGTGGCCCACCGTCGCGGCGCCGCCGAGGAACTCCGGGGGAATCGACGTCGAGCGGTCGAACAGCAGCACCACCCGCGGTGCCGACGCGTTGGTGCTCCGCAGCCCGGCCACCATGCGCGCGCCGTCCTCCGAGACGAGGAAGGCGTCGGCCGCCAGCCCGGACACGCGCGAGCCGTCGCGGCGCTTCGCGCGCACCAGCAACTCGACGTCGGGAAAGGCCATCGCCGAGGCCGACACCTCTACCGTCGTCACCGAGGTGAGGTCGCCGTCGGGCGTCGGGCCCGCCGCCACCGGCTGCCCGTCGATGACGAGGCCGCCGCCGGCCACCTCCACCTTCGCCCCTTCGCGGGTGACGGGCGTGCCCACCGCGGACAGCGCCTGCATCCTGGCGTCGTCGAGGCCGTCGCCGCGCACCACGAGGAGCGGGATGAAGGCGTCGGCCTCGCCCACCCTCACGCGCGCGGCGGCGGCGCGGGACAGCGCCGTGGTGAAGGACACCGTCACTGTGCGGCCGGCCACCTCCGACGCGGGCCAGGTGCGCTCGACGAGCGTGAAGACGTCGGTGGGGTTGGCGCTGCGCGCGGCGGACAGCGTGACGCGCAGCTGCCGCTCGCCGTCAACGGGCGCGGCGGGCGTGGGCGTGTCCACCGTGCGGGCCTCGCCGAAGGCCGCGCCGTCGACGTTGGGGTTGGCGTACGTGACGCCGCCGTCGATGACGACGCGCACCAGCGGCACCTCGGGCAGCGTGGCGTCGAAGGCGTCGGGCGCGGGCGGCGCGGGCAACAGCGGCGTCACCTGCGCGAGGATGGCCGCGCGCACGCCGCCGTCGGCGTCCAGCGGAGTGCCGAACGGTTGCGGCAGCGAGGAGTCGACGGGCAGCGTCGCCTCCCACTTCGCGAAGCGGTCGTCGGTGGCCATGAAGCGCACCGCGCGCTGCGGGCCGTGCGCGAGGAGCGCGGTGACGGTGCTGCCGGCCGCGGGCGCGCCCACCACCACCTCGGCGGGGAAGCCGGCGGCGACGTAGAGGTCCTTCAGGAGCTCCGCGCGCTCGCGCGGCGTGCCGGCCTGGCCGCGCAGCGTGGCGCGCGCGCCCCAGCGGATGGCGGTGCCGGCATTCTCGAAGCCGCGCGGCGTGGTGGGCAACAGCGCCACGTCGTCGCGCACCAGCGCAAAGAGGCCCCGCGCGTCCTTCGCGGCCACCAGCGTCGCGGCGCGTCCGGGGACGGCGTCGGGGCTGGCGCGCACGACGTCCCGCAGTTCGCGCCACGCGTCGAACTCGTCATAGGCGACGCCGGCGTCGGCGCCCGCGTCCACGCCTCCGTCGGCACCGGCGTCCGTGCCGCCGTCGGGTGGGCTGTCACCGCCACAGCGACAACCGCACACCACGACCGCGCACAGCACGAGCAAGGACCAGCGCATGTGGGAATACCCCCGGGGATGAACGGCGGCGCGGACTCTACCGCACGGCTCGCGGCGCGTGACGGCGCGGCGTACACTCACCACGGCGCAGGAATTCTTCAGCGGCAGCGTGAACGGGCGCTACTGCACGACGAGCTGGCTCGGCTTCGGCGAGCGCCACAGCACCTCGTCGGTGCCGTGCCGGTACACCACGACGTCGAACTCCAGCGTGCCGCGGTCGCTGGTGCCGGGCAGGAAGCTCTCGGCCAGCACCCACAACTCCTCGGGGTGGAAGACGACGCCGACGAAGCGGCGCTCCGTCACCAGGCTGCCGTCGAGGCGGCGCACGACGAGCACCACGTCCGTCTCGACGGTGGTGTTGGAGAGGCTCATCACCTCGATGTTGACGTGGAATTGCGAGCTGCTCGCCTGCGGGCCTTCCGACACGGTGGCCGCGAAGTCGTAGACGGCCAGCTCCCCGGGCAGGTCCGACGCCTCGCCCAGGCAGCCCGACACGGCGAAGAGAAACCCGAGGGTGACGGCCAGTCGGTGCACGACGGAGGGAATTGCGAGCGCCGCGCCAGGGGGACCCGCACGGGGAGCGCTGTCAGCGCGCTTTTCATTCTGGAGGGCGCTGCGCCATGCACTGCGCTGATCAGGTGTGCACGGCGGTGGGCACCCGCCCCGGGCGTGACACCGGCGGGTGACGCGCGCGTTTCAGCGCCCGGACGTCTTCCGCGGCGCGGACAGGTCCAACGTGACGCGCTCGGCCGAGCGGTTGCCGGCGGCGTCCCACAGCTCGAAGGACAGCCGGTAGGCGCGCCCGTCGTCGAAGCCGAAGCTGCCGCTGCAGCCGTCGTGGCCGACGAGCAACTCACCGCCGTCGACGGGCACCGGGTACACCTGCTTCACCTGGCTGCCGCGCGCGCGCTGCATGGTGATGAGCAGGTACACCGGCGAGACGTCCTCGATGGTGGTGCGCAGCTTGAGCTGCCGCGTGAGGCCGTCCTTCGGGTCGTCGACGTAGAAGCCTTCGGCGACGGAGGGGCGCGTGCGGAAGCGGGGCAGCGTCTTGTCGTGTCCGGGGCCGGTGGTCCACTTGAGGGAGTTGTCGCCCAGCGCGTCGTTGATGACGATGGCGTTGGCGAAGCCGGCGCCCAGCGCCAGCGTGTACTCGGTGTTGGGCTTGAGCGCCTTCTTCGGCTTGAGGCGCACGGCGATGCGCTTCTCCTGGCTCACCCAGCCCCGCTCGGCCTTCACCTGCACCGGCTCCTCGCCGGTCGCGATGAGCGCGATGGCGTCGGTGCCGGCGAGGTCGGCGATGCGCGTCTGCTCGGCGCCGACGCCCTCGAGGATGAACTGGACGTTGGTGGGCACCACCGCGCCGGGCGAGGGGAAGACGATGAGGCCGTCCGCCTGGCAGCCGGCGTGCGACGGCGTCGCGGCGCCCAGGCCGGCCACCACCGCGAGAGCAGCGAAGACGCGCGTCACCGGCCTTCAGTGTACCGGCGTGCCGGGGTCCGTCATCTCGATGGTCCCGAACTTCGCCTCGAACTTGGCGACGTTGTCCTGCATGGCCAGCAACAGTCGCTTCATGTGCTTGGGGTTGGTGATGATGCGGGACAGCACCTTCGCCCGGGGCTGCTGCGGCTGCACGTAGATGAAGTCCAGGGTGAACTCCGTCTCGGTGTGGTTCACCAGGGCCATGTTGACGTACCGGCCGTTGGCCACGTCGTCGTCGAGCTGAATCTGCAGCTGAACTTCCGGGGGCTTGGGCATGTCGGACATGGCGTTCACCTAGCACCGCGGGTCGCATGCGGGAAGTGACGGCGACGCGCCGGCGCTCTTCCACGGCGGTGGGCTGGAAGGCGCCATGCCGTGCACGTGCTTTCCGTTGGCGCCGGTGCGGCCGGGGCCTTCGCGGCGCCCGCGACGACGACCGCGGAGCGCACCTGCCTGAATCCGCAGCGCACGCCGGGGCGGAACGGGTAAAGAGCGCGCGATGTCCCAAGCGCTGCTCGACGCCATCCGCGAGGAAGCGAAGCCCGCCCTGTGGGCCAACGGCGTGAAGCTGGCCCGCGCCGGCGCCGCCGCGCTCGAGAAGCGGCAGGGCGCGGAGCTCGTCTTCCGTGTGAAGCCCACCGGCAAGCCCGTCCCCTTCACCGTCTACCTGACGCCCGACGACGCCTGGGAGTGCAGCTGCGACGGCGCCTTCGACCCCTGCGAGCACGTCGTCGCCGCCGCCATCACGCTGTCGCAGCAGGGCGAGAACGTCGCCACCACCGCGCAGGCGTGGACGCGCCTCGTCTACCGCTTCACGAAGGTGGACGGCGGCCTCACCGTCGCGCGCGAGCTGCTCCACGCCGACGGCCGCCGCGAACCGCTCCCCGCCAGCCTCCAGTCGATGATGGCCAACGGCCAGATGGGCACGCTGCAGGTGGAGAACGGCGACCTCCTGGCCGACCGGCTGCTGGAGCGCCCGTGGCGCGGCGCGCTGCCGCCCGAGCGCCTCGACGGCCTCCTCGGCCTGCTCGAGAGCGCGAAGAACATTCTCCTCGACGGTCGGCCGGTCGCCTTCTCCAGCGAAGTCGTGCTGCCGCGCGTGAAGGTGGAGGACGACGGCGCCGCCTTCGTCGTCACCATCCACGCGGACCCGCGCGTGTCCGAGGTGGTGTCGAAGGGCGTCGCCCGCTGCGGAGAAGTCGTCTGCAAGTTGGGCGAGACGGGCCTCACCGGCGACTGGCTCGACCACCTCCCCAGCGTGCGCCGCTACGAGGCGAAAGACACGGGCGAACTGATGAGCCGCGTGCTGCCGGAGCTGGCGCGCCGCTTCCCCATCGACAACCGCTCGAAGCGGCTGCCGCGCATCGACCGCGCGCTGAAACCCCGCATCGAGCTCGAGCTCGCCCAGTTGGACACCGGCCTCTCCGCTTTCCCGACGCTCGTGTACGGCAGCCCGCCGTGCGCGCGCGTCGACGCCGGCACGCTGAAGCACCTCGGCGGGCCGATGCCGCTGCGCGACGAGGTCGCGGAGGCGCGCGTCACACAGCACCTCCGCGAGTCGCTCGGCCTCGTGCCCGGCCGCCGCACCACCTTCTCGGGCCCCGAGCTGGCGCGCTTCGTCGACCAACTGAAGTCCTTCCGCGGCGGCCTCACCGGTGACGCGCGGCGCGTCGTCGGCACCGGCCTGTCGCTCAAGCCCCGCTTCGACGTGACGAGCGGCGTCGACGCCTTCGGCGTGCCGCGCGCGGACTTCTCGCTGTCCTTCGACGTGGAAGGCGGGGCGTCCGGCGTCTCCGTCTCTGGCGAGGCGGTGCTGCGCGCGTGGAAGGAAGGCCTCGGGCTGGTGCCCATCGAGGGTGGCGGCTGGGCGCCGTTGCCGCAGGCGTGGCTCGACGCGAACGGCGCGCGCGTGCAGGCGCTCCTCGACGCGAAGCAGGACGGCGCGCTCGCGAACCACGCGCTGCCGACGCTGGCGAAGCTGTGCGAGGACCTCGACACGCCGCCGCCGCCGGGGCTCGAGCGCTTGCGGCCGCTGGCCGAGGGCTTCGAGAAGCTCCCCGCCGCGCCGCTGCCCGACGGACTCCAGGCGACGCTGCGTCCGTACCAACGGCACGGCGTCGACTGGCTCGTCTTCCTCAAGTCGGCCGGCCTCGGCGGCGTGCTGGCCGACGACATGGGCCTCGGCAAGACGCTGCAGGCCATCTGTGCGCTCGAGAAGGGCAGCCTCGTCGTCTGCCCCACCAGCGTGCTGGCAAACTGGAAGGCGGAGCTTCAGCGCTTTCGCCCGTCGCTGTCCGTCCACACGTACCACGGGCCGGGCCGCGCGCTGTCCGACGCCGACGTCACGCTGACGACGTACGCACTCTTGCGCCTCGACGCCGACGCGCTCGCCGCGCGGAGCTGGCGCGTGGTGGTGCTGGACGAGGCGCAGGCCATCAAGAACCCCGACAGCCAGGTGTCCCGCGCCGCGTACCGGCTGAAGGGCGGCTTGAAGCTGGCCATCACCGGCACGCCGCTCGAGAACCGCCTCGAGGAGTTGTGGAGCCTCGTGCACTTCACCAACCCGGGTCTGCTGGGCGGCCGCGCGGACTTCGCGCGCGCGTGGGCCGAGCCCATCGAGGGTGGCTCGGTGGAGAAGACGCAGGCCTTGCGGAGGAAGCTCGCGCCCTTCCTGCTGCGGCGCCTCAAGAAGGACGTCGCGCCGGAGCTGCCGCCGCGCACCGAGGCCGTGCGCTTCGTCACGCTCGAGGAGAAGGAGCGCGCCGTCTACGACGCGGTGTACGCGGCGACGCGCGACGAGGTGGTGGCGATGTTGACCGGCGGTGGCGGCGTGCTGCCGGCGCTCGAGGCGCTCTTGCGGCTGCGGCAGGCCGCGTGCCACCCGGCGCTCGTGCCCGGGCAGCAGGCGAAGACGTCGTCGAAGGTGGAGGCGCTCGTCGACGCGCTGTCCACCGCGGTCGCCGACGGGCACCGCTGCCTCGTCTTCTCGCAGTGGACGTCGATGCTCGACCTCATCGAGCCGGCGCTCGAGGCCGCGGGCCTGTCCTTCTCGCGCCTCGACGGCAGCACGCCCAACCGGGGCGAGCTGGTGGAGGAATTCCAGTCCGAGTCGGGTCCCGCGGTGATGCTCATGTCGCTCAAGGCGGGCGGCACCGGCCTCACGCTGACCGCGGCCGACCACGTCTTCCTGGTGGACCCGTGGTGGAACCCGCAGGTGGAGGCGCAGGCGGCGGATCGCGCCCACCGCATCGGCCAGGACAAGCCGGTCTTCGTCTACCGGCTCGTCGCGCAGGGCACGGTGGAGGAGAAGATTCTGACGCTGCAGGCGCAGAAGCGGGCGCTCTTCGAGGCGGCGCTGGAAGGCGGCGCGGGCGCCGCGGCGCTGACGAGGGACGACCTGCTCGCGCTGTTCGAGTGACCTGGGCGCCAGCGCGGCATCACGGGCCGTCGAGCGACGCGCAGTGCGGGGCCGCGAAGCCGCCGTTGACGACGCCGCCGTCGAAGGTCGCGTCCAGCAGGAAGGACACGAGGACGCCGGGCGCAGCATACCGGGGCCGGGCGCGCGCGGTGATGGCGCGGTCGAACGGGTGGGGGCTCAGGTTGCCGACGAAGTCGAGCAGCGTGACGCGCAGGCCGTCGGCCTCCGTCAGCGCGCCGCCGTCGGGCGGGGCGCGCAGGCCCGCGATGATGAGCGTGCGGTCGGGCGTGGGCGACATCGGGCCCGGGCACGCCGGGTCGCCGCCGAAGTGGGCCTCGACGTAGAGGCCGCCGCCGGGCTCGACGCCGTGCTGCGCGCGGTCGAAGCCGGCGCTGGCGCCGCCGAACATCGCCATGAGGTCGGTGGCGGTGCACGCGCCGGTGCAGTCAGGGCCGGCGCCGGCGTCGCCCGCGTCCGGCGTGCCAGCGTCATTCCCAGCATCAGGTTCACCGGCGTCGAGCAGGCCCGCGTCCCGCGAGCCGGCGTCGTCGTTTCCTCCGTCGATGCTGCCCGCGTCGGGCAGGCCCGCGTCCACGTCGCTTGGGGCCGGCTGGCAGGCGAGGAGCGCGGCGGCGAAGAGGACGAGTCCGATGTCGCGTCGCATGGGCGGCGAAGTCTACGCGGGGCGTCGCGACTGTGGCTGGAAGAGGTTTGGGCCGTGGGCATTCCACGCGTGCGACGGCCCGCGCGGTCATTCGACGCTGCTGCTACCGTGTCGCCCGATGCAGGCCCTCCGCACCACCGAGAAGACGGCGCCCTTCGAGCTCGGCCCGCGCGGCGCGAAGACGGCGGTGCTGTTGGTGCACGGCTTCACCGGCAGCCCGTGGGAGGTGCGGCCGCTGGGCGAAGGCCTCGCCGCGCGCGGCTACCACGTGCACGCGCCGCTGCTGCCCGGGCACGGCTCGACGCCCGAGGCGATGCTGTGGGTGACGTGGCGCGAGTGGCTCGCCGCGGCGGAGGACGCGCTGGCGTCGCTCTCGCGCTTCGAGCGCGTGGTGGTGTCGGGGCTGTCGATGGGCGGGTTGCTCGGCGTGCTGCTGGCGGCGCGGCACCCGTCGCGCGTCCGGGGCATGGCGCTCATGGCGCCGGTGGTGCAGCTGAGGCGCGGCGGCGCCCGCTTCCTGCGCGCGGTGCGGCGCTTGCCCCTGCGGGGCCTGTTGCCCGAGTGGGTCGTCAAGGAGACGAGCGACATCGAGCTCGACGACGTGCGCGCCGAGGCGCCGCTGATGCCGCGCTACCCGCTGGCGCGGGTGCTGGACCTCTTCACGCTGCAGGACCTGGTGTCGGACGCGCTGCCGGACGTGCGCTGCCCGTCGCTGGTGCTGGCCGCGCGCGGCGACCACGTCGTCGACTACGAGTCGGTGCTGGCGTTCCAGCGGCGGCTGCCGCGCTCGCGCCTCGTCACGCTGCAGCGGGGTTTCCACATCATCCCCCGCGACACGGACCGGGCCGCCGCCATCACCGAGGTGAGCGAGTTCTTCGACCGCGTCTCGCCGCCCTGAGCGCTCCGCTTCTTCGAGGTGCCTTGCGGCGCGAAATGCGCGAAGACTCCGGCACCTCTCTTCTTTGCGAAAGGCGGCACCCGCATGGCCAGGCAGCGCTACGTCCTCTCGGTGGACCAGGGCACCACCAGCACCCGCGCCACCGTCCTCGATGCGAAGCTGCGCGTGTTGGGCGTGGGTCAGAAGGAGTTCACCCAACACTTCCCGAAACCCGGTCACGTCGAGCACGACCTGAATGAAATCTGGGCCACCACCGAGTGGTGCATCGCGAAGGCGCTCAAGGCCGCGAAGGTGAAGGGCGCGGACATCGCCGCCATCGGCATCACCAACCAGCGCGAGACGACCGGCCTGTGGGACCGGAAGGGCAAGCCGCTGCACCGGGCCATCGTCTGGCAGGACCGGCGCACCAGCCAGCTGTGCGCGGACCTGAAGGCGCGCGGCGAGGAGCCGCGGGTGAAGGCCACCACCGGCCTCGTGTTGGACCCGTACTTCTCCGGCACGAAGCTGCGCTGGCTGCTGGACACGGTGAAGGACGCGCGGCGCCGCGCGAGCGCGGGCGAGCTGTGCTTCGGCACCATCGACAGCTGGCTCGTGTTCAAGATGACGGGCGGCGCGGCGCACGTGACGGACGTGTCGAACGCGTCGCGCACGCTGCTGATGAGCCTCGCGACGCTGGACTGGGACGCGACCATGCTGGCGCTCATGGACGTGCCGCGCGCGGTGCTGCCGCGCATCGTCCCGTCGGCGGAGGTGTACGGCGTCACGCGCGGCATGAAGTCGCTGCCGGACGGCGTGCCGGTGTCGGGCATGGCGGGGGACCAGCAGGCGGCGCTGTTCGGCCAGGCGTGCTTCGAGCCCGGCGAGTCGAAGTGCACGTACGGCACCGGCGCTTTCCTCTTGATGAACGTGGGCAGCACGCCCATCGAGTCGAAGTCGGGGCTGCTCACCACGGTGGCGTGGAAGCTGGGCGACACGCCCACGTACGCGCTCGAGGGAAGCGCCTTCATCGCCGGCGCGGCGGTGCAGTGGCTGCGCGACGGCCTCAAGCTCATCAAGAAGGCGTCGGACGTGGAGGCGCTGGCGAAGACGGTGAAGGACACGGGCGACGTCGTCTTCGTGCCGGCGCTCGCGGGGCTGGGCGCGCCGCACTGGCGGCCGGACGCGCGCGGGTTGTTCGCGGGCATCGACCGCGGCACGACGGCGGGGCACCTGGCGCGCGCGGTGCTGGAGGGGATTGCGCTGCAGTTGCAGGACCTCGCGGACGCGATGCGGCTGGACTCGGGGCGCGACATCCCCGCGTTCAAGGTGGACGGCGGCGCGGCGCGGAACGACCTGTTGATGCAGTACCAGGCGGACATCCTCGGGGTGAACGTGGTGCGGCCGCGGAACATCGAGACGACGAGCCTCGGCGCGGCGTTCCTCGGCGGGCTGGGCGTGGGCTTCTGGAAGAGCCCCGGCGACATCCGGCGCGCGTGGAAGGCCGAGAAGGTCTTCAAGCCGAAGATGAGCCGCGAGGAGCGGGCGCGTCACCTCGGCAAGTGGCGCGACGCGGTGAAGCGCGCGTGAGGTGGTGGGCGATGGCCGCGGTGGCGCTGGGGCTGTCGGCGTGTGCGCGCTGCGCGTCGCCGGCGGTGGTGGACGCGGGTGCGCCGGTGCCGGTGAAGGCGCCGCCGAAGCAGCGCGCGAGGCACTCGGTGGACCTCCGCACCGCGCTGCTGGTCTCGTACCCGGAGTACCGCGGCAGCGTCATCCTCGAGGGGCGCGCGGCGCTCACGCGGCGCTACGTCTCGCTGCCCGACGAGGCGTGGGCGAAGGCGGTGAAGGGCAACGGCTTCACGCCGGAGGCCGACGGCGGGCTGGTGCGCGCGCCGTTCCACGTCGAGCGCGAGGGCGACGTGGTGGTGTTGTGGATGGCGGTGGATGGGCCGGTGCTGGAGAAGGTGTTCTCCGCGCCGACCGCGTTGTCGTCGATGGACATGGGGCTGTACCTGCCGCGCGGCCTCGAGGTGGCGGACGAGCGGTTCGAGCTGTCGCTGCGCTACGGCGCGGTGCCGCACGCGCGCGCGGCCTTCCTGTCGCGGCAGGTGGTGGAGCTGCTGGCGCGCAGCGGGCAGTGGAAGCTGGGCGCGGTGCCCGAGGGGTGGGGCGCGGACCCGGGCGACGGTGGCTACGGCGAGGTGCCCGAGCGCTTCACGGTGACGTTGGAGGAGCAGGGCCGGCCGGCGACGTTGACCGTGACGCGCGAGGCGAGCGAGGTGCGCGTCGTCTACACGCTGGTGACGGACGCGCCGCGCTAGCCGGGGAGGGGAGGTGCCCGCCCGCCGGAACTCCATGCGCGCAACGCGTCGGCGCGCGCAGGCGTTTCGGGGGCTGCGCGAAGGGAAGGCCGTCATCGAGGCGCAGCAGGCGGCGGAGTGGGAGTCGGGGAGCGGCTTCCGCGACGCGTTCCGGCGCGTGCTGGGGGGCGCCGCGCGGCTGGTCGCGAAGGGCACGGCGAAAGGCACCCAAACGCCCGCCGCACCTCGAAGCCGCTGAGCACTCGCGCTCGCTGACGACTGGAAACCAGCGGTCCACACCTGCCGCCAGCCCACCGCGCCTCGTAGGCCTGGAGCGCGATGCGCGCGTTCCGTCTCGTCGTCGGCCCGACGCCGGGCGTGGGGCTGACGGTGCGGCGCATCTCCGTCGCGGTGCACGGCAGGTGGTCGCCGCCGGTGATGCAGAGCAACCCGACGAACGCTCCGGACGTCGTGGGTGCGCACCTCACCGTCGGCGACGTCTCCTGATTTGAGGCGGGACGCCGCGGCGGGCTACGGTGCGACGTCTATGCTTCGACTCCTTTCCGCGGTGCTCGTGCTGGTGGCCGCGTCTGCGCTCGCGCACATCCGCCTCGACAGCCCTCCCAGCTTCCAGGTCACCGACGCGCTCGGCAACCCGCAGAAGACGGCGCCCTGCGGCGGCGCCGGCACGGCGTCGAATGTCGTCACTACCGTCGAGGCCGGCTCGACGCTCACCGTCACCTGGACGGACACCATCCCGCACCCGGGGCACTACCGCATCTCCATCGCGCCCAACCAGAGCGACTTCGTCACGCCCGTGCCGGTGCTCAGCAACGGCGGCACCAACTGCCAGAGCGCGCCCATCGAGGCCAACCCGGTGTTGCCCACCGTCGCCGACGGCGTCTTCCCGCACACCACCGGCGCCACCGGCATGGTCCGCAGCTACGACATCACCGTGCCGATGATGAGTTGCGACACCTGCACGCTGCAGCTCATGCAGTTCATGGCGAGCCACGCGCCGCCCTGCTTCTATTACCAGTGCGCGACGCTGCGCATCGTGCCGCCGGACGCGGGCACCCCGATGGACGCGGGCGCCGACGCGGGCGCGGGCGAGGACGCCGGCACCGGCACGGACGCGGGCACGGGCACCGATGCCGGAACGACGACGGACGGAGGTACCCCGACGGACGCGGGCTCGGGCAGTGACGCCGGGACGATGACGGACGGCGGCAAGGACCCGGGCACGGCGGGCGGCTGTGGCTGCTCGACGCCGGCGGACGTGTCGGCGCTCGGCCTCGCGCTGGCGGTGTTGGCCCGCGCGGCGCGGCGCCGCCGGTAGCGACCGGGTGACTCGAGGCGCCCGAAGTCGCTGGCGACCGACGCCGCCACGACGAGCGGCTTCCTCCCGCAGCCCGAACTTCGCCGACAGCGCCGCCGCGAACGTCTCCGCGCGTTGGTTGCGCGTCTTCAGCACGTCGCGGCTCTCGCGCCGCACCGGGTGGCCGCCCAGCACGATGACGGCCGTCTCCCGGTCGGAGTTGGGGGACAGCATCAGCTTCACGCGGTCCGTGCGCAGCACCGCCGTCACGACGCCGTCGCGCCCGCCGACGAAGCGGAAACGCGTGCCGCCGCTCGAGGCCTCGTTCACCACCTTTGGGCTGCGGGGAAGGCGCAGTCATGGCGACGTCGATGAGGCTCGCCAACCGCGGCGCGCCCCGCTACGAGTCAGGACGCGCGCTTTCGCCCCGTCACTCGCGCATCTCGTCATGACTGCCCCTGCCGCCACCGTCGAGGCCCGCGCTCCGGCGACGCTGAGGACGCTGTTGTCTCTGGCGTGGCCCGTCATCGTCAGTCGCGCGAGCCAGACGGTGGTGAGCCTCTCCGACGCGCTGATGGTGGCGCCGCTGGGCGCGGGCGCGCTGGCGGCCACCGCGACGGGCGCGACCAACGCGTTCACGCTGCTCATCCTGCCGATGGGCATCACCTTCATCGTGTCGAGCTTCTCGGCGCAGCTGTTCGGCCGCGGCGATCTCATGGGCGCGCGGCGCTACGGCTGGTACGGGCTCGCGGTGGCGCTGGCGACGGAGCTGCTCTGCCTCGCGACGCTGCCCGCGCTCGGTCCCCTGCTGGGCCTGCTGCCGTACGAGTCCAGCGTGTCGTCGCTGATGGCGACGTACATGCGCATCCGCCTGGTGTCGGGCGGCGCGGCCATCGGCATCGAGGCGCTGGCGAACTACTACGGCGGGCTGGGGCGCACGCGGCCCGGCATGGTGGTGAACCTGGTGGCGATGGCGCTCAACGTGGCGCTCAACTGGGCGCTCATCTTCGGGCACCTCGGCGCGCCGGCGATGGGCGTCGCGGGCGCGGCGCTCGCGAGCACGCTGGCGACCAGCGTGGCGTTCCTGGGCTTCGTCGTCTTCTTCCTGCGCGACGCGCCGGCGGGGTCGCGCGCGAGTCTCAAGGGCGCGGAGCTGGTGCGCATGCTGCGCTTCGGGCTGCCGTCGGGCTTCAACTGGTTCTTCGAGTTCCTCGCCTTCGTCTTCTTCATCAACGTCGTGGTGGCGGGCCTGGGCACGCCGGCGCTCGCGGCGATGAACAGCATCTTCGCGCTCAACTCGGTGTCCTTCATGCCGGCCTTCGGCATCACCAGCGCCGGGGCGATCCTCGTGGGGCAGGCCATCGGCGCGGGCGCGAAGGACGAGGTGCCCGGCGTGGTGTGGCTGACGGCGCGCACCAGCGGCGCGTGGCAGAGCCTCGTCGGGCTGGTGTACCTCGTCATCCCCGCGGTGTTGATGATGCCGTTCGCGAAGGGCGACGACGCGGCGCAGGTGACGGACATCGGCGTGCGCATGCTGATGGTGTCGGCGGCGTGGCAGGTGTTCGACGCGACGTCGATGGCGCTGGCGGAGTCCCTGCGGGCGGCCGGCGACACGCTCTACCCGTTGGTGGCGCGGCTCGTCATCGCGTGGGCCGTGTTTGTCCCGGGCAGCTACTTCACCGTGAGGAAGTTCGGCGGCGGCGACGTCGGCGCGATGCTGTGGCTGGTGGCGTACCTCGCGGTGCTGGCGGGCGTGCTGTACTGGCGCTTCCGCGGCGGGGCGTGGCGGCACGTGGAGCTGGTCGAGCCTGCGCCGCTGGCGTGAAGGCCCCGGTCGCCTGCCGTTGAGGCGCCGACTACACTGGACAGCATGGTGGCGCCGGATCGCCCATCGTGCCTCTGGGACGTCGACCTGAGCGACGCGGAGTTCCGTGCGCGGCTCCAGCACCCGGACCTGGCCGTTCGCGCGCAGTGGCAGGGCGTGTTGATGCGGGAGGCGACGTTTCGCGAGGTGTGGCGCTATGTGAAGTTGAGCGAGGTGCTGTCGAACTGGGAGAACATCCGGCGGCACCTCGGGCGGCGCCGGGCCTTCTGGGAGTGGCTCTTCGATGGGTGGCGACAAGCCGGAATCCTCGAGCGCGGTCCGTCTCACGCCGCCCCAGCGGGACCTGCTGACTGAGTTCTTCGCGCGGGAGCAGCGCCTGTTCCTCACGGGCGGTGCGGCGCTCGCCGGCTTCGACTTCGGTCACCGCGCAACCGACGACCTCGATCTCTTCGCGACTCCGCCGCTCGACCTCGACGAGCCCGAGCGCACGCTGGGCGACGTCGCGAAGGCCGTGGGCGCGACGCTGACCTCCGTGTCACGGCACCAGGACTTTCGCCGCTGGCGCGTGCAGCGGGGCGACGAGACCTGCATCGTCTACCTCGTTGTCGACCGCGCACCCCCGGTGGACGCCATGAAGCGGCAGGTCGGCAGCCTTCGTCTCGACACTCGCCGGGAGATGGCGGCAAACCGCTGCAAACGCTTTGCGGCCTCGCCGCGCGCTTGCTACGGCTCACCCCTTCATCAGCGAAAGGCGTCCGCACATGTCTCAGGCACCGCACTACAAGCACAACCTGCGCGACATCGAGTTCAACCTCTTCGAGTTCCTCGACATCGGCAAGACGTCGCTGGGCAAGAAGCCGTTCGGCGACCTCGACGAGGCGACCGCGCGGCAGACGCTGGCCACCTACGCGCAGGTCTGCACGGACGAGCTCGGCGCGGCCTTCTCGGAGGGTGAGCACACGCCGCTCACGTTCGACCGCGAGACGGGCGCCGTCACCCTGCCGCCGCTGACGAAGAAGGCGTTCGCCGCGTACTTCGACAACGGCCTCAACCTCCTCGACATCCCCTCGAAGCTGGGCGGCATGGGCGCGCCGCCGACGTTGAGCTGGGGGGCGTTCGAGTTCGTCGTCGGCGCCAACCCGTCGCTCGCCTTCTATTTCCTCGGCAACGTCCTCACCCGCGTCATCGACGGGCTGGCCACCGAGTCGCAGCGGGCGCGCTTCGTGAAGCCGATGCTGGAGCGCCGCTGGGGCGGCACCATGGTGCTGACCGAGCCCGACGCCGGCTCCGATGTCGGCGCCGCGCGCGCGAAGGCCCGCCAGGTCCAGGACGACATCTACGAAATCGAAGGCGTGAAGCGCTTCATCACCAACGGCGACTTCGACGCGGTCGAGAACATCATCCACCTGGTGCTGGCGCGCCCGGAAGGCGCCGGGCCCGGCACCAAGGGCCTGTCGATGTTCATCGTGCCCAAGTTCTGGGTGAACGAGGACGGCTCGCTCGGCGAGCGCAACGGCGTCTACTGCACCAACATCGAGAAGAAGATGGGCCTGACGCTCTCGGCCACCTGCGAGATGACGTTCGGCGACAAGCACCCGGCCCGCGGCTTCCTCGTCGGCAACGTGCACGACGGCATCCGCCAGATGTTCCACGTCATCGAGCACGCGCGCATGGCCATCGGCCAGAAGTCCTACGCGACGCTGTCCACCGCGTACTTGAACGCGCTCGCCTACGCGAAGGACCGCAAGCAGGGCGCCGACCTCAAGGAGGCCACCAACAAGGCCGCCGCGAAGGTCGTCATCTTCAAGCACCCCGACGTGCGGCGAATGCTGATGCTGCAGAAGTCCTTCGCCGAAGGCATGCGCGGCGTGCTTCTCTTCGCCGCCTCGCTGCAGGACGAGGTGGAGATGAAGGGCGGCCACCTCGCCGCCGAGGCCGCCGAGGCGAACGCGCTCAACGACCTCTTGCTGCCGCTCATCAAGGGCTACAACTCGGAGAAGGTGTACGAGCTGCTCTCGCTGTCGCTGCAGACGTTGGGTGGCTCCGGGTACCTCAAGGACTACCCCATCGAGCAATACATCCGGGACCAGAAGATCGACACCCTCTACGAAGGCACGACGCACATCCAGGCGCTCGACCTCATCTTCCGCAAGGTGGCGCGCGACGGCGGCGCGACGCTGCAGGGGCTGCTCGGCCGCATCAAGGCCACGCTGGAGTCGAAGGAGGGCGGCGACGCGCTGAAGGCCGAGCGCGAGAAGCTGGCCGAGGCGCTGGGCCACCTCGAGGCCGCCTGGGGCGCGCTGCTCGAGAAGCTGGGCGAGTCGCTGTACCACGTGGGCCTGCAGGGCAACCGGCTGCTCTTTTCGACGGCCGAGGTCGTCATCGGCTGGGTGCTGGTGCGCCACGCCGCGCTCGCGCTGGCGAAGCAGGCGAAGGCCACCGGCCCGGACAAGGCGTTCTACGAGGGCAAGGTGGCCTCGGCCCGCTTCTACTGCCAGGAGGTGCTGCCGCAGGTGGCGCTGACGGCGCGTGCGGTGAAGGAGTCTTCCTTGATGATCATGGAGTTGTCCGACGAGGCCTTCTGAGGGCCGGGCCGGACGGGCGGCGGGGCGAACCCTTCCGGGGGCGCTGCGCCTCTCAACGCGCAGATGTCCACCGTTCCACCGCTGAAGAATGAGGGGAAGGCCATGACCGCGACGCTCGAGCTGACCGAGCAGAACTTCGAGGAGACGCTCGGCAAGGGCGGCATCCTCTTCATCGACTTCTGGGCCTCCTGGTGTGGCCCGTGCCGGGCCTTCGCGCCCGTCTTCGAGGCGGCGGCGCAGAAGCACAAGGACATCACCTTCGCCAAGGTGGACACCGAGGCGCAGCGCGGCCTGGCCAGCGCCTTCGAGATTCAGGCGATTCCGACGCTGGCGGTGTTCCGCGACGGCATCCTCATCGGGCAGAACGCCGGCGCGCTGCCGGGTGCGGCCTTCGAGAGCGTCATCCAGCAGGTGCGCGACCTGGACATGGAGAAGGTGAAGGCCGAGGTCGAGGCGCGGAAGGCGAAGCAGAAGCAGTAGCGCCGCGTTCGTCACTTCCCCGGCAGGTTCATGCTCCGCGCGAGCGCCCGCGCGACGCTGCGCGGGCCCACCTGCGCGCCGACCGCGCCCAGCCAGTTGGTGAAGCCGTGCACCTTCAGCACGCGGCCGGCCTTCATCGCGGCCCAGGCGTCGCGCGCCACGTCCTCGGCGCTCGCCGGCTTCTGCATGGTGAATAGCCGGGACTTGTCGTTGCCCGAGCGCGTGGAGAACTCCGTCGCCGTCGCGCCGGGGCAGCTCGCGGTGACGGTGACGCCGGTGCCTTCCAACTCGACGGCCAGCGCCTCGGAGAAGGACAGCACGAAGGCCTTCGTCGCGTAGTACGTCGCCATGTACGGCCCCGCCTGGAAGCCCGCCGTCGACGCGATGTTGAGGATGCGCCCGAAGCCGCGCGCCCGCATCGGCCCGGCGAAGAGATGCGTCAGCTTGAGCAGCGCGTTGCAGTTCACCTCCACCATCTCGGCTTCCTTCGCGAGCGGCAGGTCGAGGAAGGCGCCGTTGGTGCCGAAGCCCGCGTTGTTGACGAGCACGTCGACGGCGAGGCCTTTCTCGCGCACCGCGTCGAAGACCCGCTGCGGCGCGGCGACGTCGGCGAGGTCCGCCGGCACCACGTGTACCGTCACGCCGGGGTGCGCGCCCATGAGCTGATTCGCCAGTTGCTCGAGGCGCTCCTTCGCGCGCGCCACCACGATGACGTCGTGCCCGTCCTTCGCGGCGAGGCGGGCGAAGTGGCTGCCCAGCCCGGTGGAGGCTCCCGTCACCAGCGCCGTCCGTTTCGTCTCGCTCGTCATGGAGCGCGACGTACGGCGGCCGTGGCCGCGTGCCAACCGGAAAGCGTGCCACGATGCGCGGCATGACCTCGCTCCTCGGGCTGGCCGGCACCATTCCGTACCTCGTCATCGACGTCGTCGCGCTGAGCCTCGCGGTGGGCCGCTGGAGCCGCCACCCGATGGCGTCGATGTTCCTCTGCGTCGGCGTGGCGCTGCGCGTGGTGGCGAATTTGACCAACGTCGTCTTCGCCCGCGCGATGTTCGGCGGTGACCCGGCGCAGGTGGGCGTGGTGTTCGCGCTGTCGGGGCTCGTGTCGGCGGCGGGCTACGCGCTCACCGTCGTCGCGGTGTTCGCCGACCGCGAGAAGGGCAACGAGCCGCCGCGGCGCAGGTGGTGAGCTCACGAAGAGGTCTTGAGGACGTCTCGCCAGTTTGCATGAAACTCGTCGAAGTCTGGCAAGCCTCTCAGTGCCGCGCGTGCGATTCGCGCGGCAGAACGAACCCGATCAAGGTCGACGCCCTTGCTCCGACTCCATCCCTTCTTCCAGCCATCGCACGGCGAGGCGGCTGGAGCGGAGGCCCCCTTCAGGTCCTGACAGCGGCAGAGCCAGCGCTCGAGGCACGGATCGGGACAGCAGACGATCACCGGCACCTTGAAGCCGAGTCGCTGAGCCCACTGTTGTGCCTGCTTGCGACGTTTCGCCGCCCCAACGGTGTCGGCGTCCGTGTGCAGGAGAACGGCCGCGATCTCGACGCCAGCGTTCGCTGCGGCCGCGAGGCGCCTGGACAGCAGCCGAGCGGCGCCGTCCGTCAGCACCGGGCCGCTCAACGGCACCAACTTCAGGTCGACCTGATCCACCTCTGCGTAGGCGCGGAGGAACTCCTGGTCGCGCTGCAGGTCGTTCTCACAAAGACCAAAGACGACGGGCCAGTTCATCAGCGTCCCTCGAAGCCCTGCGCAATGAGGAGGTCGAGGTTCCCCTGCTCGCCCAACTCGGAGCCTTCCCAGGGCTGGACGAAGACACGCCCGGTTCGCAGGCGGCTCAAGACGAGGACGCCCATCTTCGCGCCGAGGGCGCGAACTGCGCGGCGGACGAGGTCGGGGCTGTGGGTCGCGAGGAGGACCAACTCTGGACTGGGCAATTGCCCAGTCGAGGGCGCCAGCCTCTCGATGACGTCCATCAACCGCGAGAGGTGGAAGCCGTTCTCCGGCTCGTCGAACCCGAGAATGGCTGGGCAAGTCTGGCGGTAACGCACCAGGAACATGCCGACCGCCCGGACGAAGCCATCGCTCTCCTCGTCGAGCTGAGAGTCGCGCCCACCCGAGAACTTGAGGAGGACGCCGCGTGGCTTGTGCCTTGGTTCGATGTCTTCGAGGTCGGGCTGAACGGCCCGGAGCGCCGAGACGATCGCTTCCCAGAGCACAGGCGTGCGCGCAGCATCGAGCAGTCCGCTGACGAGCGAAGTCCCCTTCCGGGCGTAGGGAATGGGACGGGTGTCGACCGCCGTTCCGCGCAGGAAGTCGGCGTCGAGGGCGTAGACCTCCACTTGCGTCATGAGGTCGATCATCCGTTGCGCACGACGCCGTCGACCTGGAGAGCGCGCGATCAGGCCCAGGGCGGATTCGTAGGGGTCGTTCGTCTCAAGGGGGCGTCCGGGTCCCTGGCCCAGGAAGCGACGGGCGCCACTTGGCATCGTGTGGACGTACCGCGTCGGGCCGACGATCAGCTCCTCCTTGGCGATTTCGGGGCGCTCTGGCTTCTTGAGGACAAGCGAGTACGTTGCCTTGCCCCAGACGAACCGCAGAGAGGCTTCGTCGACATCGGGAGTGTCTGCACCGCGAGAAAACACCCCGTCCGGCCAGCCGCGAAGCCATGGCCGCAGATCCTCAGTCAGCGTTCCTCGTCGCGCCAGGTGTGAGATGAGCGCAAAGGCCTCGAGGAGGCTACTTTTGCCGCTCCCGTTCGGTCCGACGAGAAACGTGACGGGCCACAGCGGGACTGGTTTCGTCGTGTGAAACCCCTTCCAGCCTCGCAGGTCGAGGTGTCCGTATCGGCTCACGTCGTGGGCATATCACG
Organism: Myxococcota bacterium; assembly: GCA_040755835.1. Lineage (GTDB taxonomy): Bacteria > Myxococcota > Myxococcia > Myxococcales > Myxococcaceae > JADLDB01. The sequence goes on from JBFMAB010000097.1 coordinate 55,252, forward strand.
CGCATCTTTGCCGACAGAGTTTTGCCGACGCGCTCAGTCGAGGCCCAGCTTCTCGGTGAGGTCGTCTTCCGTCAGCGTGCTCGCCCTTCGCCACCAGCGTGAGGTGCAGCCACGGCACGCCTTCGATGGCGTCGTCGCCGCCGCACAGCGCGTCCAGCGCCGGCGCCTCGGCCTCGAAGCGCTCCACCTTCACCAGGAAGTCGCGCTTCTGGTTGACGTAGCGGCGCGCGATGAGGGCGAACGCCTCGCCGACCTTCGCCTGGCCTTCGGGCAGCGGCTGCACCACCACCGCGAGGCGCTTCAGGGCCGCACACCCTGCCAACGCTTCGCGAGCGCGATTGGGTTGACTTGTCTGCTCACCGGGCGAAAAGGGGAACATGCGCCGCCGCTCGAGGCTTTCCACCCGATTGTTGGCGCTCGCGGTGGCGGTGGCGACGATGCCGGCGCTGGCCTCGGGCGCGAGCCACGCGGATCCGTCCGCGCCGGTGGTGGCCGCGCTGGCGGTGATGCTCGTGTTCGCCAAGCTGGGCGGCGACCTCGCGACGCGGCTCGGGCAGCCGGCGGTGCTGGGCGAACTGGTGATGGGCGTGGTGCTGGGGAACCTCACGCTGGTGGGCGTGGGCGTGTTCGCGCCTATTCGCACCGATGTCTTCGTCGACATGTTCTCCCGCGTCGGCGTCATCATTCTCTTGTTCGAGGTCGGCCTCGAGTCGACGGTGACTCAGATGCTGAAGGTGGGCCTGTCGGCGCTGCTGGTCGCCTGCATCGGCGTCGCGACGCCCTTCGCGCTGGGCTACGGCGTGACGCGCTGGCTGGTGCCCGAGGCGTCGACGTGGGTGGCGCTCTTCATCGGCGCGACGCTGACGGCCACCAGCGTGGGCATCACCGCGCGGGTGATGAAGGACCTGGAGAAGGCGCAGACGGGCGAGGCGCGCGTCATCCTCGGGGCGGCGGTCATCGACGACGTGCTGGGCCTCGTCATCCTCGCGGTGGTGACGGGCCTCATCGCGGCGGCGGACCAGGGCACGGTGCTGAAGACGGCGGAAATCGGCTTCATCCTGCTCAAGGCCGTCGTCTTCCTGGTGGGCTCGCTGATGCTCGGGCTGTGGCTGTCGCCGCGCCTCTTCACGCTGGCCTCGAAGCTGCGCGCGCGCATGGTGCTGCTCGCGCTGGGGCTCGCGTTCTGCTTTGCGCTGTCCTTCCTCGCGGACGTCATCGGCCTGGCGCCCATCGTCGGGGCGTTCGCGGCCGGGCTCATCCTCGAGGACGTCCACTACCAGGACCTGAAGGACAAGGAGCACCACACGCTGGAGGAGCTGATTCACCCCATCTCCAGCTTTCTCGTGCCCACCTTCTTCGTGCTGATGGGCATGCGCACGGACCTCAAGGCTTTCGCGGCGCCGGGCGTCTTGTCCTTCGCGGCGGTGCTGTGCGTGGTGGCGGTGGCGGGCAAGGTGGTGGCGGGGCTGGGCGCGCTGGGCAAGGGGCTCGACCGGCTGTCGATTGGCCTCGGCATGGTGCCGCGCGGCGAGGTGGGGCTCATCTTCGCGGGCATCGGCGCGCAGCTGACGGTGCAGGGCGAGAAGGTGGTGAACGACCGGCTCTTCTCCGCGGTGGTGGTGATGGTCATCGTCACCACCATGGTGACGCCGCCGCTCTTGAAGGCGACGCTGGGGCGGGGGCAGAAGACGCCGACGCCCACGGGCTGACGTCTCGCTCGGTGGACTCCTCGAGGTCGGCACGCGCTGCGGCTCCCGCCTCGCGTGGCGCAGGGACTTCGCTTGATCGCCGTCGTGCCGTCCTGAAGCCCGGCGTTTTCGGGGCGTGGGCATGCCCGATGCGTCCACTCGAGGACATGACTCGCCTCCACTTCGTCCTCCTCCTGGTGGGCGCGCTGGTGCTGGGCGCCTGCGGCAAGGCGACGGAGCCGCCACCGCCGCCGCCGCCTCCCGATCCCCCGCAGCCCGTGTCGAAGGTCATCGGGTCCGAGGGCGGGGTGGTGAGCGGCGAGGGCTACGAGAGCTGGCGCTTCGCCCTCACCGTGCCGCAGGACGCGCGCGCGGACGCCGCCACCATCACGGTGACGCCGCTCGAGACGCTGGACGGCTTCGATTTCAGCGAGCAGCTCACCCTCCAGGTGTGCCTGGGCGAGTTCTCCCCGTGCACGCTGGGCCTCGGCGCGCCCGTCACCATCGTGCCGGACCTCCGTGGCACCTGGTACGGCACCGGCACGCTATACGCCCACGACTGCCGCAGCGACGACGACGACGGGCAGCTCGACTTCAGCAACTGGCAGGCCACCTTCACGCAAAGCATCAGCGCGCAGCAGCCGCCGCAGTCGGACTTTCGCGCCGACTTCACCGGCAGCGGCATCGGCGTGCGGCTGCTGGCGCCGCTGGTCGGCACCATGGGCAGCCTCGGCGAGATGCAGGGCACGGCCGCCTACCAGAACCCGGCCGGCACCACCGGCGGGGAGGCGACGTTCCAGGGCGGCTTTGACGTCTTCGAAGAAGGCTACGAGACCGTCATCCTCGACTTCGACTTCCACGACACGCGCGGTGACACCTGCGTGGGCACGGGCCGGGTGACGTTCCGCAAGCTGGGGACCTGACGTCAGGCCACGTCGGCGACTGTCGGCTCCTCCGGCGGCACCACCCGCACCACCTTCTCGAAGCGCAGCGCGTACACCCGGTACAGCACCGGCAGCAGCACCAGCGTCAGCGCGCACGCCGACAGCGTGCCGAAGACGATGACGACGGCCAGCGGTCGCTGCGTCTCCGAGCCGATGCCGCGCGACACCGCCGCCGGCACGAGGCCCAGCGCCGCGAGCGCCGCCGTCATCAGCACCGGGCGCAGCCGCTCCTTCGCGCCCACGAGGATGGCCTGGTCCAGGTCGAGGCCTGAGCGCCGCCGCTCGGCGATGGCGCTCGTCACCAGCACGCCGTTCAGGCTGGCCTGCCCGATGAGCGCGATGAAGCCGACGGCCGCCGCCACCGACACCGGCATGCCGAACAGCCACAGCCCGAAGACGCCGCCCATCAGCGCGAACGGCACGTTGAGCAGCGTCACCACCGCGCGCCCGAAGCTGTCGAAGGCCTTGAAGAGGAGCAGCAGCGTGATGAGCAGCGCCACCGGCACCACCGCGACGAGGCGCTTCATCGCGCGCTCCTTGTTCTCGAACTCGCCGCCCCACTCGATGCTGACGCCCTTCGGCAGCGGCGCCTGCTGCGCCACCTTCGCGCGCGCCTCGTCGACGAAGCCGCCGAGGTCGCGGCCGCGCACGTTCATGCGGATGCCGATGTAGCGGCGCCCGTTCTCCCGGTTGATGGACGCGCGCCCCCTGCCCGTCGTCACCTGCGCGAGCGCCTCGAGCGGCACCAGCGTCTGCCCTTCGACGGGCACGCGCAGCTTGCGAATCTTCTCCACGTCGTCGCGGTCCGCCTGCGGCAGGCGCATCACCACGTCGAAGCGGCGCTCGCCTTCCCAGTAGTCGCCCACGGGCGTGCCGCCGATGGCCGTCTGGAAGACGTGCTGGAACTCGCCGAGGCTCATGCCGTAGCGCGCGAGCGCGACGCGGTCCGGCGTCACCTGGATTTGCGGCACCTCGCCGGACTTCACGATCCCCAGGTCCGCCACGCCGTCGACGGTGGAGATGGCGTCCTTCACCGACTCCGCGTACGCCTGCAGCGTCTTCAGGTCGTCGCCGTACACCTTCACGGCGATCTGCCCGAACTGCCCCGAGATGGACTCGTTCACGTTGTCGCGAATCGGCTGGCTGAAGTTCACCTCGAGCCCCGGAATCACCTCCACCGCCGCGTCGAGGCGCTTGATGACGTCGGACAGCTCCGGCGTGTCCTTCGGCCACTGCGACGGCGGCTTCAACTTCACGAAGAACTCGAGGTTGTTGGTGAGCGTCGCGTCGGTGCCGTCCTCCGGCCGGCCGAGCTGCGACAACACGCCCTCCACCTGCGGCTGGCTCTCGATGAGCTTCGTCAGCTCCGGCACCAGCGTGCGGCCGCGCGTCAGCGACACGTTCGAGGGCAGGGTGAACGTCATGTACAGCGCGCCCTCGTTCAGCTCCGGCAGGAACTCCGAGCCCAGCTTCGGCAGCGTCAGCACCGTCGCCGCCATCGCCGCCGACGCGAGCCCCACCACCAGCCACGGCCGCTTGAGCGCCCAGGTGAGCGTCGGGCCGTACGCCTTCGACGCCCACTTCAGCACCGGCGACTCGCGGTGCTTCGCCGGCCGCCGGTACACGAACGTCGCCAGCACCGGCACCAGCGTCACCGAGAAGATGAGCGCGCTCACCAGCGCCGCCACCACGGTGTTCGCCATGGGCGCGAAGATGCGCCCCTCGACGCGCTCCAGCATGAAGATGGGCAGGTACGCCGCGATGATGATGAGCAACGCGAACACCGTCGGCCGCACCACCGTCAGCGTCGCGCGCCGCACCCGCTCGCCCATGGTGAGCGTCTCGCCCAGCGCGTGCTCCTCGGGCGCCTCGTCGTGGCGGAAGCCGTCGGGGTCCGCGACGCGCGTCAGGATGGCTTCGATGATGACGACGCCGCCGTCGACGATGACGCCGAAGTCCACCGCGCCCATCGACAGCAGGTTCGCCGACATGCCGCGCAGCTTCAGGTAGATGAACGCGCCGAGCAGCGACAGCGGGATGAGCGTCGTCACCACCAGCGCCGCCCGCAGGTCGAGCAGGAAGATGAACAGCACCAGCGTCACCAGCAGCGCGCCCTCCAGCAGATTGTGGCCCACCGTCTCGAGCGTGGTGTTGACCAGGTCCGTGCGGTCGTAGAACGCCGCCACCTCGGCGCCGTCGGCCGCGAGGCGCGCGTTCACCTGCTCCAGCTGCGCGCGCAGCGCCGCCAGCACCACCGACGGGTTCTCTCCGCGGCGCATCAGCACGATGCCCTCCACCGAGTCGGTGTGGTGGCCTTCGCTCACCACGCCCTGCCGCGGCGCCCAGCCTTCGGCCACGTCCGCCACGTCGCGCAGGAAGACGGGCCGGCCGTCGAACGTCGCCACGCGGACCAACTTCAGGTCGTCGAGCGACTTGAAGAGGCCTTCGCTGCGGATGACGAACTGCTCGCTGCCGCGCTCCAGCACGCCACCGGAGGCGTTCTCACTGCCCTCCTTGATGGCCGTCTCGAGGTCGTCCAGCGTCAGGCCAAAGGCCGCGAGGCTGGCAGGCCTCGGCAGCACGTGGATTTCGCGCACCAGCCCGCCGTAGCTGACGACGTCGGCCACGCCGGCCACGCGCATCAGCATCGGCCGCACCACCCAATCCTGCAGCGTGCGCAGCTTCATCGGGTCGCCCGACGCGCCGCGCAGCGTGTAGCGGTACACCTCGCCGATGGGCGTGGCGAACGCGCCGAGCTCCGGCGTCACGCCTTCGGGCAGCTCCGCGCCGCGCAGCCGCTCCAGCACCTGCTGTCGCGCCCACAGCCCGTCGACGCCGTCGGCGAAGGTGCAGGTGACGAAGGACAGGCCGAACATGGACAGGTTGCGCAGCCGCGTGAGGCCCGGCGTGCCGTTGAGCGCGCGCTCCAGCGGGAGGCCGATCTGCCGCTCCACCTCCTCGGTGGGCTGCCCGGGGTACAGCGTGATGACGTTCACCTGCGTGTCCGTCGGGTCCGGGAAGGCCTCGATGGTGAGGCCGCGGAAGCTGACCCAGCCCCACGCCGCCAGCACGACGGTGACGAAGAGGACCGCGCCGCGATTCTTCAGCGCGAAGCTGACGAGGTGCTCGAACACGAGGTCAGCCCTCCGCGACCAGCTCGACCTGGTTGAGCAGCAGCAGCGCGCCCTTCGCCACGAAGCGCGTGCCGGGCTCGAGGCCCTGGCGGATCTCCACCTCCCCGCCGCTGCGCCGCCCCGTCAGCACCGGGCGCGGCTCGAGGCGCCCCGGCGCCGGCGAGACGAAGACGACCAGCCGCTCGCCCTGCGTCACCACCGCCGCGTCCGGCACCCGCACCACCTGCTGCGTCGGGTCCGGCTGCACCACCACCTCGGCGAAGGCGTTGGGCCGCAGCGCCCGGTCGCCGTTCACCGCGCGCACGCGCACCTCGACGCTGCGGCGCCGCGGGTCCACCACCTCGCTGATGTACGTGATGGTGCCGTCGCGCGTGGTGGCGCCGCCCTGGAGGCGAATGGTGACGTGCTCGCCCACCGACAGGTCGCCCACGTCGGACTCCGGCACATCGGCCACCACCAGCACCTCGCCGAGGTCCGACAGGCGCAACAGCGGCTTGTCGCGCTCGGGCGTCACCTCCTGGCCCGCGAACACGTCGAGGTCCACCACGGTGCCCGCGCGCGGCGCCTTCACCCAGAAGAGGTTGTCGCCCACCGCCGTCACCTGGAGGCTGCGCTGCTTCGCCTCTGCGGCCTTCAGCGTCAGCACCGCCTCTTTGAGCTCGGCCTCGGCGGCCAGCACGTCCTTCTGCGCGGCGGCCTTCAGCTCGAACAGCTCGTGGGCGCGCTCGACGAGGCGCTGGCGCACCTCCACCTGCGCGCGGGCGGCCTCCGTCTCGCGGTCGAGCTCGGCGAAGGCGGCGCTGCGCACCGAGAAGAGCCGGTCGCCGGCCTTCACGCGCGCGCCGAGGCGCACCTCGACGGCCTCCACGCGGCCGGCGAGCGGCGCGCCCACGCTGGAGGTGCGCTTCTCGTCGAGGTCGACGTGCGCGGGGAAGGGCAAGGGCGTCAGCGGCGGGCCTTTCGCGGCGACGGCCAGCTCGACGTACTTCCACTGCGGCGCGTCGGGCGTCAGCGTCACGCCGCGCGCGTCGGCCTTCAGCGTGGGCGCCGCCTCGGGCGCGTCCTTCGCGGCGCAGCCGCCGAGGGTGACAAGGGACAGCACGAGGACGTCACGGCGCATCGGTCAGCTCCTGGGGCAGGGGCAAGCCCGTGCCGGTGAGCCGCGCGCGCTCCACCTGCAGGTGGAAGGCGGCGCGGTCGAGGTCGTTCAAGGTGAGGAGCAGCTCGGCGCGCGTGCGGCGGGCCAGCAAGAGCTCCTGCAGCGGCGCGGCGCCGCGGGTGACGGCCGTCTCCAGCCGGCTCACCACCGACTCGGCGAGCGGCAGCGACTGGCTGCGCAGGCGGGCCTTGCGCGCGTCGACGGTGGCGAGCTGCGCGGCGACGCGCTCGAGCTGCGACCGGGCGCCTTCGACGAGCGCGGCCTTCGCGTCGCGGGCGCTGGCGGCGGCCACCTCGGCGGCGCGCGCGTCGACCTGGCCGCGGTCGAAGAAGGGCAGGGGGAAGGACAGCCCGATGAAGAAGCTGTTCTGCTGGTTGCCCGAGACGACGAAGCGGTCATGCACATAGCCCAGCCGCAGCGTCGGGTCCGGAAGCACGCGGCGGGCGGCGAGGGTGCGCGCGGCCTCGGCGCTCTTCTGCGACGCATCGAGCGCCCGCACGTCGGGCCGCTGCGTCACGTCGGCCGGCTCGCCGTCGAAGCGGCGCGCGAGGTACGCGGTCGCCTTGTCGGGGCTGGCGAAGGGCAGGCACGGCACGCCCACGCGCTCGCTGCAGAGGCGCAGCCCTTCGGCCACCGCTTCGCGCGCGTCGGCGAGCGCCGTCCAGGTGCCTTCCTGCTCGAGCTGCGCGCGGTCGGCGTCGAGCGCCGAGGTGTCGCCCTTGTCGGCGCGTGCGCGCTGCAATTCGGTGAGGCGCGCCGCGTCGTCGGCGAGGCGCTCCAGGGTGGCGACGCGCACCTCGGCGGCGGCGACGTCGCCCAGCACGTCCTCGAGCTCCAGTGTGCGCCGGCGCAGCTCGTCCAGCGCGTCCAGCGCGGTGGCGCGCGCGGCCTCGCGGGTGGCGTCCTGCCGCGGCCCGCGCTTGCCCACCTCGAGCAGCACCGACAGCCCGGCCTGCAGGTTGGGGACGTTGAGGAGCGGGTCCTTCAGGTCGACGGGGTTGAGCGGCCCGACGGGGATGGTGTTGACGGACATGTCCAGCGACGGATCGGGCAGCAGACGCGCGCGCGCGGCTTCGGCCTGGGCGGCGGCGACGCGGACGCGGGCGGCCTGCAGCCCGGGCGCGTGCGCCCAGACGAAGTCGGCGAGCCCGGCGTCACCCGGAAGGTGTGCGAGGTCGAGGGTAGAGGCGGGCGCGGCCGCCAGCGCGACGACGAAGACGGACCACATCGCCCTGTGCCCATTTCACGCGGCGCGCCATCACCAGGCCCGCGGAACCACGAGCGAGCGCGGGCCGAGCATCGAGGTTTTTTTCAGCGGCGGGTGAAAGCCGTTTTCAGCGACCCGCAACCTTGTCTCTCCAGGCCAACGGCATCAAGCCGTCGGCGAGCGGCACCGTCGGCCCGAAGACGCAGGAGGCGCTCAAGCGCTCCTCGGACGGCTTCGAGACGCCGGTGCGGCCGGCGGTGGCGCTACGCGGCGAGGCGCGGCGGCCGCACGGCGTGTCGGCGAAGGCGCAGGAGGGCCTCGACCGCATCAACCAGGCGCGGCTGCGCACCGGCGCGGACCACTCGTGCGTGACGACGGTGCGGCGGAACCTGCGCAACGCGGGCTTCGAGGGCCTGCCGGACAGCACCGGCGATGACCCGAACAACCCGCGCGGGATGATGTCGCAGATGCTGCAGAGCGGGAAGTGGACGTCGATGGACGTGCCTGGCCCGACCGTGGAAACCAGCAACAGCCCATTCGGCAACGTGCAGGCGCACGTGCTGACCGGCGAGGCCCACGCCGAGGCGGTGCGCAACGGGCAGATTCCCGAAGGCGCCGTCGTCTTCCAGTCGAACCGCAACTGGAACGACGCGAACGACCGCTCGCGCGGCAGCGACGTGGGCATCGTGCGGAACGGCGGCATCTTCAACTACCGCCAGTTCCCGAACATGACCGTGTACCAGAACGTCGCGCAGGTCGTGGTGCTGCTGCCGAACCAGTGAGTCACCGGCGCTCGGCGAGCGCGAGGACCGCGGGCATGGCAGTGTGCGTATTGTAAACTTCTGTTGTTTGAGTAGGAGTCGCCGATGCGCCCGTTTCGAGGTCGAGCTCGACTGACGTTGTGTCGTTTGCGCTCCTGATGGCGCAGGGTTGTGGTCGCAGCTCCAATCTCGGTGCGCCCTGCGTGCTGTCTCGAGGAGGCGACCCCATCGACACCGCCGCGCTCGCCCAGCAGAAGGACTTCATCCTGTTCGGCGCTGCCGACTGCGACGAGCTCGTCTGCCTCCGGGACCGAAGCTCCGCAGGGGATGCCGGCATCGAAGCGGGCCGGCCCGTCTGGGGCTACTGCTCGGTCTCCTGTGTCCCGAACGGAAGCGCCTGCTCCCAGGGGGAGGACCTGCACTGCCGCGCGGTGCTCGTGGACCAGGACACGCTCAAGGGGCCCCGGTTCGCAGGCGCTGCCGTCGAATCCATACTTCTGCGTGCGAGGCGGCGGCGACCCGGGAGCGCCCTGAGGTTGGACGCAACCATGACGACTCGACGCGTGGCGCTCGGGCCGATGCTCGCCGCCAGCACCGCGTGCGGTGACTTCGGGAGCCTGCCGAGCGGCGCGCGGGAAGGCTACGCGCTCGTCGGCCCCAGAACCGACGACGCGCCCTCGTGCTGTTGATGACGGCCGCGCGGGTGAAGACGCCCTGGACCGCGCCGTGGTTTTCGCAGGGCGCAGCGAGCGCTCAGTCGGCGCCGTCGTCCTTCACCAGCTTCGCGAACGTCGGGTGCGAGACGCCGAGCGCCTTCGCGGTGTCCATGCGCCGGCCCCCCAGCTGCGCGAGCGCCCACTTCGCGTAGCGCCTCTCCACCTCGTCGAGCGGCGCCACCTCGGACACCACGAAGCCCGACGCCGCCGGGGCGCCCGTCGGCGACGTCGACAGCCACGCCAGGGTCAGGGCGTCGCTGCCCTCGAAGACGCTCGCCCGCTCGAGGATGTTGGACAGCTCGCGCACGTTGCCGGGGAAGCGGTACGCGTCCAGCCGCGCGAGCGCCTCGGGCGTCAGCGTCGGCACGTCGCGGCGGCCCTGGTCGGCGGCGATGCGCGCGAGCAAGCCCGTGGCCAACGCCGGCAGGTCCTCGCGGCGCTCGCGCAAGGGCGGCACCGACAGGCGGAACACCGACAGCCGGAACCAGAGGTCCTCGCGAAACTCGCCCGCCTTCACCCGCGCCTCGAGGTCGCGGTTGGTCGCCGCCACCACCCGCGTCGCGCTCGTCAATTCGCTCGCGCCGCCCAGGCGCCGAAAGCGCCCGCCGTCGAGGAAGGTGAGCAGCTTCGCCTGCAGCGGCGCCGACAACTCGCCCACCTCGTCGAGGAACAGCGTGCCGCCCTGCGCCAGCTCCACGAGGCCCTGCTTCTGCGCCTTCGCGTCGGTGAACGCGCCCTTCTCGTGGCCGAACAGCTCGCTCTCGGCCATCGCCTCGGGCAGCGCCGCGCAGTTCACCTGGATGAAGGGCGCCGCCTCGCCGAACGACGCGCGGTGGAGGTGCCACGCCAGCGCTTCCTTCCCGCTGCCGGTCTCGCCCAGCAGCAGCACCGGGCTGCGCGGGCTCTGCGTGGCGATGCGCTCCAGCGCGCCGAGGAGGTCCCGCATCACCTTCGACCGCGGCGGAATCAGCGCGCGCCGCTTCGACAGCCGGCCCTCCGCGTGCTCGAGGCGCGCTTTCAGCCGCAGCTCCTCGGCCGCGCGCTTCGCCTTCAACACGAGGTCCGGCAGCTCGATGGGCTTCACCAGGTAGTCGGTGGCGCCCAGGCGAATCGCGTCCACCGCGCTCGCCACGTCGCCGTGCGCCGTCACCATCACGATGACGGCCTGCGCCTGCGCCGCGCGCAACTCGGGCAGCCAGTCCAGCCCGTCGCCGTCGGGCAGCCGTCGATCCAACACCACCAGGTCGTAGCCCTTCGCCGCCACCGCGCGCCGCGCCTGCTGCAGCGAGTGCGCGAGGTCCACTGCCAGTCCTTCGCGCGCCAGCGTCGCCTGCGCCACCGTGGCGAAGGCGCGGTCGTCGTCGATGAGCAGCGTGGCCAGCATGCGTCGCCTCTCTTAGCGCACCGGCAGCGCCAGCTCGAACCGGCTGCCTTGCGCGGTGCGCGTGAAGGACAGCCTTCCGCCGAGCTGCTCGGCCGCCCGCTGCGTCATGGTGAGGCCCAGGCCGATGCCGCGCGGCTTCGAGGTGACGAACGGCTCGCCCATGTGCGCCTCGAAGTCCTTCGGCGGGCCGCCGGCCGCGTCCTCCACCGAGACGAGCACCTGCGCGCCGTCCTGCCGTGCGCGCACCGTCACCTTCGCGCTCGTCCCGGTGCCCATGTCCTTCGCGGCCACGGCCGCCTCGATGGCGTTGCGAACCAGGTTGTCGACGGCGGTGGCGAGGAGCAGCGGGTCCGACTTCAGCGGCAGGCGCTCGGGCACCTCGAGCTCCACCGTCGCCTCCGACGCCTCGGGCAGCGCGGCGAGGCCCTGCACCGCCTCGCGCACCACCGCGCTCACGTCCACCTCCGCGAGGCGCGTCGCGTCCGGTCGCGCGAAGGACAACAGCGAGCGCGCGAGGTGGCCCAGCCGCTCCACCTGGCCCTTCATCGTCTTCGTGGCGAGCTGCGCGTCGCCGCCGGCCTCGAGCAGCGAGGTGGCGGCCTTGAGGCCGTTCAGCGAGTTCTTCACCTCGTGCGCGATGAGCGACGACGCGGCGCCCAGCGCGGCCATCTTCTCCTGCGCGGCGACGCGCGCCTCCACGTCGAGGAAGGTGCGCCACGTGCGCCGCAGGAAGAGCGTGAAGGCGCCGACCGCGACCAGCTGCAGCACCAGCAGAAACGCGAGCTGCAGGTTGAGCCGCCGGCGGATGGGCGTGATGGCGGCGTCCTCCGTCTCCAGCGCCAGCACGTCCAGCGCCGTGTCGCGCACGCCGGCCACCTTCGCCACCACGTCGGTGCCGCCGATGCGCCAGATCTCTGGCTCGTGCCGCGTCAGCTGGTCCACGCGAGAGGAGAAGTCCGCGCGCCGGCTCCACTCGGGCTCGCTCAGCGGCAACAGCACGCGGCCGCGGCTCGACAAGAGCAGCAGCTGCTCGCCCGGCCCCTCCACGCCGTACAGCAGCCGGTCGCTCGTGCTGACGATGCCCACCAGCACGCCCACCAGCCGCCCGCCGTCGCGCACCGGCAGCGCCACCGCGATGCGCGAGGTGTCGTCACTCAACAGCTCGTCCACCGCCGGCTTCTCGGTGGCCAGCACGCGCTGGAACCACGGCGCGTGGCTCAGCGAGTCGCCGGGCAGCGCGGCCGGCGGGTCCGACCAGAGCACGCGGCCCGTCTCGTCGAGGAGCCCCACGCCGCCAGCGAAGAGGTTCCGGTCGTCGCGCACCACCGACAACAGCTCCTTGTCGGGCGCGCGCAGCCGCTCGACCGGGTGCTCGGCGAGCCGCTGCAGCTCGCTGCGCAACAGCTCGAAGTGCAGCGCCAGCGAGTCGGCGTACAGCTGGCACGCCTGGGAGACGCGCGCGGCCACCTGCGTGCGCGCCTCCGCCACGTCCGCGCGGTACGAGGTGAGCGCGCCGACGATGCCCAGCAACCCCACCACCACCAGCCCGATGAGCACCGAGCGCACGGCCTCGAGGCCACCGCGATGCTGGAGGCTGCGTGGGTCCACGCCCATGGCCGCCGCATACTCCAAACGCCTCGCGGGCGCCCGGCGTACGCTGCGCGCCATGTCCATCTCCAGCCGCGAGCTGGGCCTCGGTGGGCCCGGCGCGGTGCTGCACCCTGTCGTCGCGCCTCGCCGCCGTCGGCCGTTGCGGTGGTCGAGGTGGAAGTCGACGCGTCGAGCAAGGCCTCGAAGCCTGGCTGCGGGCCGAGTTGGGGCTCCGGCAGGCGCAGGGCCGCACCGTGGCCGTCCCTCTAGCTGCCGCCCACCACGTACCAGTTCAACCCGAAGGCCGTGTCCTTCGTCTACGTGAAGAGCGAGGTCGACTACATCGGCGAGGCGTCGAGCCAGACGGACGGCAACCTGTCGAGCCGCATCGACCAGTACACGCACACCGACCGCGCCGAGTACGTGCTCGAGCTGGGCGCGGCGGGGAAGTTCATCGGCGGTGAGTGGGTCGGCAGCTCGAGGCAGGCGCACCCCGACTTCCCGTGGCTGCCCACGGGCGTCAGCGGCACCACCGTCGCGGGCGGCGCCACCTCGTACCAGGTGGTGAAGGACCTGGTGATGGAGTCGGTGCGCGACGAGTCGCAGGGCCAGCTGACGCAGCAGACGAAGACGGAGACGGGCCGTGTCGCCAGGGACCAGTGGGTGCACTACGGGCCGTTCGAGATGGCCGTCGGCGCCAGCTTGAAGGCGGTGATGACGGGCAGCGGCGACGCGGACCTCTACGTGCGCAAGGGCCTCGCGCCGACCGTGTCCGCGTACGACTGCCGTCCGTACAAGAGCGGCTCGGCCGAGGAGTGCACGGTGGAGGGCGGCGGCCCGGTGTTCGTCTCGGTGCGCGGCTACGCGGCGTCGTCCACGTTCAGCCTCAACCTCGCGTGGGCCACGCTGTCGGGCGACCCCGGCACGGTGACGCCGCCCACGCCGCCGGCCTTCGCGCACCTCGACACGTCGGGCAGCGTCGCGCTCGGCGAGATGAAGGTGTTCGAGCTCGCGGTGCCCGCCGGCAAGAAGCTGGTGGTGCGCACGACCGCGCCTGGCGACATCGACCTCTACCTGAAGACGAGCGGCGCGCCGACGACGGACGCGTATTCCCAGCGCGCGTGGACCTCGAGCGGCAACGAGACGCTCACCTTCACGGCCACCGCCAACGTGACGCTGTTCACCGGCGTGCACGGCTACGCGGCGTCCACCTTCACGCTGAAGACGTCGGACGAGTAACGGCTTTGCCCCATCCTCGGGGGGTGACTTGCGTCCCGCCCGGGCGTGCGGCAGATCGGCCTCTCGGATGGTCGCCCGCCGACGCCTCGTCGCTTGCGCGCTGCTCGTGGCGGCGGCGGTGGCGTCGTCCACGTCGTGCGGCGCCGGCGACTGCCAGCCCGGCACCCGCGTCACCTGCTACCCCGGCCCGGCGGGCACCCAGAACGTCGGCGCCTGCCGCGCGGGCTCGGCGCTCTGCGACGCCTCCGGCCGCGTGGGGACGTGCGAGGGCGCCATCGTCCCCACCATCGAGTCCTGCGACGGCGACGACAACGACTGCGACGGCGCGGTGGACGAGGACGTCACCAACGCCTGCGGCGGCTGCACGCTGCTCGACCACCAGCCCGGCGACCCGTGCGACCCCTGCGGCACCTGGCAGTGCGCGGGCTTCGAGGCCATGCAGTGCGCCGGTGGCCGCCTCAACAACTGCGGTGTGTGCAACGTCGCCGACGTGCCGGGCCTCAACGCGTCGTGCGTCGGCGCCAACGGCTGCCAGGGCACCACCGTGTGCCCCATGGACGGCGGCGTCACCGCGGTGTGCCTCGCGGCGGTGAAGAACAACTGCGGCGTGTGCGGGCAGGCTGACGTGCCGGGCCTCGGCGACGCCTGCACCACGGGCGGCTGCGCCGGCATGTTGAAGTGCAGCACCACCGGCACCAGCGCGGTGTGCGGCGGCCCGGGTCGCAACAACTGCAACGCCTGCGGGCTGCCCGACGTGCCCGACCTCGGCGCGCGCTGCACACTGTCGGGGCCCGGCTGCGGCGTGCTGGCGTGCAATGCCGCGGGCGACGGCGCCCAGTGCGTCGCCAGCCAGCAGGATCCGGACTCCGACGGGGTGGCGGACCCCTGTGACAACTGCCCCATGGTGGTGAACGCCTCGCAGGCGGACGGCGACGGCGACGGGCGCGGCGACGCGTGCGACAACTGCCCGGCCAGTCCCAACGCGGGCCAGGCCGACGGCGACTCCGACGGCGTGGGCGACGCCTGCGACAACTGCGCGGCGGTGGCGAACCCCGACCAGCGCGACTCCGACTCCGACGGCCAGGGCGACGCCTGCGACGCCGACGCGGACAACGACGGTGTGCCCAACGCGACGGACAACTGCGCGCTGGTGGCCAACGCCAACCAGCTGGACGGCGACGGCGACGGGCGCGGCGACGCGTGCGACAACTGCCCGGCGCTGTCGAATTCGAGCCAGGCCGACGGCGACTCCGACGGCGTGGGCGACGCGTGTGACACCTGCCCCGCGCTGGCCGCGCCGCAGACGGACACCGACGGCGACGGCAGGGGCGACGCGTGCGACAACTGCCCCGCGGCGTCGAACGCCACGCAGGCGGACGCGGACAACGACGGAAGGGGCGACGCCTGCGACAACTGCGCCACCATCGCCAACGCGAGCCAGGCCGACTTCGACGCCGACGGGCGCGGCGACGTATGCGACGTCGTCATCAGCGAGCTCGCCGCGGCGGGCCCGAACGGCGCGGGCGACGAGTTCATCGAGCTGTTCAACGGCAGCAACCAGCCGGTGAACGTCGGCGGCTGGTTTCTCCAGTACAACGCGGCGTCGCTGTCGGGCTGGCAGACGAAGCTGACCTTGCCGTCGGGCGCGGTGATTCCGGCGCGCGGCTTCTACCTCGTCACCTCCGCGCCGGGCGCGAGCGGCTACGGCGGCGCGGTGCCGGGCGACGCGGCGCACACGAGCAGCCTGTCGCTGGCGGCGGCGGCGGGCCACGTGCGCCTCGTGCTGCCGGGCGGCGCGCCGTCGACGCCGGCGAACAGCCCGCTCGTCGCGGACCTCGTCGGCTACGGCGCCACCGCCGCCGGCCCCGAAGGCACCCCCGCGCCGAAGGGCACCTGGGACACCGGCGACACGCTGGGCTCCATCGAGCGCAAGGCGAACGCGTCGTCGACGCCCGCGTCCATGTCGCCCGGCGGCGCGGACGCGGCGGCCGGCAACAACCGCGACTCGCAGGACAACGGCGCCGACTTCATCGCGCGGCCGGCGAGAGAGCCGCAGAATCGCCAGTCGAGCCCGGAGTAGGCGCGACTGGCCTTCGAGGGCGGGGGCTGCACGGCGCGCACCCGCATTCGCTACCTTCCGACGCCCCCCCGCATGGGTCCCAACCTCGTCGGCCTCGCCATTCCCGGCTTCTTCGCCGGCATCCTCGTCGAACTCGGCGTCGCGAAGCTTAAAGGGCGGAAGGTGTACCGCCTCGGCGACGCGATGGGCGACATGGGCTGCGGCATCGCGCAGCAATTGGTCGGCCTCTTGTTCGCCACCGCGGCGATGACGGGTGCCTACGAGTGGCTGTACGGCCACCGGCTGTGGACCTTGCCGACGACGTGGCTGCCGTGGGTCGCCGCGCTCGTCGGCGTCGAGGTGGCCTACTACTGGTGGCACCGCCTCTCCCACGAGGTGAACCTGCTGTGGGCCGCGCACGTCGTGCACCACCACTCGGAGGACTACAACCTCGCTGTCGCGCTGCGACAGTCGGTGACGACGTGGGCCACCAGCCTGCCGTTCTACCTGCCGCTCGCGTGGCTCGGCGTGCCCACCTTCCACTTCGCCGTGGTGCTGGCGCTGACGACGCTGTACCAGTTCTGGATTCACACCGAGTTGGTGCCGCCCCTGGGCTTCCTCGAGAAGTGGATCAACACGCCAGCGCTGCACCGCGTGCACCACGCCATCAACCCGCGGTACCTCGACAAGAACCACGCGGCCACCTTCTCGGTGCTCGACCGCCTCTTCGGCACCTGGCAGCCCGAGGAGGAGCCGTGCGTGTACGGCACCACGCGGCCCATCAACTCGTTCAACCCGCTCTGGGCGCAGGTGGAGACGTACGTCGACCTCGTCCGCCTCGCCGCGAAGGCGCCGTCGGTGGGCCAGGCGCTCAAGGTCTTCTTCGCCTCGCCGGCGTGGCGCCCCGCGTGGATGGGGGAGGCCGAGAAGCGCGACTTCGCCAGGAAGTACCAGCCCGCCGCGAGCGCCGGCGTGCGCGCCTACGCCTTCGCCCAGTGGGTGCTGCTGCTGGGCGGCGTCTTCTCGTTCCTCATGTGGGGCCGCGCGCTGGGGCCGGCGCCGTTCTGGGCGGCGGTCGGGCTCATCGCGCTGTCGCTCGCGTCGTTGCCGTCACTCGTCGAAGGCAAGCGCTGGGCGCGTCCGCTGGAAGGTCTCCGGCTCGTGGCGGTGGCGGCGCTGGTTCCGCTGCTGCTCGCGTGACCGCGCCGGGTCCCGGGGTGGACGCCGCCGTGACTCAGCCCCAGCGAATGTCGAGACTGAAGCCGTCGGCCGTCGTGGTAATGACCTCCACCACGCCGCCCTTCGCGCCGCAGGTCTCGAGCACCGCATCGAGGCAGCCCGCGAGGAAGTGCGGGTTGGCGCCGCCGTCCGGCGACGACAGCTGGTAGCGGCGCTCACCCACCGCGATGATCTCCATCGGCAGGTCCTCGCGCACGCTCCCCACGTAGCGCGGCAGCGTCTGGATGGTGCGTTCCGGGCCGAACACCGGCGCCATCGAGCGGAACACCCAGCCGATGGGCGTCTGCTTGAAGCCGCGCACGAAGGCGCGACCCACCGAGCGGAAGCCCTCGGCCTCGGGCAACGCGGGGAAGGCGTGGCGGCGCGCGACCTCGAACGCCAGGCGGAGAATGGGGAGCGGGTAGCTGGGCTGCAACGCGTCGAGGTCGAGCCCGATGGCGCGCAGCTCGTCCTTCATGGGGCCCGTGGGCGGGACGCCGTCGTCGCGGAACAGCGCCTCGAACGTCCTGCGCGGGACCTGCCGTGTGGCGCCGGGTGGCGAGCCCATGGAACTCCTCTGGCCGGCGTCATCCCTCGTTGACCCTCTGGGCACAAGCCCCTACAAGCCAGTCCTTTCCCAAGGAGCTTCCAACATGCGCGTTTCCGTGCTCGCCGCGTGCGCGGCCCTCTGCGTGCTGGGCCTCGCCTGTGAAAAGAAGACGACCCCGACGGAGCCGGTGAAGCCGGCCGAGCCGACGCCCACCGCCGGGAAGGACGTCAAGCCCGCCGAGCCGAAGCCCGCCGCCGAGGACACGATTCTCCTGGGCGAGGTGGGCTCGCTCACCGGCAGCGAGGCGGCGTTCGGCGTGTCGACGCGCAATGGCATCGAGCTCGCGATCGACGAGGCCAACGCCGCCGGCGGCGTGAAGGGCAAGAAGCTGGCGGTGCGCGTGTACGACGACCAGTCGAAGCCCGAGGAGGCGGCCGCCGCGACGACGCGCCTCATCACCCAGGACAAGGTGGTGGCGATTCTGGGCGAGGTGGCGTCGTCGAACTCGCTGGCCATGGCGCCCATCGCGCAGGAGGCCAAGGTGCCCATGGTGTCGCCGTCGTCCACCAACCCCAAGGTGACCGAGGTGGGCGACTACATCTTCCGGGTCTGCTTCATCGACCCGTTTCAGGGCTTCGTGATGGCGAAGTACGCGCACGAGGACCTGAAGTTCAAGACGGTGGCGATCCTCACCGACAAGAAGAGCGCGTACTCGGAAGGGCTGACCGAGGTCTTCCAGCGGAAGTTCTCGGAGATGGGCGGGAAAATCGTCGGCGTCGAGGCGTACTCGAAGGGCGACACCGACTTCCGCGCGCAGCTCACCAACATCAAGAAGCTGAAGCCCCAGGGGCTGTACGTGCCCGGCTATTACCAGGACGTCGCCATCATCGCGGAGCAGGCGCGCGAACTGGGGCTCAAGGTGACGATGATGGGCGGCGACGGCTGGGACTCCGAGAAGCTGTTCGAGCTCGGCGGCAGCGCGGTGGAAGGCAGCTACGTGTCGAACCACTACTCGGCCGACGACCCGACGCCGCGCGTGCAGGACTTCATCAAGAAGTACCAGGCGAGGTTCGGCGCGGTGCCCGACTCGCTGGCGGCGCTGGGTTATGACGCGGCGAGGGTGGTCATCGAGGCCATGACGCGGGCCCCGGACCTGTCGGGCCCGGCCTTGCGCGAGGCGATCGCCGCCACCAAGGACTTCCCCGGCGTGGCCGGCACCATCACCCTCGACGAGAAGCGCAACCCGGTGAAGCCGGCGGTGGTGCTGGCGGTCGAGGGCGGGAAGTTCAAGTACAAGGCCACCGTCGCCCCGTAACCGCCCGCAGCGGCCATGTACGAGTTCATCCAGCACGTCATCAACGGCCTCGCCGTCGGCACCATCTACGCCCTGGTCGCGCTGGGCTACACGATGGTCTACGGCGTGCTGAAGCTGATCAACTTCGCGCACGGCGACGTGATGATGGTCGGCGTCTACGTCGGCTACGCGGTGGCGTTCCTGCTGGGCCGCGACGCGATGGGCAGCCTGGGCTCGGCGCTGCTGGTGTTCGCGGTGTCGATGGGCACCTGCGCCGTCATCGGCTTCGTCATCGAGCGCTTCGCGTACCGGCCGCTGCGCGACAAGTCCCGGCTCACCGCGCTCATCACGGCCATCGGCATCAGCTTCGCGCTCTCGTACGGCTTCCAGCTGGACCTCAAGGTGAACGCCTTCGGCTCGGAGTGGACGGTGCTGCCCGGCGCCGCGAGCCGCCGCTTCCCCGAGCTCATCCGCCCGCAGGAGTGGCTGGTGCTGGGCGACAGCGACGTCATCATCTGGAACTGGCAGGTGATCAGCTTCGGCATCGCGCTGTTCCTCCTGGCCGGGCTGCAGGTGCTCGTCTACCGGACGCGCTTCGGCAAGGCGATGCGCGCGGTGTCGCACGACCACAGGGTGGCGGCGCTGCTGGGCATTCCCGTCGACACCGTCATCGCGGTCACCTTCATGCTGGGCAGCGCGCTCGCGGCGGGCGCCGGGCTCCTCTACGCCATCAAGGACAAGACGATTCAGCCGCTGATGGGCGTGATGGTGGGCCTGAAGGCCTTCGTGGCGGCGGTCATCGGCGGCATCGGCAACCTGCCGGGCGCGGTGGTGGGCGCCCTGCTGCTGGGCATGTGCGAGGAG
Source organism: Myxococcota bacterium (assembly GCA_040755835.1). GTDB lineage: Bacteria > Myxococcota > Myxococcia > Myxococcales > Myxococcaceae > JADLDB01. The sequence goes on from JBFMAB010000097.1 coordinate 75,059, forward strand.
TTCATCGTCGGGTACACGGCGTCGTCGTGGCGCGACGCGGTGGCCTTCGGCTTCCTCATCGTCGTGCTGCTGTTCCGGCCGGAAGGGCTGTTCGGCCGCGTGCAGGCCGAGAAGGTCTGATCGCTTTCGCGCGCTCCGGCACCGAAGCGAAGGCACGCGGACGACGCTGCTGACGATCGGCCTGAGGACGACGATGCCGCTCCCCGACCTCTCGACCGTCTGCATCGACCTCAAGGTGACGAACCAGGAGCTCTGCGTCACGTTCCCGGGCGGCGCCGAAATGTGCGTCCAGGGTGCCGGGCGTCCCCGACCCGACCGATGTCTCGAAGCAGCTCCTCGCGCAGGCGAACGCCGCGCTCGCGCCGCTCGTGCCGGTGTTCAACATCATCGACGCCATCCTGGCGCTCTTCAACTGCGTGAAGGCGATCCCCGACAGTCTCGGCCCGCCGCCCGATCCGACGAAGCTCGCCGAGTGCATTCCGGACCTCGCCGAGAAGATCGACAAGCTCTTGAAGCTCATCCCGCAGCTCTCGAGCTCGGTGCTCATCGGGGGCCTCATCGACGTGCTGCGCTTCGACCTCGAGGGCCTCCGCGGTCAGCTCCAGGCGATTATCGCGGCGCAGGTGCGCATCGCCGCAGCGGCCATTCGCGCCGCCGAACTCGGCAACGTCCAGCTCCGCACCGTCGTCGACTTCGCGACCGGCGCCATGGATGCCTACCTCCAGAACCCGAACGAGGGCATGAAGCCGCTGAACCGCCTCGCCGGGCTCCTGAACCTCTTCCTCCAACTCGCGGGCCTGCCCACGATCCCCGACCTCGCGAACCTCGGCGACGACGCCGAGGCGGCGCTCGCGCCCCTCGACGCGGTGATCGACTCGCTCAAGACGGTCCGGGCGGGTCTGCCGGGGTGACCATGGCGAACGAGTTTCTCGGGAGAGGTCCGATCAGACCGTTCCGGCGGGACGAGAAGCAGGACCTTGTCTTCGCCGAGGGCGAAGAGAACGTCCGCGCCGCGGTGGGGCAGATCCTCGGGACCGCGGCGGCGAGCGACTTCACGCGTCTGACTGCGCGTCGCTCTTACAGTTACCGTCGTTCTCGCGCCACCCGGCTCGAAGCTGACTGGGCTTGCTTGTCGAAGCGCTCCCGCGCCGCCTGGATCGCCGGCCGGTTCTTCTCGGCCCAGTCGGCGAGGCTCATGATGGGTTCGAGGAGCGTTCGACCCAGCCTGGTGAGCTCATAGTCGACCCGTGGAGGCGTTGTCGGCGTCACGGTGCGTGTGACGAGCCCATCGCGCTCGAGGCCGCGCAGGGTGAGCGTCAGCATCCGCTGCGAGATCCCGTCGACGGAACGTCGAAGCTCGCTGAAACGCATGGGTCCCTCGCCCAGGAGCGCCACGACGAGGACGCTCCACTTGTCCCCGATGCGGCTCAGGACGTCGCGCACCGGACAGGCATCGTGGCGGATGCGCTCAAGCCGAGCAGGCATCGAACGCGCTCCTGTCGCTTGGCCGATCCACCGCACCAGTATAGTGCTGGTCACGAAACGTAACCAGGTGACCGTGGAGCCCGTGAAGACCCGGTGGGACGCCGGAGGTCACCTGCCTGTGCGCTTGTCACAGACATGTGCCTTCTTGCGCGGCCCGCCGCTGGCGCTTACGAAGGAATTCCAGGTAACTAATAGTTACCAGCAAGAATATCGGAACCATCGGGGTACCCGTTCGGGAGGACAGCGCATGAGCACACCCAACGCCGCAACCGCCACGGACGCTCGGCCCGCCGGCAAGGGGTGGTCCATCGGATTTTGGACCGCGCAGGTACTCCTGGCGACCGCTTTCGGCATGGCGGGCACCATGAAGACGTTCACACCGATCGAGGAGCTCGCACAGAAGCTGCCATGGGTGACCTCGCTGCCGAATCTCGTGCGCTTCATCGGCGTCTCGGAGCTGGCCGGCGCCCTCGGGCTCATCCTGCCGGCGGCGACCCGTGTCAAGCCGGTGCTGACGCCGGTGGCTGCCCTTGGCCTCGTCGTCGTCATGGTGCTGGCGGCGGGCTTCCACATTCTGCGCGGCGAAGTGCAGGCGGTTCCCATCAACGCCGTGCTCGGCGGCCTCGCCGCGTTCGTGGCCTGGGGCCGGCTGCGCAAGGCGCCCATCGCGGAGCGCCAGTAGGTACCGGCACCGCATTCGAAGAGGAGAAGCAGCGTCATGGCCAAGGAGAAATGGGACTTCGACCTCACGCACTCGAGCATCAACTTCTGGGTCCGCCACCTGATGGTCTCGAAGGTGCACGGTCGCTTCACGAAGTGGAGCGGGCAGTTCGAGTTCGACGAGACCAACCCGAGCGGCTCGCGCGTCGAGGTGCAGATCGACGCCGCGAGCATCGACACCAAGGAGGCGCAGCGCGACGGGCACCTGCGCTCGGCGGACTTCCTCGACGTCGAGAAGCACCCGAGCATCACGTTCCGCAGCTCGGGCGTCGAGAGCGCCGGAGAGAAACGCTACCGGGTGAAGGGCGATCTGACCATCCACGGGACGAGCAGGCCCATCGTTCTGGACGTCGACTACGCGGGGCGGGTCAAGGACCCCTGGGGCGGCGAGCGTGCGGGGTTCACGGCCAAGACGTCTATCGACCGCAAGGACTTCGGCCTCACCTGGAACCAGACCCTGGACGCCGGCGGCGTGGTCGTGGGCGACAAGGTCGAGATCGGCATCGAGATCGAAGCCGTGAAGGCGAAGGCCTGAGCGCGAAGGAGGAACTGCGATGGTGATGAAGCTCTACATGCTGCCGGGCGCCTGCTCGCTCTCGCCCCACATCGTGCTGCGCGAGCTGGGCCTTCCCTTTGAGCTCGACAAGGTGGATCCGAAGGCCGGTAGGACCTCTTCCGGCGAGGACTACAAGGCCATCAGCCCCCTTGGCTATGTTCCCGCGCTCCGGCTCGACGGCGGCCAGGTGCTCACCGAGGGCGTGGCGATTGTTCAATACCTCGCCGACCAGAAGCCCGAGACGAAGCTCGCCCCGGCCGCGGGGACGTTCGAGCGGTACCGCCTCGCGGAGTGGCTCAACTTCATCGCGACGGAGCTGCACAAGGGCTTCAGCCCGCTGTTCAACCCGAGCCTCCCGGAGCCCGTGCGCGCGGCAACGCTGGATCGCCTCGGGAGCCGGCTCGCGCACGTTGACCGCCACCTCGACGGCCGCCCATACCTCCTCGGCGATGCCTTCACTGTCTCGGACGCGTACCTCTTCACCATCGCGACCTGGCTGCCGCACGCGAAGCTCGACCTGGCGAAGTGGCCGCACCTCTCTGCGCACCACGAGCGCGTGAAGGCCCGCCCCGCCGTCAAGGAGGCGCTGCGGGTCGAGGCCGAGCTCCGGGCCCAGTAACCGGATTCGTCCCGAGATCACAGGCCGCGCGCCCCCTCGGGACGAAGCGGCACTCCCCCGGCGAGCGCACGGTCCACGACGCCGAGGATGCGCTGGCGATCGCGCGGGATGCTGCCCCGGAGCGCCAGGTAGTTCGAGGCGTGGTTCGTCCGGAAGACGGCGTCCGTCGGGCTCGCCAGCGCGACGAATGTTCGCAACTCCTCCAGCATCTGGCGCACCGACGGCAGCTCGAATGTCCCCTTCTTGGCGAGCCGTGCGATGGGCGTCTCCGGCACGACGGTGAGCGTGAGCAGCGACACGAAGGCCGGGTCCTTCTCGGTGGCGAGGCGCGCGGACGCCTCGCCGTGCTCCTGGCTGCGCTCCGTTCCGGCCACGCCGAGCAAGAAGATGGCCGAGAGCCTCATGCCCGCCTCGTGGGCGCGGCGCGCGGCCTCGACGTGGTCGGCGAAGCTTGCGCCCTTGGCGATGCGCTTGAGCGTCACGTCATCGCCCGACTCGGGGCCGATATGGAGGAGCGTGAGCCCCAGCTCGCGAAGCCAGGTCAGGTACTCCACGGGTTTCTCGATCAGGTTCATCGCGGTCGCGTAGGCGCTCACGCGGCGAAGGCGCGGAAAGGCCTCGCGGCACGCGCGAAGGATGGCCTCCCAGTGCGGAGGTCCATGACGAGCGCGTCGCCGTCCGCCACGAAGACCTTCTCCACCTCGCCGCCACAGGCCAGACGCGCGGCGCGGATGTCGGTCAGCGTCTCATCGAGCTCGCGCACCCGGAACCGCTTGTCGCGGTACATGTCGCAGGAGGTGCAGTGGTTCCACGAGCAGCCGACGGTGGCCTGAAGGATGTACGCGTCGGCCTCGCTGGGCGGGCGGAAGATGCGGCCTTCGTAGCACACGCGCCCAATGTGCCCCGCGCGTCGCCGGGGGACAGAATCGAGCGCGTCACGGAACCGGCGTGCAGCCCGTGTCGGTACACGACGCCTCGCTCACCGGCGAGGCCGTGCTCCGCGTCACGACGCCCGCCGTCTCGGCGAGAAGGAGTCCCACCTCGGCCCCGAGAAGGAGGTCGTCGTGGGCGCCGAAGACGTGCTGCCGCACGCGTCCCTGCGCGTCGATGAGCACCGTGGTTGGCGTGCCGCGCATGGCGTACGCGCGCATGGTGCGCGGGATGGGGTCGCCCGGCTCGCCCGGCACGTCGACGCCGACGGGGAACCGGATGCGGTACTCGTGCAGGAACGCCTCGAGCGCCGCCGGGCCCATCACGTCGTGGTGCTCGAAGACGGTGTGAAGGCCGATGACCGCGACGGGTGCGTCGGCGAAGAGCTCCGCCACGCGCTGCGCCTGCGGAATCCCGCGCGCCACGCAGCCGGGGCAGAGCATCTGGAACGCGTGGAGCACCACGACCCGCCCCCGCAAGCTCGCGAGCGATGGCGGCGCGTCGGTGTTGAACCAGCGCGTCACCTTCCACTCGGGAGCGGGCGGGAGTGCCCTGATTTCGGTGTTTCGCCCCGGGGTGGCTCTGCAAAGGAGCACCCATGGCGAGAAAGCAGAAGGTCGAGTCGAAGGAGGAGTCGGTGAAGGGTGACGTCCCGGCGGCTGCGAAGC
>JBFMAB010000098.1:0-30003 GCA_040755835.1 Myxococcota bacterium
GTGTCGGCGGCGGTGTCGGCGGCGGTGTCGGCGGCGGTGTCGGCGGCGGTGTCGGCGGCGGTGTTGGCGGCGGTGTTGGCGGCGGTGGCGCAGGTGGTGGCGCAGGTGGTGGCGCAGGTGGTGGCGCAGGTGGTGGCGCAGGTGGTGGCGCAGGTGGTGGCGCAGTGGGGGGGGCGGACGGCGGGATGGAACTCGATGGTGGTGTCGGGTGCATTCAGACCGGAGCTGCGTGCTTGCCCTTCAGCATCGTTCCGTGCTGCGACCCAACTAAAGAATGTACGAATCTGGGCAGTGGCCATTTTTGCCGGTGACCCAGAGGAGCAAGTGGTCCGAGTGTCTTGTGGATTGACGTGGCTTCGGTCACAGACGTGCGGTTGCTTCCCCTCGCTGCGGTCGCTCTTCACCCTCGACCATCGTTCGGAAGCCCCAAGGCCGGCCGGCTGCCCGCGAGGCGCGAGGCGCGCAACCTGAGCGGTCACGGAGCGCGACTTCGCCACGTGCACGGGCCCCGAGCAGTGCTGCAGCGCGGACTGCACGGCAGGGCGTGGACTTGGTTGTAAGGCTTTGAAATTCAAGCGCATTTGCCCGCTTTTCGGCGTGCTTCATCCTTGCCTGCGGGAGCCGGTCCAAGTACGAGGAGCGCTGCTGCTGCCCTGAACGGCGCAGCGCCCAAAACGCATGTCCGACGAAACCCAGACGCCTCCCGCGCCCCCGGCGCCGTCTCCGCCTCCGTCCAACATCGGCCAGCTGGTGCAGGTCTCGATCGAAGACGAGATGCGCAAGAGCTACCTCGACTACTCGATGAGCGTCATCGTCGGGCGCGCGCTGCCCGACGTGCGTGACGGCCTCAAGCCCGTGCATCGCCGCGTGCTGTACGCGATGCAGGAGCTCGGGAACACGTACAACCGCGCGTACAAGAAGTCGGCGCGCGTCGTCGGCGACGTCATCGGTAAGTACCACCCGCACGGCGACCAGGCCGTTTACGACACCATCGTCCGCATGGCGCAGCCGTGGAGCCTGCGCTACCTGCTCATCGACGGGCAGGGGAACTTCGGATCCATCGACGGCGATTCGCCCGCCGCCATGCGCTACACAGAAGTGCGCATGGAGCGTCTCGCCGACGAGATGCTCACGGATCTCGACAAGGACACCGTCGACTTCTCACCCAACTACGACGGCTCGCTCAAGGAGCCGACGGTGCTGCCGTCGCGGTTCCCCAATCTCCTCGTCAACGGCTCCGACGGCATCGCCGTCGGCATGACGACGAAGATCCCGCCGCACAACCTGGGCGAGGTCATCGACGCGACCATCCACCTCATCGACCACCCGAAGGCCACGGTGGGCGAGCTGATGAAGTTTGTGCAGGGGCCGGACTTCCCCACGCGCGGCATCATCGCCGGGCGCGAAGGCATTCGCCGCGCCTACGAGACCGGCCGCGGGCAGATCACCGTGCGCGCGCGCACCGAGATCGAGACGGACAAGAAGCGCGACCGCGACTCGATCGTCATCACCGAGATCCCCTACCAGCTCCGCAAGGAGCAGCTGGTCAAGCAGATCGCCGACCTGGTTCGCGACAAGAAGATCGAAGGCATCAGCGACATCCGCGACGAGTCGTCGATGCAGGGTGTGCGCGTGGTCATCGAGCTCAAGCGCGACGCGGTCACCGACATCGTCCGCAACAACCTGTACGCGCAGACGCAGATGCAGGGGACGTACGGCATCATCCTGCTGGCGATCGACCAGGGCCAGCCGCGCACGCTGTCGCTCAAGGAGATCCTCGAGAAGTTCATCCTCTTCCGGCGCGAGGTCGTCACCCGCCGCAGCCGCCATGAGCTCAAGAAGGCGAAGGATCGGCTGCACCTCGTCGAGGGCCTGCTGGTCGCGACCAGCGGGAAGGACTTCCTCGACCACATCATCGCGGTCATCCGTGCGTCGAAGGACCCGGACGAGGCGCGCTGGGCGCTCATGAACATCGTGTCGCCGGCGCTCTACGAGGCGCCGAGCTTCAAGGGCCTCAAGAAGGTCGACTTCTCGTCGGCGAAGAAGTCGATGGACGCGCTCGCCGCCCGCGCGAAGGCCGAGGAGCCGACGTACCAGGGCATTTCCCGCGCGTACGACCCCGGCTTCTCCGAGGAGCAGGCGAAGTCGATCCTCGAGATGCGCCTGCAGCGCCTCACCGGCCTGCAGCAGGAGGAGCTGTTCAAGGAGCTGCTCGAGCTGTCGCGGGAGATCGCGAGGCTCGAAGACATCCTCGGGCACGAATCGAGCCTGCTCAACGTCATCAAGGCGGAGCTCAAGGACGTGCGCGAGCGCTACGCGGACGCGCGCCGCACCGAGATCATCGGCGAGGTGGGGGAGATCTCCACCGAGGACCTGATCGCCGACGAGCCGATGGTGGTGACGCTGTCGCACGCCGGCTACGTGAAGCGCACGCCGGTGTCCGAGTACCGCGCCCAGCGGCGCGGTGGCCGCGGGAAGACGGGCGCCACCACCAAGGAAGAGGATTTCGTCTCGGACATCTTCGTCGCGTCGACGCACGCGTACCTGATGCCGATCACCACCCGTGGCCGGCTGTACTGGCTCAAGGTGCACGAGATCCCCGCGGGCAGCCGCACCTCGCGCGGCAAGCCGATCGTCAACCTGGTGCACTTCCAGGAAGGCGAGAAGCTGGCGCAGGTGCTCGTCACCCGCGAGTTCGAGGAAAACAAGTTCGTGCTCTTCGTGACGCGCAACGGCATCGTGAAGCGCACCGACCTCACCGCGTTCTCGAACGTGCGCTCCAACGGCATCGCCGCGCTCGGCATCGAGGACGGCGACGCGCTGGTGGCGACGAAGATCACCGACGGCACCAAGGACGTGCTCATCAGCACCGCCCAGGGCATGTCGATTCGCTTCAACGAGAACGAGGTGCGCTCGATGGGCCGCGCCGCGTACGGCGTAAAAGGCATCACGCTCGATCCCGATGACGCGGTGGTGAGCGCCGAGGTGGTCGACGCCGGCACCACGCTGCTCACGGTCACCGAGAACGGCTACGGCAAGCGCACCGAAGAATCCGAGTACCGCACGCAGGGCCGCGGCGGGAAGGGCATCATCGACATCAAGGCGACCGAGCGGAACGGCAAGGTCATCGGCGCGGTGCAGGTGAAGGACGACGACGAGGTCATGCTCGTCACGTCCGGCGGCGTCCTCATCCGCATGCGGGTGAAGGAGATCAGCGTCATCGGCCGCAACACCCAGGGCGTGCGCCTCATCACCCTCGACAACGCCGAGGAGAAGGTCGTCGGCATCTCGCACCTGCCGAAAGACGAGACGTCAGAGGACGAGGCCGGCGGCGGAGACGAGCAGGCCGAGGCCCAGCCGAGCGAGCCCGAGGTGCCTGCCGACGGCGGCGACAAGCCCGACGGGGAGTAGTTCTTCCCCTCACCCCGTCCCGCTCCCCCGTTGGGGGAGCGAGGGCACGGGCGAAAAATTGCGCGTCGCGCCCGCCGGGCGACACTCCTGTGGCTGCCTGTGGCAAGCCCTGGAGGAACCCGCATGGCCTGGGACGTGGTGATGTTCGGCTCCCTCTCGATTCCCGAGCGGAATGTGGAGGAGTGGCTCGCCTCCGGCGTGACGCGCGAGGCGTTTCCCTGGCTCGAAGAGCTCGGCGGTCACGACGTGCTGCACGACACGCCCGAGGCGCTCTTGTCCTTCTTGAAGGACGTCACCGTCGCCCCGCACGAGCTGTTCGACGTGTCGCTGCTCGACGGCAAGGTGACGGTGCACTGCTACGTGTCGGAAGATCCCTACCGCGAGACGAGCCAGGCGCTGGCGCTCTTGTTCGGCAGCGCGGCGGACTTCGGCGGGGTGGGCGAGCTGGTCATCTACGGCTACCAGGGCATTCGCTTCGGCGAGCGCCTCGTCGTGAAGGCCGGCCGCACCGCGTTCGCGAAGCTGGGGCTCGAGGAGATGGCCGCCATCGAGCAGATGCGGCAGTTCACCGAGCTGAACGCGCGCATCCACGAGCGCTACGACGCCCTGGTCGGCCGCCCCGCCGCGCCGATGGACCCGCGCAAGAGCCGCCTCGTGGTGCACCCGTTCACCGGCCGCAAGGTGCGCGTCGCCGAGGACGGCATCGAAGTCACCACGGCCGGCCGCTTCGACTGACTTTTCGCCTCAGGCCAGGCTCTCCTTGCGGACCGTTCCGGCGGGCGAGCGCGGCGGGCCGCTCGATCACGCAACGCTGCGTCGCCCGCGCGCGAAACGCCCGGCTGACGGCCCGCAGGCGTCAGGGAATCGCGACGGACAGCCCCGCCGACACCACGTGGCGCAGGTAGCGGAAGTCGTTCTGCGGCAGGAAGTTCAGGTAGCCGGCGTAGCGCACGTCCAGCTCGATGTGCTTCGTCAGCGGCCGCAGCAGCTTCACCGTGAGCGAGCTCGCGCTCTCGTCGTCCTCCACCACCGTGAGGTCGGGCGAGAGGTACACGCCTTGCGGGAAATTGGAGAACTGCGCCGTCAGCGACGTCAGCAGCGTCAGCTTCCACGGCAGCTGGACGCCGGCGGTGAGGTTCAGCCGGTGCCGGCGAATCGTCTCGCCGTACGAATTCGACGTCTGATCGTAGTACGCGTAGCCCGCCGAGAGGTGGAAGGGCCCCCGGTACGAGTAGCCGGCGCCCGCGGTGAAGTAGCTGTCGTGGCGCACCACCACCGGCGGCTCCGGCTCGCCGTCGGCGGGCGGTGGCGGCCGCGCGTCCGCGTTGTACGTGCGGGGGATGAAGGAGCCGAACACCGAAATGCTGTGCCGCCGCGTGAAGCGGTAGCGCGCCGACAAGACGCCCTCGGGCCCGAAGTAGCTGTAGTCGAAGCGCTGCCAGTAGATGAAGCGGTGCGCGCCGAAGGTGAGGCGCACGTCGAGGTCGTCGGTGGGCAGGAAGTCGAGGACGACGCCGCCGGTGAGGTCGGTGTAGTCGCGCTCGGCGCCCCGGCGATCGCGCACGCGCCCCTGCAGCCCCAGGTTCAGCACCCGCGCGACCGAGGCGCTCAGCTCGAGACTGCCGTCCTGCACCAGCGTGTCCTCGCTGGGCAGCAGGAAGAACTTGCGACCGGCGATGTCGTAGGTGCCCAGCAGGCGGAAGCGCTCGGCGAACAGCACCAGCCCCTGGAGGTGCCCGAGGCCGAAGACGAACCCGTCGGGCAGCGTCGGCACCCCGGGGCTCGTGTAGTCACGCCGCGCGTTGGTGTCGACGCCGACGCCGGCCCAGACGCGCCCCCCGCCGCGCACCTCGGCGGCGCCCGCCGGCAGCGCGGCCAACAGCAGCAGAAGTCCGGCGACCCGTCGCGACACCGGCGCTGCACCATAGTCGGTGTCGCGCGGCGCGCGCGTCAGAAGGAGAGGCCCGTGTCGCAGCGGCGCTCCTGCAGCCGGTCCACCGTCCTGAGCGCCGGGGCGGGGGGGCTCCACGGCGCGGTGACGCCCGGCGACGCGGCGCCGTCGAAGACGGCCGCGGCCACCGGCCCCCAACCACCGCGCAGGGACGCCGCGTTCGGGCGATTACCGTAGCTGGCTGGCGCGCTTCTCGAGCTCCGCGGCCTTCCGCTTGAGCTCGTCGGCCAGCCCTTTGAGCTTCGCGCGCTGCACCTCGAGGTCCTCGAGGTCCTCGTCACCGGTGGCGATGGTGTTCGGGTTGGCGCTGCCCACCTGCGGCCGCGCGTCGGAGCCCGAGCGGATGCTGACGCCGCCCTGGTCCAGGCCGCCCACTGGTGCCGGCGCCATCGGGCCGCGACCAGACGCGTCGTTGGCCGAGGCCTGAGGGGCGAAGCCGCCGGCGGTGTCCTGGCTGTACTCGGCGCCGGCGCCCGGCGCGTTCGGGCTGCCCGACTGCACCGGCGGCGCCGTGCCGTCCAGCGTGGTGGTGCGCTGCACGCGCAGGCGGCGATCCTGGTCGTCGAACATCGACTCCTCGCCCATGAAGCGCTGCACGCGCTGGTCGAGCTCCGCCTCTTCGCGGCGCTCCGCGATGCGTGCGTCGAGCGCCTTGAGCTCCTTCTCCAGCTTCTCCTCGTTGTCACGCAACAGGTCGGCCTGCTCGAGCAGCTCCTCGGGGTCGTCCGACGGCTTCACCGCGTCCAGCGTCGGCAGCTTCGCGGCGGGCAGGGTGGCGCGCAGCGCGTCGCGCTCGGCGCGCAGCTTCCGCATCTGGTCGATGAGGCCCTTGCGCTTGCCGCGGTCGCTCTGCCGGTCGAACTCCGCGCGCAGCCGGTTCAGCTCGCCGGACAGGCCGTCGAGCAGCGCGAGGTTGGCGGCCTCGAGCTCCGTCTCCCGCGCCGACACCTGCTGCGCGAGCTCGGTGAGCGCGCCGGACAACTCCTGCGAGGCCTTGAGCGCGGTGTCCAGCTCGCCGCCGGGCAACAGGCGGCCCTTCGACTGCGCCTTCAACGCCTCGATGCGCGACGACAGCGCCGACAGCTCGCTGCGCTTCTTGAGCTGCTCGGCCTTGAGCTGCGAAACCTGGTCCCGCGTCGCGCGGGACGTCGAGCGCAGCGCGTCCAGCGACGTGGCCCCGATGGCCGGGAAGGCCATGAGGACGCTGACGGCGAGGAGGGCGGCTCGGAAGACCATGACGGGATGGCGTGGAGCAACGTTGGTGCCACGTGCCCGCCGGGAATGAATCGGGATTCCAGGCCTTTGGCAAGGTGTGGGACAGTCGGCGCCGGTGGAAAACCCGCTGATCCACAGTTTTCCGAGGCGGCTCCGGTGGGGGTGAAACGGCCGCCGTCGGCGCTCTGGTTGGTCCACAAGCCGGTGGGCGTCACCAGCTTCGCGCTGGTGGACGAGTTTCGCGCCCGGCACGCGGGAAAGTTTCGCCTCAAGGTGGCGCACGGCGGGGTGCTGGATCCATTCGCCGAGGGCCTCTTGGTGTTGCTGGTGGGCGCCGCCACGCGCCTCTTCGAGCGGCTGCACGAGGTGCCGAAGACGTACGTGGCGACGGTGGCGTGGGGCGCGGAGACGGACACGCTGGACGGCGGCGGCGCGGTGGTGGCGCGGGGCGACGCGGGCGCGCTGACGCCGGCGGGCCTCGACGCGGCGCTCGCGGGCTTCCTCGGCTGGCGGGAGCAGGTGCCGCCGGCCACCAGCAACAAGCGCGTCGGCGGCGAGCGGGCGTACGTGCGGGCGCACCGCGGCGAGGCGGTGACGCTGCCGCCGTCGCGCGTGGTCCTCCACGCCGCGCGGTGGCGCGCGCACGACCTGCCGCGCACGAGCGAGCTGGAGCTGACCTGCGGCGGCGGCTTCTACGTGCGCAGCCTCGCGCGCGACCTCGGCCGAACGACGGGCGCGCGCGCGCACCTCACCGCGCTGTCCCGCCGCCGCATCGGCCCGTACGAGGACCCGCCCGGCGCGCCCGTCATGTGCACCGGCGCGGAGGTGCTGCCGTGGCTTCCGTCGCGCGAGCTGTCGGACGCGGAGCTCGGCGCGCTGCGGCGGGGCGGCGCGCTCACGAAGGGCCGCGTCACGCCGCCGGCGTGGCCGCTGCCCGACGGGTTTCCGGCGCCCGCGCCGCGCGTGCGCGGGTTTCACCGGGGGAAGCTCGTCGCGCTGCTCGACCCCGCGGGCGCGGTGGACGCGCTGTTGCCCGGCGGCATCTGACGTGCTGACCGGCGCCGCCGGACGAGCCGGGACAGTGGCCGGGGTGCTCCCTGGACTCGCGGCGAGGGGGCCGGTTTCGGCGCACGGCGACGCCGAGACGGTTGCCCTCAGTCGTCCCGCATCGTCTGGGCCTTCGGCGCGGCGAACGGCCGCTCCGGGCGGCAGAAGAGGTAGCCCTGCATCAAGTCGACGCCGAGCTGCTCGAGCATGCGACGCTCGGCCACGGTCTCGATGGCCTCGGCGATGACGTCGGTCCGCAGGTCCCGCGCCACGTCCATCATCGACGCCACCACCACCTGGCGGGCGCGGTCCTTCTCGATGTTGCGCACCAGCGAGCTGTCGAGCTTCACGAACTCCGGCTGGACCTGCGCGAACGTGCTGAGCCCCGCGTAGCCCGCGCCGAGGTCGTCGATCGCCACGCGGTAGCCCAGCCCGCGCAGCGCGCTGATTTTCCCCGTGAGGTCGTCCATGTGGGTCAACGAGGCGCGCTCCGTGATCTCCAGCACCACCCGGTCGGCGATCGCCGCGAGGGGGCTGCTGCTGCGGTACAGCTCGGCGTCCTCGAGGTCCGAGGGGTGGAGGTTGACGAACAGCAGCGTCTCGCGACAGAGAGCCCGTGCGTCTTCGGCGACGCGCCCGCGAATGGCGCGGCCGACGTCGTAGAGCCGGTGGGTGCGCTCGGCGAGCTCCAGCATCTCCGTCGGGCCGCTGACGTCACCCGCCGTGGTCCGGAACAGCGCCTCGTACGAGAAGACCTTCCGCTCTCGCCAGGAGACGATCGGCTGGTACGCCATCCACAGGTGGCGGAGCGCGTTGTCGAGGCGCGCGCCGAGCGCTCCCTGGTCCTCCGCCGCCACCCGGGTGTGCACGGCGTTCGTCACGACCTGCGCGAAGTCGTCCACGCTGAAGGGCTTCTGGAGGTACTTCAGCGCGCCGTACTCGACGGCCGACATCGCCGTCTCCAGCGACGGGGCGCCCGTCATCAGCACGAAGGGCACGGTCGCGTCCCGGGCCCGCGCCGCGCGGAGGATGGTGATGCCGTCGATTTCCGGCATGCGGATGTCCGAGACGATCGCGTCGTAACGGCAGGTCTGAATGCGCTTGAGCGCCTCGCTGGGGCTCGACACCAGCTCCGCGGTCAGACCCACGCTGCCCAACACCGCATGACACACCTTCAGCATGATCTCGTCGTCGTCGACGATCAGCACGCGTCCGCCCGGTTCGCTCGCCATGCGGCATCGACCGAGCAAGCGGTGTGCCCGAACGAGTGGGCTGGAACTGCACGCAAGGACTCACGATTCCGCACAGCGCAGAGGGTGAGGCCCGCCTCCCGAGGTTCTCATGACTCACCGGGAGGGCTCTCGCCCTTCTGGATGAAGCCGTACTTCTCGAGCTTGTAGTACAGCGCGCTGGTCTTGATGCCGAGGAGGCGGGCCGTCTCGGTCTTCACGCCCTTGGCCTTCTCGTAGGCGCGCTCGATGAGCTGCCGCTCGAGGTCCTCGAGGATGTCGGGCAGCGGGCGGTCGCCGTGCGGAATCGGCAGCGCGCCCTGCACCTGCGCCGCGCGCGCGCCGGCACCCTGGAGGAAGGCGGGCAGGTCCTTCTCGCTGAGCTCGGTGCTCTCGGCGAACACCAGCGCCTGCTCGACGGCGTTCTCCAATTCACGCACGTTGCCCGGCCACGCGTAGCGCGCCAGCGCGGCCACCGCGTCGCTGCCCAGCCCCTTCACCTGCGGGTTGATGCGCGGCGCGTGCTTGGCGATGAAGTGCCGCGCCAGCGTGGCGATGTCCTCGGGGCGCTCGCGCAGCGGCGGCAAGGTCAGCGGCACCACGTGCAGGCGGTAGTAGAGGTCCTCGCGGAAGCGGCCCGCCGTCACCTCCGCCCTCAGGTCGCGGTGCGTCGCGCACACCACGCGCACGTCCACCTTCACCGTCTCCTCGCCGCCGACGCGCTGGATCTCCCGCTCCTGCAGCACGCGCAGCAGCTTCGTCTGCACCGACGCGCTGATCTCGCCGATTTCGTCGAGGAACAGCGTTCCGCCGTCGGCCAATTCGAAGCGGCCCAGCTTCTTCTTGACGGCGCCGGTGAAGGCGCCGCGCTCGTGGCCGAACAGCTCGCTCTCGAGCAGCGTCTCGGCGAGCGCCGCGCAGTGCGTGACGATGAACGGCCCGTCCTTGCGCGGGGAGAGGTCGTGCAGCATGCGCGCGACCAATTCCTTGCCGGTGCCCGACTCGCCGTGCACCAGCACCGTCGCGTCGGTGGCGGCCGCGCGCCGCACCTGCGCGAGCAGCTTCTGGATGGGCTCGCTGTCGCCCACCAGGCTCTTGCCCACCTTGTCCGCGGAGTCCTTCGCCAGCACCTCGCTGCGCGCCTGCTCGCGCGCCAGCTGGGCGCCGAGCCGCGACAGCTTCAGCGCCGCGTCCACCTTCGCGCGCAGCACGTCGGGCGGGAACGGCTTGGTGATGAAGTCGTGCGCGCCCTGCCGCATCGCCTCCACGGCCGTCTCGATGGTGCCGAAGGCCGTCACCACCATCGCCACCACGTTGGGCTCGTGCGCCTTGAGCTGCCTGACGACCTCGATGCCGTCCATCGCTTCCATCTTCAAGTCGGTGACGACGAGGTCCGCGCCCTGCTTCTTGAAGGCCGCCACGCCCTCGACGCCGCTGCGGAAGGCGAGCACGTCGTGGCCCGCCTTCTTCAGGGTGACCGTCATGCCTTCACGCATCGTGTCGTTGTCGTCGATGACGAGGATTCGCGCCATGCGGCGGACTCTAGCCCCCGCGAGGCTAGCGACAACCGATAGCGAGGGATCCGCCGAGTGTGTCCAGGTAGTCGACCGTAGAAAGACCCGATTCGCCCAAGACCGAGAGCGAGCTGCCGGCGAACGCGAACAACTGGCCGCGAGACGAACACAGCTCCGTCGCTCTCGGAAGGCTGTTGCCATCACGCTCGTAACTGCGCCGCAGCACCCCAGAACGACCGTCGTACAACAGCCACGAGATTTGACGCCCGCGTACCTGATTCACCAGGACCCAACTGCCGTCCCAGGTCGAGCCGGCAACTTCGGAGCGGCCATCGAACGCGACGTCTTCGGTAGCACCAGTCCTCATGTCGAACCTGTGAAGTAGCCCGACGTCTCCGCTCCAGAGCCGTCCTCGCGCGTCGAGCGCCACGGACAGGGTGGGCGGAAGAGTCCTCGTGGACCATTTCCCCCCATTGCGCTCAACGAAGAGGAACTCGTTGACGCTTCGGTGGTTGATTAGCCAGCCCAACTCAAATGCCCACAGCCTGTAGGAGTTGAAGCCAGGCAGCCGCAGCAGCTCCTCAGGCTGACCATCGAGATTGAGCTCAAACAGGACACTCGAGTCCGCGAGCGCATCGTAGCGGACACAGACGCACTCGCTCTCAGCGCATCTGCAGTCGGCAGTGCCCGTGGGCAACTCGAAAGTCGTAGTGGCTCCAGGCGAACGCTCGAGTACGGCCTTGGTGAGAACACCCAGTTCCGGATCGTAGCCAAACCGGGCTGTTCCGATGCGACTGAAGCCCGCCCGAAAAAACTGGGTCCCTAGTGCGTCGGAAGGAGCCGAGGCCACATCGCTTCGTCGTTCCAGCCGTTCATCGAGCACGTATCCTGAGCCGGACAGCGTTTCAATCACTAGAACTGCAGCCGGCTGGCTGCAGGCCAGCGTCGACGAGACCAGAACAAGAAGGATGCAGGACCTCATGGCATGTATTCTAGGTACGACAATTCCAATCGATTATGGCGCCGAGCGAGACCGGGGAAAGTGAGCCATCCATTATCGCCGGGTCTTCTTGGGGTATCTGGGTAGACTCCGACCTCTGCGAGTTCTCCTATGCTAGTTTCGCTGGCCATGTACTCTCCGGGAACGCTTCGCCAAGAGGGGATCACGAAGCCCGCACTGTCGTGATGCCAATCGGGGGCGGTACCGGACAAGACAAAAGGTGAAACCAAACCCCATGTGTGACCGATTTCGTGCACGGAAGTGTTGCCGATTGCACGCCCGAGCTCGCGCACACGCAGCATCGGATTCTCCCATCGCCAGTGCCAATCCCAGAACACTGAGCTTCCCAGAGTGTGCTTTCTTGTGTAGATCTCCACCAGATCGTCAGTCCAGGAGTTGAAGTCGTCCTTGCCGAAGTACGTACTGCCGAACGCAAAGGCCGGGTACAAATCCCCCGCCGTTTGCGTCATGCGAACGATTACCCGAGGGGGGGGCAACGAATCGCATCGCCGGTCTCCGCTTGATGGCATCAGTACCGGAACGGTCACGCCGGTTCGCGAAGCAATGCGTTCCTGGATCGTCGCAACCACCTCCTGCTCGACCAGGGTTTCCCAGCCGACCTCGACCGCGACTTGCTGCCAGAAGGGAAGCGTAGATGTGTCTAGCGAGGCTTGCTTCGCGAAACGGAAATTGGCGTAGTGCGTTTGTCGGTTGTCGTAATCAATGCAGATACGCAAAGCCTGGTTTGGAGTCTTCGAAGCCAGTTCTGGAACGCGCTGCCGCGAATGCTGCACAGCCCAGCCGGTCGCGGGATGCGAGAATGTCCACACGTGGAGCCGTCCGCTCGGGTAGGTGATGTTCTTGGAGAAGGCTCCAAGCGTTCCCCCCGCGCCCCCGCTCCCAGACACGACGGCGCCCATGAAGACCGGCGCTGGCGGGCTCGAGCCCAGGCCAGAGTGGTTTCTGTGGTGAATCTGGAAGGTCTCGAGTCCGATCGCCGACTCGTTGCTGTCCCACCAACCATCGTTGTCGCTGTCCTGCCAGGCCATTCCAGAGAATGGCTCGTTCGTTGCCGTGGTGATTCCGTCGTCGCCGTTCTGATAGGGCAAGCACGCCTTCACGGAGACAACGCAGAGGACAAGCAGGGATGCTTTCATGTTCTTCTCGATTCTCTGGAGGGTGTTCGTATTGTGGCAGCCAATCAACTGAACAGGTGTCTACGGGCAGGTTCGGCCACCGGCGCCCGCCCACGCCTTGGTCACCCGTCGCACAAGGTCGCGCGCCACCAGGGACTCCGAGTTCGCGACGATCGCCGGAAGCGAACTCGCGGCGGAGCAGTCCATCAACAGCGCGAAGCTCGCCTTGGTTGCGGACGGGTCATTTCCGTCGAGGGCAAGTTCCAGTAACCGGGAGTTCCGGGTCGTCGAGCTTGGGAAGTAGCCGAGCGCTTCAGCCTGCCTGGAACGCACGACGGGAGAGGCATCGACAGGAAGGTCGACTGCCGACGCAGCCCAGTCCGCGCCCATTGGATGGCGAGCGAGGTTGCCGAGCGCCTCCCACACGATCGCACGGTCGTGTAGGTCTGGAGCGGATTCGGCCAATTTCGTCAGCAGCACTCCACACTGGCTTGACGGCGAGCGGCCACAGGACTGCGCGAGGGCCGCGCTCGGAGCCGGAGCGCCGATCGCGTCCAGCGTTTCGGCGAGTCTCAGCAGAAGCTGCTGAGCTCCTGGCCAGCTTCCGGCGGCGGCAAGCGAGAAAGCGAGCGTTTCAACGAGGAACGGATCGGACGGTTGCTCAACGATTGGTTGAAGGAGGCTCTCGGTCTCCTGTTGCTCCTCAAGTGGCAAGGATGGCAGGGTGGCGAGTGCGCCGAGGCGCTTCAGTCCTGAGTCCGCTAGCCCGTCTGCGATCGCGGAGAAGCCCAACACGCTGTGCTGCGCGAGCACAATGCTCGCAGCGGCCTGCACGGTGCTCGCGGACTCCTCGAGGGCCGCGAGGAGCTCCAGCTTGTCCACATCCTGAATGGGGGCGACTTCGATCGTCGCCGCGATCGCGATCGTCTCGGGATTGCTGCTGGAGACTTCGACGAGGTGTCTAAGCCAGTCCAAGTTGATCTGCATGGGTGCTGCAGCCAGCCACCGGGCAGCTGCCTCGCGAGACTCCGGGAGCTCGGAGTACACCAGGTTTGAGACCAGACCCGTGCTGACCCCTTCGGCGATCTCGTGCAGCGCTGACTCGGGGGCGAGGAGCTTGCGAGCTCCCCATACGCTCGTGATCCCAAGGCCGCGAAGGTACTCAGTGTACTCGTCGCTCACAGTCTCCAGAAACAGCGTGCAACTCGAACCTTCGACGCACAAGCCATCGGGGTCGGACAGCACTACACCGAGAGTTGCTGGCAGCGAGTTCGGTGCCTTGAAGACCTCGAGCGGGGACACCACGAGCGACGGAGAAGTGCCGGGGCCCGCGGGCTCAGCCCGCTGGAGCACGGCGACCCGCGCCACGACAGTCGCGTGGACGAACGCATCGTAGGGATCGTTCACGCCCACCCGGTCCCAGCAGGCCCACGCAGACTCCGCAGCGAGAAGCAGCACGAGCGCTAACAACCCGGACACCCCAATCGCCAGTCTCTGCACCTTCATTTTGAACCCTCCGCTTTCCAGGACGACAACGCGTGTCCAAGCAAAGCTACGAAAAAGCGGGGGGGGCGCAAGAGGCACAATGCGTTTGCTGTGGACGAACTAATTGGCGAGGGGTTGCGCGCGGTCGCGCCTGCCGGTTGCGCATCGCCTCGGCTCGTGCCCGGACTAACGTGGGCTCCAATGGCCGAAGACGTCGTGCTGCAGTCCGCCTCGCCCAACGGCAACGCCGAGGCCGTCGTGGAGGACGACGGCCGCGCGGTGTACCTGTACCAGCACTTCGCGGAAGGCACGGGCCAGGAGCTGCGTGCGACGTGGGTGCGCAACCGCGTCGCCGCGCCGCCCGGGGTGATGATGGATGACATGCAGCACGGCCTCGCGCCGCTCATGCCGGCGCGCTTCTGCGCTCACCCGGAAGGCCAGCCCAGGCTGGACCCGACGCGTACGCGGCTGGTGTGGCTACCGGACGGCAACGGCGTGGCGCTGTACGAAGGGCCCGAGCTGCTCGCGTGCACTGCACCGTGGCACGGCGTCGACGACTGTCCGGGCTACGCGCGCGACGTGACGCAGGACTCGCCCTTCGCGTGGCGCTTCGAGCCCACGAGCCCGCTGGCCGAGCGCTTCAAGGCCGCCGAGCGCTTCTGGGACAGCTGGCAGTCGAAGCTGTCGTGGGAGCAGGTGCGCAAGGGCCTGCGCGACGCGCTCGGCCGGGCGCTCGGCCGCGAGACGAGCCACCGCGAGGACGCGCTCGCGTGGCCTCCGCTCGGCATCGCCACCTTCGAGTCGGAGCGTGGGCTGACGACGGCGACCGTGGGCATGTCACAGCGGCCGATGCCCGCCGTCGAATTGGCGCACGCCGACGCCGCCAGCCGCTTCCGTCGCGTCGAGCTCGCGGTGATGCTGCCGCACGGCGCGCCCGAGCTGCTGCGCGAGCGGATGGGCGGCTTCCTCACGTTGGCCAGCGAGCTGCCCTGGGGCCGCTACAGCTGGCTGGGCCACGGCCACACCATCCCCGTCGACGCCTTCAAGGACACGCCGTACTCGGGCGTGGTGCTCGCGAGCAGCGATCGCCTCGGCCCCGCGGTGCCCTTGCCGCCCGTCGACGGTGACCCGGTGACGCTCTTGTGGCTGGTGCCTGTCACCACGGCCGAGGTGCAGGCCGTGCGCGGCGAGGGCGTGGACGCCTTCCTCTCGACGGTGACGCAGCCGCGCGCGCTGGCGGAGGTGAAGGCGTGACGTTGACCGAGCTGCTGGCCGCGCACGCGGGCACCGACGGCAAGGAGCGCGAGGACCTCGCGCAGATGCGCGACTTCGCCGCGTCGCTGGCGCAGCCCTTCTCGCGCGGGCAGTGGCCGGCGCACTTCACCGGCAGCGCGGTGGTGGTGGACCCGTCGGGCGAGCGCGTGTGCCTCGTGCTGCACGGCAAGCTGAACCGCTGGCTGCAGCCGGGCGGGCACGCGGACGAGGCCGACGCGGGCGACCTCTCGCGCACGGCGCTCCGCGAGGCGCGCGAGGAGACCGGCCTCGACGTCGCGCTCCACGCGCACGCGCCGCGACCGCTCGACGTGGACGTGCACGTCATCCCCGCGCGCAAGGCGGAGCCGGAGCACCGGCACCTCGACGTGCGCTACCTGGTGGTGGCGGCCAACCCCGACGCGCTGGCGCACGACCCGGGTGAGTCGCACGGCGCGCAGTGGCTTTCCTGGGACGAGGCGCTCGCGCGCGCGGACGAGCCGGCGCTGGCGCGGATGCTCACGAAGGCGCGCGCCGCCGCGGGGCAGATGCGATGAGCGCGCGGGTGACCGTGGCGCTGGTGCTCGTCGGGCTCGCCGGCTCGTCCTGCGTGCCCGGGCGCTGCGAAGGCGGCTTCCGCATGCTGCTGCCCGACGGCGAGCCCGCGCCGGTGGTGGTGAGCGCCGACGCCGCGTTCTGGATCAACGCGGACGCGAGCGACCGGAGCGCCGAAGCGCTGCTGGCCGACTCGGGCGTCGACGCGACGACGTTCGTCCTGGTCGGGCCGTCGGGTGCGGTGGCGGCGGACGTGAGCGCAGCGTCCGTGACGTCGGCGCACTCCTGCGCCAGCGCCGCGACGTTCCACCTGAAGCCGCGCGCCAGCCTGGCGGCCGGCGAGTACACGCTGGTGCTGCGGCTCGACCGCGTGAAGTGGCCCGCGCTCTTGTCCGGCGAGGTGAGCACCTTCGAAGGCGAGCGCGCGCTGGTGCGCCGCTACGTCGTGCGCTGACGCGTCAGAGCTTCTCGATGACGCGCACCAGCTTCTCGCGCACCTCGCCCGCGAGCGCGGCGAGCTGCGGGGAGACCTGCGGCGCCACCGTCTGCAGCGGATCCACCACCTGCAGCACGGCCTTGCCGTCGTCGCCTTCGTGAATGGTGACGTTGCACGGCATGAGCAGCCCGAAGCCGAGGTGCGCCGACAGCGCCTTGTGCGCGAACGGCGGGTTGCACGCGCCGAGGATGCTGTAGCGGCGGAAGTCGACGCCCAGCTTGTTCTTCAGCGTCTCCTTCATGTCGATCTGCGTCAGCACGCCGAAGCCTTCGGCCTTGAGCGCCTCGGGGACGCGCGTCATCGCCTCGTCATAGCCGTACGCCAGGTTCTTCTTCAGTCCGATGTCCATGGTGCCTCCGAGCCTCCGGTCCAACGGGTCGATTCAGTCGCGGGTGTGAACTCGAGGTGTCACCTGTCTGTTCTCACCGGCTGATCGGCCTGTCAACGCGCGTTCGGCTGGCACATGCGTGCCGCAGGGTGAGAACGACTGTGGTGCTCCACTCGCTGTCGCGTCGCAGCGATTCCGCGCACCTGGCCGTTGGCCGGGGTGTTGCTCTGGCCCCCCACCATGAGCCGACGCCGCTTCGCGACCCGTTCCCTCGTGGCTGCCACTTCCTCCCTCCAGGCGCTCCTCGACCGCACGCCGGGCGCCCGCCCGCCGATGGACGTGGCGCTGGTGCTCGCGCACGACGTGCTGCGCGCCGCCGCCGAAGTCCACGCGCAGGGGCGCACCTGCGGGCCCGTCGACGCGGCCAGCTTCGAGGTCGACGCCGACGGCGCGCTCTGTCTCCGTGGCGAGGCCGGCGGCACCGACGTGCTGCAGGACGTGCACGCGGTGGGCGTGGTGCTCTACCAGCTCTTCACCGGCGTCACGCCGGCGCAGGCCCGCGCGCGGCTGCAGGTGGCGCGGCGCGACGAGGTGCCCGCGCCCTCGCGCCTCAACCCGGCGCTCGACGACGCGCTCGACACGCTGGTGGCGTCGATGGTGGCGGCCGACCCCGCCGAGCGCCCGTACAGCCTCGCGTACGTGCTGGCCGACGTGCTGAACGTGATGGACGACGTGGGCCTCGAGGCCGACGTCGCGCTCGTCGCCGCGTGGGCGGGCCTGCGCGAGCCTGCGCCGGTCGCCGCGCCCGCGCCGGTGGTGAAGGTGGTGCCGGTCGTCGCCGCGGTGGTGGCGAAGAAGGCGCCGCGCCGCGAGCCGCCGCGCTCCTGGCAGACGGACGACGCCGAGAACGACGACTCCGAGGACGATGACGCGCAGCACGCGGCGTGGGCCGAGCCCGTGCGCTTCGACGGGTGGACGGTGCTGGCCGCGTGCTTCGCGCTCGCCTCCCTCGCCATCGCCTTCAACTTCTAGCCCTTCACGGACACGGAGCCGCCATGCGCCACCTCTTCCTCGCATCGCTCGTGGGCCTCACGCTGGGCGTGGCGGCCTCCTCCTGCGGCCTGCAGCCGCTGTGCACGACCGCCGCCGACTGCGGCACCGGCCAGTCGTGCCTCCCGTCGGGCGTGTGCGCGTACGCGTGCGCGAACGACGCGCAGTGCCGGCTGGGCGAGAAGTGCAGCGGCGCGATGGGCTGCGTGGCCATCGGTGGGTGTGGCGTCGACGCCGACTGCGGCACGGGCCAGGTGTGCACGCAGGGCGGGCAGTGCGCGGTGAAGGTCGGCGGCGGCGCGGACGCGGGCCCCGCGTCGTGCGGCGGCGAGAAGTTCGAGGTGAGCCGCACCGAGTCGAACATGCTCATCGTCCTCGACCACTCCGGCAGCATGATGGAGACGGTCGGCGGCGTGTCGAAGTGGAAGGCCGCGGTGGACGCGGTGAAGTCCCTGACGGCGGCGCAGGGCGCGCAGGTGCGCTTCGGCCTGCAGTTGTTCTCGTTCTCCAGTCAGAGCTGCCACCCCGGCCAGTTGCTGGTGTCGCCCGCGCTGGACCAGGCCGCCGCCATCGCCGCGGCGCTGCCCCCGATCGCGGACGGTCGCCAGACGCCGGTGGCCGGCGCGCTGACGGTGGCGAGCCAGGTGGCCGAGTTGTCCGACGCGACGCGTGCCAACTTCGTGCTCGTCATCACCGACGGCAAGGAGAACTGCGGCGGCGACCCGGTAGCCGCGGTGGGCCACCTCTTCAACAAGGGCGTGCGCACGTTCACCGTCGGCTTCGGCGGCGCGGTGGACCAAAACAACCTGAACGAGATGGCCATTCGCGGCGGCACCGCGCGCATGGACACCCGGCGCTATTACCAGGCGGACAACCCGGCGGACCTGCAGCAGGCGCTGTCGGCCATCGCCCAGGGCGCGCTCGGCTGCGACTTCACGTTGGCGCAGACGCCGCCCGACGCGACGAAGCTGTACGTCGCCATCGACGGGCAGTTCGTCCCGCGCGACCCCAACCGCCTCGCCGGCTGGGAGTACACGGCGGCTACCAACCGCGTCACCCTCTACGGTCCGGCATGCGACGCGCTCGCCAACACGCCCGGCGCGAAGCTGACCGTCGTCTACGGCTGCCCGGACCCGTCCGTCACCGAGACGGGCCCCGGCGGCCAGCGCGACGGCGGCTACACCTTCACCCTCGACGGCGGGGCAGGGCTCCTCTGAAGCGGAACCCCTGCTTCCGCATGGTCCGGGCCGGCGCTGCCAGGGAACCAGCGCCGGCCCGTTGTTGTGGCGGTCGCCCGTGCAAGTCGTTCGACACCTTGCGCCCCCCTCGCAGGTCGCTTGTGCAAGTCGTGCGACACCTGGACCCCCCCCCCCGGCGTCGACGATGCGGCCTGGGTGCTCCACCCGATGATTCACAAATGTAAGGCCGCTTCATCTCCATCTCTCTGAGATGACAGGGGAAATGAGCACGCAACCAAAATTCTGCACGCGTGAGAATGCTTCGTGAAGGGGCTTACAGGAGAGCACTCATGCCGACCGTGACCGCTGCCCGCCGCACCTCCACCGCCGCCGCCACCTCGACGATGGCCACCGCGCGTTACGGCTCGCGCGGCCTGCACGTGGCGCTCTTGCAGAGGAAGCTGAATGACCGCGGCTACCGGCTGGCGGTCGACGGCATCTTCGGGCCGAAGACGCTGGCGGCGGTGAAGGACTACCAGCGCCGGCACGGCCTCGTGGTGGACGGCATCGTCGGGCCGCGCACCTGGGGCTCTTTGGGCGTGCAGGGCTCGCCGGGCGGTGGCACCGTGCAGCCGGCGCCGTCGGGCCCGGGCACGCGCACCACCGGCTACGTCAACGGCCGGCCGCAGAGCATCACCGTCTCGCCCATCGGCAACGGCAAGTACCTGCGCAGCGACGCGGCGGCGGCCTTCAACGCGATGAGGCGCGACGCCGCGCGCGCCGGCGTCAACCTGAACCCGGTGTCGGGCTTCCGCACGATGGCGGAGCAGACGTACCTCTACAACCTGTACCGCTCCGGCCGCGGCAACCTCGCGGCGCGCCCCGGCTACTCGAATCACCAGAGCGGCATCTCCGTGGACGTCAGCACCAACGGCTCCTACAACTCGGCGGCGTACCGCTGGCTCGCGGCGAACGCGCGGCGCTACGGCTTCGTCAACGACGTGCGCGGCGAGCCCTGGCACTGGACGTACCGGCGCTGAGCGGTGCGTGGACGAAAGCGCCGCGCGGCGACGGAGGTCCCCGCGCCGCGTCCGGTGCTGCTCACGTCATGCCGGCCTCTGATCTGACACCGGCCCCCGGTCGTGAGATAGTCCCGCGCCATGAGCGAGAACGATCCCACCGACGCCGCCGAGGGCCCTCCGGAAGTCGAAGTCCTGGACAAGGCGCCCCCCATCGATCCGGCGCTGCGCGCGAAGATCCTCGCCGACCCGAACGTGGCGAAAATCGCGAAGGAGCTGGGTGTTCCACTGGACGACTACGTCAACCAGATCGGCTATTTCATCAACAACCCCGGCGTTCAGCCCGCGCTCGCGATCGCCAGCGACGAGGACCTGAAGAAGCACCTGGGCGTCGACGCGCCCACCTTTGAGCAAATCGAAGCCAACCTCAAAGCCAGCAACGACGCCTTCATGGCCGGCCAGGCACCGAGCGCCTTCGTGGCCCACAAGAAGAACGCCGTCGAACTGCCCTCCCAGGGCGGCACCGCGCTCGACGTGGACACGGAAAAAACCGATCCGAAGCTGCTGGACGCCGTCAAGAAGGGCCGCTTCCCCTCAAAGGGCTGAGAAGACTGGGAAAAACACTCTCGCAACTCGAGAATTTCCGGGCCGATACTTCACGTACGTTTCCCCTCTCACACAGCAGGTGACGACATGGGCTTTTTGGGCAAGGTCTTCAAGGGCATCGGCAACGTGGTCAAGAAGGTGGGCGACTTCGCGAAGAAGGCCGTGGCCTTCGGCGCCAAGATCATGAACGGGCCCATCGGGTCCATTCTCTCCTTCATCCCCATCACCGCGCCCTTCGCACGCGCCGCCACGATGGCGTTGAACGTCGCCAACGGAGCGCTCAACGGCGGCGGCCTCAAGGGCATCGTCAGCGGCCTCGTCAGCGGCTTCGGCGGCGTCGGTGGCCTGCTCGGCAAGGCGGGCTCGCTGCTCAGCCAGACGGGCCTCAGCACCGTCGCCGCGCTGTTCAACAAGGCCAGCTCCAGCGGCGTGCTGGACATCGTCTCGGGCCTCATGGGGCCGCGGAAGGGCGACCAGAGCCCGGCGGCGCAGGCCGACATCTTCAACCTCTCGCAGCTCTCGGCCTTCCGCATGGCCCAGCTGTTCCAGACGCAGCAGACCGAAGCCTGAGCGGCGCGCCACGCCACGAGTTCGGGACCCGGGTGAGCGTCAGGCTCTCCCGGGTTTCTTCGTTTCAGGCGTCGCTCCGCCCAAGCGGCAGTGTCACGGTGAAGACGGTGCGCCCCGGCTGCGAGCGGACGTTGAGCGTGCCCCGGTGCGCCTCCACCAGCTTCTTCGCGAGGGGCAGGCCGAGGCCCGTACCCTTTTCCCGCGTGGTGAAGAACGGCTCGAAGATGCGCGGCAGCACGTCGGCGGGAATGCCGGGGCCGTCGTCCTTCACCTCGATGACGTAGCGCGCGCCTTCGTCGCGGCCCGTCAGCGTCACCGCCTGGCCTTCCTTCGACACCTGCACCGCGTTCTTCACCAGGTTGACGAGCGCGCTGGTGAGGAGGCTCTCGTCGCCGTGCAGCGCGCCGGGCGCCGCGTCGACGGACAGCGTCACCTGCCGGCCCGCGGCCTCGCCGGCGAGGTGCGCCGCCGCCGCGTCCAGCAGCGCCTTCGCGTCGAGCGGCGCGGCCTGCAGCTTCTGCTCCCGCGCGAAGACGAGGAAGTCCTCGACGATGCGCTTCAGGTAGTCGAGCTCCCGGTGGATGCGCGTGAGGTGGCTCTGCGCTTCCTTCAGGTCCGGTGACGCGGCCTTGAGCTCCTCGTCCAGGAGCCCGCCGAACAGTTCGATGCCGCCCAGCGGGTTCTTCACCTCGTGCGCGACGCCGCCCAGCATCAGCTTGAGCTGCCGATCGCGCGACTCGAGCGCCTGGCGCATCGCCTCGAGCTCCCGCGCGAGGATGCCGATCTCCCGCGTCTGCTCGCCCTTCACCGGCGTCGACAGGTCGCCGCCGCCGATGCGCAGCGCGCTCTCCACCAGCCGGTCGATGGGCCCGGTGAGGCCCTGCGCCACCAGCACCGCCGCGGCCGCCAACATCAGCAGCGTGACGAGGAGCAGCCCGACGAAGGCGTTGCGCAGGCCGGTGAGCGGCCCGAAGAAGGCGGCCGTGCCCTCCACCGCCACCGCGCCCACCACCTTGCCGTCCTGCAACAGCGGCGCGTAGCCCGTCTTGTACAGCCGGCCGTCGGTGCCCTCGAAGAGCACCTGCGAGGCGGCGCGCTGGCCTTCGAAGACGCGGCCAAGCTCGAGCGAGTCGCGCAAGAGCTCCGTCGCCTCGGCGAGCGGCGGCAGCTTGCCGCCCACGTCGAGCCGCGCGCGGTGCTCGGCGTCGACGACGAGGATGCGGCGCACGCCCACGCGCTCCTTCGTCTCGGTCAGCTGCGTCACCAGCGATCGGTACGTGCGGCTGCCTTCGCCCTGCGCGTCCTCCGCGGTGATGGACAGCACGCGGTCGGCTTTGAGCTGCGAGGCCACCGCCGCGGCCACGTCGGACAGCGACGCGCCCAATTGGTCCTCGAGCACGTTGTGGCTCGCGCGGTACAGCAGGTAGCCGCCGATCGTCAGCACCAGCAGCGTGGGCACGAGGAAGGCCAGCAGCAGGCGCGCGCGGAGGCCCATGGCGCTCAATTCTTCGTCGACTGACGTGCGGCGCAGATCTCCTCGATGAGCGTCATCGACTCCTCGTCGAAGTTCAGGAACTCCACGCCCATGCCCGCGGGCCGCGCCGGGTCGCCGGGCGGGTTGACGTGCACCACCTTCCCCATGCCCTCGATGAGGCGGCTCCCGTCCTTCAGCGTGAACTGGAGGTAGATGATCGCCCCCTCTTCACGCGGCTCATCGGTGCGGATGAACATGCCCCCCGGAGAGATGTTGAGCGAGTACTCCGCGAGGAACTCCTCGAATGAGCCGAAGCGGAACTGCACGAGGATGTGGAGCGGCGTGCGCGGGTGCTTGCGCCGGTTGGCTCCGCCGCTGTCGTTCGGGTCGCTGCTCATCGCGTCGGTTCGGACTGTACCGCAGCCCGGCCGCTGCGCCCGGTTTTCACGGGGTTGAGGTGCCGGGGAACAGGCGGGCCTGCGCCGCGTTCAACGGAACGCTACACTCGTCGCCGAGGTCTTCGAGGTCCCGGTCATGTCCCGCGTCCGCATCAGCCAGCCCCGCCCCGACTGCGTCGTGCTCGAGCAGCGCCCCGACGTCCGGCGCGCGGTGCTGTGGGCGCTGCCGACCATCGTCTACTGGCTGGGCTTCCGCCCGCTGGAACTCGGCAGCCCGGCGACGCTGGCGTGGGTGCTGGTCGGCGTGGTGCTCTTGCCGTTGGCGACGGTGCGCTCGCTCCGTGCGCTCAAGCGCCCGCAGCACACGCTGGTGCGCACCGCCGGGAGGCTGCTGCTCGACGGCGAGCCGTTGGAGCTGGCGCGCGTCGAGCTCCGCGTCCGGAAGAGGGTGATTACGAAGGTGCCGGTGGGCTATGACCTGTCGCTGTGGGTGATGACGGCCGCCGGGCCGCTCGACCTGCCCCTCGGCCGCTACCGCACGCTCATCGACGCGTCGCGCGTGTCCGGCGACCTCGAGGAGTTCGTCCAGCGGGCGAACAACAAGCAGCACAAGCACGTCTAGCGTTGCTTTCCGCGAGCCACTCGCGGGCGACCGGGTACAGTCCACCGCCGGCATGGCGAAAGACGACTCCATCCGCTCCCTGGTCGACCGCCTCGAGCTTCCGTTCAACGAGCTGGGCATCGACCCCTACGGCATCTCCAAGAAGCACCTGGTGGTCTTCTTCACCGCCCTGGCCTTCCTCTACCGGAACTACTTCCGGGTGAAGGCCGTCGGCGCGCACCACGTGCCCGGGCGCGGCCGCGCGATGCTGGTGGGCAACCACTCCGGCGGCTACGCCATCGACGGGGCCATGGTCATCGCGTCGATGCTGCTGGAGCTCGACCCGCCGCGCCTCGCGCAGGGCATGGCCGAGAAGTTCATCAACCGGCTGCCCGTCTCCAGCACCTGGGCGAGCCGCTGCGGACAATTGACCGGCCTGCCGGAACACGCCGAGCGGCTGTTGGAGGACGACCGGCTTCTCATGGTGTTCCCCGAGGGCGCGCGCGGCACCGCGAAGCTCTACAAGGAGCGCTACTCGCTGGTCGACTTCGGCACCGGCTTCGTCCGCCTCGCGCTCAAGACGAAGACGCCCATCATCCCCCTGGGCTTCGTGGGCGGCGCCGACGCGGTGCCCACCGTCTACAACTCGAAGACGTTGGGCAGGCTGATCGGCGTGCCGTACGTGCCCTTCACCCCGTACGGCATCGCCGCGCCGCTGCCCGCGAGGTGCGAGGTGCACTACGGCGCGCCGATGGTCTTCGAGGGCACCGGTGACGAAGAAGACGTCGTCATCAAGGGCTACGTCGAGCAGGTGAAGCAGCGCATCGCCTCGCTCATCGAAGAAGCGAAGTCCGCGCGCGGAGGTGCCCTGTGAAGGTGCTCGTCGTCGGCGTCGGCGGCGCGCTCGCCCGCCTGGTGGCCCTGCAGCTGCGCGACCGGGGGCACACCGTCATCGGCCTGGACCGCCGCCCCTGGTGGGACCACCCCAGGGACATCGCGGTGCACGAGGTCGACATTCGCAAGCGCGCGGCGGAAGACGTGTTCCGCACGCAGCGGCCCGACTGCGTGGTGCACATGGCCACCGTCAACGCGCTGTCGGCGGCGGGCGAGGAGCGCGCCCGCATCAACCTCGGCGGCACGCGCGCCATCTTCGAGCACAGCGTCAACCACGGCGTGAAGCACGTCGTCTTCGTCGGTCGCCACACGTACTACGGCGCCACCGCGGACTCGCCGCTGTACCACACCGAGGACGAGCCCCCGCAGGGCATGGGCCGCTACCCCGAGCTGGCCGACCTGGTGGCGGCGGATCTCTACGCCGCCAACATGCTGTGGCGCGAGCCCAAGCTGACCACCACGGTGC
The DNA here is from genome assembly GCA_040755835.1 of Myxococcota bacterium. Lineage (GTDB taxonomy): Bacteria > Myxococcota > Myxococcia > Myxococcales > Myxococcaceae > JADLDB01. Next base: position 24,875 of record JBFMAB010000098.1, read on the forward strand.
TGCGCCTCGTGTACACGCTGGGTCCGTCGCGGACGGGCACGCTGGCGTCCTTCCTCCGAGGCAAGCGCGTGCCGATGGTGCTGGGCTTCGATCCGCTCTTCCAGTTCCTCGACGAGAACGACGCGGCGCGCGCCATCTCCGTTGCCGCCGAGAAGACCGCCCGCGGCATCTTCAACGTGGCGGGGCCGCCGCCGGTGCCGCTCTCCACCATCATCCGCGAGACGGGGCGCACCGCGGTGCCCATGCCCGAGCCGATGCTGGCAGCGCTGCTGGGCCGCTTCGGCTTCCCGGCGCTGCCCCGCGGTGCGCTCGAGCACATCAAGTACCCCATCGTCGTCGACGCGAGCGCCTTCAAGGCCGCCACGGGCTTCGTTCACGAGGTGGGCGAGGTGGAGGCGCTGCGCCGCTACCGCCGCATGACGTCGGTGGGCTGAGCCGCTACCGTTTCATCTCGCCGCGGATGACCTTTCGCCGCGGATGACCTTGATGATCTCCGAGCGGCGCTGGTGCAGCTTCTTCGTACGCTCGCCGGTGAGCAGCGTGCCGATGTTCGTCCACTCGCGGTGCACCGGGTCCATGAGCTCGTGGTCGTCCTCGGCGCGCAGCGTGAGCGTCAGCCGGCCCAGCTGCACCGCCAGCGCGAGCTCCGTGGCCTCCTCGGGCAACACCATCAGCGAGACGTTGGTGTAGGCCAGCTTGCGCGAGTCGATGGTGCTGGCGCGGCTGGTCGGCAGCACCTGCCCGGTGGCCAGCACCAGGATGTTCTGCAGCACCGTGACGGCGACCTGCTCCTCGTCGGTCGTCCTTACTTCGCTGCGCTTCCCCTTCTCGGAGCGCGTGGCCACCTTCGTGACGGGACGCTTCAGCGTGGCCACCACGTCGACGCGATCGCCGGGCTTCAGGTGCCGGCCGATGGCGGCCGTGACGGGCGTGGGAATCGTGTACGCGCGCGCCTTCTTCTGCACCGTCAGCCGGCGCGTGCTCTCGAGGTCGGCCAGGTGCGACCAGCACAGCGGATCGCCTTCCTGCAGCGCAGACACCACCCGCTGGCCCAGTACGAAGGTCACGTTGTCCGGCTTCACGAAGCTGGCCGACTTCACGATGGTGTCGGGCACCTGCCGCACGGCGATGGCTTCGGGCGTGAGCACGTCGCCCTCGATGAGATCCTGCGCCGCCACCACGATGGGGATGAGCGTCCACGACCGCTTCACCTGCTGCTCGCTGGTGAAGAGCCCCGTCCACCCGGCGATGGCCGCGACTGCCGCGAGGACCCCGGCAACCACGAAGGGCGTCGAGCCCACCAGCAGCGAGCGCCCGGTCAGCTTCGGAATGGGCTGCCGCGAGGCCACCGGCATCGGCTGCATGCGCGTGGGCTCGGGCTCGCTGCCATCGCCCACCGCGGGCGTCTCGTCGGCCGTCGGAATCGCCGCCCCGGGAATGGGCTGCACCCGCGTCTCCTGCGCCACGATGGGCACGCCGGTGTCGGTGCCCTCCAGTGAGACCTCGACGGCTCGGGCCTTCGTGCGGACGAGCGCCGGCGGCACCTCGGCCTTCGTCGCCTCGGGCTCGGTGAAGCCCTTGAGCTTCTGCGTGCTGGGCTTGTCCGGCACCGGCGGGCGCGACGGTGAGGACGCGGGGGCGGCGGCGGTGAGCGGCTGCAGCTTCGTGTCGCTCTTCGCGGGCGCCACGCCGTGGGCCGCGGCCGGGAGGTCCGTCGCCGCCATCGTCGGCACCGCGGGCTCGAAGGGATTCACCAATGCCTGCGCGGGGAGGTCGGTGGCGTTGCGCGTCTTCTCGGTGCCGCCGGGCTCTGTGGTGACGCGGCCCGGGGCGGTGAGGTGGGCGCTCGTCGTCTCGTCGTCGGTGGGGAAGTCCGCGGGCGGCGCTGCCGTCCCCACGGGCGCCTTCAGCGCGCCCACCGCGCTCAGGTCGAGGAAGGTGGCGGCGGTGGCGGCGGTGGCGGAGGGCCTCGGCTCCGCGGGCGTGAGCGTCACCGACGAGCCGTCGAACCGCAGCACCGGCAGCAGCATCTCGAGGCGCGCGACGAGCGGGCCGGGCGTGCCGGCGAGCTCCCACAGGTACGTGTCGCCGGGCGACGGCGGCGGCTGGCCCAACAAGCGCGCGGCCTCGGCGGCGCCGCGCTCGAGGTCCGTCTTCACGTCGCCTTCCATCGCGCGCAGCACCTGGGCCTGCTCCGGCCCGGGGATGCCTTCCACCAGGCGCAACAGCAGCCGCTCCCGCGTCGACTCGGGCAGCGTGCGCAGGCGCGCCACGACCTGCCGCGCCTCCGTCACCTGCGCCGACGGGTCGTGCACCTCGTCGCGCTGGGTGGCCGCCGCTTCGCGCGCCAGCTTCCGGGCGACCGCGGCGTAGTGCAGGCCGGCCAGATGGTCCTCGGCGACGCCGGGCAGCGCGTGCGCCGCCTCGGCGAGGATGCGCGGGACCAGCGCGTCGACGACGTGGTGCGGCGCGTGCGCCAGCGCGACGCCGTGGACGAAGGGCGTCAGGTACTCGTTGAGCCGCTCGCGCGCGGCCGCATCCCCGGCGCGGGCCTGCCTGGCGTCGCTCAGCCACTCCATTCACTTCTGGACTCTAGCGCGGGGCGAGCGGCGCGCGCCTCCGGGCGCGGGCCGGTGTCGCGCGGTGGTGACGACGGGGCGAGCACATCGCGCGGCCTTGTCAAACGATCGAGCCGCGCGTCGGCAAAATTGGACGGCCTCGCGGATCCGATCGACAAGATCGCGCACATGGCGGACATCATCGATCTGTCGTTGGTCGCCGAGTCGAGGAAGCACCTGAAGAAGCTCCTCGAGGCGCGAGGCATCGCCTACTTCCTGCGGAAAGACGCGCGCCGTCCCTTTCAGCTCGAACCCGAGAAGGTGAACCTGGTGGTGCGGGCGGCGGCGAAGACGCGGCGGGGCGCGCACGGCGAGCCGCACGTGAAGGCCTTCGAGCACGCGCGAAAGGAAGTGCGGCGCGAGCTGATCCGCCGCGTCGTGGCCGAGATGATCAGCGTCGGCCTGTGACCGTCTTCTCCCGCCGTGGCCGGGCCGAGCGCGCGCCTGCCGCGCTGGCCGCGCGGCAGGCCGAGCTGGAGGCCACGGGCGCATCGCTCGTCGACCTCACCGGCACCAACCCCACCACCTGCGGGCTGCCCGTCAACGCGCCGGCCTGGCCGGAGGTGGCGGAGTACGTTCCCGCGCCGCTGGGGCTCGAGGTGGCCCGCGTGGCCGTGGCCCGGCACCTGGGCTTGCAGGCGGTCCCGTCGCGTGTGGCGCTCACCGCCAGCACCAGCGAGGCGTACGCGTGGCTCCTCACCGCGCTGTGCGACGCGGGCGACGACGTGCTGGTGCCGCACCCGGGCTACCCGCTGCTCGAGGCGTTCGCGGCGTACGCGGGCGTTCGGCTGTCTCCGTATGCGCTGCGTGACGAAGGCACGCACTGGGCGCTCGACGTGCCGGCGCTGCTCGAGGCCGCCACGCCGCGGACGCGCGCGGTGGTGGTGGTGAGCCCGGCGAATCCCACCGGCCACCTCCTGCGCGAGGACGAGCTGGCGGCGCTCTCGGCGGTGTGCGCGGGGCGCGGCTGGGCGCTGGTGGTGGACGAGGTCTTCCACGACGCCGCGCGGCACGGGCTTCCGGTGGCCGGGCGCCAGCTGCCGTGCCTCACCTTCGCGTTGGGCGGGCTGTCGAAGGCGTGCGGGCTGCCACAGGCGAAGCTGGCGTGGACGGTGGTGTCGGGCCCGCCGCCGCTGGTGGACGAGGCGCTGTATCGGCTCGAGGCGCTGGGCGACGCGTTCCTCTCCGTCGGCAGCGCGGTGCAGCACGCGGCGCCGGCGCTGCTGGCCGGCGGCACGGCGTTCCGCTCGGCGGTGTCCGCGCGGGTGCAGGAGAACCACGCGGCGCTGCGCGCGCGACGGCGGACCGACGCGACGTGGGACGTGCGGCCTGTCCACGGCGGCTGGGCGCAGGTGCTGCGGCTGCCCGCCTCACGGAGCGAGGACGCGACGTGTCTGCGCGCGCTGGACGCGGGCGTCGTGGTGCACCCGGGCTGGTACTACGACTTCCCGTCGGGCGCGTGGCTGGTGCTGTCGCTGCTGGCGCCACCCGCCGACTTCGCGCGCGGCCTCGAGCGCCTGGTGCCCGTGCTGGACGCTACTTGGTGAGCGTACGCGTGTACTGCTGCACGCCGTTTCCGTCGTAGAAGGTGCCGGTGAACGTGTTGCCCTGGATGACGACGTACACGTACCCGAGCGACTCCGCCTGCCAGTAGGAGGGGTTGCGCGCCGGAGTGTCGAAGGGCGTGGTGCTGGCGCCGCCGCCCGACACGATGAGCTCGGTGTTGATGGAGGAGCCCGGGCGCGTGCACGTCGGCTGCAGCCACTGGAGGTTGTGATCGTGTCCGCTGAGGTATACGTCGGCGCGGCCGCACACCCGGTCCTCGAGGAAGCTCTTCACGCCCGCGCCGTTGGCGATGGGGACGAAGGGCAGCCCGTCGTAGCTGCCGGCGTTGCCGTGGCGGCCGTTGGACTTCAGCGGGTGGTGCCCGAAGACGATCTTCCACGTCGCGGTGGACGCGGGCAGCCAGGTGTCGAAGTCCGAGCGCACCGTGTTGTCGAGGTTGAACATCGAGCGGTTGGTGTCGGCGGCGAAGAAGTCCACGCCCTTGAGCGACCACTTGTAGTGGGTCGCCGGCATGCGCCACTTCGGGTTCACCATCGAGTAGGCGACCTCGACGTCGGCTTTGTTGATCTCCCAGCCCGCGCCATTGCCCCCGTAGTCGTGGTTGCCGAGCACCGCGTAGAAGGGCGCGTTGACGTTCTGGTAGGGGTTGACGAAGGCCGTTTGCCACTGCGGGTCGGACGTGGAGCTGACGCCCGACGGGTAGAAGTTGTCGCCGAGCAGCACCACGAAGTCGCAGCCCTGCGAGGCACATAGGGCGCCGATGGCGTTGCCCACCTGCGTCTGCTCGGCGTTGCCCTTGCCGGTGTCGCCGAGCGCGACGAAGCGCACCGTCACCGGTCCGGTGCCCGCGTCCGTTGCGCCGCCGCCGGAGCCGCCGCCGCCGGAGCCGCCGCCGCCGGAGCCGCCGCCGCCGGAGCCGCCGCCGCCGGAGCCGCCGCCGCCGGA
>JBFMAB010000099.1:0-59531 GCA_040755835.1 Myxococcota bacterium
AGTCCGGCGACATCAGCACCAGCATCGAGCCCTGTCCGTCGTTCGTTCCACGCATGGCCAGCACCAGATCACGCCTCGGTACGGCCAGTCGATCGTCTCGAGGCGTTTTTCAGCAACCTGCTAGGCGCGCGCGTCTTCCTGAGAGATGAGCGCGTACAGCTCGTCGGTCGTCTTCGCGGCGAGGAGTGCGTCGCGGAGGCTGTCGGAGCGGAACAGGCGGCTGATCTTCGACAGCGCCTTCAAGTGCACGCCGGCGGAGTTCTCCGGCGCCACCAGCGCGAAGAAGAACTGGGACGGCTTCCCGTCGCGCGCGTCGAAGTCGACGCCGGCGCGGGAGACGCCGAAGGCCGCCACCAGGCCGCTCAGCTCGCCCAGCCGCCCGTGGGGAATGGCGACGCCCTTCTCCATGCCGGTGCTGCCGATCTTCTCGCGCTCGTCCAGCACGCTCCACAGCCGCTCGGCGGACACCTGCGGGGCGGCGCGGGCCAGGGCGCTCGCCAGTTCCTTGAGCACGTCGGCCTTGTTCCCGGCGCTCAGCTCCGGGATGACGGCTTCCGGCTTGAGGAACTCCGTGATGCGCATCGCCGGGCGGAATACCCGAGCACTTCAAGCGGCGCAAGCCACGGGATGGTGTAGGGTGCCGACGCGCGTGTCGAGGCGAGGGCTCTTCATCGCAATGGTGGCGGCGGCGGCATGTGTCCGGGCGCCGGTGTCGCCCGCGGCGCCCGCGCCGGCCGTCGCCATGGGCCCGCGCGCGTCCACCGCGCGGGAGCCGGCGGCCCCGGTGGCGTCGGAGCCTCCCGGGGTCGACGCGCTCCTCGCCGCCATGTCCACCGAGGACAAGGTGGGCCAGCTGATGATGGTCGGGTTCCCCGGCCGCGCGGTGGACGATGCCGTCGCGGGCCTGGTGAAGGGCCGCCGCGTCGGGGGGGTGTGCCTCTTCAACCGCAACCTGTCCGACGCCGAGCAAATCGCCCGGTTGAACGACGACCTGCGGGCGCTGTTGGCCGACGCGGTGCCGCCCTTCATCGCCGTGGACCAGGAAGGCGGCCCGGTGGTGCGCGTCGACGACGGCAACGTCGTGCTGCCGGGCAACATGGTGCTCGGCGCGGCGCGCGACGAGGCGCTCGCCTACGAGGCCGGCCGCGCGCAGGGCGAGGATCTCTGGCGCCTGGGCTTCAACATGAACCTGGCCCCGGTGCTGGACGTGAACTCCAACCCGATGAACCCGGTCATCGGCGTCCGCGCCTTCGGCGACGACGTGAAGCTGGTGGCCGGCCTCGGCGCCGCCTTCGTGCGCGGCCAGCAGGACGCGGCCATCGTCACCGTGGCCAAGCACTTCCCGGGGCACGGCGCCGTCGACGCCGACTCGCACCGCGCGCTGCCGGTGGTGCGGGCGCCGCGCGCGCAGGTGCTGAGCCACCTCGAGCCCTTCGAGGTGGCGGCCAGGGCCGGCCTCGACGGCATGATGACGGCCCACATCGCGATGCCAGCGCTCACCGGCGACGACACCCCGGCCACGCTGTCGCCGCGGGTGCTGGGCACCGTGCTGCGGCAGCGCCTCGGCTTCGGCGGGCTGGTGGTGACGGACGAGTTGGAGATGGGCGCCATCGACGGGAGGTGGGGCGTCGGCCGGGCGGCGGTGCTGGCGATCAACGCCGGCGCCGACATGGTGCTGGTGCCGTGGCGGCCCGAGAGGAAGCTGGAGGTGTGGGAGGCGCTCATGGAGGCCGCGCAGTCCGGCGAGCTGCCGCGGGCCCGTCTCGACGACGCCGTGCGGCGGATCCTCGAGGTGAAGGTGCGCCGCGGCCTCTTCGCGCCGCTCCCTCCACGAGACGAGCGCCTCGCCGCGCTGGGCAGCCGGAAGGACGTGGCGGCGCGGGTGGCGAAGGCCGGCGTGACGCTCTTGCGCGCGCAGCCGGGCGTCTTCCCGCTGCCGGCCGGAAAGCGCGTCGGCCTCGTCACCGCGGAGCCGGCCCTGGCGCACGCGCTGGCGGCGCGCCTGCCGGGCCTCGAGGTGCTGGAGGTGCCGGCGTACCCGAAGCCCGAGGCGCGCGACGGCCTGAAGCGCCAGGCGCGCGCGCTGGCGCAGCGGGTCGACGTGGTGGTGGTGGGGGTGGCGAACAGCCGGCAGCTCGAGCTGGTGGCGATCTCCGCGCTCGTCGGGCGGCCGGTGGTGACGGTGGTGCTGGGCGCGCCGTACCTCGCGGCGCAGGCGCACCTCGCGAAGGCGATCGTCGCGGTCTACTCGTCGCGGCCCGAGGCCGCCGAGGCCGCGGCGGCGGCGCTGACGGGCGAGCAGGGCACGCCCGGGCGGCTGCCGGTGGCGCTGGGGAAGTGGCCGTACGGCTTCGGGCTCGATCCCGGTGGCGAGCGCCTCGCGGGCGCCGGCGCCGACGGGGCCGCGGCCACCGGCGCGCCGTAGCGGAAACGAACCTGCCGCGGCAGGCCGATGCCCACCGCGGCAGGGACACTTCCGTGCTGCCGGTGTCGTCAGTCGCCGTTGACGAGCGACTTCTTCGCGGCCGCCGACGCCTCGATGAGGCCGATGGTGCCGTCCTTGCGCTTGTAGACGACGTTCATCTCCATCGTGGTGCTGTTGGTGAAGACGTAGAAGTCGTTGTTGAGCAGGTCCATCTGCATGATCGCCTGCTCGACGGCCATGGGGCGCGCGAGGATCTCGTTGGTCTTCACGACCTTCACCTGGGCCTCGGCCTCGTCGTGGTCCACCGGCTCGAAGACGGTGTAGCGCGCCTTGGCGACCAGGTCAGCGCGGTGGTGCACGCGCTCCTTGCCGTGGTGCGACTTGAGCTTCTCCTTGTAGCGCTTGAGCTGCCGCTCGATCTTGTCCATGGCGAGGTCGATGGAGGCGTACATGTCCTCGCTCTTCTCGCGGCCGCGCAGCACGTACGTGCCGGAGTGGATGGTGATGTCCGCGTGGTGCAGGTGGCGCTCGAGCGACAGCACCACGTGCGCCTCCGTGGCGCGGTCCAGGTACTTGTTCACGCGCTCCACCTTCTCCTGGGCGTAGTTCTTCAGCGAGTCGATCGGATCCAGGTGGCGAAACGTGATGTTCATGTGCATGCGTCCTCCGTCCTTCGAGCGGGAGTGAAGCGTACTGAAGCGCGCGGGCAATACCACCTCGATCCGCCACGGCCGTGCCCGCGGCGCCGTGTGTGCGGTGAAACCGAAGTGTGCGCGTCGGTATTTCAGCCCTGCGCGCGCGCCACCCACGCGCGGATCATCGCGCGCTGATCTTCCCCGAGGTCCAACAGGCGCACGGAGAAGCCCAGCGGGTGCGTGGTCTTCACGCCGACGACGCGGCCGGTGGCGTGCAGCTGGGTGACGTGGCCCTCGAAGCTCAAGGTGACCTCGGCGGGGGTGTTCACCATCACCTTCTCGTTGGAGTGCACCGCGAGGCTGTCCTGGCGCCAGGTGGCGTCGGGATCCATGGTGAAGGCGCGGGCGTCTCCGCGGGCCAGGTGCAGTCGCACGTGGATCATCCCACCGCGCCAGGTGACCTGCGCGGGCGGCACGGGGGGCAGGGCGGGGGGCGCGGCCTGCGCGGGCGGCGGCGGGGCCTTCTCGCCGGGCGCGCGGAACAGGCGCTCGACGGCCACCATGCGCTCGGCCAGCGCGAGGAAGGCGTCTTCGCACGCGAGCCGCAGCTCGGGCGTGGCGTCGGCCGGCAGGCGGCTGGGCACGTAGCGGTGGATGAGCGCGAAGAAGGCCGCGCGCCAGGCGTCGCGGGAGGCGTTGGCCGGCACGCGGAAGACCTCGTGCGACGCCCGGTCCTTGATGGAGGCGAGCCAGTCGCGGATCTGCTTCGTCGCGTCGGCCTGCGCGCGCACCGCCTCGCCCTGCCTGGGCGGCAGCGACAGCACCTCCGCCAGCTCTGGCACCTCCCGGAGGGGCACGAAGTTGCGGCCGTCGCGCGACACCGCGCGCACGTCGTGGAGTTTCCCGCGCAGCGCGAGGTCGCGCACCACGGCCAGGCTCACCGGGCCCAGCACGCGCGCCTCGCTGTCCGCGAGCCAATAGTCGCTCACGGCTCGCCCCCGACGGCCTCGAGCGCGGCCCGGACCACGTTCTGCACGTCGAGCGGGTGGATGGGCTTGGCGAGGTAGCCGTGGGCACCGTCGGCCATCGCCTGCTGCACGAGCGCCTCGGTGTCGAGGCTGGACAGCACGAGGATCCGCGTCTTGAGCCCCTTGGGCTTGAGCGCCTTCAACACCTCGAGCCCGCTCCTGCCGGGCATGACGAGGTCGAGCACCACCACCGCCGGCTCGCGCTCGGCGATCGCGTTCAGCGCGGCGTCTCCGGACTCGGCTTCGCGCACCGTGCACGGCACGTCGGACAGGGCGTCCTTCACCATCGTCCTGAGCAGGCGGTCGTCGTCGACGATCAACACCTCGGGCAGCGACATGCTTCCACTCCTCGCGACGTGGGCGGTGCGGCGGGGTCAGTAGTACTTCCTGCGCTTGCTCGACGGCAGCACGCCCAGCACCTCTCGGTACTTCGCGACGGTGCGGCGGGCGATCTCGATCCCCTGCGCCTTGAGCAGCTCGACGATCTTCTGGTCCGAGTATGGGTTCTTCGGGTCCTCGGCGGCCACGATCTGCTTGATGTGGTTCTTCACCGCCTCGCTGGCGATGTCGTCGCCGCCGGTGCGGGCGATGGACGAGTTGAAGAAGTACTTCAGCTCGAAGATGCCCTGGGGCGTGTGCACGTACTTCGCGGTGGTGACGCGGCTCACCGTGGACTCGTGCATGCCGATGTCCTCGGCCACGTCGCGCAGGATGAGCGGCTTCAGGTACGCGATGCCCTTGTCGAGAAATTCGCGCTGGAACTTCACGATGCTCTCGGTCACCTTGTAGATGGTGCGCTGCCGCTGGTGGATGGAGCGGATGAGCCACATCGCGCTGCGCAGCTTGTCCTGGACGAACTCCTTCGTCTGGCCGCTGGGCAGCATGCCGCGCTTCAGGGCCTGCCGGTATGCCTCGGAGATGCGCAGCTTCGACAGTCCGTCGTCGTTCAGCACCACGGTGTACTCGTCGCCCAGCTTCACGACGTGCACGTCGGGGGTGATGTACTGCGCGTCGTCGCCCGAGAAGTTGCGGCCGGGCTTCGGGTCGAGGCGCGTCAAGAGCTTCGAGGCCTCGATCACCTGTTCGAGCGGCACGCCGAGATCCTTCGCGATCGCCGGCAGGTTCTTCGACTCGAGCAGCTTCATGTGCTTCTTGATCATCATCCCCAGCAGCGGGGCGGCCGGCTCGGCCAGCGCCCGGCACTGGATCAGCAGGCACTCCTGCAGGTCGCGCGCGCCACAGCCCTTGGGATCGAGCTGCTGGATCTTCTTCAGCATGCGCTCGGCGATGCGCACCGGCACGTCGCACTCGTTGGCGAGGCGGATCAGCGGGTCACCTTCGACGTCCGGCAGCTTGAGGTACCCGTCGTCGTCGAGGTTGCCGATGATCAGCTCGGCCACGCGCGCCTCGGCGTCGTTCAGCGTGATGCCGGCGAGCTGCTGGTGGAGGTGGTCGACCAGGTCCTCGCGCTTGACCAGGTTCGCTTCGAAGGACGGCAGGTCGTCGAGGTCGACGTTGCCCTTGTTGGACGCGACCGTGGGCTCGTTGAACTGGTAGCTGTTGAGGTACTGGTCCCAGTCGATCTCCGCGGGCCCGTTCTCGGGCTTCACTTCCTGGGCGACCTCGCCGCTCTCGCGCGGCTCGAGGAGGGCGGGGCTCTCCAGGTTCTCCGCCTCCAGCGACGCCTCGCCGGGCGCCTTGTCGGACAGGTCCCCTTCGACCGTCTCGTCGGGCTGCTCGAGGAGCGGGTTCTGTTCCATCTCCTCGCGGACCTGCTCGAGCAACTCCATGCGGGACAGCTGGAGCAGCTTGATCGCCTGCTGCAGCTGGGGCGTCATCACCAGCTGCTGCGACATCTTCAGGCTTTGCTTCAGCTCCATGCCCACGGTTCAGCTCCACCTCGGGCCGGCTGGACGTGCCCGGCCCATCAAGAGGCGTGCCAAGGGTATGCGCTCGCGGCCGGCACGTCACTTGCGAAGTGATGGACGAGAGTGAAGTGGCCGGTCTTCCTCAGGAAAGTGAGAAGCCTTCGCCGAGGTAGACGCGGCGGGCGCGCTCGGAAGAGGCGATGGCATCCGGGGGGCCTTCTTCGAGGATCTGCCCGGCCGCGATGATGTACGCGCGGTCGCAGATGCGGAGGGTGTCGCGGACGTTGTGATCGGTGATGAGCACGCCCAGCCCGCGGTCCTTCAGGCGGGCGATTTCCCGCTGGAGCTCGGCCACGTTGATCGGATCGACCCCGGCGAAGGGCTCGTCGAAGAGCATGATGCGGGGCTTCGACAGCAGCGAGCGGGCGATCTCCGCGCGGCGCCGCTCGCCGCCGGAGAGGGTCTCGCCGAGGCTGTCGACCACCTTTCCCAGGCCGAACTCGGCGATGGACGCATCGGCTCGGGCCTCGCGCTCGGCCCGCGACAGCGCGCCGTCGAGTTCCAGCACCGCGAGCAGGTTCTGCCGCACCGTCAGCTTGCGGAAGATCGACGCCTCCTGCGGCAGGTAGCCGAGGCCGGCCCTGGCGCGCTGGTGCATGGGCAGGCCGGACAGCTCGCGGCCGCCGAGCTGCACGCTGCCGGCGTCGGGCTGCACCAGGCCCACCACCATCGAGAACGACGTCGTCTTGCCGGCGCCGTTGGGGCCGAGGAGGCCCACCACCTCGCCGGGGCGCACCGAGAAGGTGACGCCGTCCACCACCCGGCGCTTCCGGTAGGCCTTCACCAGGCCGCGCGCGTCGAGGGACTCGCTCACCTGGGCCCGCTCCCCTTCTTGTCCACCTCGATGACGGTGGTGGCGTTCTCCACCTCGACGAGATCGGTGCCGGGGAAGAAGGTGACGCGGGTGCCCTTCATGCGGTGCTTCCCCTGGCGCGCCTCGGGCGAGCCGGTGACGACCAGCACGCCGCGCTTGACGTCGTAGTCGGCGCGCTGGCCGCGGGCCCAGCGGTCGCGCTCGGTGGCCTCCACGCCGTTCTTCGCCTGCACGCGGGTGATCTCCCCGCGCTCGTCGTAGTGGGCGGTGAGCTCCGGCGTGGTCAGCACCGTCGGCCCGCGCGTCACCTTCACGTGGCCCTTCCAGGTGGCGGTGGCGCGCTGTTGCTCGAGGACGAGCCAGTCCGCGTCGATGGCCAGCGAGGAGGACACGCCGCCGTCGGCCGGGGCGACGCGCGTGCGCGGCTTGTCGATCTCCACGCGGTCGACGCCGGCGGTGAAGGTCACCACGTCGCCGGACACCTCGCGGTGGCCCTGGCGGGCGGTCGGCTGGCCGGTGACGACCAGCACGCCCGTCGCGTTGTCCCAGGTCGCGTGCTCGCCTTCGGCGCGGCGATCGCCGTCCACCACGACGACGTGGCCGAGGGCGGTGATCGTCTTCACCTCGCGCCGCTCGTCGAGCTGCACCTCGAGGCGATCGCAGGTCAGCGTCGCGCCGTCGCGGACCGCGGTGGCGTGGCCGACGTAGGTCGCCTTCTGCTCGCGGCTCTGCACCTCGAGGCGATCGGCGCGCAGCTCGACCGGGCGAGCGAGCAGGGCGCCGGCGTCGGGCGCGGCGAGGCAGAGGGAGAGGAGGAGCGCGGTCACGTCGAGAGGGGCTTGTACCAGCCCTTCGGCGGAATGCGATGGGGCGTCAGGGGCCGCGCCGTGGGAAGTCGACGCGCTCCTGTTTCGCGGTGCGCCCGCCGCGCCTGTGCCGGACGGGGCCACCGTCCTGCTGACGCGCTGGCAGGCCCGCTCGTTCCCGAGGCGCTCAGCGGCTCTTCGTCACCGGCTGGTCGAAGCTCGCCGTCCCGCTCGCGAAGTCCACCTGGAAGCCGGTGGCGTCAAGGGTGAAGTCCGGGTGCTCGAGGTGCACGCCCGCGTCCGACGTCGCACCGCCCTCGGGGCCCAGCGCCTTGTCGAAGCGCGCGCGCTCTGTCGTGCCGGTGACGCCGTCGCTGGTGGTGAGCGTGAGCCCGCCGGAGCCTTCGAGCACGCCGGAGCCCGTGTTGCCGGCCACCTGGGGCGCCTGCACGGTGATTCCCTGCGCCTCGAGGCGCACCGACGCGTCCACCATGGTGAAGTCGCCGGAGCTGCGCATCATCTCGAGGTGGGGCGCGGTGACGGTGACGCGCGTCTGGCTGCCGCGGAACTGCTTCATCGTCACCCGGTCCATCTGGATGTCGGGCGGCAGCGGCGCGCTCGACGGCGGCGGCGGCCGGCTGCAGGCGGCGCAGAGGCAGAGGAGGGCGGCGGACCAGCGCACGGACGACTGCCTAGAATGTGAAGCTGAAGCGCACCAGCAGCTGCGCGCCGTTCTGCAGCCAGCCGGCTTCGAAGCCCACCGCCCAGTGCTTCGCGAAGGGCACCCCGAAGCCGGCGGCCACGTGCGCGCGCAGCGGCGCCGAGTTGCCGAAGAGCACCGCGAGCCCGCCCATGACGTCGAAGTACACGTGCGGGATGTGGAAGCGGAACACCGCGTCCACCGGCACGCCGACCTCGACCGGTCCGTTGAGGTTGAGCAGCACGCCGGGGCGGATCCCGACGCTGACGTACTTGCCGAGGCGCTGGTCGACGCGAACGTGGAAGTCGAGCTGAGCGGTGTTGGAGAACCAGAAGCCGCCACCGAGGTCGAGGCCGACGCCCACCGCGTGCGCGGCCCCCGGGAGCAACAGCACCACGGTCAACACCACCGCCTTCGCGTGCGCTCGCATGGCGCGCGAGCCTACCGGAAAAATACGACGACGCCCGGGCCACTCTCGCGGCACCGGGCGTCGCCCACACACGGTTATCGGAACATTCTTCTTCGCGTCAGGTCTGGCCCTTAGGCGATCGCGTGCAGCTTCATCGCGCGGCGGGTGAACTCGGCGAGGCGGTACAGCACCGTGCGGCGCGACACGCCCAGCGCCTGCGCGACCTTCGCCTGCTCGATGCCCTTGCCGTGGTACATCATCGCGGGCGCCTTGAGCTCCTCGGGCGTCGAGGCCAGCACCTTCTGGGCGAAGTCGCGGGTGACGACGCTGTCCTCGAACTCGTCGTCCGCCTGCTCGGGGACCTCCTCGACCGGCTCGGCGTGGCGGCGGCCGTCGCGGATCAGGTTGAGGCAGTGGTTGGTGGTGATGCGGTGAATCCAGGGAAGCACCGCTCCCTCGGTGGGCGCGGAGTCGATGGCCTTGAGCACCTTCACGAAGACGTCCTGGGTGGCGTCCTCGGCGGCCGCGCTGTCCTTGAGCAGTCGCTTGCAGCGCGCGTAGATGGTCGGACCGTACTTCGCGTACAGCGCCCCGATGTCGATGGCCTTCTTCATGTTCCGATTCCCCTTGTGTGCGGAGGCCAGCAGCGCCGGCCCTGTGCCCTCATGGTCGATGCGCGTGTGGGCCCGTTGCGCCATCGACGCTCCAACCGCGTAAAGCAGGCTGGCAGCGGGGACATTCGCGTGGAGTTTCAAGATGTTGCCTTGTCTTTCTGTGTATTAGTAGATTTTATCTTACAAAAATTGACGGCAAATCATCCGTTTGGACCCGGGGCGCCAAGGCACGCGACCGATCGCGCCACGCAAGGGAAGTCGCGGGATTCTCGGGGCTCGCGGCGGCCGTTGCGCTCCGAGCCGCGCCCAGAGGGGGCTCCCTGAACTTTGCTTGAGGGGGGGGGGGGGGCCTTGGCGACTCTTTCTGCGGTTTTAGATACTCTCTTGCGAGGTGAGGCGATGACGGCTCCGCTGCTGGCGACCGACGGCTACAAGTTCTCGATGGGGGAGGCCGGGTGGCCCTTGCGGCGCGAGACCTTCTACTACTCGCACCGCAAGGGCGGGCTGCAGGTGCTGCCGTTCGACGTCGCGGCGGAGCTCGCGAAGGTGCTGCCGGCGGCAGAGGCGGGCGACTGGGCGTACCTCGCGGAGCACGAGTACGAGATGGGCTCGGGCTACCGGGAGGCGCTGCGTGAGCCGGCGCGGAAGGTGACGGTGCGCGCGCTGCCCCGCTTCTCCGTGTTCTCCGATCGCGAGCCGGTCTTCTCGGTGACGGGCCCCTCGGCGTTGGTGTCATGGCTCGAGCCGCTGCTGTTGCAGTGGAGCTACCGCATCCAGGTGGCGACGGTGGCGCTGCGCGAGCCGCAGGCGCTGGCAGCGTCGGTCGGCGTGGTGACGTGCGAGGCGCAGAAGCAGCTCGTGCTGGAGACGTTGGACGCGGTGGGCGTACCGGCGCCGCCTGTCGAGGCGCAGCCCGAGGCGTACGTGGCGCGGGTGAGGGCGCGCGTCCTGGAGCTCGCGGAGATCGTCGGCACCCCGGCGCGCCTGTTCGAGGTGGGGCTGCGCGCCGCGAGCTGCCTCGAGCAGCACCTCCTGGCGCTCGAGGGGTGCCGGCAGGCCGGCCTGACGCGCACGAGCCACGTGTGGGGCGCGCGCAAGCTGGGACTCGTGCCGGTGGGCACCATGGGCCACGAGCACGTGCAGCGCTTCGGCAGCGACGAGGCGGCCTTCCGCGCGATGGTCGATCGCCGGCCCCAGCGCTCGTCCTTCCTGCTCGACACCTTCGACACCATCACCTCGGGGCTGCCGACGGCGTTCGCGATCATGAAGGAGCGGCCCGGCGAGCGGGACTCGATCCGCTACGACTCCGGCGACAAGGAAGCGCAGTACCGGCACGCGGTCGAGCTCGCGCGGAAGATGGGCCTCGAGCCGGTGCACATCCTCGAGGACGGCTTCGACGCCGAGCAGACGCGGCGCTTCGAGGCGCTGCGCGCCGAGGTGGGCCTCTCGCCGGGCGACCAGGTGTACGGCTACGGCGGGTACCTGGTGGCGCAGACGGCCGCCACGCCGCTGACGCGCGATCGCGTGGCGGCCGTCTACAAGCTGTCGCAGTCGGGGCCGAGGCCGACGATGAAGTTCGGCAACGAGCCTGGCAGCGGGAAGCAGAGCGTACCGGGCCGGCCGGTCCTCTTCCGGCGACGCGCGGGGGCCAGTGGCCCATTCGGCGTCGTGGGGCAGGAGGGCGAGGCAGTGCCGGCCGGGTACGAGCTCCTCACGGGCGCCGAGCCGCCCGCCGCGCCGCCGCTGGCCGAGGCGCAGGCCGTCGCGCCCTCTGACCGCGTGCTGGCGCTGTCGCCGGAGACGAAGGCGTTGGTGGACGCGCTGACGAGGTGGAGGACGCCTTCATGACCGTCACGGCTCCGCTTCCCCGCTCCCCGGCCCTCTCCCCAGCGGGAGCGGGTGCCTCCCTCACCGGCCGCGAGCACGTCCGCCTCGGCCGCAACAACCAGGACGGCTTCGCGCTCGCGCGCCGCGGCCAGGCGATCGCCGGCGTCGTCACCGATGGCTGCTCCTCCTCTCCGCGCAGCGAGGTCGGCGCGCAGCTCTCCGCACGCTTCCTGGCCGGCTGGGTGGCGACGCACGCGGCGGGCGCGCCGCTGACGGAGGAGCTGGGGCGAATCGCGACGGACGCCCTCTGTGCGTGGATCTACCGGGCCGTCTCGACGCTCGACGGCCCCCCGACGGCCTTCGTGGAGCTGGTGGAGACGTACTTCCTCCACACGTTCCTCTGCGGCGTGCAGATCGCCGGCGACGCGCTCGTCTTCGGGATCGGCGACGGCGCGGTGCTGGTGGACGACGCGCTGACGCGGCTGGACGCCGGCCCCCGGAACGCCCCGCCGTACGCCGCGTACCGGCTCCTCACCGGCCGGCGCCCCGAGCCGCAGGTGCACTTCCTCGGGCGCGCGCGCCGCGTGGTGCTGATGACGGACGGCTTCGACGCGCTGCTCGAGAAGGAGCCATCGCGCCTGGCCGCGCTGCTCGATGGCGAGCTCTTTCGAAACGCGCGCACGCTGCAGCGGCGGCTCAACGTGCTGGCCGAGGCGGCGCCGCCGGCCGACGACGCGACCCTCGTGGTGCTGGAGGGCGCCTGACGCCATGGACGTCTACCTCGACGGCAAGCGCATCTCCGTCAGCGACCGCGACCTCGTCGGGGAAGGCGGCGAGGCGTGCGTCTACCGCCACGGCGCGTTGGCGCTGAAGCTCTTCCACCCGCCGGCCGGCGCGCTGGGGCAGCGGCTGTTCGATTTCAAGGTGACGAAGCTGGCGCGCTTCCCGTCGGGCCTGCCGCGCGAGGTGGTCGCGCCCGAGAAGCTGGTGCGCGATCGGCAGAACCGGGTGCTCGGCTACCTCATGCCGCTCGTCCCGAACGCCGAGGGCTTCGGCCGGCTCGCGAGCCGCAAGTGGCGCGCGGGCGCCGTGTCCAACGGGCAGGTGACGGCGCTGTTCCAGGCGCTGCATGCGGCGCTCTCGACCTCGCACGCGCGCGCGGTGTGCCCCGAGTGCCGCGCGCTGGGCCCGCTGGTGACGCGGCAGGTGCTGCGCACCCGCGGCCGCTGCACCGCGCGCACGGCCTTCGAGACGAGTGGCCGCATCCTCGCCTCCGCGCTGCAGGGCGGCCTGCGCTACGTGTACGAGGAGAACGGCAGCGTGCGCCGCGAGGACGGCGCGGTGGTGCTCGCGCAGCCCGCGTCGCCGCACATGCGCTTCGCGATCAGCGGGCCGTCGACCTGGGTGGCCGACGCGCAAGGACGCGCGCTGCGCGTGGTGCACGGCCAGGTCGTCGAGCGCGCGCAGACCGAGGTGCGTCTCACCACGCCGGTGCTGGCGGCGTCCTCCTCGGCGGCGTACCGCGTCGAGCAGGGCTGGCTCACCGAGCAGCTCACGGGCGCGCGGGTGGGGCAGGTGCTGGAAGGGCAGGCGTGGCTATGGACGGGCGAGCGGCTGGGCCTGGGCTCCTACCGGGCGGGCGGCGTCACGGTGGCCTTCCTGCTGCGCGCGGGCAGGCCGGGGCTCAAGCAGCTGGCCGACGTCACGTGGACGGGCCGCATCGTCGAGGCCGACGCGGTCTTCGACGCGCAGCATGCGCTGCTCACGGTGGTGACCGAGGCGAACGGCCGCGAGGTGGTCCGGCGCTGGCTCTTCGACGAGTCCGGCGCGCGGCTGGGCTACGGCGAAGGCACCACGCGCGGGCACGCGGCGCTCCTGTCGGGGCGCGCGGTGGTCGCGATCGACGTGGGCCTCGTGGGCCTGAAGCGCGATTCCGGCCACCTGCTCGAGGCGGTGCAGTTCCCCGACACGCATTCCTTCGTCTCCGCGGGCGACGAGGTGCTGGCCAACACCGACGGCTCGCTGTTCGTCGTCGGAGCCCGCGACATCACGCAGCTCACGCTCACGTAAGGAGGTTCACCATGTTGCCGCTCCCCGACTTCTACGATCCGAAGCAGGTGCCCCAGCTGTACCTCGAGCGCGCGGGCCTGGTGACCGAGGCCGGCGAGGCGTACGCCGAGAAGCACGGCATCAAGCCGTCGGGCAGCGACACGTACCGCATCGCGGCCTTTGGCATCGACGTGCAGGTGGGCTTCTGCACGCCGGGCGCGAGCCTCTTCGTGCCGGGCGCGGTGGAGGACACGCAGCGCACCGTCGAGTGGCTGTACCGGAACCTCTCGCAGCTGACCGGGCTGTTCTTTTCGATGGACACGCACCGCGTGTTCCAGATCTTCCACCCGGCGTGGTGGGTGGACGCGCAGGGCAAGCACCCCGCGCCGCTGACGCCGATCTTCCACGAGGAGGTCCGCGCCGGGAAATGGACCGCCGTCGCGCACCCGAAGGAGAGCCTCGAGTACGTGAAGAAGCTGGAGGCGACGGGGAAGTACGTGCTGACGGTGTGGCCGTACCACACGCTGCTCGGCGGCCTCTCGCACGCGCTGGTGCCCGCGATGATGGAAGCGTCTCTCTTCCACGCGGCGGCGCGGCGGCACCAGACGCACTTCGAGACCAAGGGCACGCACGCGCTCACCGAGAACTACTCGGTGATGTCGCCGGAGGTGACGGAGCTGTCGGGGCAGGTGGTCGGCGCCTTCAACGCGCCGTTCTTCAAGCTGCTCATGGAGTACGACCGCGTATACGTCTTCGGCCAGGCGAAGAGCCACTGCGTGCTGTCGACGCTCAACGACATTCAGAGGCACGTGATGGCGACGGATCCGAAGCTGGCGGAGAAGATCTGGATCCTCGAGGACGCGATGAGCCCGGTGCCCGCACCGCCGCTGAACCCGCTGCCCGATCACCTGAACTTCCCGAAGATCGCCGACGAAGCGATCGAGCAGTGGCGCAAGGCGGGGATGAAGGTCGTGAAGACGACGGACCCCGTCACGGTGTGACGCACTGACATCGGAAGCAGGACTCCCCTCCCCCATCGGGGAGCGGATCGCGGTGAGGGAAGAGCCAGCCAACACTCACAGGAGAGGTGTGCCATGACGACGAAGAAGCAGTTGACCCGGGATGAAGCGACGCAGATCCTCACCAGCGCGACCACGAAGGGGGTCCTCACGCCGCAGACGCAGTCGATGGTGACGGGCAACCTCGGCCCGCTCGTGCTGGCCGGCGCGGCGGGCAAGGACCTCGAGGAGCTCGACGCGTCAGACGTGACGCTCGTGACGGTGCTCATCGACGCGTCCTCGTCCATCGCCGATCGCGGGCTCGAGGCGGCGGTGCGCGACGGGCAGAACGCGCTCCTCGACGCCTTCTCGGGCGCGAAGGAGAAGGACTCGGTGCTGCTGGCCTGCTGGACCTTCCACCACGAGGCGAGGGTGCTGCACAGCTACGTGCCGGTGGACGAGGCGACGCGGCTGGACGCGAAGAACTACCGCGGCGGCGGCGCGACGAGCCTCTACGACACCTGGTGCGACGCGCTCACGGCGAACGTCACCTACGCGCAGCGCCTTCGGGACGGCGGCACGCCCACGCGCAGCGTCGTCGTGGTGGTGACGGACGGCGAAGACGTCGGCAGCAAGCGCGGGCCCAGTCACTGCTCGCGGCTGTCGAAGGATCTCCTCGCGTCGGAGCTCTTCACACTGGCCTTCGTCGGCACCGACGTCGACTTCGAGAAGGTGGCGAAGGCGATGGGCGTGCCGGACGGGTGCATCCTCGTGCAGCGCGACGCGACGCCGTCGGGGCTGCGCAAGGCGTTCCAGCTCGTGAGCCGCTCGGCGATCCGCGCGAGCCGGGGGTGCATCGCGCCCGGCGCGGCGGCGGGCTTCTTCACCACCTAACCGGTCAAGGCAGGTCCCACGCGACGAGCGCCGACGGCATCCACGACTGCCACGGCTGAACCGGGTTGTCGCTCGTTACCCAGGCGAGCTCGGCGACCAGCGAGAAGCCGGCGGGGAGCAGGATCTCGAGCTCGGCGGCGGCGGTAGAGGTCCGCGCGTCGACGCCGATGACCTCGAGCGTGGGGCCGGCGGCGGACTGGTGAGCCCCCGGGCCGCGGCCGCTGGCGATGACCGGCACCTCCGCCTCGGCGACGCGGTAGACGACGTCGTTGCCGAGCGCGAGCGACGCCGAGAGCGTGACGTGCAGCCAGGCGAGCGGGGCGAACTGCAGCCGGGCGTGCGCCTCGTGTGTGCACGACGCGAACACCGGCTCGGCCGCGCCTCGCCACAGGTAGCCGTACCCCACGCGCACCGCGAGCCAGTCGAGTGGCTGGAAGACGGAGTACGCGCGCCCGTCGACGCGCGGCCCGGCACGCGCAGAATCCACCGCGAACGTGTACCCGCCCGACGGCGCGAGCCCGAGCGTCACCCACTCCGCGGGCGACCAGGTCACCAGGCCCATCACCGAGGTGACGTGCGTCGAGAAGTCGATCGCCGACACCCACGCGCGCCCGCGGTAGAGCGCGACCGCCGACAGGCCCCAGGTGTCCGACACGGCCCAGCCGCCGCCCGCGTGCGCGGTCGCGTCGAGCGCGAGGTCACCTTCCGGCGACGCGGTGCGGGTGATGTTCGAGTCGTACAAGGCGCCGGCCGCGGCGCCCGTCAGCAGGAAGAACGGCGACGGCGCGTCGTCTCCCAGCGCGGGCGCGGCGAGCAAGACGGCAAGCGGAAGCACGAGCGAGCGCATGGTGCACCGGGCCGGAACGGCCCGCGGCGGCTTCGCGGCGGACCGCTCCGTGGCGTGGGCTAGTTGCCGAGCCGCCCGGCGCGCGTGCCCTGGCCGGCGTTCATCGCCTGCCTGGCGTTCACGCGGAGCTGCTGCCTGGTGCCGTCCCTGGTCTGCTGGCGCAGCTGCGAGCAGCCGCAGGTGCCGTCCTTCGTCTGCAGGCGCACCCGGTCCCGGGTGGCGAGGCCGCTGCCGTTGGCCGCGTCATTGCCGTTGCCAGCGAACGCGGGAGCCGCGAACATGGAGAGCGCCGCGACCAGCATCATCGTCCTCTTCATCATGACCTTCCTCCTGGCGAGTGGAGCGAGACCGGCCTCGCTCACGAGTCGATGAACCCGCTGGCTCGGGGTCGGTGTCGGGGTGCGGCGCTTTGTCCCACCGCAACTCCCGATACCGGGCTCTCGTGCGCCTCAAGACAGCGAAGTGCGGATCCTCACGAACCCCGGATCGAACATTGGTGACGACCTCGCCCACGACCTCGACGTCGATCTCACGCCGCAGAAGATCGTCGTCGACGGCATCAGCCACGACACTCGCAACGCGCTCGATCTCTCGCAGGTCGATCGCTGGGTGAGATCGGCGGCGAAGCACCCCTTCGTGCAGGGCACCACCGAGGCCGAGTTCGCCGATCACTTCGCGCGGCTGGCGAAGAAGGACCCGGAGATCCTCGTCATCATGACCTCGCGGCAGATCATCGGCTCGCACGACGCGGCGGTGGCGGCGGCGAAGGCGATGGGGAGCGCCGCGCGGATCGAGATCGTCGACACCACCGTCACCGACGTCGGCGCGGGCCTGGTGACGATGGTGGCGGTGCAGGGGCGCAAGGCCGGGCTGTCGCTCGCCGACACGGCGAAGCTGTGCCGCGCCTTCGTCGCCGCCGGCCGCTCGCTGATCACGGTCGCGACGCTCGACAACCTCATCAAGGGCGGGCGCGCGTCCTTCCTCCAGGGCTGGGTGGCGAACTTCCTCAACATGCGACCGCTGCTGTCCTTCGAGGACGGAAAGCCCGTGTCGGTCGGTCGGGTGAGCGCGCGCTCGAGCCCCGCGGAGAAGATCGCCGAGTGGATGGGCGAGCGGTTCGACCGAGGCACGCCGTTGTGGGTCGGCATCGCGCACGGCGACATCGAAGGGCCCGCGAAGGAGCTGCTCGGTCGGCTCAAGGAGCGCTTCAAGGTCGAGTTCTCGATGGTGCGCCCGCTGTCGCCGTCGATCTACCTGCACGTGGGGCGGGGCGGCCTCGCGTGCTTCGCCCATCCGCTGAAGGGGTTGCCGTTCCCCCTCGCGCCGCCCGCGCGCTGAGATCCGACCGCGCGTCCTCCCAGACCCTTTTTTCGCGCGCTTCCCTTGCTTTTGGGCCCGGGCTGCCACATCGGTGAGGCATGACAAAGAGCACCTGGTTTCGGCTCGGGTTGTTCCTCCTCGCCCTCGCGGTCGCGGGCTTCCTGTGGTTTCGGGCGCTCTCGTCGCAGCAGGCGGAGTGGAAGGTCGTGCCGTACAGCGCGCTGCTCGCGACGCTGGACGACGGGAAGATCGCCGAGGTCCTCATCGAGCAGGACCGCGTGATCGCCAAGCTGAAGGAGAAGACGGAGAAGGGCCGCGAGCAGACGATGGTGGCGACGCGGCTGCCCGGCGTCGACGAGCGCGAGCTGCTCACCCGGCTCGAGAAGAACCAGGTCACCTTCTCGGGGCACATTGAGCAGCAGGGCGGGCTGTGGCCGGCGATCCTCTCGTCGATCTTCCCGCTCGCGATGCTCATCCTGTTGTTCCGCGCGTGGGGCGGGCTGCTCGGCGGCGGGAAGGGGGGCGGCGCGGCGCGACCGATGAGCTTCGGGAAGAGCGCGGCGAAGATCTACGACCGCTCCAGCGAGAACAAGACGACCTTCGAGGACGTCGCGGGCGTCGACGAGTCGAAGGCCGAGCTGATGGAGGTCGTCAACTTCCTGAAGCACCCCGCGAAGTACCAGGCGGTCGGCGCGCGGGTGCCGAAGGGCGTGCTGCTGGTCGGCCCGCCCGGCACGGGAAAGACGCTGCTCGCGCGCGCGGTGGCGGGCGAGTCGGGCGTGCCGTTCTTCTCGATGTCGGGCTCCGAGTTCGTGGAGATGTTCGTCGGCGTCGGCGCGAGCCGCGTGCGCGATCTCTTCGTGCAGGCGAAGGAGCGCGCGCCGTGCATCGTCTTCATCGACGAGCTGGACGCGGTGGGCAAGACGCGCGCGGGCGGCGGCGTCTTCGCGGCGAACGAGGAGCGCGAGCAGACGCTGAACCAACTGCTGGTGGAGATGGACGGCTTCGACGCCGGCGCCGGCATCGTCATCATGGCCGCCACCAATCGGCCCGAGGTCCTCGACAAGGCGCTGTTGCGCGCGGGCCGCTTCGATCGCCAGGTGCTCGTCGACCGCCCGGACGTGAAGGGGCGCGAGGCGATCCTGAAGGTGCACGCCAGGCGGCTCAAGCTGGCGTCGAACGTCGACCTCAAGGTGATCGCCCAGCGCACGCCGGGCATGGTCGGCGCGGATCTCGCGAACGTCGTCAACGAGGCGGCGCTCGCCAGCGCGCGGCGTGACGGGAAGGAGGTCGAGGCGAAGGACTTCGAGGAGGCGATCGATCGCATCCAGCTCGGCCTCAAGAAGGAAGGGCGGGTGATGAGCGAGGCCGAGCGCAAGCGCGTCGCCTGGCACGAGGCGGGGCACGCGTTGGTGGCGCTGTCGGTGAAGCACGCCGACCCGGTGCACCGGGTGACCATCATCCCCCGGTCGATCGGCGCGCTCGGGGCGACGCTGCAGCTTCCGACCGAGGACCGCTACCTGATGACGCGCGAGGAGCTGCTCGACGCGCTCGCGGTGCTGATGGGCGGCCGCGTCGCCGAGGAGGTCGTCTTCACCGACATCTCCACCGGCGCGCAGAACGATCTCGAGCGGGCGAGCGAATTGGCGCGGCAGATGGTGTGCCGCTTCGGCATGTCGGAGCTCGGCGCGCAGACGTTCGGCAAGCCGGGCGGCGGGCAGTTCCTCGGCGGGCCGGTGTCCTTCGAGGAGCGGAACTTCAGCGAGGAGACCGCGAAGAAGATCGACGCCGAGGTGGGGAAGATCCTCGAGGCCGAGCACAAACGCGCGAAGGAGATCCTCCTGTCGAAGCGCGCGGTGCTGGATTCGATCGCCCTTCGGCTGCTCGAGAAGGAGACGATCGACCGCGAGGAGCTGGAGGCCCTGGCGAAGGCGGCGGCCACGGCGTGACGGCGCGGCGGGCGGTCGAGTGGAACGAAGCGGCCGTCGGCGCGCTGCTCGCCGAGGCGAATGGCCGGCGGACCGCGCGGCTCTTGAGCGGGGAGGACGTGCGCGCGTGTGTCGACGCCGCGCTCGAGAGCCCGTTCGGCTACGCGTGGAAGCACGCCGGCGAGGTGGATGACGCGCGCGACTTCACGACGGTGTGCCTCGCGGTGGCGGGGCCGGCCGATCTCACCGTGGGAATCGTCTCCGCGCGAGCGAGTGGCGTGACGCCGGGCCGCGCCTGGAGCGAGCTGGAGCCGTGGGACCGCTACCGCGAGGCCGCGAACGTGCCGCGCTGCCTCGCGTGGGCGGGCCGGCAGCGAGCGGATCGCGCGCACCTCGTCTACGTCGCGGCGCCGCGGCCGACCGCCGCCTCGCGCGATGCGTTGTTGGCGGAGGTGCTCGCGCATCCAGCCGACGATGCGCCGCGGCTCGTCTATGCCGACTGGCTGAGCGAGCAGGGCGATCCCCGTGGCGAGCTCATCAGCGTGCAGTGCGAGCTCGAGCGCACGACGGACGCGGATCGATTCCTCGAGCTGGAGGCGCGGCAGGTGGCGCTGCTCTCCGCGCACGGCGAGGGGTGGGTGGGACCGCTGGCGAAGGAGGCGCTGCAGGTCGAGTTCCATCGTGGCTTCGTGGAGCGGGTGACGGTGCTGGACGCAGGCGCCCTCGAGCCGCTGGAGGCGTTGTTTGCGCGCGAGCCGGTGCGCGAGCTGACCTTCGCCTCGACGCGTGGGCTGGACGTGCCACGGCTCGCGGCGGCGCACTGGCTCGAGCGGCTCGAGTCGCTCGCCCTTCGCGCGGCGCACCGCGAGGTGGGCCTGGGCGCGGAGGACGTGGGCGCCTTGCTCGAGTCGCGGCACCTGCGCCGGTTGTCGACGCTGGCCTTGCGCGGTCATCGCCTTGCGGACGTGGGCGCGCTGGTGCTGGCGGCGAACGTGCCGTGGGCGCTGCCGAAGCTGACGGCCTTTCTCCTCGAGCGCGACGAGGTGTCGGAGGTGGGCGCGCAGGGCCTCGCGTCGACGAAGTGGCTGGGTGCGCTGGAGACGCTGTCGCTCGCGGACAACGCGCTGGGCGAGGGTGGGGCGGAGGCGATCGCGTTCGCGAAGCGGCCGGGGAGGCTGACGTCGCTCGATCTCTCTGGGAACGCGATCGGCACGGGCGGTGCGGTGGCGCTGGCGCGGTCGCCGCGGCTCGTGACGCTCAAGTCGCTCCGCCTCGCGCGCAACCGCATCGGCGCGACGGGCGTCGAAGCGCTGCTCGACTCGCCGTTCCTGCAGTCGCTCGAGACGCTCGACCTCGACGGCAACCCGATGGGGCAGGCGCTGCGCAAGCGGCTGGAGTCACGAAAGCGGTCTCAGTAGAGGTCGAACGTGCCCGTCGTCTGCACCGCGCCAGTCGGTCGAGACCGGCCGCGAAGCCGGGGCGCGCGCCGGACCCAGGAGCGCGTCGACGGTGGCGAGCTCAGGGAAGCAGTCCAGTACGTAGTGGTACTGCCCCGGGTGGAACGTCCCGAGGTCGCGGAGCCTGCTGGGCCGATCGAACAAACGATGCACTCCTCCCGGCCGTTAAGTATTCGGATCTTGAACCGGCAGGGGCTGCGATTCGGCAGGTGCCAGTCGAAGACGAGCGAGTCCGCGGAGCCACGAGCAGCTGGCGGCCTGGTAGAGCGGGCCGACGATGGGGCCTTCGACGGGCACCGTGTACTCGCCTGAGCAAAGGTCGCCGTTCTGAAACCTGCCGTCCGTGGGCCCCCTCGACTTCGAGTTCCCTGTCGGAACGTCGGCGGAAGGCCAGGTCGAGCCGACCGGCTTGCCGAGCACCGAAGGGCACGCCGTGACGGTGCTGCTCCAGCGCAATCCCGGTCGGTTTGGCGAGCGGCCGAGCGGCTCCTTCGGTGCCTGTTGGGACGGCGTCGTCCTGGACGGCTCCAACCGGTGGTGATCGTCAGCATCGTCCTGCCCGTCCCGTCGGGTGCTATAGGCTGCCCCGTCTGACAACCCGAAGGGACGGAACACACCCATGAGCGCCGACGCGCCGCTCAACTTCATCGAAGAGATCATCGAGGCCGACAACGCGAGCGGGAAGTGGCAGGGGAAGGTGCACACGCGCTTCCCGCCCGAGCCGAACGGCTACCTCCACATCGGCCACGCGAAGAGCATCGTGCTGAACTCGGGCCTCGCCCGGAAGTACGGCGGCAAGTTCAACCTCCGCTTCGACGACACCAACCCCGAGAAGGAAGAGCAGGAGTACGTCGACTCGATCATCGCCGACGTGAAGTGGCTGGGCGGCGACTTCGAAGATCGCCTCTTCTACGCGTCGGACTACTTCGAGCAGATGTACGCGTGGGCCGAGCAGCTGATCCAGAAGGGCGTCGCGTACGTCTGCGATCTCAACGCCGACCAGCTGCGCGAGTACCGCGGCACGCTGACCCAGCCGGGAAAGAACAGCCCGTTTCGTGATCGTACGCCCGAGGAGAACCTCGATCTCTTCCGCCGCATGCGCAAAGGCGAGTTCGAGCCCGGCTCGCGCACCTTGCGGGCGAAGATCGACATGGCGTCGGGCAACATCAACCTGCGCGATCCCGTCATGTACCGGATCATCAAGGAGCGCCACCACCGCCAGGGCGACAAGTGGTGCATCTACCCGTCGTACGACTGGGCGCACGGCAACGAGGACTCCATCGAGGGCATCACCCACTCGATCTGCACGCTGGAGTTCGAGAACCACCGCCCGCTCTACGACTGGTTCCTCGACCAGCTCGGCGTGCACCACCCGCAGCAGATCGAGTTCGCCAAGCTGCAGCTGACCTACACGGTGCTGTCGAAGCGGAACCTGCTGTACCTGGTGCAGAGCGGCACCGTGCGCGGGTGGGATGATCCGCGCATGCCGACCATCTCCGCGATGCGGCGCCGCGGCTACCCGGCCGAGGCGATCCGCGCCTTCGTCGAGGGCGTCGGCGTCACCAAGAACGAGAGCGTCGTCGACCTCGGCCGCCTCGAGAACGCGGTGCGCGACCACCTCAACAAGACCGCGCACCGGCGCATGGCGGTACTGAAGCCACTCAAGGTGACGATCACCAACTGGCCCGCGGGTCAGGTGGAGGAGGTCGAGGTGCAGAACAACCCCGAGGACGAGAGCGCCGGCACGCGGAAGGTCCCGTTCTCGGGCGAGCTGTACATCGAGCGTGACGATTTCATGGAGGACCCGCCGAAGAAGTTCTTCCGCCTCGGGCCCGGCCGCGAGGTGCGGCTGCGCGGCGCATTCTTCGTCACCTGCACCGACTTCGTGAAGGACGCGAGCGGCCAGGTGGTCGAGCTCAAGTGCACGTACGATCCCGCGACGCGGGGCGGCAACGCGCCCGACGGCCGCAAGGTGAAGGGCACCATTCACTGGGTCAGCGCCGCACACGCCGTCACCGCCGAGGTGCGCGTGTTCGATCGCCTCTTCGCCGCGGAAGCCCCGGGCAAGGGCCACGAAGGCGTCGAGCGTCCGTTCCTCGAGGATCTGAACCCGAACTCGCTCGAGGTGATCACCGACGCGAAGCTCGAGCCGTCGCTGGCGAAGGCCGCCGTCGGCGAGCGCTTCCAGTTCGAGCGCATCGGCTACTTCACCGTCGACTCCGACTCGAAGCCGGGTGCGCTCGTCTTCAACCGCACGGTGACGCTCAAGGACGCGTGGGCGAAGGAGCAGGCGAAGGGCTGAACATGCACCCTGAACGTTCGACAGGAGATGTTGGCTCTTCGTTGTAGCGCTCGGACGTCGCGGGGCCGGCGCTCGTCGATCGTGTCCTGAAGGTGCTTCGGCGCGCTGCTGGCTGAGCCCGAGCTCGCCTTCGAGCCACCGCGCGGGCTGGTGGTCCTCGATGAGGTGCCGAGGCGCGGGTCGTCGCCAGTTTCCTGTCGCCCTGACAGCGAGGTCGTGAGCGCTCCGCGCAAGACCCCCTGCGCGAGTGGCACCTGTCGTGCTAGGGCCGTTGGCCGCATGACGCCGACGCCTCGCCGAGACCTGTACCCGCCCATCGAGCCGTACCGCACCGGCCGCCTCGCCGTGTCGCACGGGCACGAGCTGTACTTCGAGGAGTCCGGCAACCCGAACGGGAAGCCGGTGGTGTTCCTCCACGGCGGGCCCGGCGGAGGCACCGACGCCAAGCAGCGCCGCTTCTGGGATCCGGCGGCGTACCGCATCGTGCTCTTCGACCAGCGCGGCTGCGGCAAGTCGACGCCGTTCGCGTCGCTCGAGCACAACACGACGTGGGATCTCGTCGACGACATCGAGGCCCTGCGCAAGCACCTCGGCATCGAGCGCTGGCAGGTCTTCGGCGGCTCGTGGGGCTCGACGCTGGCGCTCGCCTACGCGCAGACGCACCCGGAGCGCTGTACCGAGCTGGTGCTGCGCGGCATCTTCCTGTTGCGCAAGTGGGAGATCGACTGGTTCTACCAGGACGGCGCGAGCCACCTGTTCCCCGACGCATGGGAGCCGTACGTCGCGGAGATCCCCGAGGCCGAGCGCGGCGACCTGGTGGCCGCGTACTACAAGCGCCTCACCAGCCCCGACGAGGCGGTGCGCCTGTCCGCCGCCAAGGCCTGGAGCACCTGGGAAGCGCGCACCAGCTACCTGCTCGTCAACGACGACTACGTGAAGCGCGCCGGCGAGGACCAGTTCGCCACGGCCTTCGCGCGCATCGAGTGCCACTACTTCATGAACGGCGGCTGGCTGCGCGACGAGCGCGCGCTGCTCGCGCCGAAGAACGTCGAGCGCCTGCGGAAGATCCCCGGCGTCATCGTCCAGGGCCGCTACGACGTCGTCTGCCCCATGGAGTCCGCCTGGGCGCTGCACCGCGCCTGGCCCGAGGCCGACCTCCGCATCTCGCCCGACGCGGGCCACTCCGCCTTCGAGCCCGGCAACGTCCACGAGCTCGTCTCTGCCACCGATCGCTACAAGTCGCTCCCGAGGTAACCCATGCGCCGCGTCCTCCTCTCCCTCGCCGTCCTTCTCGCCGCCTGCGGGCCGGTGGCGCTGTCCAACGAGCCGCCCGCGAAGACCGTCGGCTCCCGCACCGATCCGGTCCTCGGTGGCCGCCTCAACTTCGGCGATCCCGAGGTCTTCGTGATGTACATGCGCTACCCGGGCGGCGGCGCGATCTGCAGCTCGACCTTGATCGGCCGGCGCACGTTGCTCACCGCGGCGCACTGCGTGGAGCCCGAGGGCGGCGTGGCCCCGACCATCGTCGTCACGAATCACCCGAGCTTCGATCTCGCGCCGGCGAGCTCTTTCATCCGCGCGACGAAGTCGCACGGACACCCCTTCTACCGGCCCGACGTCATCGGCAAGTACGACATCGCCGCCGTGGAGCTCGAGCGCGAGCCGATGGTGCCGACCAAGGCGTGGAACACCGAGAGCATCGACAACCTCCAGTACGTGCCGATGCGCGTCGCCGGCTACGGGCTCACCAACACCGAGACGGACGACTCGGGCTTCAAGCGCACGGGCATGACGCGCCTCGACGAGGTGCGCTCCGACCAGATCGACTTCGGCAAGGCGGGCGCCAACCGCAGCGGCACTTGCAGCGGCGACTCGGGCGGGCCCGGCTTCTACACCTTCCCCGACGGCTCCGAGCGCATCATCGGCGTGCACTCGTTTCACTCGGGCGCGTGCGGCAACAACACCGACGCGCGCGTCGATCGCTTCCAGGATCAGGTGCGTCAGTGGCTGGCGGAGTTCGAGGGCGGCTCCTGCGACGCCGACCACCGCTGCCAGACGGTGGGCTGCGCGACGCCGGATCCCGACTGCGCGTGCCTCGAGGACGGCACCTGCAACGCGGCGTGCACCGGCATGACGTCCGATCCCGATTGCGCGGCCTCGTGCGCCGCCGACGGCGTGTGCAGCAACACCGCGTGCGCGACGCCGGACCCCGACTGCCAGGCGCTCGGCGAGTACTGCGGTTACGCGGGCCACTGCGCCTCGCGGCTCTGCATCACCAGCCCCCAGCACGACGTGCGGCCGTACTGCTCGCAGAGCTGCAGCAGCGCCGCGCCGTGCCCCGGCGGTTTCGACTGCGTGAACGGCCAGTGCCAGTTCGCGTTGCTGCCGACCGCGGCGGAAGGCGAGGCGTGCACCATCGGTGGCACGTACTGCGGCGACCCGGCCCTCCGCTGCGCGTCGTGGGCGCGCGACGCCACCACGCGCTGCATGCGCAGCTGCTACCTCGTCGATCCGCTCGCCGAGGGCTGCGTCGGCTCGGCGACCTGCGTGCCGTCGACGCAGGACGGCGACTTCGGCGTGTGCGTGCCGAACGCGTTGCTGCCCGTGCTGCGCACCGAGCAGCTGCCCGCGACCGGCTGCACGTCGGTGCCCGCGTCCGCGGCGCTTCCGCTGCTCGCGCTCGCGAGCTTCCTGCGTCGACGCCGCTGATTTCTCCGAGGGAAACGGGCGGGCCGCGGAAACACCGTCCTTGACGGACCGAGGCCAAAGGAATTAGCGACGTGCGGATCATGGCGTCCAAGCCCCTCGTGATCGTCGAGTCGCCTGCCAAGGCCAAGACGATCGGCCAGTTCCTCGGCAACAACTACACGGTGCGGGCGTCGGTCGGCCACGTCGTCGATCTGCCGGCGACGGGCCTGTGCGTCGACGTCGAGAACGACTTCAAGTTGACGTACGAGGTGACGAAGAAAGACGTGCTCCGCGAGCTCAAGGACGAGCTGAAGAACGCCTCGGAGCTCTACCTGGCCACGGACGAAGATCGCGAAGGAGAGGCGATCGCCTGGCACCTGCGCGAGCAGCTCAAGCCGAAGGTACCGGTCAAGCGCATGGTCTTCCACGAGATCACCAGGCGCGCGATCCAGGAGGCCGTCGAGAACTCCCGCGGCATCGACATGGGCCTGGTCGACGCGCAGGAGGCGCGCCGCACGCTCGATCGCCTGTACGGCTACGAGGTGTCGCCGGTCCTGTGGCGCAAGGTGAAGTCGGGCCTCTCGGCCGGGCGCGTGCAGTCGCCGTCGATTCGCCTGATCGTCGAGCGCGAGCGCGAGCGCATGCGCTTCCGCTCGGTGACGTACTGGGACCTGTCGGCGCAGCACCCGACGACGCCGGCGTTTCGCTCCACCATCTACTCGGTGGGCGGGCAGCGCGTGGCGTCGGGCAAGGACTTCGACGAGAAGGGCCAGCTGGCGACGCCGAACGCGGTGTGGATCGACCAGGCCCGCGCCGAGGCGCTCGCGGAGGGGCTCGAGGGCGTCGACTTCACGGTGAAGAGCCAGGAGAAGCGGCCGTACCGCTCGTCCCCCAAGCCGCCGTTCATCACGTCGACCCTGCAGCAGGAGGGCGGGCGCAAGCTGAACATGAGCGCGCAGCAGGTGATGCGCGTCGCGCAGGGCCTCTACGAGCGCGGCTACATCACGTACATGCGCACGGACTCGACCACGCTGTCCGAGACGGCGCTGAACGCTGCGCGCGCGCAGGTGGCCGAGCTGTTCGGCGAGCGCTTCCTGCCCGCTGCGCCGCGGCAGTACACGCGCAAGGTGAAGAACGCGCAGGAGGCGCACGAGGCGATCCGCCCGGCGGGCGAGTCGTTCCGCACGCCGGCGGAGCTGGAAGGCGAGCTGGGGCCCGCCGAGAAGCGGCTGTACGAGCTCATCTGGAAGCGCACGTTGGCCTCGCAGATGGCGGACGCCGAGGGCGAGTCGGTGACGCTGAAGCTGGCGGCCACCACGAAGGCGGGCGAGGCGGTGGAGTTCAGCGCGTCCGGCCGCACCATCACCTTCCCCGGCTACCTGCGCGCCTACGTCGAGTCGAGCGACGATCCCGAGGCCTCGCGCGACGACCAGGAGTCGCCGCTGCCGATCCTCAACGAGGGCGACAAGGTGCCCGTCGAGGCGATCGAGCCGGTCGGCCACACCACCAGCCCGCCGGCCCGCTACACCGAAGCCTCGCTGGTGAAGAAGCTCGAGGAGCTCGGCATCGGCCGGCCGTCCACCTACGCGTCCATCATGGGCACGCTCCAGGCGAAGTACGTCTGGAAGAAGGGGCAGGCGCTGATCCCCAACTGGGAAGCGTTCGCCGTCGTCGCGCTGATGGAGAAGCACTTCGTCGACCTGGTGGACTACGAGTTCACCAAGGAGCTCGAGGAGGACCTCGATCAGATCGCCAACGCCGAGCGCGACAAGGTCGAGTTCCTCAGGGAGTTCTACTGGGGCGACCAGAAGCACCTGGGCCTCAAGAAGCAGGTGACGCAGAACATCGAGAAGATCGACGCGGCGGAGATCAACTCGATCTTCATCGGGAAGGATCCGAACGGCGTCGACATCGTCGTGAAGCCGGGGCGCTACGGCCCATACGTGAAGCGGGGAGAGGACACGGTGTCGGTGCCCGACGCGCTGCCGCCCGACGAGCTGACGGTCGAGAAGGCGTTGGCGCTGCTCGCGGGCCCGAAGGGCGACACGCCGATCGGCGTCGACCCGGCGTCCGGCCTCAACGTGTACGTGAAGCAGGGCCGCTTCGGCCCGTACGTGCAGCTGGGCGAGGTGACGGACGAATCCAAGCCGAAGACCGCGTCGCTGTTCCGCGACATGAAGCCCGAGAACGTGACGCTGGAGACGGCGCTGCAGCTGTTGTCGTTGCCGCGCGTCGTCGGCGTCGCGGAGGACGGCGAGACGATCACCGCGCAGAACGGTCGCTACGGGCCGTACCTCACCAAGGGCAAGGAGAGCCGCAACCTCGGTGTGGAGAACGAGGCGAAGCTGCTCACCATCACGCTCGACGAGGCGGTGGAGATCTTCAAGCAGCCCAGACAGTACCGCGGCCGTGGCCAGGCGAAGCCCGCCACGATCCTCGGGAAGGACCCGGAGTCGGGGAAGGATCTCCAGCTCAAGGAGGGCCGCTTCGGCTGGTACGTCACCGACGGCGAGACGAACGCGTCGCTGCGCAAGGGCGACGACCCGAGCGAGCTGACGCTGGAGCGCGCGCTGGAGCTCATGGCGCAGCGCCGCGAGTACCTCGCCTCTCCGGAAGGCCAGGCGAAGGCGGCGTCGCGCGGGGCGAAGAAGGCGGCGAAGGCGGCCGCCAAGCGCGCGGCCACGGCGCAGAAGGCCGCCGGGGGGGAGGGCGGCGCCGCGAAGACGAAGGTGGACTTGAAGGTGAAGCCGGCTCCGAAGGCGAAGGCCGCCCGGATGGCGAGAGCCGGCGAGAAGAACGAGAAGAAGCTGGCCGCGAAGAAGGCTCCCGCGCAGAAGAAGGGCTCGTCGAGGAAGAACGCGTGAGCGCGAGCAAGCGGGAGCCGAGCGCCGACGAGAAGGCGTTCCTCGAGAAGTACCGTCCCCAGGACTACCCGCGGCCGGCGGTGGCCGTGGATCTGGTGATCCTGACGATCATCGACGCGCAGCTGAGGGTGCTGCTGGTGAAGCGCCAGGAGCACCCGTTCAAGGGCGGCTGGGCGCTGCCGGGCGGCTTCGTGCGGGTGGGGGACAAGGACCAGGGGGAGGATCTCGACGCCGCGGCGCGCCGGGAGCTGGCCGAGGAGACGGGGCTGGATCCCGATCGCGTGTTCATCGAGCAGCTGCACACCTTCGGCAAGGCGGGGCGCGATCCCCGCATGCGCGTCATCTCGGTCGCGTATGTGGCGCTGGTGCGGCCGGATCTCGCGCCGATCGTGAAGGCCGGCGGCGACGTGTCGGACGCGGACTGGTTCCCGGTCCAGGGCCTGAAGCGGATCGAGCTGGCCTTCGATCACCGGGAGATCATCGAGCTGGCGATCGCGCGCACGCGCGAGAAGCTGGAGTCGTCGAACATCGCGTTCGATCTCGTGCCGCTCACCTTCACCATCCCCGAGCTGCGGCACGTCCACGCGATCGTCCTCGACAAGGAGATGGATCCGGGCAACTTCCGGCGGAAGTTCAACCGGATGCTCGAGGACGGCTACATCGAGCGCGCGCCGGGCAAGCGCATCACCGCGTCGAAGCCGGCCACCGTGTACCGTTTCAAGCGCCGCTGAAAGCCGCCGCGGGCGGTCGCGGCTGGGGGAAGAGCCATGCGTCCGCTGCTGATCTCCGTCACGGTCCTCGCGCTGTCCGTGTGCAAGCAGGAGGCGCCAGCGCCCGTCGCGGTGCCGCTGCCTGCCCCGAAGGCGGTGCCGGCGCCCGCGCCGAAGGTGGACCCTGTCGCCGACCTGTGGGCCTGGGTGCCCGCGCACCTCGACGAGCTCAAGGCGGTGCAGACCGGCCAGGAGCCGGCCGCCGACGCGCTCGGCGGGAAGCTGGACGCGATCGACCCCGGCCTCACCTTCGAGCTGGGGCTGGGGC
This sequence comes from Myxococcota bacterium, assembly GCA_040755835.1. Taxonomy (GTDB): domain Bacteria; phylum Myxococcota; class Myxococcia; order Myxococcales; family Myxococcaceae; genus JADLDB01. Next base: position 29,572 of record JBFMAB010000099.1, read on the forward strand.
GCGAGCCGTTCGAGCTCATCATCAGCGCCGACGGGAAGAAGGAGCTCGAGGAGGCAGCGAAGGGCGCGGCCTTCCTGCTGCTCGAGGCGGTGGTGGGCGAGTTCGATCTCGAGACGAAGATCGGCGGCATCCAGATCCTCGCCGCGCCGAAGAGGGCCCCGGCCGGCGCGAAGCCGCTGGCGGATCTGCCGGGTGCCGTGGATGCGTGGCCGAAGTGAGGTGCCGATGACGACCGCGCTCCTCCTTGGCCGCTTTCACGCCGTCACGAAGGCGCAGGCCGCGTGGCTCGCGTCGCTCGCAAAGGCGCCGGTGGACCGCCTGGTGTGCGTGCTGACCAGCGCGAACCACTCGGGAACCCGGCGCAACCCGCTCGACGCCGACACCCGCGAGCTGATGCTGCGGCCCGCGCTCGAGCGGGCCGGCAAGCCGTTCGACGTCGTGCGTCTCGAAGACGTGCCCGAGTCGGACACCTGGGTCGCCCACGTCGTCGACGGCGTGCGTCGCGCGACCGGCCGGACGCTGAGCGGCGCGGACACCACGGTCTACTCGGCGAACCATGACGTGCGCGCGCTGTTCGAGGCACAGGGCTTCCGCGTGGTGGGGGGCGAGGTGAAGGGCGTGACGCCGCACGAGCTGGTGCAGCGCCTGGTGGACGGCAGGCCATGGAAAGACGAGGCGTCGCCCGAGACGGTCGAGGTGTACACGCGCCCCGAGGTGCTGCAGCGGGTGAAGGCGCTGTTCGCCCAGACGCTCCTCACCGACGACGGCGAATTGGGGCACGCGCGCGACTTCCAGTCGTATGGCGCGCAGATGGATGCGTCGCTGCGCCAGAAGCTCGAGGATCTGGTGCGCTGGGTGAAGCCGGGGTGCGTCGTCGACAAGGGCTGCGGCACCGGCCAGCTGCTGGTGGCGCTGTCGCGCCTGTTCCCCGACTCGAAGCTCGTCGGCGTGGATCTCTCGCGCGAGTTTCTGCGCATGTGCGACGAGAACACGTACGGCACCGACGACGTCGAGCTCAAGTTCGGCAACGTCATCGACCGGAACGTCGCGCCGGCGAGCGCCACCACCGTCATCTTCTCGTCGGTGATGCACGAGGTACACAGCTACTCGGGCTACGACGTGAAGCAGATCGATCGCGCGCTGGGGAATGCGTGCGCCGAGCTCTCGACGGGCGGCCACGTGCTGGTGCGCGACGGCGTCAGCCCGCCGCCGGCCACCTGGCGCCTCGCGCTCCTCACCGAGCAGGTGCGCGACACCTTCGAGCGATTCGCGAGGGAGTTCCGCCACGGGAAGGGCGTGTCCTTCCAGCGCCTCGACGAACGCACGGTGCGCCTGTCGTCGCACGACGCCAACGAGTTCCTCTGCAAGAAGGACTACCTGAAGAACTGGCACATCGAGGTGCACGAGGAGTTCGGTCCGCTGTCGCTCGAGGGCTGGCGCGAGGCGCTGACCCGCGCCGGCTTCGTGCCGCTGCACCTGTCGGAGTACGTCAACCCGTGGATCGCGGCGAACCGCTACGAGGGCGCGGTGGCGCTGTTCGACGACGCCGGCCACCCGCTGCCGTGGCCGGCGACCAACTGCGTGGTGGTGGGGCGCAAGCCAAGCGACTGACGTCAGACGGCGAGCAGCGCGCGCAGCGTCGCTTCGAGCACCTCGCGGGCGCGCCTGTCGGACAGGCGCTGCGTCTCGCGCAGGGTGTCCCAGAAGGCGCCCGATGAGACGCCGTCGGCGGCGTCCAGCACCCAGGCCGGGCGGCGGGAAAGCTCTGGCCCGAAGACGTCCTGCAGCTCCCTGCGGCGCTTCTTCGCCACCTCGCGGAAGGCCGCGGCGATGGCCCTGGAGCGGCCCGCGGCCATGCGGGCGACGCGGCGCAGCGGCACGCTGGCCTCGAGCGCGGACGCGCGCAGCGCCACGAAGGACGCCACCCGGGCCTCGAAGGGACTGGACGTGAGGGCGCCGTCGGGGTGGGGCTGCCGGGAAAGGTGCTTCTCGGCGAGCGCGGTGAGCAGCTGCTCGCGCGTCTGGAAGTGCTGGGCGATGGAGCGCACGGCCACGCCGGCGCGCGCGGCGATCTCCGCGGCGGTCGGATCCGGGTGGCCCTCGTCGAGCAGCTTCAGCAACGCGTCCAGGATGTTCGCGCGGGTACGCACCGCACGGAGGCGGCGGCCGTCGGTGGGCAGGGGCTCGTTCTGGCGCATCGGCGCGGGCAACCATACCGGTGCGGCGGAGCAGCTTCCTCCCGCCCGGCCCGGCGAGTTCGACTATGAGGTGCCCCATGTCGCTCGCGCCACGGGTGCAGCTCGCCATCGTCCTGACGGTCGTCGTCGCGTTCGGCGTGGGCTGGTTCCACGCGCTCGGCCTGGGGCAGACGCTGAACCCCACCAACGTCTCGTGGATGCTCGAGGGCGATTGGATGGGCCACCTCTTCGGCTGGCTGTTCACGCGCAACGGGCCGTGGGCGTTGCCGCTGGCCACCGCGCCTGATCTCGCCTGGCCCGCCGGTAGCAGCGCCGCGCTCACCGACGCGATTCCGCTCGCGTCGGTCCTGGCGAAGCTGGTGTCGCCGCTCGCGCCGCTGAACTTCCAGTTCTTCGGCTTGTGGATGTTCCTCGGCGTCGTCGGGCTGGGCGTGACGGGCGTCCTGTTGTTGCGGCCGCACGTGAAGGACCCGGTGGTGCTGACGCTCGGCGGCATGGTGTTCGTGCTGAACCCCATCGTCAGCACGCGCTACGGGCACCCGCCCTTCTTCGGCTTCTGGGCGATCACCGCCCTCGTCGGGTTGAACCTGTGGCCGGTGGAGGATCTCCAGACTGCACGGCGCGTCGCGACCGCGGCCCTGGTGCTGGGCTTCCTCGGCTGCGCGATGAACGCGTACCTCGCGGTGATGTGCTCGGGTGTGATGCTGGCCGCCGTGGTGCGACTCGCGCTGCTCGGGCATCTCCCGCGGAAGGAAGCCGCCGCGTGGATCGTCGCGACGCCACTGGTCAGCCTGCTGAGCCTCTGGCTGTTCGGCTTCGTGGCGGGCGCGACGTCGTCGCCGATGTCGAACCTCGCGGCCGAGGGCTTCGGGCAGTTCTCCGCGGACCTGCTCACCTTCGTGAACGCGACCATCTGGAGCCGCTTCCTCCCGGGGATCGCCACCGGCCCGCGGCAGTACGAAGGTTTCGCGTACCTGGGACTCGGCGTGCTGGCGCTGCTCGCGCTGCGGCTCGTGCTGCTCACGTGGCGCCGGCCGACGAAGGCCGACTGGAAGGGCCTCGCGCCGCTGCTCGTGGTCGCGCTCGGCATGTCTTTCTACGCGCTGTCGAACCACGTGACGATCGCGGGCAAGCCGATCGCGGACTTCAGCGCGCTGTACGCGAAGCTGGGCGCCCTTCCGTCGGTGTTCCGCAGCTCGGGGCGTTTCGTGTGGCCGCTCCACGCGTTGCTCACGTTCGTGGCGGTGCTGACATCGGCGCGCTTCTTTCGGCCCTGGGCGGCGCGGGCGGTGCTGGGCGTCGCGCTGTTGGTGCAGCTGGTGGACTTCGACGCCACGAAGACGCCGCTTCACAAGCAGGCGGCCGAGTTCGTCCCGTTCCGCGCGCCCGAGTGGGACCTCCTGGGGAAGGACTACCGGCACATCGCCATCCAACCGGTGCAGATCCAGTGGATCTGCCCCTTCAACCCGGTCTTGGTCGCGAAGTTGTCCTGGGAGGCCTACCGGCAGCACCTGTCGATCAACTCGGGCCACGTAGGCCGAGCGCCGCCGGGCACCGACTGCCGCCGGCACCTCCCACCGGGCGAGCTCGACCCGCAGACCGTCTACATCCCGTACTTTCCCGAGTACTTCGCCGACTTCCTCGCGCCGGGCTGGGTCTGCGGGGTGCTGGAGGGCGTACCCCTGTGTGTCTCCCCGGACCGGGACACGGCGCTCAAGCAACTGCTTCAACAGCGTCCGCTGACACGCTAAGCGCTGGAACCCGCACGATGGACGCGAGCTCCCAGGCCCAGAAGAAACTGGTCACGATCGTCTGCCCCGTCTTCAACGAGGAGCAGGCGGTGCCGCTGTTCTACGAGCGCCTCAAGGCCGCGCTGGCGCCGATGGAGGCCGAAGGGAAGGTCGGCTTCGAGATCCTCTTCGTGAACAACCGCAGCACCGACGGTACCGAGGCGGCCGTGCTGAAGCTGCGCGAGACGGATCCGCGCGTGCAGTTGCTGACGATGAGTCGGAACTTCGGCTACCAGGCGTCGATCTCCGCCGGCATGCGGCACGCGTCGGGCGACGCGATCGTCAACATCGACGTCGACTGCGAGGATCCGCCCGAGATGATCCCCCAGTTCGTCGAGCGCTGGCTGGCCGGCGCCGACGTCGCCTATGGGATCCGCGCCCACCGCGAAGAGTTCGTGCTGATGCACCTGGCGCGCAAGCTCTTCTACCGGGTGACGCGCGGCGTGTCGGATCACGACATCGTCCTCGACATGGCCGAGTTCTTCCTCGTCGACAAGCGCGTGCGCGACTACGTCTTGTCGACGCGGAGCACCTTTCCCTTCGTGCGCGGGCAGACGGGCTTCGTCGGGTTCAAGCGCGAGGGCATTCCGTACAAGAGGCAGAAGCGGATCATCGGCGAGACGCACTACAACCTGCTGTCGGCGATCCGCTTCGGCGTCGCGGGCATCCTGAGCTCTTCGACGATGCCGCTGCGCGTGCTCGCGTACGTGGGCGTGACGCTGTTTCTCGCCGACATCGCCGCTGCCATCGCGGTGGTGGCGAGCTGGAAGCTGGCGCACGCCAGCGATCTCCTCCTCGGCGGGCTGGTACTCACCGTGCTGCACCTCGGGTGGATCGCACTCGCGCTGGGGACCATCGGCATCTACCTGGCGCGCGTCTACAAGGACACGATGAGCCTGCCGCTCTACGTGGCCGACGAGAAGCACTCCACCATTCCGGTACGCCCACATGGCCGCAACTGATCCCCTGGTCTGCCCGATGTGCGGAGGGCGCGAGGCTGTTCCGCAGTTCAAGTCGGCCAACGGGTACGACGTGGTGCGCTGCGCCGCATGCCGGCTCGTCTTCGTCGACGCGCGCGCGGCGCCGCCGCCGTCCGAGCTGTACCCGCCGTTCGAGCAGACGGACACCGCGGCCCAGCGCAGCGCGCGCACGGCGCTGTCGCTCTTCACGCTGCAGCGGGCACGCTTCGTCGAGTCGGTGAAGCCGGGCGGCCGCCTGCTGGACTACGGCGCCGGCAGCGGGGCGTTCGCGCGATTCATGGCCGGGCGCGGCTTCGACGCGGTGGGCCTCGAGCCCTACAGCCTCGGCACGACCACCGAGGAGCCGAACCTCAGGCTCGTCCGCGCGCCGCTGGCGCAGGTGAAGGGCGAGCTGGGGAAGTTCGACGTCATCACCATGTGGCACGTGCTGGAGCACCTCGAGCACCCGGTGGAGATCCTGACGGAGCTGCGCGGGCTGCTGGCGTCCGGCGGCGTGCTGGTGGTCTCGGTGCCGAACTTCGCCAGCTGGCAGAGCGGCGTCTTCACCGGCGGCTGGTTCCACCTCGATCCGCCGCGGCACCTCTTGCAGTTCGAGCCGGACACGCTGGCGGACTGCCTGAAGCGCGCGGGCTTCCGCGTCACCGACGAGGCGCCGTTCCTCCCGGAGTACGGGACGAGCGGGTGGATCCAGAGCGCGTTGAATCGCGTGCTGCCGCACAAGAACTTCCTCTACGAGTGGGTCAAGGACCGCGGCGCGCTCGCGTCGATGTCGACGCTGTCGAAGGCGGCGCACTTCGTGGCGTCGGTGGCGGGCTCGGTGCCGCTGTTCGTCGCGTCGATTCCCGTGGAGTACATGGCCGCGAAGAAGAACCAGGCGGCGGCGCTCACGGTGGCTGCGCAGGTCTCCGAGTAGGCGAAGCGTTCCCTCTTCCCTGGGGAGAGGGTCAGGGAGAGGCGTTGCTCCGCCGGCGCGCCAGCCACAGCACGATGGCGCCGAGCAGCGGGGCGACCGGGGCTCCGGTGCAGCCGCATCCGGTGTTCTCGGGCAGCGGCTGATTCACGCCACCGTCGCCCATGGAGCGGCCGCCGGTGGAGCTCCCGGCGTCGGCGGGTTCGCCTCCGTCGAGGGGGATCGCGCTGGCGTCAGGCAGGCTCGCGTCGGTGAAGCCTCCGTCGGACTCCGGCAGGCCCGCGTCGCTGCCGCAGAAGGACCCGGCGTCGAGGTCGTCGACGCAGCCGGCGTCAGTGGGGCCGGGCGGCGTGCCCGCGTCCCAGGTGTCCGTCGTGAAGTCGAAGTTCACCATCAGGGTATTCGACGCGACGGGCGTCGGGACGCCGGCGATGCGCGCGAGCAGCCGCGCGGCGTGCATGCCCGGCCCGAGGCGGCCGTCGGCGGCCGCCCCACCGTCGGTGGCGTGAGGTCGGCACTGCACGTGGAACACGTCGACCGGGTGGAGCCCGTCGATGGGGACGCCGACGAGCCCGTCGACCGGCACGCGCGCAAAGCGCGACGTCGACCAGTTCACACCATCGACCTCGAGCTCCCAGCGCGCGAGGCCGAGCCACGGCAGCATCTCCGTCGTCGGGTGGATTTCGAGCAGCGCGAACTGGATGAGGCCTGACGCGCCGCCGCAGAGCGAGACGCCTGCGTTCTCCACGCGGAAGGCCGACACGGCGAGCGTGGCCGATGTATTCGGCAGCGGAGCAGGTGCGCCCACGGTGAACGTGGTGGCGGTGTCGCACGGGGATCCGCCGTCCGTGGCGAGCTGCCAGGTGTCGCCGGCGGCGAAGCCTCCGATCGGGGTGACGAACGTGCCGTCATTCGCAGCCACTGGCGTGAGCGTGGCGGTGCCCCCGTCAGGGCGGATCAACCGAACGGCCGTCACCGCGCCGCGCTGGAGCTCGAGCCCACCGTCCCACATCGACTCGGAGAAGATGGAGTCCTGGAAGCCGACCGCGGGCGCGTTCTCCGGAATCGTGCCTCCGGCCGGGACGGGCACGACCATGGCGTCGCACGCGGCGCCCGAGCACGGCCAGGCCACGGCGGGTACGCACGACACGGCGAGGAGCATGGACAGGGTGAGTCTCACGGCGTTCTCCCGGCTGATGTGGAACTTCTCGCGCGTGAGACACGCGGGCGGCGGTGCGCGGGACATCGCTTCTTGCCGCTCCCGAAGGCTCCGGCCGCGTGGATGGCGGCAATCTCGCTCGCGGTGAGCGCGTGGTCGCAGATCGTCAGCTCGTCGATTCATCCGTGCAAGCCGAGTGAGGCCCGCGGCCGATGCGCAGCGGCGTGGCCGTCCCGGCCAGCGGACCGATGATCGCCGAGACGCCCTGCTGGACGACGCCGTTGACGCACGCGCGAGGGCCGAAATCAGGAAGACGACCGAAAGGCGCCGAGCGCGCACGCCGCGATGCTCGCTCCGGTTCGCTCTCGAGCGCATTCAGCTCCTGGCGGGCGCAGCGGCCGGGGCGGGGGGCGCCACAGCGTCGTCGGGTACGTCGATCGACACTGCGGCGGCCAGCGCCGCCAGCCCCAGCAGAGTGAAGTAGTAGTTCGCGAACGCCCACTTGTTGATGACGAAGAAGATCGTGAAGGTCGCGACCGCCGCCATCGCGAGCTTCGCGACCGACTGCCGCATCTTCCATGCCGCGAATGCCGCTACCGCGAACGCCGCGGGGAAAGCGAGGCTCGGCGGAATGTCGACGCCGGTCTTCCGCTTCACCCAGGTGATGTAGGTGAGCGCGTCCGGCCGCACGGGCAGGGCGGCGAGGAAGTCGAAGTTCGCGTGCTTCCACGCCTTGAAGTCCCAGAGCATCCACGGGGCGAAGGTCGCGAACGCGACGCCTCCGGCCACCGCCCACTGCTTCCACGTGAAGCGTAGCCCCAGGCCGAAGAGCCCGACGAAGAGCAGCATGGTCTGCTTCGCGCCCAGCACCAGCCCCGCCACCACCGCCGTGAGCCACGGCTTCCTGAACGACGCCGCGGTCAGCATCGCGGTGCACCACATCACCTGCACCGGGTCGACCCACGACTGCTCGAGGATGAACCACAGCTTGGGCGTGCACCAGAGGAACAGCGCCGGCGCGTCCTCGAGGATCGCCGGCAACTCCCGCTTCGAGCGGATGACGAGCGTCCGCAGCATCCACCCGAGCAGCAACAGCGACGTGAGCATCGCGTAGCGCACGTCGGCCGCGATCTTCCAGGCGATCGCCGAGATGTAGAGCTGCAGCGGCGGGTACACGTACGGCACGTCGTTCGCCGTGCGCGGCCCGGTGTCGGCGACGTGCACCGCCTGGAAGGGGTTGAGCCCATTCCACAGCGCGTTCGCGCCCTGCTGCTGCACCGTCCACACGTCGATGCGCGGCATGGGCGATGCGACGATGACCGCGTGGCCCGCCGCCGCGACGCAGAGGGTGAGGAACGCGAAGCGCACGTGCCGCACCCACTTCGGGTCCGGCACCTTCTGGAAGAAGTTCGGCAGGTACGACAGCAGCCCGATGAGCAGCCAGCCCTGCGCCTGACGGCCCGGCAGGAACGACGCCATCGGGTAGATGATGCTCTCTGCGTCGTTGTACGCGAAGAACGCCATCGCCAGCGCGGTGCCCCACGTGAGCGGCGCGACGACCCGGGCCGGCACTTCTTCCGTCTTCGCGCGGAAGCCCGCTCCGTACCGCCACGCCACCGCGATGGTGCCGAGCAGGACGAAGGTCAGCGCCGGCTCGGAGTATGCGCCGCGCGAGTAGACGATCGACCATCCGAAGAAGAAGGCCGTCGCGAGCGCGGCCGGCATGCCGACGGGGACCTGCTTGTCCATGCGCGCGCGCACCCTACTCGGGGCCGCGAGGACTCAAAGCGCTTTTTCCACCCGGTGTCGTCTGGTAGGCACCGCCGCATGATCGACGGCGTCATCGTGAGCCCGCGGCGCATCATCCCCGACGATCGGGGCAAGGTGATGCACGCCATGAAGGCCACCGATCCCGAGTTCGAGAAGTTCGGCGAGGCCTACTTCTCGACCATCTTCCCGGGGATCGTGAAGGGTTGGCATCTCCACAAGGAGATGATCATCAACTACGTGGTGCCCGTCGGCATGATCAAGCTCGTGGTCTACGACGACCGCGAAGGCTCGAGGACGAAGGGCGAGCTCAACGAGTTCTACATCGGCCAGGACAACTACCAGCTGGTGAAGGTGCCGCCGTTCCTGTGGAACGGCTTCGCCTGCGTCGGTCCGACGCCCGCGCTGGTGCTGAACGTCGCGTCGATCCCGCATGACCCGGGTGAGATCGTCCGCCTCGACCCGCACAAGAGCCACATTCCCTACGACTGGACCGTCAAGGATCGATGACCGCGTCGCCGCGCCCACGCCTGTTGGTGGTCGGTGCGTCGGGCCTGGTCGGCACTCACGTCGCGCGCGCCGCGGCGGCCCGCTGGGACGTGCTCGGCGTCGCCCGTCGCGTCGAGGGGCTTGCCACCGAAGCGCTCGAACTCGGCGACCGCGCTGCCGTCGACGCGCTGCTCGGCCGCTTCTCGCCAGACGTGGTGGTGGTGGCCTCCGCGTGGCCGTGGGTCGACGGCTGCGAGCAGGATCCGCAACGCTCGCACCGCGAGAACGTCGATACGGTGAAAACGCTCGCCGCTGCCGCGAAACCGTCGACGCGCATCGTCTTCTACAGCACCGAGCACGTCTTCGACGGCGCCGCCGAGTCCTACGACGAGGCCGCGCCCCCGCACCCGTTGAGCGTCTACGCGCAGCACAAGCGCGAGGTCGAGCTGCTGCTCCTCGAGCGTGGCAACGCGCTCATCGCGCGCACCAGCTACGTGTTCGGCGCCGAGGCGCGGCGGAAGAACTTCGTCTACCGGGTCATCGACGCGGCGGGGGCCGGTACGACGCTCAAGGTGCCCACGCTGCAGGCCGGTATGCCCACCTGGGCCGGCTGGCTCGCGGAGTCGACGTTGACGCTGCTCGACGACGGCCTCACCGGGGTGACGCACCTGGTAGGGCCCGAAGTGCTGACCAAGGCCGAGTGGGCGCAGACGGTGGCGAAGGGGCTGGCGCTACCTCCCGTCGACATCGTCGAGGTGCCGTGGCAGGAGTCGGGGCAGGTCGCTCCGCGGCCCGAGCGGGTCCGGCTGGTGTCCACGCGGCACCGGTTGGTCCACCCCTCGCTGCTGGAAGTCTTGAGAACCGAGCGCGAGGCGCTCCTGAAGAAGGCGGGCTGACGACATGGCGATCCCCACTCCCTCGTGCCGCATCTGCGGCAACCCCTCGCTGGAAGACATTCTGTCGCTGGGCGACATGCCCCCGGTGAACAGCTTCCTGTCGGGGCCGGCGGACATCGCGAAGGAGCAGAAGCACCCGCTCGCCATCGCCTCCTGCGCGAAGTGCACGCACGTGCAGCTCACGCACAGGCTGGATCCGAACGACGTCTTCGTCGACTACATCTACTTCTCGTCGATGTCCGAGACGGTGGTGCGCTGGGGCGAGCACTTGGCCGCGCGCTACACGAAGGAGCTGCCGGACACGCCGAACCAGCTCGTGGCCGAGCTCGCGTCGAACGACGGCTGCATCCTCAAGCCCTTCCGCGGGCGCTTCCAGGTGCTGGGCGTCGAGCCGGCGAAGAACATCGCCGAGGTCGCGAACAAGGACGGCGTGCCCACCATCGCCGAGTTCTTCAATCTCGCGCTGGCGAAGAAGGTGCGCGCCTCGCATGGCCCGGCCAGCCTCATCATCGCGCGCAACGTGCTGGCCCACGTGCCCGAGGTCGTCGACTTCGTGCAGGGGGTGAAACACTGGCTCGGCGACGACGGCATCTTCCACGTCGAGGCGCCGTACCTGAAGCCGATGCTCGACCACCTCGAGTTCGACACCATCTACCATGAGCACTTGTCGTACTTCTCCGTGACGGCGCTCGACTGGCTCTTCAAGGAAGCCGGCATGGTGCTGTGGGACGTCGAGGAGATTCCGCTGCACGGCGGCAGCCTCATCGCGCGCGGCAAGCCGTCGGGCGCGCCGAAGCCGTCGGTCGCGAAGTACCTCGAGATGGAGAAGGCCGAGGGCTACACCGGCGCGGCGAAGCTGCACGCCTTCGCCGACGGCACGCGGAAGCTGAAGACGGCGATCCCCGACTTCCTCCACGCGCTGAAGAAGGAAGGCTCGCTCGCGGGTTATGGCGCCGCGGCCAAGGGCGTGGTGCTGACCAACTACTGCAACGTCGGCCCGGATCTGGTGTCGTGGCTCGCGGATCGCAGCCCGTACAAGCAGGGCAAGCTGACGCCGGGCATGCACATTCCGGTGGTGGCGCCGCAGAAGGTGTTCGACGAGCAGCCGAAGCACCTCGTGGTGCTGGCGTGGAACTTCTTCGACGAGATCGCCCGGCAGCTCGACGCGTACAAGCGGAAGGGCGGCCGCTTCGTGCTGCCGGTGCCGACGCCGCGGGTCGCGTAAGGAGCGTCACATGGGCACCAAGGCGGTGATTCTCTGTGGCGGGCAGGGCACGCGGATTCGCGAGGCGAGCGAGTCCATGCCCAAGCCCATGCTGCCCATCGGCGGGAAGCCGATCGTGTGGCACATCATGAAGATGTACGCGGCGCACGGCATCAACGAGTTCGTGCTGTGCCTTGGGTACAAGGGCTGGGTCATCAAGGAGTTCTTCCTCAACTACCGCGCGATGACGCGGGACGTGACGGTGCAGCTGGGCACGCACCACTCGGTCGAGTTCGAGGGGCCGGCCGAGGAGGAGTGGAAGGTCATCCTCGCGGAGACGGGCGAGGACACCATGACCGGCGGGCGCGTGTCGGCGATTCGCCGGTACGTGGAGAAGGACGACCTGTTCTGCCTCACCTACGGCGACGGCGTGTCGGACGTGAACGTCTCGGAGCTGCTCACTTTCCACAAGAAGAGCGGGAAGGTGGCGACGGTGACGGCGGTGCGGCCGCCCGGGCGCTTCGGCGAGTTGCGCCTCGACGGCGAACAGGTGTCCGAGTTCAACGAGAAGCCGCAGGCCACCGAGGGCTTCATCAACGGCGGCTTCTTCGTGTGCGACGGAAAGCGCATCTGGGACTACCTCGGCACCGACAGGAAGATGGTGCTCGAGCGCGAGCCCATGCAGAGGCTGGCGGAGGACCAGCAGCTCGCGGCGTTCCGCCACACCGGCTTCTGGCAGCCGATGGACACGCTGCGCGAGTTCACGCTGCTCAACGAGCTGTGGTCGAAGGGCGAGGCGCCGTGGAAGACGTGGAAGGACGGGAGCGGCCCGTGAATGCCGCGGAGCTCAAGGCCGCGTGGGCCGGCAAGCGCGTGCTCCTCACCGGGCACACTGGCTTCAAGGGCGCGTGGCTGACGCTCTGGCTCGAGCGGCTGGGGGCACACGTCACCGGCTTCTCGCTCGCGCCTGAGCCGGACTCGCTGTTCCTCTCGGCCGGCGTCGCGAAGTCCTGCGTGCACATCGAAGGCGACGTGCGCGACGTGAGGGCGGTGAAGGCGGCGATGAAGGAGTGCCGGCCGGACGCGGTGCTGCACCTCGCGGCGCAGTCGCTGGTGCGCCGCAGCTACTCCGAGCCGTTGCTCACGGTGGAGACGAACGTGATGGGCACGGCGAACGTGCTCGACGCGGTGCGGACCGCCGGGCACCCCTGCGCCGTCGTCGTGGTGTCGAGCGACAAGTGCTACGAGAACCGCGAAACGTTCCACGGGTACCGCGAGTCGGATCCGATGGGCGGGCACGATCCCTACTCGATGAGCAAGGGCGCGACCGAGCTGGTGGCGAGCTCGTGGCGCCGCAGCTTCTTCCCGACGTCGCAATTGTCGCAGCACGGCGTCGCGGTCGCGTCGGCGCGCGCGGGCAACGTCATCGGCGGGGGTGACTGGGCGGCCGACCGCATCGTGCCGGACTGCATTCGCGCGCTGCGGAGCGGCCAGCCGATCGCCGTACGCAACCCCGCGTCGGTACGGCCGTGGCAGCACGTGCTCGAGCCGTTGTCGGGCTACCTGGTGCTCGGCGCGAAGCTGATGGGTCCGCACGCGAAGGACTACTGCGAAGGCTGGAACTTCGGCCCGTGGCTCGACTCGTCGCGGCCGGTGTCGGCGCTCGCGGATGAGATCGTCAAGGCGTGGGGCAGTGGCCGGTGGGAGGACCGCGGCGATCCCAACGCGCCGCACGAGGCGTCGCTGTTGCGGCTCGCCATCGACCAGGCGCACGCGCGGCTCGGCTGGGCCCCACGTTGGCGCTTCGAAGAGACGATCCGCCGCACGGTGGCCTGGTATCGCGCGCAGGTGGACGGCGCCTCGGCGGACGCGCTCAGACGGCTGACGCTGGAGCAGATCGCCGACTACGAGGCGGCCTGACGACTTACAGCACCTTGTACTGGTGGCTGTAGAGGAAGAAGAACAGCCCCTGGAACATCCCGAGGATCGCGAGCACCAAGCCGCGTGTCGGTGAACGGCCGGCTGCAGTTCGGCTTCGCATACCCGGCGGTCACGCTGTCTCGCCGCCTCCGTCGAGTATGAACGGCACCGCGCTTCTCATGGGCTCCTCGTCGAAGGGGGCGCTGCCGAAGCTTTCGGCGGTGCTGTTTCTCTCCACGCCGCGCACCTGGTTCGTGTTGGACCGCGCGTGGACGGATCCCTTCGTGGTGCTGGTGGTGACCGCGGTGGCCTTCGTCGCCCTGCGCTGGCCGAAGTGGGTGCGGATCCCCGCGGGCCTGCACCTGGCCCTCAAACAGCACATGTTTATGGCATCCCCGCGCTTCTGTTGCTTGTGCTACGGCCGCTGAAGGTAACGGACGTCGTCGTGCTGGGCCTCAAGGCGGGCGTGATGGCGCTGGGCGTGACAGTGCCCTTCGTGCTGTGGGCCCCCGGGGCGTTGATCAACCGCGTGTTGAACATTCGCGAGGTGTTCCGAACGGACAGCCTCGGCTTGCTCGCGCATCTGGCGAACACCGGGACGGCCACGTTGTCGAAGTGGACGGGGCTGGCGGCGATCGTCCCGGTGGCGGTGCTGGAACCCGGAGGGCGCCTCGCACGGTGTGGGGCCTCGCGCTGCTGACGGCGGGCGTGCACTTCACCCTCTATCTCTTCAGCACGCACGCTCTCTGTAACGAGTACTACAACGTCGTCGGCGGCCTCTGCGTGGGGCTGGCCACCTGGAACGCAGAGGTCGCCAGAGCCGCCGCGGCGAAGCCACCCGCTTGAGAGCGTCTGCTCAATCCGTCATCAGCGCGCAGGCTTGCGGGCCACGAGCATGAACTCGGCTGTCAGGCGCTGGTCGCGTGAAGTGTTCAACAAAGCGCTGACGAGCGCGTAGACGGGCAGGGCGCCGGCGCGACGTAGCGCGGGTGAATTTGTCCATCGCCCCGTGAGTTCCTTGTTGAGCCGGCCCGCAAGCGACGGCAGGAGGAAGGCTTCGAAGGCGCGCGTCGACGCCGTGGTACCTATCGGATCTACCCGCGTCACTTCGAAGCCGGCGTTCTCGAAGATGCGCCGCCAGCCTGCGGCGTCCTCCAGATGACGGTGCTTGAAGATCGAGTTGATCCCCTCGGTGATGGTATTCGCCAACGACTCGAGTCCCAGGCGGCGTAGCAGGGTGGCGCTCAGCAACGCGTCTGCCCAGTCGCGGTTCGGCAGAAAGGTGCAGAAAATGCCCCCGGGCTTGAGCGCTGCGAGGATTCCCCGCGCCGCGGCGTCGATGTCGGGGACGTGTTCCAGGCTGCAATTGGCGACGCAGCTCGCGAAAAACGAGCTTGGAAGCCGGGCCTTGGTCACGTCGGCGAGAATCACATGCGAGTAGGCTTTGCTGGCCTGCGCGTGGCGCCCTTCGTTGCCGTCGATGTCGATGCCCCACACATCGGCGCCACTGAACGCGAGCGAAGCAAACAGCCCGTCACCACACCCGACGTCGAGGATGGGACTGGGACACTCGAGGCCTCGGAGCGCATTGAGGCGCACGCATTCCTTGATCGCGAGGGCCGTCGGCGCGTAGGGGTAGTACTTCTGGAAGTCTTCGAGAGTGATCTCTCGGCTCATGGGGTTCCCTCGGCGTCGTTGCGGATCGCGAAAGCGCTCAGCACCCAGCCCAGGGCAATGGGCGTCACGATGATCCGATCGAGCCCCTCGGCTGCGAGCTGATGCCGTAGACGCTGGGCGGTGAACTTTGTCGGATGGAGGTGGCGGCGGCTGAAGCCCTGGATGCGGGCGATCAGCTCGAGGGCCGTCAACTCGAGGATCGTCAGGGACATCGAGCCATAGTTGGGGGTGGTGAGGAAGAGGTGCCCCCCAGGTCGAAGCACGCGCACCAGTTCGCGCAGCCAGGGCCGCGGGTCGCCCAGGTGCTCGATGACGTCCATCGACACGACCAGGTCGAACGAGGCCTCGGGGTAGGGAAGCGGAGCGCCCGCCGGAATGACGTCCGTACGCGCGAGCCGTGCGCCGTGCAACTCGCGCGCGACCTCGATCGCGCGCGCGTCGATGTCACAAAGGGTGAACCGTGATGGGCCCGTGTCGAGTCGAGAGAGCTCGAGGAAGGGCCCGCTGCCGACGTTCAGAACGTCAGGTCCCGGCGCCCCGGCGATAGCGCGCTGCAGTGCCTCCACGATCGGTTGGTGATACAGCCGCCACGGGAACCGGAGCTTCAACGCATGGTTGGAGAAATAGTCGACTGCCTCCGACATGTGCCAATCCGCTAGCAGGCCACTCTCGGAAGGGCAACGTGCTTGTAGAGCTGGCCGCGCTCCGTTACTGCGGGTCGATGATCAGGTGGTCGAGGGCGACGCTCACGAGGGCACCCGACTGCTGGCCTCCGAACGCCACCTCGCCATTGGATCTCACGACCACGTAGCAGTCCGAGCCGTCGCCGCATCGTGACGGAAACTGGAGCGTCGTCGACGGCGCGTAGCCAGGAGGAAGGGTGAAGAGGACGTCCGTACCGCCAGCGCTCTGCTTGCGAACGAGTCCACGCAGATGGACGAACCCCAGCGGGTCTTTCAAATATCCGGCGGTGCTCCAGCCGCCATTCACGTTCACCCAATTGCCCTGCAGCGTCGGTGCCACATAGGTGGACCGGGTGCGGAGATCGGTGATGCTGGTCTCGGCCGCGGCGACCCTCGTGTCGAGCGCTGCGCCGGCGACTTCGGCTGCGGTGAGGCGCGTCGCGAGCGTGCTGATCTGCGCAGAGTTGTCGTCAACCGCAGTCTTCACCGCAGCGAAATTGGCGTTTACCTCCGCGGCCCGTGCGGGCGTGTTCGGCTGGAAAGTATTGGGCAGTGTCACGTTGCCCGCTACCGCGATGCCGGCGATGACCAGACCGACTGCGGCCGGGTGCCAGAGGTGCTTGTTTCTCATTTTCCCGTCTCCTCCATAGCTTCTTTCGGTAGCCAAAGTTCCAGTTGATGTAAAGGGTGGCTGGCGCTGCAAGGATACTTTTCGTCACAGCCGCTCAGCCGACCGGGTAGCCGTTCACGAAGAACACGCCCATGAGTGTCGCCCAGGAGAGCCCGAACGCGAGCATCGGTCCGCGCCGAGGGGGCGTCGCCAGACTCGCAAACAGGAGAAAGACGGGAAAAGCTCCGAGCGCGGCGCGCCCAAGCCCCCAGACCTGGCCTTGCGAGAGCGGCATCGCCAGGAGGAGGAGCGTGTAGAGCCCGTATTCCGCCGGCAGCTTCCGAAAGGCCCAGGCCGCGGTGGCGGCGAGGAGCCCGACGCTGGAGAAGTCGAGCAGCAACAGCGGTGTCAGCTGGCCGGACGCCGTGTCCCAGTATTGGCGAATGTTCATGAGCGGAGGGACGGGCGCAATCCAAGCCCGGCGCGCGTGGATGAAGGCGAGCGGATCGCCGAACGCGTGTTGCTGCCACGCGATGTAGGCAGCCACCGCCACACCAGGAACGACTGCGAGGATCACGGCGCGCGACCACTGGCGCCGGAGCGTCGCTCCCAGCACGCAGGCTGCGACCAAGACGAGCCCGTGGGGCCGACTGAGCGCCCCCAGCGCGAGGAGTGACGCCGCGGGCCACGCACGGCCTTCGGCGATCAGCGCGCAGGCCCACAGCGTGCTGGCGGCGAAAAGCGACTCGGCGTAGCCAGCCGAAAAGAAGACGGTCGAGGGATATGCCAGCAGTACCCAGCCTGCGACGGCAGCGGTTTCGTCTCCGAGCAGCCTCCTGGTCAGCCGTTTCAGCGCCCACAGGGCGAGCACGAGACACACCGAATTGAAGAGGAGCGACGCCAGGGTCACTGGCAGGCCCGTACGCGCGAGGAGTCGAACCGCCAGCGGAAATGATGGGAAGAACGAGATCGACGCTTGCTGGCAGGGGCCTTCGGGCGACCCGCAGTTGGACGCGGTGAACCCGTCGTGGATGATCCGCCAGTACCACCCCGCGTCCCAGCGGAACCACGTCTGTGCCCAACTCGGGCCGTCGAGTTCCGCGGAACTCATGGTGCCGGGCCCGCGCGGCAGGATCGCTCGCGTCAGATGGAGCAGCGCGAGCCACGGCACTCGCACGATTCCAAAGAGGAGGAGCGCTTCACGGACGTCAGGGGGCAGGCGCGACATCCACTCCTCACGCGAAAGCGGGCAGCCGAGCCACGTCCTTAAGCCGCGGCGCCCCGAGGTCCTTCTTCGAGAGCAGCGGCGCCTTCACCGGCCAGTCGACGCCGATTGTGGGGTCGTCCCACCGCACCGACTGCTCGCATTCCGGCGCGTACAGCTCCGTGCATTTGTAGACGAAGTCCGCCACCTCGCTCAGCACGCAGAAGCCGTGCGCGAAGCCCGGAGGAATCCACAGCTGCTTCTTGTTGGCCTCGGACAGCTCCAGCCCGAACCACTTCCCGAAGGTGGGCGAGCCCGTGCGAACGTCGACCGCCACGTCCCACACCGCGCCCCGCGGGCACCACACCAGCTTCCCCTGGCCCTTCGGGTGCTGGAAGTGCAGGCCCCGCAGCGTGCCCTTCTGTGAGCGCGACCAGTTGTCCTGCACGAAGTGCGACGGCACGCCCAGGGCGGCGTAGCGCGCGGCGTTGAAGGTCTCGAGGAAGAAGCCGCGCGCGTCCTCGAAGACGCGCGGCTCGATCACCTTGAGGCCGCTCAGCGGCGTGTCGACCACGTTCACCGGGGCGCCGCCTTCGCGTGGAGGAGGTTCAGCAGGTACTTCCCGTACTCGTTCTTCTTCATCGGCTCGGCCAGCTTCTCGAGCTGCGCGTCGTCGATGAACTTCATGAGCCAGGCGACTTCCTCGAGGCAGGCCACCTTGAGGCCCGTGCGCGTCTCGATGATCTGGATGAACTGGGACGCCTCCATCAGCGACTCGTGCGTGCCGGTGTCCAGCCACGCGAAGCCGCGGCCCATCACCTCGACGGTGAGCTGCTTCCGATCGAGGTATACGCGGTTGACGTCGGTGATCTCCAACTCGCCGCGCGCCGAGGGCTTGAGAGCCCGCGCGATCTCGAGGACGTCGTTGTCGTAGAAGTAGAGGCCCGTCACCGCGTAGTTCGACTTCGGGGCCTTCGGCTTCTCCTCGATGGACAGGGCCCGGCGCTGCGCGTCCAACTCCACGACACCGTAGCGCTCGGGGTCCTTCACCCAGTAGCCGAACACCGTGGCGCCCTGGTCCAGCTTCGCGGCGCGCTGTACGACCTGCGAGAAGCGATCGCCGAAGAAGATGTTGTCGCCGAGTACCAGCGACACGGAATCCCTCCCCACGAAGTCGCGGCCGATGATGAAGGCCTGCGCGAGGCCCTCGGGGCGCGGCTGCTCGGCGTAGCTGAAGCTGACGCCCCACTGGCTGCCGTCGCCCAACAGCTCTCGGAAGCGGGGCAGGTCCTGCGGCGTGGAGATGATGAGAATCTCCCGGATGCCCGCCAGCATCAGCGTGCTGATCGGGTAGTACACCATCGGCTTGTCGTAGATCGGCAAGAGCTGCTTCGAGACGACGCGCGTCAGCGGGTAGAGGCGGGTACCGGATCCACCGGCGAGGACGATGCCTTTCATGCGTTCGCCTTTCGGTACTCGTCGTGGAAGCGCTCGAGCGACGCCTCCAGCGACAGGGGCTTGTGCGCCAGCGCCTCCGCCGTCCTCGTGACGATGAGGCCGCTCTTCGCGGGGCGGGGGGACAGGAGCTTCACGTCGGCCATGCGGCTGGGCTGAATGAGTCCCGCGTCGAAGCCGAAACGTTCACACAGCTTCTTCCCGTAGGTGACGCGGTCCACCACGTCGGCGCCGGAGGTGTGCCAGATGCCCGGCAGGGACTTCTCGGCCAGGTCCGCCAGCATCTCCGCCACGTTGAGCGCGAGCGACGGCGACACCCACTGGTCCTCGAACAACTTCACCGGCTGACCCTTCGCCAGCGTGTCCAAAAGCCAGCTGCCGAAGTTCTTCTGCCCCGCGGCCGGCCAGCCGTAGACGACGGCCGTGCGGGCGATGGCCCAGCGACCCTTCTCGCAGAGCGCGCGCACGGCCTGTTCGCCGGCGTGCTTGGACAGCGCGTACACGCCGCGCGGGTTGGGGATCGCGTCGACGTCGTACGGCCCCGCGTCGCCGTCGAAGACGTAGTCGGTAGAGACGTGGACGAAGTGCGCCCCGGCGATCCGCGAGGCCTTCGCCAGCGTGGCGACGCCCTCGACGTTGGCGGTCCAGGCCCTCGCCGGCTCCCGCTCGCAGCCGTCGACGTCCGTCATCGCCGCGCAGTTGATGACGACCTCGGGCTTCGTCACCTCGACGGCCATCGTGACGCGCTCGGCCTCGGAGAGGTCGGCCGAGACGAACGGCACCTTCGGGCTCAGCCGCGTCGCGCCGCGGCCCATGCCGGTGACGCGGTGCGCCCGCGCGAGCAGCTCGGCGACGAGGCGGCTGCCCACGAGGCCATTGGCGCCGACGACGAGGATCCGCATGGCGTCAGCCCTGCAGCCGGTGGGCGTACTGCGAGTCGAAGTACGACTGGTACGCGCCGCTCATGACGCGTTCCCACCAGGGCTTGTGGTCGAGGTACCATTGCACCGTCTCGGCGAGGCCCTTCTCGAAGGTGTGCGCCGGCGTCCAGCCCAGCTCCGCGCGGATCTTCGACGCGTCGATCGCGTAGCGCTTGTCGTGGCCCGGGCGATCGGTGACGTACTTGATGAGCGACTCGGGCTTGCCCAGCGCCGCGAGGATCGCCTTGACGATCTGGATGTTCTCGCGCTCCGAGTTGCCGCCGATGTTGTAGACCTCACCCTTCTTGCCCTTCTCGAGGACGAGCGTGAGCGCGGCGCAGTGATCCTCCACCTGCAGCCAGTCGCGCACGTTCTTCCCGTCGCCGTAGACGGGCAGCGGCTTGTCCGCGAGCGCGTTGGCGATCATCAGGGGGATCAGCTTCTCGGGGAACTGGAACGGGCCGTAGTTGTTCGAGCAGCGCGTCACGACGACGTCCAGCCCGAAGGTGTGCTCGTAGGCCAGGCTGATGAGATCCGCCGAC
Source organism: Myxococcota bacterium (assembly GCA_040755835.1). GTDB lineage: Bacteria > Myxococcota > Myxococcia > Myxococcales > Myxococcaceae > JADLDB01. The sequence goes on from JBFMAB010000099.1 coordinate 49,976, forward strand.
GCCTTCGAGGATGAGTAGGGCGACGACGGATCGAGCGGCGTCGTCTCGGTGAAGAGGCCCGTGGGGCCGAGCGAGCCGTACACCTCGTCGGTGGACACCATGAGGAAACGCGACAGCTTCGCGTGACGCGCCGCCTCGAGCAGCACGTTGGTGCCCAGCACGTTGGTGACGATGAAGGCCTCGGGGCCGAGGATCGAACGATCGACGTGGCTCTCGGCGGCGAGGTGCATGATCGCGTCGACGCGGTGCTGGCGGATCAGGTGGTCGACCAGCTCCCGGTTGCCGATGTCACCGCGAACGAAGAGGTGCTTCGGGTCGCCCTCGAGCTCCTTCAGGTTCTCCAGGTTCCCCGCGTACGTCAGCTTGTCGAGGTTCACCACCGTCCAGTCCGGGCGGTTTCGGCGCAGGTAGCGGACCAGGTTGGAGCCGATGAAGCCACAGCCCCCGGTGACGAGCACGTTCATGCGGGTTGGCGCGTACCGGTTGAACTCGGAAGCGTCAAGGGCGCCCAGCGGGTTGCCGCTCCCTCGGCATTCGCTGACACGGGGCGGGGGAGCCCCGAGAAAAACCAAGGGGTACCTCTCTTGGCTTCAACGGTGGGCAGCCGGGCTGGGGAGGCCCCGGAGACGAACAGGAGGGCAGGACCGCGACGAGGGCGAAGAAGAGTGACTCGGCAGGCGCGAAAGAGAACTCGGAGGGAAGAGCAGGCCCGGCGCCAAGGCCGAGTCTTTCTCAGGAGCAGGGTACGCGTTCACCGGGCGGGGAGCAGCGACGGTGCTGCGCGATGGCTGAACGCCGCCTGAAGCGCCTCGACGAGCGAGCTGAAGACGTGGCGTTTCTGCTTGCGGCAGGTGTGGACGACGGACTTGAGGTTGGCGGCGAAGCGGTGGCCGCGCGCGGACTGGCTGCCCAGCGACGACTTGCGCCACAACGCGAAGCCACGGAGGCGCCCTACGGCCTGGCTGTCGGCGGGCTGCACGCCGTCGTGGCTGACGAAGTGCCAGAGGGCCTCGCGGTGCTCGAGGATGTGCGCGCCGCTGCCGCCGGTGGTGGGCAGACGGGTGCCCGCCCACAGCAGCAACTTGACGGTGCCGCGCAGGACTCGCGCCTTCTTCACGAAGGTGCTGCGACTCAAGGTGCTTGTCGCGCACGCGGTGCCACTCGTGCAGCAGTTGCTGCGAGGAGGTGAGGAGCGCCAGGCCAAATTGCCCGGCTTCGCCGGGTTGCTCCGCGTACCAGGCACACTTCCGGATGAGGTGTGCCCAGCACAGCTGGCGACGGCCCATGTCCCAGAAGCGCAGCTGGCTGCCGCGGCCGCTGATGGGGGTGCCGTGCGTGCCCATCCAGCCCGCGCAGTGCCTCGGCGGTACCGGAATCGAAGAGGCCGAAGACGGTGACGTCCGGCGCCACAGGCGAAATGTCGATGCCCTGGTGGCGATGCGGCGACGCGTCGGGCGTGTGGCGCAGCGCCTTCCCTCAAGCCGCGGCACACGTCGGGGAAGCAGTCGACGGTGTGCGTCACGCGCTCGGGCGGGAGCAGGTCCCTTCGGTGGCCCTTGTGTCCCGGCTGTCCACCGGGCTTGCGACCGCTCGGCTTCCGCCGGGCGCCGCCACCACGCCTACCAAGCCGTCCCTCAAACTCCCGCAGGCGCTGCTTCAGACGCTCAATCTCCGCATCCTCTCCTTCTCGGCGATGACCGCGGCCTGGCGCTCCACCAGCGACTCCAGACTCGCGATGCGGTCCTCGTGCGTCGTCACTCTTCAGGAGAAATTACATCTCACGCCCCGTGTCGGTCTCCCGTGAACGCTTTTCCAGCACCGGAGCCGCGTGCTAGTATGTGTTGGCTATGCGCCCCGACTCGGCGCTGCTGCGCCTCGACGCCGCCAACCAGCGGGTGCTTGCAGGTGACCTCGAACGTTCGTTGACGTTGACGCAAAAGATTGCGCAGTACCCATACTACGGCTTTGTGGAGATCCGGATTCCGGGCGCTTTGCCGTTTCTCATGTTCAGCAACAACGACGACATCGTGGCTCAGCACTTCCTCTACGACGAGCGCCCCGGATTCGAGACTGCCAGCTTGCGCCTGTGGGTGGCCCTGGCTCGAAGGGCTCACGGGGTGTTCGACGTCGGCGCCTTCACCGGCATCTACGCACTCGCTGCTTGCTCGGCAAACCCGCACGTCAGCGTCTGGGCTTTCGAGCCGTCTGGAAACACCTATAACCGCTTCGTCACCAACATCTGGGTCAACCAATACGACCGCTCTGTCGCGCCCCTTCAGCTTGCCCTGGGTGACCGCGCCATGAAGACAACCATCCGTCACCCATTCGGCATCTATGTGCTCGGCAGTGGCGAGAGTCTTATGGCGTCGGTCGTCATGAATCCCTGGTACGAGGAGGAAGCCGAGGTTCTGGCCGCCGACGCCCTGGAGGCCGAGCGGCAGAAGGCCCCTCGGCGATTCATCATCGATCGTCCCATCGCCGAGGTGAACCTGGTGAAGCTGGACGTCGAGGGTTTCGAGCCCAACGTCCTGGACGGAATGCGGGCGCTGCGCGCGGCGCACTCGCCCAGCATGATCATCGAGTGCCTCACCTTGAACGCCTTCGAGCAGGTGCGTTCTCGCGTCGAGGCGGACTATCAGCACTGGTTCATCGACGACGACGCCCTGGAGCTGCATCGCGACGTTGAGCGATTCGCCCGCTCTGGCCACCGCAATGTCCTGTTCGTCCACCCGTCCCGCGTTGACCTGAAGGCTGTCTGCGAGGCTGCGGGACTCTTCGTGTCTCGTGCGGGACGTCCGGGTTGACCCTCTGGAAGCCCGCGGTGTAAGGCGGACTACCCATGGAACTTTCTTCGACGCTTGCGTCTGCTGCGTTCCTCCGCCGCCTGCAAGACCTCACCGACTCACGCCTTGGCGCCGCCGTGAAGACGCACCGTCCGCCGCCGCTGGGCCCCGCGATCGTCGCGGCCAAAAAGACGTTCCGACGGGCCTTCCAACCCTTCATCAACGAGGTGCTGGGCCGGCAGACCCTGTTCAATGAGGAATTGGTCATCTGGGGCCGCGCCATCACGCGCGACGTCGAGGCACTCGAGCGCTCGATGACGGCGCTGCGCACCAGCATCGACCTGCGCCTGTCCAGACTGGAGGCGGCCGTGGCGCGGCTCGAGGCCCGGGATTCCGGCTCCGCGCCGGGCGAGCGTTCAGACGGGCCACGTCCCAAGCCCCATGTCGGCGCCTGAGCTGCCCTCCGAGGTCCCGCCCAGCCCGGCCACCACATGCCTTCCGGTCGGCCCCCCGGTTATTTCCGGTGACGCCGCTGCCGTCCTGGCCGGAACGGTGCTGGGCCTCGGTGCAGTACGCCCATTGGTCATCGGCCCGAAGGGTACGTGCCTGACCTCCGATTGGCCAGCAGAGACGTTCGAGCTGAACGACTGGCGTGGGCGGCTACCATTCGGTGACGGGACCTTCGATGCCGTGGTGCTTTGCACCGCGCGAGCCCTGCCCGAGGTGGACTTCCTGGCCGTTGCACGGGAGTGCCTGCGCGTGGCCCAGCTCGCGGTCGTCCATGTCGAGCCAACCGACGAGGCACGCTTGAGCAGGTTGGTGGCCGGCTGGACCTCGGTGGCGACACTCACGCCTCTCCGGCGGCGCCTGGCCGGGGCGGAAATGCTGTTGGTCAGGAAACCCATGGCAGCCGGACCGGACGCCGAGGCGCTGGCAGAAGCCTTGGTCGCCGAGCGGGCAGCGGTGGCTCGGCTGCGCACCGAACTCGACGAGGTACGCGCAGCCCTCAAACGGAGTCGGGACGAGCTGTCGCGCTGGCGAGAGGCGCCCGCGACTCGTCTGGCGCGCACTTTGTCTGACAACTGTTTTGTGCGCGCCGCCTCGAGGCGAACTCTGAGCGCGGTGAGGCGTGCCCGCAATGCGCTGCGCGCGTACGGGCTGGCCTGGCCACCCAGCTACGCTGACGACCCGGTCCCGGTCGATGGAGAGGATGACCTGCGCTTCGGAGGCGTCGCGCACCGGGCAAGCCCGAGCGACCCCGAAGCCTTCTTGAACGCCAGACCGCGGGTGGTTTCGCTGTGCCACCCGGATTGGCGGGGCATTCGGGCCGCGACGTACGAGCAATGCGAACACGTGATCGAGGTGGCCGGCTTCAAAACCCGCGCCCACGCCCGGCGACTCGCTGGCTTCCTGCAGGACTGCGGCACCGAGCGGGTCATCATGAATGGCTTTCCGCCGGGCACGGAGCTCTTCGGCGAAGCCCTGCACCAGGTGGCGCCTGGAATTCGCTTCTCCATCGTGTACCACGGCACGCCCGCGCTCACATACGGCGAGGACGCGGTGCTGCAGTACATGATCGAGCTGTTCGAGCGCGGCTTCCTGTACAAGCTGGGCTTCGTCAAACACGGACTCGCCGAATACTTCCGGGGGCGGGGGTGCCGCGCAGAGTATGTGATGAATCTGTGCAGGCTTCCGGCTCTCGCGCCCGCTCCCCCTCCGGCCGATGGCCGGACCCGCATCGGCGTGTTCGCCCCGTCGGTGCCGCACAAGAATGTCGAGACGCAACTGCTGTCGGCGTTGATGATCCCGGGCGGCGAGGTGCACACCATCGAGCCGGTGAAGGCGCGTTACCTTCAGGCCGAGCTGCACCGCGTCGTCTTCCACGGACTCTTGCCCCGACCGGAATTTTTGAGCCTGCTGCGCTCGATGCACGCGACCAGCTACGTGTCGCTCGTGGAGTGCTACCCGATGACGGTGCTCGAGAGCATCTACTCGGGCGCGGTATGCCTCACCAGCAACACCTCGGTCATCTTCCAGGATGACCCGGTGTTGCAGAAGGCGTTGGTGGTCGAGCACCACGACAGCCCGGCGGCCATCGCACGCAAGCTGTCGCAGGCCATCGAGCAGCGCAGCGAGCTGGTCCCCCGCGCCCAGCGCCACCTCGATCTGCTCAACCAGCGGGCGGAGCGCCGATGGGCCGAGTTCATCGACGACTGAAGCACCTCGTCTTTCCCACCTTCGAGCTGCATCCCGTCAACCCGGGCGGGGCTGGCGTGCTGCTGGCGGGAGCCGTACCGCTTCTGGCCAGAGCAGGCCACCGGGTGACCGTGCTGTGCGACTTCGCAGACGCCGAGGTCGAACGCGCTCGCGCACTCTTCGCAGGCGTCGGGCTCGACCCCGGCCGCGTCGAGTTGGTTTCGCTGCGTTCCCTCGCGCCGGGGCTGGCTTCCGGTGGCAACGTCTTCGAGGTGAATTCCGAGCGCTTCGCACGAGGGCTGGCTCGGCTGGCGGAAGCGGGGCCCATCGATTACGTGGAATTTCCGGAATACGCGGGCATGGCGCTCGCAACGCTTCGCCGGCACCGGGAGGGCTTTTTGCCGCAGACGCTGGTGGCCCTGCGAATCCACGGCAGCCTCGAATTCATCGACCGCGCCGAAGGCGTGGCACCCGACGCCGCACGGCTTCGAATGTGGGAAATGGAGCGCGAGGGGCTGAGGCTCGCCGACGCCCTGCTGACGCCTTCGGACGCGCTGGGCCGTCACTATGCCTCGACCTACGGGCTCGACGTGCGCGTGCTGTTCGTCTCCCCTCCACCGATGGAAGAGCTGCTGCGGGGCCTGTCACCCGCCCCGCGACTCCCCGACCCCGGGCATTTCCTCTTCTATGGGAAGCTGCAGGAGGTGAAGGGCTGCGTGCAGTTCGCCGAGGCAGCGGTGAGACTGCTTCTGGATTCACCCGACGGCGGGTTCCGTTTTACCTTCATTGGACGCGACGTGCCCTGCGCGAAGCACGCTTGCATGACGAGCGCATGTCTTGCGAGGGTCATTCCCGACGACGTGCGCGAAGCATTCGAATTCGTGCTTGGAATCAACCGGAATGCGCTCGGCCAATATGTCCGCAGGCCGGTGGCTGCCGTGGTGCCGTCCCGTTTCGAAACCTTCTGCCTGGCGGCGCACGAACTGCGCGCCGTGGGACTGCCACTCATCGTCCCGAGAATCCCCGGCTTCGTGGATTGGTTGAACGAGGCGACCGGGTGCGTCCAATACGACGGAACGGCGAACGGGCTGATGCACGCGATGCGACGCGTCCACGACAATGCCACGCTGCGCCTCGAGCTCGAACGAGCCCCGACGCCCCGCTACCCGCCCTTCATCGCCGCCTACGAGCGGCTCCTGCGCGAGCCGCCGGGCGTCCTACCCCGCGAGGCCTGAGTGCAGGTCGCCTTCGTCACCGACGAGCTGTACCCGTTCAGCCCGGGAGGCATCGGACGGCTGGTCCACAACCTCGTTCAGGCGTCGGTCGCGGCCGACCCCGCCATTGAAATCGCGCTGCTGGTGCCTGGCGTACGACCTCCACCCGAACGTGTGCGAGCGCTGTTCGGACCACGGGTAAACGTCCACTCGTTCTCCAACGCACCCCGGACACGCGCCACCTGCGCGGCACACGCCGCGGGGCTGGGGGCGCGTGACCGGCTCATCGAGCTCGAACAGGCGACCGGCGGCTTCGACGTCATCGAGTTCCACGACTTCCGCGGGCTCGCCTTCCCATCGATTCAGACCAAGGGCTTGGGTGTGGCACTTCGTGATTCATGGATACGGGTGCGCATCCACGGTCCAGCCAGCCTGATTGGCTGGCTTGAAGGCGAGCCGGTGACTCCGGAGATGCTTGCGGTCTTCGAACTCGAGCGGGCCAGCCTCGCCCAGGCGGACGAGGTGGTCGGGCCCGCGCGCACCGTCATCAATGCCTTGGCGGACTTCTTCTGGCTCGGTCCGTCGTGGCGCCAGGCGGCGCGCGTCGAGTTTCCGCCCGCGGTGTGGCCGGCTCCGACGGAGCAGCCCACGGTACCGCCCGCCAGTCCGCGTGACCTGGTCTTCCCCACCAAATTGCAGCGCATCAAGCGTCCGGACTTGTTCATCCGCGCCGCGGTGGGCGTGATGCGTGCCCGGCCGCATTGGATGGGTCGCGCACGGCTGCTCGTGCCCCTGGGGCAGTCGCCCCTCGAGGCCAAGCTGCGAGCGCTGGTGCCCGGGGAACTGGCCCACCGTTTTGTCTTCGAGACGGCCGACGAAGCCGAGCGCCGACGAGCCTTTCGCGGGCATGTCGTGGTGGTACCGTCGGAATTCGAGACGTCCAGCCTTGCGGCCTGGGAGGCCGCCATGATGGGCGCCCAGCTGGTCGTCAACACCCGGTGTCCAGCCTTCGCGGTCGGCACGCCCCTGGCAGAGTGGGGCGGATGCCATCGCTTCGACGGTGGAGCTAGGGGGCTGATGGCCGCCATGCAGCGTGCCCTTGATGCGGAGCCAGCAGCGCCACCGGCCGTGGAGGTGACGGTGCACTGGGGGTCGCAGCCAGTTGACAGGAAAACGGGACCGCGACTCCGCTGTGCGCTGGTCACCACGTCGCGCAAGGTGCCGCGCGCCGAAGACTTCAGCGAAGTGGAGGAGCGCTGGTGCACCGGCGCGTCTGCACATGCCCCCGGCTGGCGCGTGCTGCCCGTGCTTCCCGGTGCCAGCGACGCCGAGGTGTGGCGAACGGCGGCCGCCCGCACCGACTGCGAGCTGGTGGCGCTGCTGGGGGAAGGCGAACTGCTGCCGCCGGGTTTCCTCGCGCGTGCCATCGACGCCCTGTCGCGGAACACGAAATACGCCGGCGTGGTGTGTGACCTCGAGGTCGATGGCGAACGACGCAGCGCCCTCGGCGCGACACTGGCCGCGGGCTGGGTGGCGCCCGTGAATGCCGGGCCGGGTGTGTTCCGAACCGACGTCGTGCTGAGCCATCTGGGCGTCGAAGGTTCGCGTGAGGCCCTCTTGCTGGCACTCGGCCTCGAGGCACGCACCGTGCTGGTCGATTCCCAGGCGGCGCGGGTTCCCGCCGGGCACACCCCGCTGCCTGTGATGGCAGGGGCGGGGCAACCAGGCCTGCACCCGATGGCCTTGCGCGCCGTGGCAGGCCGCGAGCTGCCGCTGCGCTACCGGCTCGCCGACCGGGTCGACCGCCTTGTGCGAAGAGTCTCCCCCGGCCTGCGGGAGCGCGTGCGGCGTTTCTTCAGCGATTAGGCAAATCAGGACGTCCGACAGGCGTCGCCGACCCATTCGAACAGGTTCGCCGCCGAAACGAGTTCGTCTGCCTCTCACCGGCCCAGGAAAAGCCGCTCGAGCCGCTTGAGTCCGGGCGCGTTGCGCAAGCGGTGAAGCGCGTTGAGGTACTTGTCGAGGCGCTGCATCAGCGCACGTTGCTCCCGAAGTGCCGCCCCCTGTGCGATCAGGGCACCGACGGCGGGAGACCGCCCCCGCTCTCCACGTAGCCACACGTTGACCATGCGGGCTCGGTAACGCTCGGCCGCGTGGGGCATGGATTGAAAGGAGTTGGGGGTCACACCGCCCTCGCGTCGGTGATAGCAGGCCAGCCGCTCGGGCAGCACCTCGATGTCGAATGAGAGCAGCACCCTCAGCACAAAGTCCCAGTCGCCGTACACGCGAAATGACTCGTCGAACCCGCCGACTGCCTCGTAGGTCTCGCGCCGGAACACGAAGGCATTGTTCGTAATGCAGTTCTCCACCGACACGCGCTCGAAGTTCACCGCTACGAGGTCCGTGTTGAACGGGTAGCGCCTCACTTCGACGATCGAATCCGCATCGTCCCGCTCGATGACGACTTCGCTGTGGCACGCGACACCGGCGGCGCTGAATGGCAGCGCCGCGGCAGCATCGAGCATGCGCTCAAGAAACCGGCGGTCCCACGTGTCGTCGTCGTCGAGGAGCGTGAGCCAGGGTGTGGAGGCTCCCGCGAAGCCGAAGTTGGAGGCGGCTTCCATGCCCTCGCTGACGGCCCGATGCCGGATTTCGACCCGTCCGGCGAGTTCCAGCGCGCGGCTGGCGACGACGCGCTCGACGTCTTCCCTCAAGCCGCCGTCGTTCACCAGCACCAGCCGCCAGTCACCGCGCGTCTGACTGATCACACTCTGGAGACAGCGCGCCAGAAAACGTGGCCGCCCCTGGGTCCGCGTGACGATGGTGATGACCGGCGCAGGCCCCATGAGGGGCGCCTCTACCACCAAAGGCTCCACCTGCGGAATCCGTTCTGGGTGCTGTTTCAGCTGGCCATCGCGGCGGTGTCGTGGGAGTGCCCGTGTCGACTCGTGCTGCAGGTGATGCCGCGCTTCCGGAGGATGTCCTGGTACTCGTCGCTGGCGCAGGTGCTGCCCTTGTCCGAGGGGTGTACCGGCCCCGGCTCGGGGCAGTGCCCAGCGACAATTACATTTCCCCGGTAGCGACAATTACACTTCCCCATCCTGAGTGAGCGCCGGAGACGCAGCACCGACAAGGAGAAGTCGGTGATCGCGACGGACGCTCAGGTGAGGAAGCTGATGGAGGAGTTGAAGAAGCACGGGAAGACGGGGCTCGCGGCCGCACGCGCGGGCCTCGATCGCAAGACGGCGGCGAAGTACCGCGACGCGGGCAAGCTGCCGTCGGAGATGAAGGCGCCGCGGAAGTGGCGCACACGAGAGGACCCGTTCGAAGAGGTCTGGCCGGTCATCAAGTCGAAGCTGGTCG